>JALHRJ010000008.1 GCA_022841475.1 Cyclobacteriaceae bacterium | reverse complement strand
ATTGGACATAAGATATTTTATACAATACTTTTGATCTTTCATCTTCTTGCTTTAAGCTTTCAACTTTGAAGCTTTTAGCTTTCAACTCTTACTGCTTTTCTTGTTTTATTACTTTCATAGGCGGCTTCAATCAATTTAATCACATCGCGCGATTGTTCTGGCATTACAGCCAATGTTTTGCCTTCGCGAATTACTTCATATAAATTCTGATAGAACCCAAGATAATCACCGGGAATTGTTTCGATGGTAGACTCTACATGCAATCCATTGATAGTAGTATTAAGCCGGCTCCAGTTTTCTTTTGGTAAAGTACCCCACCCTGCACTCCCCGGAATCTTTTTTTCTTTCAACGCCTGCTCTTGCGGATCGACATTGCTGCTGGTGATAAACGAACCCTCGGTGCCATGCAACTGGTAGCGCGGCCCTTGCTCGCGCACGAGGTAACTCGATTTAACAATTACATTCAATCCTTCGTAGGTTAAGCGAATGTCATAAAAGTCATCCACCCGGCCACCAGTGCGTTGTGTGCCAATGCGCGCATCCACCTCATTGGGCATTCCAAACAGCACCACCACCTGATCGAGCATATGCGAACCGAGGTTGTAAAGAATTCCTTTGCCCACGCCCGTTTCTTCCTTCCATGAATTAGGTTCGATGTAATTGCGAAAGCGATCATAATGAGCTTCGAATTCTACGATGCGACCCACCCATTTATTTTCGATTACTTTTTTTAACGTAAGGAAATCGCCATCCCAACGCCTGCTTTGAAATACCGTTAATGTTTTGTTTAATTTTTTTGCTAAACCAATTAAATCATCGGCCTCTTTGATTGTAACGGTGAATGGTTTCTCTACCACTACATGCTTGCCGGCCTGCAAAGCCTGAACGGTTTGAGGAAAATGTAATTCGTTGGGAGTATTTACGATAACCAACTCAATGGCTGGATCAGCCATAGCTTCATCTACCGAACTTACAATTTTGCACGATGGATAATGCGCTGTAGCGGTGTTCTTACTGCGCTGAACTACGGTGGTTAACTCAAACCCGGGATGCGCATGAATTAACGGGGCATGAAAAACCTCCCCCGACATGCCATACGAAAGTATAGCGGTTTTAATGGGCTGCATGTTCTTTTTCTCCGACATTATTTCAACTCCCTGATTTTAATACTGCGGAATGAAACAGCATCGCCATGATCTTGTAACAAGATATGACCTTTGTCAACCATACCAAAACCGTCCCACACATTGTACTTGCTGCGCGCTACGAGTGCATTATAGATCGGTGTTCCGCGTTGATACTCCACGATCTTGCGGCCATTCAACCAATGTTCAATCCGGTTATCGGGATAAACAACTATGCGACCTTCATTCCATACTCTCGGAATATCAGAAATTTTAAGTGCCGGAATCAAATCATATAATGAGCCCAAGGTGCGATTGCCTACCACACCTTCTTTGGCATCGGGATGGCGTTCGTTATCAAGAATCTGATATTCTAACCCAATGGCTGAACCCGTGGAAAGATATTTTTCATCTACAAAATATTTAACTCCACTGTTGGCACCTTCTGCAAATTTAAAATCAAAGGTCAACTCAAATGCACCAAACTTTTCATCCGAAATAATATCTCCGCCATGAGCAGATTCTGCTCCGCCTGAGGGCAACACCGAAAGCACCCCCTCTTTAATTTCCCAACCTTTTTCAGGAAACTGATCTTTAAATGCTCCGCGCCATCCTTTCGTACTTGCACCATCCCACAACAATCGAAACCCCTGTTGCTTTTCCAATTCAGATAACGTATTGGGCACAAGATTTACCACGGTGATATTATCAATCGGTGTGGGCTGTAGATTTTCAGTTTGAATCCGGATATTTTTCCAGTACGTTTTTTTCCCAACACCTTCGGGGCTATACACAGAATGAACTTGTAACCCAATCAACCCACTGAGGGAGGCATCATCCACCAGGTAAACAGCGGGCACATTATTCACCCATGTGCGGATGGTGGATCCAATACATTCAATACGATAGGTATTCCAGTCACCCCACTTATAGGCTTGTCGTGCTGGTGGATTTAGTTCAAGAGCATAAATCCAACCCCGTCTTGCTTCATCATAGATTCCTCCCGACCATGAACGCTCTTTACGATGATCTACTTCCATTTGATAGCCAAACACACGACCATCTTCGGGTCGTTGATGACTGCGAAATTGTATGCCTGAGTTAATGCCGGCATCGATTTTGACCTGGACTTCGAAGATAAAATCCCCATACTCTTTGGCAGTAGCCAGAAATGAATTGGGAGAATCGCTGACACACGAGCCCACAATCATTCCGTCAACTACTTCATAGGTGGCTTTCCCATTCACTTGTTTCCAGCCGGTCAAATCTTTTCCGTTAAAAAGTTTTGTCCATTTCGCTTTGCCTTGAAATGGACTTGCCGTTGCTGGTTGTATCAGCACCATGCATATGAGTAATCCAAGTAGTTTCATCATTCAACATGTTAGAGTTTCATTTCCCACCCCTTTTCATATTCGCGACTCCATAAAGCCGCAGCCGCTTTATTGTCTTTGATCTTTCCGCTAGCATCTAAATGAATTGTATTGCCGGCCCGGTAGGCAATGTTACCTAGTTGAGGTAACAGAGTAGACTTATGGCCATCGATGATTGGAGAGTTATGTTTCACTTTGCCACGAATGGCATCTACAAAATTCTGCAAGTGCAAACTATCCAGTTTTTCACCCATGCCCATGGTGTTGGTGGCATCGGCTTGTTGAATGGTTGTCTTTACTTCTTTTATTAGTTTACTACCCAACTCATAAACTTTATAATCATCGCCACCCGGAATAACCATGGTTCCTTTCTCGCCATAAAAAATTACTCCGCGGCCACTTCTTGCTTCATCGTAATCGTTGCAACTCCTTCCCTCCCAGGTCATGGCTGTATTGTTGGCAAACTCGTACGTGATGGTCTGTGTATCCGGAGTTTCCCAATCATCTTTAAAAGCAAACCGACCCCCAGCCGAAACCACTTTCGTTGGATAATCAACCCCCAGGCCCCAGCGCATCATATCAATTTCATGTGTCCCATTATTCAAGGCTTCACCCGTGCCCCAGTTCCAGAACCAATGCCAGTTGTAATGAATCAAATTATCTTTAAAGGGTTTGCGTGGTGCCGGTCCTTGCCAGAGTTCATAGTCAAGATGAGCGGGTACAGGTGCCACGTTACCAATGCCAATAGGCTTGCGGGCATTGGCATACCAACCTTTTGCAAAATATACGCGGCCGATAATTCCCTGATGTAATTCCTGCATGGCTTCAATCATGCGCGGAAATGATCTGCGCTGATTACCCATCTGCACCACCTTCTTATATTTTTCGGCTGCAGCCACTAACATTTCTCCTTCTGCAGGATTATGCGAACAAGGTTTTTCTACATACACATGCTTGCCAGCTTTAAGCGCCATTAATGTAGCCGGAGCATGCCAATGATCGGGTGCGGCAATCACTAGCGCGTCCAGGTCTTTTGCTTCCACCAACTTGCGTACATCTTTTTCGCCTTTCGGTTTTTTACCTGTTAGCTTTTCAATTTCTGCAACAGTTTTATCTAGTACCTTTTGATCTACATCACAAATGTAACCCACCTCAACATTGGGTAATTGTGCAAACATGCGAGCGAGGTAATGACCGCGACTATTGGTGCCCACTACACCAACCACAACTTTTTCGATTTGTGATTTGCCAAGACTAAAAACAGAAGGGGCTAACAAAACACCTGCACCGGCAAGGGCGGATTGCCTGATAAAATCTCTGCGGTTATACATAGTCAGGTTATGGATTATTGAGGGATTAAATTGCTCACAATAATCGAATTATCATAGCTGACGGGAAGTAATTAACCAGAAAACTATGTTAATGGCTAAATCAACGGAATGAATTACTGGCGCTTGATAATCTTGCCGGATATCGGTATTGACCCCGTGCTGGCTTTATAATAGTAGACACCCTCTGGCAAATCTTGTTTGGGCAATTTAAACTGATACGTGCCAGGTTGCTCGCGGCTTTCACTTTCAGAAATTACCTGGCGGCCCACTATGTCAAATACCTGAATTGAAAAAGTGCCGGAGTGTTGCATGGTATACTTTACCTCAACCTCCTGTTGAAACGGATTAGGATATACAGATACTTCAATTTCAGAGACTTCTTTTACATCGGTGATTACTTTGGGCATGTTTGTATCCAACCAATTCATTCTGTTGACCACCCAATTTTTTAACCAATCGACTTCAGCCTGAAACGAAGCGCCAACATAATAATTCGGCCATATATATTGACCTAATACTGGCCAACGTACAAAATTGCGTTGTTGGGATTCTGCATTTAAAACTGTTGCTACCGAATCGATGTAGGCAAGTATTTTGTCAGTTTGAAATTGATTGTCGCGCAATGATTTCCACCGAGCTGCTAACTTACTGCGGTAAGCTCCATCCTGTTGCAGACGATTCCACCAAAATGGAATCAACCAAAAATCCTGTGGACACAGGCTATTAAAATTTGTCACCCATCCTTCCGGGTTTCCTTGTGTGCAATAATTTGCGTTACCAAAACCCAGGTTAAAATCCCAGATCGGACCCATTTTCAATTTGCCGCCATTGGAATCTTTGTCTTTGTGCAGGTAGGTACTTAAGCGATACCCATCAACATTTTTACTTATCTCATTCGCAATAAAAAAATCAATGAACGAATCAGTATCAATAAAGCTCGTATAACCATTTACAGGGTTCGTAAAATTGGTACCCGAGAGAGTTCCCTCAAAGTTTGCGATAAACTGTTGAATGTAATTTCGTTGCTGGCTTGTTATGTCTGCCGCTTTGGGATAATCATATTGAAAAAATATTGTTTGAGAACCATTGCGACCGGGCGGTGTGAATGAAGACGACCAACCCCCATTACCGCTGCCGGTAAGTTTATCTATTTTAATAATATAGCCACCCGTAAGATTATCGCCACTATTTTCATCGGCATTAAGAGAATTGATATCCACACGATTATTATCGCGTTTGATTTTTTCAATCAAAACATAAATTCCCTGATACTGACCATTCAATACTACTTCACAAAACCGAGTGCGGGGCGCATATTGACCTAAGTCGCGGCCTAGTTTATAAGCCAGCACATCACGCATCAGACTTTTATCATTATACGGTGCAAAGAGAACCCAGTCTTCTTCTGCAGGCATGCCAAGTAAAGGAGCATTGATGCCTTCACCCAGGTTATTTCTTAATTCAATGCCATATTGCTTTTTAGGAAACATCTGAGAGGAAGATCCGCGGATTTCAATACCTATTTTCCCGTTGTAATTATTGAAGGCATCAGTCAGGTTGTTTCGGGTACCGGGGCCATTATCGATGACACCCATGGTCGCACTAATTTTCGGTTCATCCGGGATGGATTGTCCATTGGTTGTGTTGATAACAATAATGGGCAGGTTTGAAGAGGTGAATGTTTGAGCCGTTGCCGTATTAAAAAATCCTACTCCAAGAAGGATAAGACTATACTTCCGTAATCTCACAAGGAATGTAAAATTCATTAACGCGAAGATACACAATTTGAAGCTTCAATCAGTCTCGATTTTGTATAAAGGTCTTCGCAATTCCCAAAGGCCTCATGATGTATCGCTTTTTATTTATATGACCCAACTGCCGGATAAGAATGTCATCTAAAGTTTTAATAGTTTTAACAATATACTTACCCTTGTTGAGCATGACACATTCTGATTTGACACCCATGGCCGCATCGGTAATTTCAGAACGAGTGGCATAGCCGGTTTTGTTTAACGTTTCCAACACCTGCGTAGCCCAGATCACCGGCACATGGGCAGCTTCACAAAGCCATAAAATTTCTTCCTGAATTTCACTGAGTCGTTCAAATCCGATTTCCACGGCCAGATCTCCTCGGGCTATCATGACTCCAAACGCTTCATCTTTCATTCCGTTCATGATGAGCGAAGGTAGATTCTGTACCGCGGCCAGTCGTTCGATCTTTAAAATTATTGCTGGCTTGTGATGCGTTGCATTTTTATTAATTTCTGTTCGCAATGATTCTACATCTTCGGGATGGCTAACAAAGGAATACCCCACCAAATCGGCATACTGACAGATAAAAGGAATATTGCTTTTGTCTTCGTCCGTAAGTGCCGGGATTGATAAATCAGAATCCGGAAGGTTGATTCCTTTCTGCGGTTTCAAAAAAGGTTTCTTTGTTGAGATGCGTACAATTTTTACGACAACGTGGTCTTTCGCTTTTTCAACTACTTTCGCTTCAAATTTTCCATCATCAAAATAGATATGTTCACCGGGTGTAACCATCGAAATAATCTCATCCGGTTCAACATATAAAACATCCCGATCGCGACTCTTTCTTCGCTTACCTTCAGACATCGGTTTTGGTACCGCGAATAACATCAACTCCTTCCCTTCGGCAACAGGAAGTTCAAGACTCTCCTTTTTTCTTTTAGCCTCAATGGATCGGATTCTGATTTTAGGTCCTCCCAGGTCCATGTATACTTTGCAATTTTTGCCCGTTTTTGCAATTGCCTTTTTAAGAACCTGAATCATGTTCAGCCACACCTCAGGATTATCATGGGCGCAATTAATGCGTGCCACCGACATACCTTCATTGAGCATCTCTTCCACCAACATACGATCTTGCATGAGCTCAGAAGAAAACGTGACCATAATATGCGGGCGGTCCTGGATCGGGAAAACACCCAGCAACTGCTCCGCATGAATCAATCTCAACTTGGAAGCCGTTTCAAAATCACAACCCGGGTTGTTACCTGGATGAGTTTTATTTAGCCATCCCAGCACATTGACCACCTGACTTAAGGTATGGCTTTCCGAATTTGTTAATGACGATAAGCCAATGTGGTGCAAATATTCCTGGGCCTCGCGGATTTCATTGCTCCGCAAAACCAGGTAATGAATAAAATTTGAGCCGCTTAGTTTATAGTTGTCGTGAAGTTGCGAGAGTTGAGCAGAAAATTGTTTCTCCGCATCTACCATTTCACTTACAATTTCAGATAACTGATGGGATACTTTCTCTTGTGTTAATTCTTCTAACGAATAAAGGCTAGCTGTTTTCATGGGATTCTCACCTGGAGAGATCGCAAATTCCATCAACAACATATTATATAAAATGATATAAATCATGTTATTGGGTGAACTTTAATATAACTCACTCAGCTGTTCAATTCTTACCTTGGCATTCTATCTGGTTATTAAAGTAGTATGAAAGGTATCATCACATCTTACACAAAGAGAAGATTTAAAAAGCTAAAGAGACTCCTTCACTCCTATCCCAGTTTGGAGAGCCCGGAGGTGTTTCATCAGATTAGGCTCGAAATAAAAAAGATAAAAGCTGTGTTCCGGTTGCTTCATTATAACAAAAAAAGCTTCCGCGATCACAAAGCTTATCAACCTTTTCGCACCTTATTCAGGGCCTGCGGAAAGATACGGGAGCCGTATGTGATTCAAAGACAGATCGATAAATTCAAAGGCATTAACACTCCCATCGTTGTAGATCTAAATCTTATTTCAAACTTTAATAATCATCTTTCAACCTATATCAGGACAATCAAGAGATCCGAAACAAATATTTTACCTAAAGCAGAGAATATAAAAAGCAGTACCTATAAAGATTTTTTAAAGAAGAATAAAATGAAGTTAGAGAATCTTCTGCACCCGACCTTCCTACAACGGGATCTCCATAAGATAAGGAAATTGATCAAAGAAATTTATTACCTCACCTCCATCAGATCGAAACGAAAAGATATAAATTCTTTTTTTGTTACGAGTTCGGATTTAATTGGCACCTGGCACGACAAGAGAATCGTGATTCACAAACTACGTAAATCGGTGCCACCGGAAACGGAATTGATTCAAAAACTAAATACGGAAAGCCGACTAGATATTAGCGCATTAAAGAAGTTGGTACAAAAGTTCTATGAATAGAGTTCACTTTTGGTATTGAAATCATGCACTAATTTTTTATCATGCTTGGATGGTGCCTATTAAATCCCAAAATTTTTTTTTATGATTCAATCTCTACTAACTTTTTTATTTCCTGTAAAATCGGATTCCATCCTTCGCCACCGTTATACGATTCCTGATATCGCCTATCTCCTTCGGCCACAAGGGAATAATCACCTTGGGTAACGGTCAATATTGTTTGTCTGGATTCTGTTTTCAATTCATAGGTTACGGTAAGATAGTTTTCAGCTTTATCGTCAATGGTTGAGTTGGGATCAATGGTTGTATAGGCCAACAACTTTTCAGGTTCGATCTTCAGAATCGTGCCTTTCACAAAAATCATTTCTTTGCCTTCATATTCACCCTTCCATAAAAGCTCACTCCCAACTTTCCAGTTCGACACGGTTTCGCATCCAAACATGTACTTTTTGGTTTGCATGGGATTAACAAGCGCATCCCAGACTTTAGTAAGGGGTGCCTTAATGAAAACTGTATTCTCAATAAACAAGGGTTGCTTCATACTTTTCAGTTTTTATACAAACAAATAAACTGGACATGATTGACAACAGTATGTCAGTAGAACAAACATGATAAAATTTTACTTCTAAACTTCAATTGAGTATCAGAGCCTGTGTAGAAATTCATCAATTCTTTTCTTTTGCCGAAGATGATGTCGAAAGTGCATATCTGCGAATTGAAGCCACTCGGCTGCACTGAAATAGTTTAATCCTGGATGCTTCGATTTCCCATGAAAGGAGGTTTCTGTAATCTTTGAAGCTACCTTATTCATTTGCTCTTTTAACAAGACTAAATCCTGCAATAACTTTTCCTTACTTTCCGGCTGTCGGATAAAACCATTAGCCGGATCACCTTCAATTATTTGATTGGGGAACTCATTGTTGGCAAGCATTTCTTTCCCGGCAGGTGAAGCTTCTTCATTTTCATGATCGTTTGATCTAATACAGATTTCTATTTGTTCCAAATAAAAATTGGCATCATTGATCAGGTGTTTACAGAGTTGACCAAGCGACCAGCCGTCAGCCGAAGGCTTTGAACATAATTCTGTAAAACTGTATCGTTCCAATTCTGATTGCCAGAGATTAATCGTATGGTTGAAGTTTTCAATCATAGTTCAGATTACTATCCTCCAAAGTAATTGATTCGATAAAAAGTCTAACCGTTAGAAAATATTTAATTAAATATGGTAGGGGTCAATGTTTCTAACTACAGCTCACAATCTAATGCATAGAATTTGTTCTAACACGATCTTCCAGCAACAAGGAGCGAGAAACCAGAGATTCGTCTCGGCATCTTCCCTCACTCATATTTGAGAGTTTCAGCCGGGTTAATCAGGGCTGCTTTTATGGCATGATAGCTTACGGTTAACAAGGCAATTAATAAGCCTGCCCCCAGACTCATTGCAAATAGTTGCCATGTTACAGGCACTTTAAAGGTAAAGTCCTTCAAGTACCAGGTAGTAATAAACCACCACGAAAGTGGAGCCGCGAGACTAAAGGCCACCGCTGCCAGCAGGATAAATTGTCGGTTCAATAAAATAAAGATCGCTGGCAGATCGGCACCCATCACTTTCCGGATTCCAATTTCTTTGGTGCGATTGAGTGCATTAATTCCTGCAAGGCCAAATAATCCTAAACATGAAATAAGAATAGCAAACCCGGTAGCCAGCCCCATGATACTCATCCATCGCTGATAACTCTGATATTGCTTCGCTACATCTTCGTCCATAAAGCTATAGTCAAAAGGCTTGTCGGGATAAAGTTCTTTCCACATACTCTTTACTTTCTCCAGACCACCTGTTATATCCTTTGATGAAAGACGCACCAGCATGGTGGTTAGGTATCCCACATTAGTTTTATCCATGCTCAGAAACATTGGCTCGAAGTTTTCCTCCAGCGAAAGGAAGTGATAGTCTTTCACTACTGCAATTACACGAGCGCCCTGCCCCACTGTATCTTCCCGCCAATTGTAATATTCATTAAGCGGGTCGGTCCATTTCATATCGCGCACAAGCGATTCGTTTACAATCACTGTATTGGAGTCAGCCGCGATAGCCGCATCAAAATTGCGTCCTTGTAAAATTTCAAGATCGAGCGTAGGAATATAATAGGGATCAGCTGCAAACACATAGGCAGACTTTTGTTCATCCTTAATTTTAAAGCCATACCTGGAATAGCCTTGATTAAAGGAAGAACTCACTCCCGCTACCGACAGTATGGCTGGATCAGCAAGAGCCCGGGTACGAAATTGCGCTACCACTTTATCGGCTTCTGCATTCCAACCTGTTTGTGTAGGTATAACAAGCACCTGATCTTTCGTATAACCCAAATCTTTCGTAGTAATAAAACGCATCTGTCGATACATCATGACAGAACTGATAATAAGAAATGCTGACAATGCAAACTGAAGCACAACCAGCGGCTTCGTAAAACCTGCTTGTAAGCGTGAGGTAAAACCGCCTTTAAGTGCCTGGGCAGGCATAAAGCGCGAAAGAAATAGTGAGGGATAACTTCCAGCCAGCAAACCCACCATAGTCGTTAGTAGAAAGCCAATAGAAATTAACTCCAGCGCTTTACTGGCAGTAAGCTCTATACCTTTGCTGGTGTATTCATTGAAGGTTGGTAAAAATAAAACAACCAACCCAAAACCAATTATCATGGATGCAAACGCAAGGATGAGGGATTCAAAACTAAACTGATAGACGAGTTGATTTCGTTGTGCTCCTACTACTTTTCGCACCCCGACTTCAATTCTGCGCGAAGCCGAAGTAGTGAGGGACAACGAAATATAGTTGATGCAGGCAATGAGCATGATCAGCACGGCTATGCCACCCAATATCCAAGAGTACTGGGGATCACTTACTTTCTCCCAACTGATTTCTTTCTTCAGATGTACTTCTGGCAATTGCGTAAAGGTATATTCCAGCATTTTAGCTTCAGCCGGAATAGGAACTGTTGCCTCCTTGCGCCATTCCTCCAACCGCTTGCTCATGTGCTTCTCTACTACTTTATCAAGATTTGTTTTGAATGTGGTTAGGTCCGCATTAGGAACAAGCTGAACAAACGTAGGCGTATTGAAATTCCCCCAATTCGTTAAATTCCGGTCGTAGTAAATTCTATTTTCTTGCGGGAGTAGAATTTCAAAATGAAGACTGGAGTTAGCCGGAGGGGGCTCAATTACACCGGTTACGGTATATGACTTCTCGCCTTCATTATCTATGCGTATTGTTTTTCCGATTGGGTCTTCATCACCAAAATACTTTTTAACAATGGCAGGCGTTAGAACAATTTCTGACTTGTCCATAAAAATCCTGTCCGCAGTTCCTTGCTTTAGTGTGAACGAAAACATTTTGAAGAAATCAGCATCGACATACGTTAATTCTTCGGTAAACACTTTATCATCGTACCGGAAAATACCACGGTCTCCACGGTTATACCGGGTGGCATACTGTACTTCGGGCAGCTCTTCTTTAAGCGTAGGTGCAAGACCGGTTTGTATCCATGCCGACTTCCGATAGGGATCAGGGGAATCGTGTTTCCACGTGTCAAAACTTTTTTCTTCAATACGGTAGATGTCACTTTTGTTGGCATGAAACTGATCAAACTCCTTTTCATCTTGAATGTAAAGGGAGATGAGCATACAAAACGCTAGGCCGATACTAAGTCCAAAGGCGTTGATAAACGAATAGAACTTCCGCTTTTGAATATTGCGTGAGGCAACTTTAAAATAATTTCCGATCATAATGGTGTTCATTAAATTTATGGTAACCCGATTTCTTAACAGGATGCCTGGACGTAAAAACTTTACTACCTGCGAGATAAATCTTCGTTTGGCTTTTTTTAATCCCACCGCTTGCACATCCAACTCAAACTGTTCCAGCAAATCACCTTCAATGCTTTCATATAAATCCGAAGGGCAGAATCGCTGAAGGAATCGAAGCCAGCCGTCCAAACTATGATTTCTTTGATTGTCCGATGGACTATGATTAGACTGTTCCATGCTTTATGAAATAATCGATCCTGGCTTCATAACACGTTTAAATTCAAGACTGCGACTACCAAAATTGATCAGGAGACTCACCTCCATTTTATATGCTTCTAAATAATTGATGGCTTGTGCGAGATGAACATCCTCAAGCTTAATAACAGCTTTTAATTCAACCATAATTTTGTCTTCAACAAAAAAATCAACCCTTCTCGAACCAATTTCATAATCCTTGTAATGAATGGGCATTTCGAATTCGCGGGCAAAACTCAATCCTTGAATTTTCATTTCAATTTCTAGAGCGCGTTGATAAATTACTTCTTGAAATCCATTGCCGAGATACTTATGCACTTCCATTGCGCACCTAATAATTTTTCCGGTTAGCTCAGAATATTTGTAACGTTCATCTATCATACTAGTCAATAATCATAGTATTCATTTAATCATAACAAATCATAGTTAAGACGGGGTACCAGTTTCCATAAATCGACCCGGGCCTCTTTCATTGACTTAAGCATGGCAAGTCCGGCATTGGTAATGGTAAAGATTCTTTTTCTTCTGCCGCCCCTAAGATTCGTTGCTCCGCCCATACTCGATTTCACATACCCCTTATCTTCAAGGCGGTAAAGGGTAACATGCACGGCACTTAAATTTGACTCACGCCCCAGTCTGTCTTTTATTTCATTCACGATCGCGTTCCCGTAGGCGTCTTCCTGCAGTATGCCCACCATGGTGAGCACCAGTTCTTCAAATTCTCCGAGGTATTCTTTTTTCATGCTTCGAGTATATCTATATACTTTGTAAAACTAATATACTCGAAAACTAAACATTTGTTACACTTTTGTCAAAGAAATCTATGTTTTTCTTCCTACTCGTATTTGAGGGTTTCAGCCGGGCGAGTCCAGGCGGTTTTAATTGCCTGATAACTGATGGTGACTAATGCAACCACCAGCGACAATCCTCCGGCCAGAGCAAATACTTTCCAACTAACATCGATTCGGTATTGAAAAGATTGCAGCCAGGTACTCATCATATACCACGTAATGGGTACTGATAACAACAACGCCAGACCGATTAGCAGCACATAGTCTTTAGAGAGTAATAACAATAATGACTGTTCAGTTGCCCCCATCACTTTACGGATTGAGATTTCTTTTGTGCGATTTTGCATAGCCAATGAAGCCAAAGCATACAAGCCCAGACTACCAATGATCATTGCCAGCAGCGTTGCCAGGCTTATAATTTTACCGAGATTCTGATCGCTGCGATACTGGGCATCCAAGGCCTGATCTACAAACGTAAAATCAAACTCCTCTGAATTAGTCAGTTTGTCCCACACCGATTTAATTTCATTTAAAGTAGCCTGCATATCATTGGGTGCAAGCCGAACAAACAGTTTTGGCATCGGATTATTTTGAAAATTAATGTTCTCCGAGCCTGCCAGAATAATAACCGGATCTTGTACCATAACCAAGGGTGTAACGGGTGTGTATAAGGAAGTGAAATTAAAATCCTTCACGATGCCAATCACTTCATGGTCACCAAAGCCTTTCCCCGGAATTCGCTTTCCGTTCACTTCGGTCCAACCATATTCCCTGGCAAAGGCTTCGTTTATGATAATACCTCTGCGATCAGCTGGCGCATCGGTAAAATTCCTGCCTGTTACCATTTCCATTTTCATAAGCGGAATGTATGCATCATCTACCACATTCATATTGAAGTTGCGATAGACTCCCTGATCATCCGTAAAGCCAACTGCTGTCCAACTGCCATCCCCAAAATCATGCGAGGCCGCGCCTATTGACAACACTCCATTAACTTTATTGAGTTCCGTTTTGAATTGCTCAGCCATTTCAAAACCTTTTTTCACTCGTTCTGGCAGTCGACCCGTGCGGGGCACATTGAGTTGAATAACGGCTAGTTGTTCTTTGTTAAATCCCAGATTTTTATTCTGCAAAAATCTCAGCTGCTGTTGCATGATCAATGTACTTGAAACAAGTATGATCGAAAGTACCAATTGGATCCCCACCAACACCTTGCGCATGGTTTGCTTCGTATTCCCAGCCTGGGCTGAGCCCTTTAAGATAGAAATAGGTTTGAAAGCTGATAGTACAAATGCCGGATAACTGCCCGCCATAATTCCGATAATAGAAATCAGCGAAATAACTACCCCGACAAAGAATCCATTCCACAAAAAGACCAATTGCTTCCCGGCAAGATCGTTAAATACCGGAAGGCCAAGCACGGAAAGCAGAATTCCAATCAACATAGCAATCAGTGTAACGATTACAGCCTCGCCAATAAATTGAAAGATCAATTGCTTGCGTTCTGCCCCCACCACCTTACGAATTCCAACTTCCCTTGCCCGCTTCATCGAACGGCCAATGGAAAGCGTAACAAAGTTGATACACGCCACAAATAAAATCAGCGTTGCCACTGCCCCCAGAATGTACGAATACTTAGCATCGCTTATCGGGGCATCTCCTACCGGATAGCTTGTATCTAAATGAATCGAAGTAAGCGGTTGTAAACCAGGAGCGTACTTGCTTTGCTTATAATCTTCTTCACCCAGCAATTTCAGAAACAAATCCGGAAACTTGCTTTCCACTTGTTGTCTGGTTGCCCCATCGCGCAGCAGCACATAGGTAGATGGGTGAATGTTAAACCAACCTGTATTTAACTGGCGTTCGGAAAATATTTTGTTGTAGTTGTGATCAGGTATGACCATGTTAAACCGGATGCTTGAATTGGTAGGAAATTCTGTTACACCTGAAACGGTAAACTCTTCGAAACTCTCACCTAATTGAATGGATATGGCCTGCCCTATCGGATCGGCCTGACCAAAATATTTTTCGGCTTGTTCTTTTGTGATTACAAGATCGTGCTGCTCGCTCAATACAACCTCACGCTCACCGCGTAGCAATACAAAATCAAACATAGAAAACAAAGAGCGGTCCGCCAGCACAACACCTTCACTGAATTGTTGCTGGCCTACTTTCACCATCGTGTTTATGCTCACAAAACGAACAAAGCCTTCCACCTCTGGCAGGTTGTCTTTCAATGCGGGGCCCATAGGCATGGGTGTTGTAGTATTGAAGAACTGCTGATTTTCGCCCCAGTCTTCTTTTACAAATACCCGGTAAATGCGATCAGCTTTGGTGTGAAATTTATCAAACGTCCACTCATCTTTTACGAATAAGGCTATGAGTATACAGCAAACAATACCCAGGCTTAACCCCAACACATTAATAAATGAGTGTGCCTTACTTCTCCACAAAGAACGAAAGGCGATTTTTAGGTAATTGCGGAGCATAGAAATGGATTATCAATTAAAAGTGGCTAAAAGACCTTGGTTTCAAAAGTGTTCCGGCCTCAGCTGGAGATACGATGTATTGAATCGCAGAAAAGTTGTAGTGAGCCTGTTTGACCATTTTCATCCTGTCAAAGTTCCGTTCACAATTACCCGTTGGAAGAAATCAAGAAATAATCCTAAATTCATAGTTGAATTCATAAAACAAACCATGAAAAATCAGTTTGAAGCCGTGCCCTTAAAGAGTTTGGATGAATGGGAAGATGATCTGCTCCGCAGATATCCCGATCCGGAAAACATTGCCACTTCGAAGTCAACCGAAGAATATCGCAATTACGATGACCCCCAACGCGACACCGTTCGTGAATTCTATCGGCTGAATCATACGTATCAGACTTATGATTTTGTGATGCAGAAGCGGGCCGAGTTTCTTGCATTCAACAAAAAAGAAATGCCCGTATGGAGTGCGTTTGATTTTTTAAATCAACTCGTAGACGATTCCGACCCAGACACGGACCTCGATCAGTTTCAACATTTGCTTCAAGCCTCCGAAGCCATCCGCAGAGATGGACACCCCGATTGGATGGTGATGGTAGGTCTGTTGCATGATATGGGTAAAGTTCTTTGTCTTTTTGGTGAACCTCAATGGGCGGTTGTAGGTGATACGTTCCCGGTAGGTTGTGCCTATTCTGATAAAATTGTCTATCCTGAATTTTTTGTGAACAATCCAGATTATACAAATCCAAAATACAATACCAAATATGGTGTGTATGCACCCAACTGTGGTTTGCGAAATGTGCATATGTCGTGGGGCCACGATGAATATGTGTATAGTATGGTGAAGGATCGACTGCCGGAGCAAGGGTTATACATGTTACGGTATCATTCTTTCTATTCACAACATCGCGAAAACGCCTATGATCATTTGCTGGATGATCATGATCGGGAAATGTTTAAGTGGGTAAAGGTGTTTAATCCCTACGATCTGTATTCCAAGAATCCAACTCCCCCAAACTGGAAGCAGTTAAAACCTTATTACGAAGAGCTGGTGGCAAAATATCTTCCACCTACATTGAAGTTTTAACAACACGTTACATACACTCATGAAAATAGTCGGCTGAGATGAATACCCTTCACACAGCCGACTATATTGTTTTCTTCGGATACTTTATAGTAATCTTTGGCTATGGATACTATGTCTATCAAAAGAAACGATCTGTATCCATCTCTGCGCGCGAATTCTTTCTCGCAGAAGGCTCCTTAACCTGGTGGGCTATTGGGGCCTCCCTCATTGCTTCCAATATTTCAGCCGAGCATTTTATTGGCATGTCAGGTTCAGGATTTGCTATCGGCTTGGCAATCTCCACTTATGAATGGATGGCCGCGGCCACACTGATTATCGTTGCTGTATTTTTTATTCCGCTTTATCTGAAGAATAAGATTTATACCATGCCTCAGTTTCTGGCCGAGCGTTATAACGACAAGGTGAGCACTGTAATGGCTATCTTCTGGTTGTTGGTCTATGTGTTCGTCAATCTTACGTCCATTATATACCTCGGGGCAATCGCCATCAATTCGATTTCCAATTTATCTTTTGAACTCTGCATTTTCGGATTGTGTGTATTTGCGATCGTGGTAACCCTGGGGGGCATGAAGGTAATTGGCTATACGGATGTGATACAGGTAGCGGTGTTAGTTATTGGTGGACTGATTACCTCCTATCTCGCGCTAACCCTGCTCTCAGAGAAATTTGGTTTTGGTAGCAATGCCTGGAAAGGACTCGCCTTATTAAAAGAAAATGCGGAAAGTCATTTTCATATGATCCTCGATAAGGATCACAACTATTATAAAGATTTGCCTGGTCTATCTGTTTTAATTGGTGGTATGTGGATCAACAACCTCAATTACTTTGCCTGCAATCAATACATCACTCAACGCGCCCTGGGTGCTGATTTAAAAACGGCACGGCAAGGATTGTTGTTTGCTGCATTTTTAAAACTGATGATTCCATTGATTGCCGTATTGCCGGGCATTGCCATGTATGTGTTGTATCAGCAGGGAATGTTTCAAACGGAAATGGTGGATGAGATGGGAGTATTAAAACCGGATCACGCCTACCCTACGCTTATGAATCTGCTGCCAGCTGGATTGAAGGGTGTTGCCTTTGCGGCACTCACCGCAGCGGTGGTGGCCTCGTTGGCAGGCAAGGCTAACAGCATCTCTACTATTTTCTCGTTAGATATTTATAGAAAGTATTTTGATAAGCATGCTGATGAAAAAAAACTGGTGCGCGTTGGACGATGGGCGGTTATCATTTCCATTGGGATTGCAGGTTTTGTAGCACCAGCTTTGAAAACATTGGATCAAGCCTATCAATTTATTCAGGAATATGTCGGCTTTATTTCACCTGGTGTACTGGCAATTTTCCTGATGGGCTTTTTCTGGAAACGAACTACGGCAGCAGCAGCCATGACAGGTGCTTTACTTACAATTCCAATCTCCGCTATTCTTAAATTTCTTCCGGTGTGGACCACCGGTTGGTTTCCGGATTATCCATTCCTCGACCGGATGTCCATCACGTTTGGGTTAATTATCTTTATCATGGTGATCATGAGTTGGATAAAACCCGAAACCCATCCTAAGAAACTGATGGACGTAGACGTTAAACTCTTCAAAGTAAATCCAGGATTTATTTTTGGCTCCCTTATCATCATCGGTATTCTGATTGCCTTGTATACTGTATTTTGGTAGTGAGTACTTTGGCATCAAATGTATAGTGGGAAATGCTATTGTCCTTAACGTGATCTTTGTTCATTCAGAAAATTAGTCACCTTACTTATCTGCTTGTCAATATCTTTGATCTTGTCGATTGTAAAAACTAAACTTCTTTTTTTGCCGTCACTCAGGCTATCATAAATTTCTTTGAGCCGGTCGTCCTGGTTAATTATAGCGGTCACTACTTCCGGGATCTCAACACCCAATGGATTCGGATCTTCATATATCTGAAAGGTAACAATGTCTCCAGATTTTTTGTCAAATGACTTAAGATAGCGGGTAGCCAGAATGATGTAGAAGTTGCCATCTCCTAAGTGATTTAGTCCGCAGGAAAATTCAAGTTTACCATTCACATTGCATCTTAATCGGGTGGCCTGCCTTTTTTCAAATTTATCAACGGTCTTAGAGTCAATTTTAAGAAAATAGTATCCACCATTTCGCTTCTCAAGCTGCTGAATTTTTTGCCTGAACCTAAGTCGTTTCATTGTCTCCTATGGCAAACTGTTTCTTACGCCTAACAAGCATTAAGTAATCAGGTCTCCGTTCTCTTCCTTACGATCACAGACGCAATCATAGAAATAGCGAGCAAGAAACATATCACGATTAATGAAATCTCTACAGGAATTTTGTAAAAATCAACGATGCACATTTTCACCCCGACAAACACCAGAATTGTTGCCAATCCATACTTGAGGTATTTGAAATATTTTTCAATGCCGGAAAGTGCGAAATAAAGAGAGCGCAACCCAAGAATGGCAAACACATTGGACGTGTAGACAATAAATGTATCATCCGAAATAGCAATAATGGCAGGAATGGAATCTACTGCGAAGATCAAATCTGTTGCTTCAATTAAAACTACAACAATGAACAAGGGTGTTGCCCAGATTTTATTATCTCTTTTAACAAAAAATTTATCGCCTTCGAATGAATCGGTTACGGGAAACATTCTTCGCACCAACTTTACAAGTGGATTTTTCTCAGGCTCTATTGGTTTATCTTCGCCAATTACCATGCGCACCCCAGTCACCACCAAAAATCCTCCGAAGACATAAATCAGCCAATGAAATTTGTGAATCAATTCAATGCCCGCAAAGATGAAAATAACCCGCATGACCAGCGCTCCGAAAATTCCCCAAAAGAGAACTTTGTGTTGATAGGAATCAGGCACACTGAAGTAAGAGAAGATCATAATCATGACAAAAATATTGTCTACGCTTAGTGATTTTTCTACCACATAGGCAGTAAAAAATTCAAGCGCCTTCTCCTTGCCAAAGTAGTAGTAAACAAAAAGATTAAATATCATGGAGAGCGTTATCCAAACGGCAGTCCAGGTGAGTGCTTCCTTCACTGAAACACTGTGGGATTTACGATGAAACACACCCAGGTCTAAGGCTAACATGCCTATCACAAATACACTGAAACTCGTCCAAAGGATAGCTGATTCGCTCATGATAATGAATGTGATTTTAATTTTTCTGCAAGATGGTCATTCTGTTCCAGATGATTGCAATCACGAAAATGGTTCAGGCGCTGGACTTGCTGCCGGGCGCGAACGAT
This sequence comes from Cyclobacteriaceae bacterium, assembly GCA_022841475.1. GTDB lineage: Bacteria > Bacteroidota > Bacteroidia > Cytophagales > Cyclobacteriaceae > ELB16-189. The sequence continues at coordinate 92,886 of JALHRJ010000008.1, read as the reverse complement.
CTTCCGGTAACGGAATAAATTCCTTGTTATCGTTGGGTGGCAGAATGATTTTGCCCTTCTGCCAATCTGATTTTGCTTGTTCAATCCTCTCTTTTCTTGATGAGACAAAATTCCACCAGATAAACCGTTCACCCAACGGTTCTCCACCCAGTAACATCAATGTTGTTTGCTCCAGCGCTTGCAAAGTTGGTTCTGAATTTTTTTTGAATCCGAGCATCTGACCCGCATTGTATTTGCTGCCGCTAAACTCAATACTTCCCTTAACCACATAAACGGCACGCTCTTCATGTTCTTTCGGTAACCCTAAAACAGCTTGCTTTTCCAGCACTACATGGATATAAAAAAGTGGTGAATGGGTCTTCACATCATTCGTTAAGCCAAATGCGCTACCGGCTATTAATCGCATCCATACTCCTTTGTCGGTAAAAACTGGAAGTTGGTCTCGCTTATAATTGGCAAAAGCAGGATCAGCTTCTTCTGCCTTTTCAGGAAGTGCTACCCAGGTTTGAATCATTTCAAAACCACTCGCTGACCAAACGTTAGGATCTTCGAAACGTTCGGAGTGAGCAATGCCTTTTCCGGCAGTCATCCAGTTTACTTCACCGGGTTCTATTACCTGCTCTACACCCAGACTATCGCGATGAGTCACCTTGCCATCGAATAAATAACTTACCGTTGATAACCCAATATGCGGATGTGGTAAAACATCAAGTGATTGTACTGTAGCAGGCATAGAAGCTAATGGCCCGCCATGATCCATAAAAATGAATGGTCCTACCATTCTCTTAAGTCGAAAGGGTAATATTCTCCGGACTTCCATACCCGTGGCAATGGAAGCTTTTCTTGCCTCAATGGTTATTTCAAGCATAAGCCGTTAGTTCGAATATGCATCAGATTATTTCGAAATATAACCAAACTATTTTCTTTGGATTGTACGATTGGAGTTGGTTTTATTGTGCATAGGCTTTTTAACTTATCTTTTCTTTTCAGGGAACCAGGTATCTCGTAATATTTTCCATTTTCCGTCATCTTTTTTCCAAACCAATAAATATCTTCCACGGCCTACAACTGTTCCGTTTTTATGAGACCAGGTTCCTGTTCCCTCTTCAACAAGTAATTGGTCATTTCCCCATAATTTTGTGGTTTTAAAACTTGAGCCAGCAATACTATCTCGAATCATTCTTCCAAAAACCTTTATAATATTTTCCCTACCTACCGTAGAAGGTAAAACTTCAGCATCTATCATATACATATCTCCCAAGGCAATTGAATCTCCATTTTGTAAATGATTTTCGTATTCGCGAAGGCGTAATTCAATTTCTTTTTCGAGGGTTGAAATATCAATTTCAATATTCTGTTCCCTTTCCTTTGTTTGCTGTGCGCAACTAGAAATGAAAATCGCTACAATTAAAATAATTATAAATCGCGTCTTACTTAATTTTAGTTTTTTCATTATTGTCGATGTTCTATTTTTAGGTTATGAACAACGTTTAGCTAATTGCGGTGGCTGGGTTTAGAAAACGTATTTGTCCACTGTGACCAAACGTAATAGCGAAGATAAAACTATATACTTACACTTCACCCAGCCAAATAGCTATTGTTAGCAGCTGGCTTGTTTATGGGAATTCTAAATGGGAGGGATTTTGTCGACTGTCCCAAACTCGAATGATTTGGATTTTGTCAATTTGGTTTATCTAGAAAAGCTTATAGTTCTTAACAACCTTCACTCTTAAATCCGGATAATCTGTTTCCGTTCCAATCTCTGGAAATTCGGAAATCAATTTGGCTGCTTCGTTGAAGAGAATTTCTAATTTATTACTATAAGAGTCCGATTTATTATTGTCAATCCAAAAATGATATATTCTAAATCTGTCCTGAATTGAAGTCAGGGTCCATTCTATTTTCTTAGCCATTCCTTGATCATATTGTCAGCCGCCTCTGATGAATAAACTCTATTCTCTTTGATGTCCTTTAGTCCAACATCAATTGCCTTACGTTCATCAACAGTCAACCGATAAACAGAGTCCATTCCAGATTCCAGGTCTACCAATTTATAGATTTCCTCAAGTATCAACTCGTCCTCAATGGTTGTAATTTTGTTGATTATCTGTAATTTCAGCTCAGATACTGACATATCTTTCAATCTTTTAGTCAACTAAATATCGGTCATCTTCTTGTCCAAAACAAGCTTGCTGCTCGTTTGGCTAATTGCGGTGGCTGGCTTTAGAAAACGTATCTGTCCACTGTGACCAAACGTAATAGCGAAGATAAAACTATATACTTACACTTCACCCAGCCAAATAGCTATTGTTAGCGCAGTCTTTTCGTTTCGGATAGTGTTTTCAAGTGCAATCTCTTTTGTAATTAAGATAGTTTTTGTGTGCTTGAATTGGCTTTGTCCAAAGCTAAGAAAGAACAGAAAAGACCTGTCAGCCATATTAAAGACCTTACCCAGTTCATTCTTCCCCATTCAGATGCTGCCTTTTTGAGTGTTTCTGTACCGGGAAGTTGTTCTGAAAGAAACATCACTTCATTTCTGGGATAAAAATAAGTAAAGGTTAAAATCATTGATGACACGTAGCAAAGTAAAGCAATGCCCAAAAATAACCGAATGGAAGAAGATTTTTTCCAGAATAAAATCAATGCCAATACAATCAGAAGCATATTTGTTGGGTCTATCAACTGAAAGAAAGTCCCCGGATTGGCTACAACAAAAAAATCTCGGGTTGCGGTTATGGATTGTGGGATATTGCTTTCCCAGTTGGCTGCATTAACTATGGAATTGTAGATGTTGGTAAAAAACAATCCGCTTGAAAACGCAATGGATGCGTACAGAACTATTTTTCTCATATTTCGTCATTTTTATTTCTACAAAGCTATCTATGAGAAAAAAGCTGTGATAGTAGAAAAACGACAAAATCAAATCTTGTCCCAATCCAGCTGAAACTGTAAATGTTCGTCCGATAATTCTTTGTGTACGAGCGTAGGTGTAAGCTTGGCAAATTCCCTAAAATCTTTGATAAAGTGTGTCTGGTCGTAATATCCTACTTCATATGTCAAATCTGCCCAGGAGATGATTGGTCTGCTTTCGAGAATTTTATATGCTTTATGAAATCTGGCTATCCGTGCATACATCTTGGCAGGCATACCTAATCGTTCTTTGCATTTTCGCTCAAAATTACGAATACTCATACAAGATATTTCTGCAATCTTGTCCATATTCGTATTGTAGTTTGTCAAGAGGTGTTGCAGGGCAAAATCAATGGGTAACGGTTCTTTTATCTGAGATAGTTTTCTGAGAAAATAGGCCTGTACAATACTATCCAATTCGTGTAAAGAAATCGTGTCGTGAGATTTGTCTAAAAGTTCTTCTATCTCCCTACCTACAACTTCTCTGGCACTGTAACCATTGTCAAATATTTCTGTCATCGGAATATTCAAAAAACGGTTTAGGCCTCCGGGCTGAAAAATAATTGATACGGTTTTATGGCTTTCTTCGACCAACAGTTTGAAGGGAGTAATTTGTGCCCCCATCAATGTACAAGAGGTAACGGTATTGAAATTGTTCTCGCCTGATTTTTTAGATTTAAGCCGGGTATACAGATTGATGAACATTGCCTGGTCGGGCGAGGGCATATAATTACCCGCTATGCTAACAGGATTATTGCCGAAATCAGCTTCAATAATAACGATATACCGTATCAACGAACGTAATGCAGGATGAATATTGCATTGTTTTGCACAGATATTTGGCATCCGGTTGTTCATCTTTTACTGACAGGAGCAATCGTTAATACTTTACAATAAAACTGAACTACATTTCAATTGGTCACCCACAGCTAGCATAAACATTTTTGTTAGCAACCGTTTCATTTCAACATGATTTCTCTTTTACCTTTCCATGTGATCATAATCTTTGGATACTTAATCCTTAAAACCGATTCAATCTCGTTTTGCAATTCCTTTTCATTCACCACGGAAGTCGCACTATAAAAAGAATATATAGTACGGTTATCAATTGAGACCGGGTCTTTAGGATCTAGAAATGATTTTAGTGACTCAATTGCTTGATGAATTACCCACGGATGAGGCCTCAGAAGTCTGTGCATATGATGATTTATCCATTCATTTATCGATTCAATTTCTGACCAATTCACGGCCTCTGAGTATTTAACCGATTTTAGTTCTTTCGCAACTTCAATCAATTTATTAAGACCAACAGGTTTTCCGTTGTTTGTCGCAAAGTCTATTCCAAGAAGTCCTCTAATGCGACTTTCTAGTGACAATCTTAAAGAATAAATGGTTAAAATGTCTGTCCCGTAATTATTCTGATTTTGATCTCTGATTTGATGAGTTAAGAACAATCTGTTTGCAATGTCAAAATGAATTGCTGACGGTAATGTGTTAGTGCTTAATAATATGAAACTAACATCCTCTTTCGAATCCAAATTTTTGACATAATGAGTAATGTCTGCAATTACTGTCTTTATTTGATCTTGCAAATAACAATACTTTATAGATTCTAGGTACTGTATGGCATTCTGAACATGGCATCTATTTCTAAGATTCTCCTCTCGTTTGGTCCATTTAGTTTTGAAAGCATTTTGCCTTCTGCAAATGACAGAAAGAGTTTTACCACCTATAGTTTGAAAATATTTAATTACCTGTTCCAGATTCTCCGGTGTCGGATTTGTATAACAAGTCTTTAAGTGTGTTGTTGTGTTCAATTACTGAGTCATTGAAATGGTTGCTAACGTTTGTCCCACGAAACCGAACGCTGATTGAAAACTAAATTACGAATTAACACTTTACCCCGCAATGGCACATACATACTGTTAGCATGCGTTACTTAATCTCACCCTTTGATATTTTTACTAGTCCATCGATTGATCTGTCAGCGTCTAAATTAAAACCAAACCAAGTCAGTCCATAGGGAAATAAAATAAATATCAAAGTCGTCCAGTCAAAGTCCTGAGTATCTTTGAAAGTAATAATTTCAATTATTAGTTTAATTAGTCCAATAGAAATGAATAGTGTAGTGAAAATAATTACAAACCAATTTGATTTAAGTGTCACATAAATTTCAGTTTCATTGTTGGTCTCCTTAATTACTCCGGTAATCATTGGAGCCCATGAATTTCTGTAGTCCGTGTGTAAGGTCAAGTCAAATTAGTCTTCAATTACATCTCCCGAAAATATGTTACGGTCCACCCGAGCCAAATTCTCACGCCTTTTAGGTCCAACCCTTTCTCTCATTCTCTGTAGAACTTCTTCTTTTGAGAGGCTGGTCGTTATAGTAAGTCGTTGATATGGTATCAACTCCATAAAGTAATGCATGCTAACATCCGAATATATGCAATTGTTGATTTCTAATATCGCACCATTCAGAAATTCATGAAGATTCCTGCGCTAAAGCGCCTTGCTGAACCCAGAAGCAAATCTTCTAAACCAACTTAATCGAAGCGGAATTAATACAAAATCTCAGGCCCGTGGGGGGTGGGCCATCGGGAAATACATGGCCTAAATGACCATCGCACACACTGCACTCTACTTCCACGCGAGTCATGCCGTAGCTGGTGTCTTTCGTGTATTTGATTACGTTCGGCTCAACCGAAGAAACAAAACTCGGCCATCCGGTACCCGACTCAAATTTGGTTCTAGAATCGAAGAGCACCGTACCACAACAACGACAGGCATAAAGCCCGGCCTCATGCGCTTCACAATATTCTCCGCTAAAGGCCCGCTCGGTTCCCTTCTTGCGGGTTACGTAAAATTCTTCTTCGGTAAGGAGGCGCTTCCATTCTTCATCACTTTTTTCAACTCGTGTGGGAGGCGTCAGGTTGCCTTTCGTAGCGTATTGTAAAACATCATTCCATTTCATGCCAAAGTGGTTTATCAGTAAAGTTATCTACTAATAAACCACTTTGCGCTTAATTAGTTCGTGTTGCCTGTACTACTGCTTTTGGTGCGTTTGCCAAAGCCACCAAACTTAACGGTGAGGTTATACGACCAATCGCTTAAGTTATTATCAGACAAACCCAGTCCATCGCTTTGATAGGTTTGACGATAGGAAACTCCCGGACTCAGGCGCATCCAACGAAAGAGATTTAACTCCAATTGGGCTCCGGGCTCCAGCACATAAAACCAGTTCTCGTCATGCACCGAAGAGTGGTAGTCGTAGTTATAATTGTAGTCGTGCCAATCGTTGCGGTTGTATTGAGCTGTAAAACCAATGCCACTAAATAAATTCACCACCAGGTGCACGGGTTTATTGGATCCAAATACGCGTTCAATCATGAGTCCACCCTGCCCATATTGATAGGTCATGGGTTGCAAAGGATCAACGCTAAACTCCACAGGCACACGCAAATCGTTGGTCGATCCCGCAAAGGCAAGGCCTACCATCCACCTGCGGTTGATAAACACGCCCCCATAGATTTCACTGAGGTTGGCAAACTCGCCACCGATGGTGGTCACCTTATTGGACAGGGCACCATAGCCTCCGGTGGTTCGGCCCTGGCCAAATAAAGTCCGGACCTCTTGTGCCGTGGCCGCTATCGATACTAAAACGATCAATAAACTGGTAAATACAAAACGGGTTTTCATAAAAGATGTAGTTATGCCCGTATGACAATTGTGATGCGGGGAACCCCTACCCGATCGCAAAGCTTTTTTTTCCGCATGTCATCGCGGGCAAGTTAACCGGATTTCGTACCCATTATTACCCCTATTCAAAACGCGACCCGCGATCTGGTTACTATGAAACCCTGACGAGATTGCGGGTCTCGTTAATAATTCAAAGCAAATTTCAAGTGTGGGCACTCGCCCGCAATGACCTGAATTCATTTACGATGAGGTCACTCATGCCTAATAGCATCCACCGGATTAAGTCGCGAAGCGCGGATAGCAGGATAGGTTCCAAAAACAATACCTACCAGCAAGGAAACGATGGTGATGATAAGAAGTGTATTCAAAGTATAATCTGCCTGAAAAGGCACTTTGGTAATCGCGGTGACAATAGGAATTATAATCATGGTACCTACAACGCCAATCACCAGACCCAGTAAACTACCAAAAGCCGAAACCGTTATAGACTCCGACAAAAACAATAAAACAATATCTCGCCTGTTGGCACCGGTTGCTTTACGGATGCCGATTTCTGCGGTTCGTTCCGTCACCGAAATCAAGAGTACGTTCATCACGCCAATGCCACCCACCAGCACGGAAATGCCGACAATCAATCCCATAATTACCCGGAAGAGCAAGAACGCTTTTGTCGCCTGGTCAATACGAAAATCATTGGTCTGAATGGTGAAGTTTTCCTGCGCCTGGCCATAATTCTTTTCAAGCCAGTTCGTGATTTCTTCTTTTAATAAAGGAATATCCTCCGTCTTTTTTGCATCCATATATACCATGGGTGGATGGGCATAGAGTTCGGCTGTGGTTAGCAGCGTAATGGGAAAATAAATTTGTGGTGCCTTGACTTTGGGCTCCGGAACAATGCCGATGACTTTCAATTCCTTACCGATAAAATTGACAACTTGTCCAGGTTCAATCGTGATGCTATCCAACAGAGAAGCCGCAACAAACGCCTGGTTAACAACTACTACATTACGCTTCTGATCTACATCATCAACCTGGTAGACAGCCCCTGTAAATTTAGCAGTATCAGAACGTATAGGCGCTGCGCTTGTCCATGCATAGGCTCCTATTCGTTTACCATTGTCAAACACCACTTCGCCAGCCAAAGAAGTTCTGAATACTCCCTCTGCAGGTCTAGTGAGTACGCTTGTCAGTTGTTTGAAATGATCGTAATCAATCACATAAAATGTATCTCTTTTAATCCGAACATCATTTACACTTTTGTGTGATTGGGATTGTACCATAATCGCGTTCAGCGAGGTGGTGCTTGAAATTTGTTCACGCGCCAGTCGTTCCATCCCATCAATAAGAGAAAGTATCGATACCAGCGCAGCCACGCCAATTACTATGCCCAGTACAGATAGAAAAGTATGCAGGAGATTGGAGCGGATATTCCCAAACGCCAGGGCAAATGAATTCTTAATTTTTTGTAACATGTAGACAAAATACGAAACTAAGACTTTACGAAAGTCTAAATGTTACAAAAAGCTAAACAGGAATTCTATTTTTTATTCAGGAAGGCCGAATACATCCAAACCAGCTTTTCCTGGGCCCGGATGTAGTCGCTCATCAAAGCATTGGTGCCTTCATCCCCTACCTCTGCCGATAGACTCAACAGGTTTCGTTGGATGCCAATGATTATTTTAAACGACTCCAGAATATTACTGACTGCTTTTAACCCATCTGAAACTTCGGTGCTTTCTTTGATCACAGACACTTTGTAGTATTCAGTATAGTTATGACAAGGTGTAAACCCAAGGGTAAGAATTCGCTCCGCTACTTCATCAATTTTAAGGAACAAGTCATTATATAATTCTTCGAACTTAAGATGAAGTTCAAAAAATTTCTCGCCTTTGATATTCCAATGATAACCACGTGTATTCTGATAAAAAACAGAATAGTTAGCCAAAAGTTGGTTTAAAAGGTTTGCCAATTCTTCTGATTTTGTACTATCAAGCCCTATTGCATTTAAATCTTTCATATCTCACAGTTCTTTTTATTTATTAACACACAACTTTTCATGTTGTTAAAAATACTTATGATGCAAGTTAAATACTATGATGGAAATCATCTTTTTAAAAGAGAGAGTCTGTACCTCATATCCAAAACATTTTTAATTGGACAAACTTCTTAATAGCTGAAAACCGTAGTTCGGTTCAATTTCAGTAAATTGAAAACCTTTACCGTACTTTTATCGCTGGATTCTGGTGAATATGCGCATCACGCTTTTGGTATTTGTATCGTTGTTTCTCATAAATTATGCTGAGGCTACTCATGTGCGCGCTGCCGACATAAAAGTTGAACCAATCTGTTCCAGTCCAAGGACGTTCAAAATAACCATTGTTGCTTACTTAAACACGCTTTCCAACACCCGGTTTGGCACCGGCAGTGAAGTGTTGTTTGGTGATGGCTCATCGGTGAGAATTCCGATTACCGCAGCCACCCTTCGGCCCGATCTAGGTAGAAACATTGCTCTTGCAACCTTTACAGTAAATCATACCTATCCAAATAATGGCAATTACACGATTACTTATATTGAGCGAGACCGGAGCACGGGCATTCTCAACATTGCCAACTCAGATGATGTGCCTTATGTATCATTTGTAAATTTTACGATAGATCCAATCAATGGGTGCAACACAGTTCCTATACTTGCTGTGCCACCGCTGGATCGTGCTTGTTTTGAGTCGGCATTTTTTCATACTCCCGGTGCGTATGATATTGATGGCGACAGTTTATCGTACGAACTATCTGTTCCGGCAAATAGCCCAACAACTTTTGCGAATTATACACCACCCAACAACATTCGATTCTATACAAACTTCAACCAGGGCAATGAACTTGGAAATGGTCCGCCTATATTTTCAATCAATACCGTATCAGGCCTGCTGACCTGGGATGCCCCTGGAACGTTGGGAGAATACAACATTGCATTTAAAATTATTGAATGGCGCAAGGACTCTGTTACTAATCTCTATCGAAAACTAAGTACAACCACACGCGACATGCAGATTGTTGTAGAGGAGTGTTTAAACATCCGGCCTGAACTTGTAGCCCCCGTTGATGTATGTGTGGAAGCCGGTACTACGATTGATGAATTGATTAAAGGATTAGATGGTGACAAACATCCGGTAATTATTGAAGTATTCTCCGAACTAATTACATTTTCACCTGAAAAAATTCCCGCCACCTTTTCTCCTCGTCCATTTGAGTACACCGCTTCGGATCCTCCTGCTGAATTACGTTTCCAATGGCAAACTGATTGTTTACATGTGCGGCAACAACCTTATCAGGTTGTTTTTAAAATTACTGACAACCCACCCGAGGGACCTAAGCTGGTGAATTTTAAAATCTGGAATATAAAAGTAGTAGCTCCTGCTCCGCAATGGGTAAAGACTGAATTAGACTTGGTGAAACGCTATGGTGAACTGGAATGGAACGACTATGCGTGCAACAATGCCGATAAAATTCAGATCTATCGTAAAGTAGATTCTTATCCATTTGTCCCTGGTTTATGTAGTCCGGGTTTGCCTAAGTTTTTTGGTTACAATTTAATTGCCGAAGTAAATCCGACACAAACCAGCTACACAGATACAAACTCAGGCAGAGGTCTTGTTGTGGGTGCTACCTATTGTTACCGCATCCTGGCATACTTCAATGCACCGGCCAGTACACCCAGTATGGTCTCAATCGAAAAATGTATTGGGCCTATCGAAGCCGATGCGCCTGTGATCACTAATGTAAGTGTTGAAAAAACAGATTCAATACATGGAAAAATCAGGGTGAGTTGGCGTAGTCCGTTTGCCATCAATGAACTTCAATTTCCAAAGCCCTATGAATATGAAATATATCGGGCCAGTGGATTTGTTGGTGACACCAGTATTGTAAATGCAGGTCGCGTAACCGATACCACGTTTGTGGATAGTGGAATTAATTCTCATGACAAGGTCTTTAACTACCGGATAGTGCTGTATGCTCAACCACAAAATGCACAAAGTATGGTGGCCGTAGATACATCGGCTGTTGCTTCATCCGAACGGTTAAGCGCGGTTGCTGGTGTTAAGCAGATTGAACTTAGCTGGCGCGATAGTGTGCCGTGGTCGAACGTAGCGCAAGCGAGACCCTATCACTTAATTTACAGATCGATCGAGAGTCCTGATCCGCAGGAGATGATTTTAATCGACAGCGTCAACGTAACTGAAAATGGATTTTATTATCTGGATGGAAAAGATGAACCTCTGGAAGATGACAAACGATATTCCTATCGGATCTTAACACGGGGCACTTATGGCAATCCTAAAATTTCATTGCAGGAAAACTATTCCCAGGTAATTACTACCTATCCGATAAATGATTTACTTCCCTGCTTACAAGAACTTGAAGTCTCGATAGTTAATTGTGAAGAATATCTAAATTCCAATAACTGCAATCAGACTGAATTTACAAATACACTTACGTGGAAGTTGAAAGATTTGCCGGGTTGTCGCAGAGACATTGTATCTTATAACATATGTGCTGCTTCCACTCCTGATAGTGAATTTACACTGCTAAAAAATGTAAAGGATACTTTTTATATCGATGCAGGACTTCCCTCCTTCGCACGGTGTTACAAGGTTTCGGCTATTGATGCACTAGGACAGGAAGGTCCGCCAAGCGATTCGTTGTGCAACGACAATTGCCCCTATTATTTGCTACCTAATGTTTTTACTCCCAATGAAGATGGTTTTAACGATGTATTCAGTGCAAACTTTGATCTCGAAACGAATCCTCAATCCGGTGGGCCCGCGGTTACTATTCGTTGCCCGCGTTTTGTAAAAAGTGTCTTATTCACGGTGTACAATCGTTGGGGCAATCCGGTATATCAGTTCAATTCAGAAGCCGGAAATACCACAAGTATTGAATGGGATGGTATAGGATCAGATGGACAATTATTGATTGAAGGTGTCTATTTTTATCGGGCCGAAGTAGAATTTGAAAGACTCTATCCGCAGGATAGGAAGAAAGAAATTAATGGTTGGGTGCAGTTGGTGAGATGAGTAGATTTGAGATATTAGAATTGAGATGTGAGAAATATTAGCGCCTATCAATTACAGGTACTTTCTCAGAACAGTAGTCCAAATTTCATAGCCCTTCTGATTCATATGCAGATTGTCTTCAACGAAAAGATCTGTACGCACCTCCCCTTTATCATTCAGCATAGGGGTCCATACATCAGCAAATTTCACTCGTTTTTGTTTTGATGTCCATTCTTTAAGTTGTGAATTAAAGACCTGATACGGTTCCTTCAGCTGCCAGCGGGCCACGCTTGGTTTGGCAGAAATAAAAATGATCTCAACTCTTTTGGGAAGGCGAGCGCGAATAAGCTTTAATATTTCATCAGCTGTTCTTAATATTTCTTCCGGAGTTGTGCCCGAGTTAATATCATTATCGCCCTCATAAATAAAAATCTTTTTTGGCTTATGCTTTAAGATCAGCGGCTCAGCATAATAGAGAAGATCTTTCATTTCAGAACCACCAAATCCACGATTGACAACATTATGTTCCGGAAAGTCTTGCTTTAAGCTACTCCAAAACCTGATACTTGAACTCCCTGTAAACAGGATGAGATTTTGATTACCTACTGAAGTATCGCCAGCAATCAGACTTTGAATTTCATTTTCAAAACGTAAAGGATCCTGACCTGAAAGTCCAGTGAATGAGCATAGGAGAACACTAAAAATCAAAAAACGCATCCTACAATTATTTAATTTCTCCATACCGTATTGATCTGATTATGAAGATAGAGTTTTGCTGGAAGAGCCTGCGATGCCAAATCACCCCATCTACATTCAATTACAATAATACCTCTATAATTAATTTTTTTTAAGGCTTTAAAATATTCCGAAAAATCATCGCCCTGAACACCCGGTGGGGTACGGCCTTCTTTTTCAGCTACCTCGCAGTATACGACATATCCTTTTGCTGATCCAATTATCTCAGCCGTTTCACCTTCTTTTACCATATGATAAAGGTCGACACACAAACGAATATTTTTATGGTCAATGGCTTTTACGATTTCAAGTGCTTCTTGGACAGTATTTATAAAATTACACTCGGTTCTATTGAGGCTTTCCAATGCTAGGGTGATGTTATAGGTAGCGGCTAAGGCACCTATCTTTTTTGCTATTGTTACAAATTGTTCTTTCGCTTTTGTGTGATCAAACCCATCCGGAATTCCGCGTGATCCGCCACTGCCCCAAATGATCATTTTAAGGTTAGCTTTTTGCGCGCGTTGAAGTACAACTTCTACATACTTTAGCACGGCAAGTTCATCAACTTGGTGGCCAACTACTTTTAAGTCGCCTGGAATAAACAAATTGCAGGCAAATAGAGGCACTCTCAATTTTTTAATGGATTGTAAATACTCTTCGAATTGTTTTTCTGAAACATTACGTGGTGAAAGAATTTTATTAGTAGACTCAACTAAGTATCGATAACCAGATGCATGAAGTAAGCTGTCATTCTGAAAATCAGTAACCATACCAAGTTCAGGAACCGAACGCTGGGCTAGTGATGGAATAGAGATCAACACCCAAAAAAATAAAGTGAATTTCATGTTGATTTTGATACATATTAACCTATCCCTACGTCTATCTCGAAAGTTTGTCAGTCATCGTCCAACCCGGCTGGAAGTCGCGACCCAGTTTCTGGGTAACAAAAAACGGGATGCCGGGTCTAGCCTGCTTGCTAAGATACCAATTGGCAGGCAAGCCCGGCATGACACCCTTAGATTATTTACAAAACCTTCATCATGCAAATACTCTCCTTAACCTCCACATAGGGTGGAAAATTTGGAATCCAGGTATATCCCGATTTTTCATAAGCGGCAATAGCTTCTGGCTGATTGATCCCGGTTTCCAATTTTGAAATCAAAAAGTCTTCTTCATTCGCCCACTGTTCAAGACCATATAAAATAGTTTTACCGATACCCTGGTTGCGATGGGTAAGTTTCACATACATACGCTTAATTTCTATGGTGCGCTCTTCGTTCATAGGTCTGAAACAACCGCACCCAATCGGTGAATTCTTGTCATAGGCAAGTATCACCCGGAAACTTTCATCTACTCTATTGAAAGGCGCAAAGTTTTGTTGGATGTCAGGATACCGACTCCATAGTTCTTTATCGAGATCAACAATTAAATGGTGAAAATCCGGATCGAATGCGTTCGCTCTTCTATACGTGATCATACTGAGTTAAATCCAGTTCAGGTTATGAACCGTTCGTTCATGTTCCACATTACCTGTATGAGCAGTTTCTTTAGGTTCAAAAAGTAAAAGCCAAACTTCCTCACCGTTTGTTCGGGGGTTATGTTCAACTCCTTTTGGCACAATGATCATCTCGCCTTCTTTTATTACCTCGGTGCGATCGCGAAAGTCCATATACAACGTACCTTTAAAAATCATAAACAACTCATCTTCGTGCTCATGGCTGTGCCACACAAACTCATCTTTTACTTTGGCCAGTTTCACATACTGTCCATTTAATTCACCAATTATTTTGGGAGTCCAGGTTTCAGCAAACAGGTTGAATTTTTCGTGAATGTTGACAGAATTCATAGTGTTCTTGTATAATTCAAATTTACAAAATCAAATAACCATTCCGATGGCCGCAATGATGGTCATGACAATAATAAACCAACGGTACATGGTTTCCGTGAGTGCCTTCACAATAATAATTCCCAACCATGCGCCCAACATAATAAGAGGTAATAATGCAAGGTCAAACCAAACGGTATTCCAGGAAATGGTGTGCCATGCAAATACATGAAATGGAACCTTAAACCAATTCACTACCAAAAAGAACCATGCGGTTGTGCCGATAAATGCATTTTTTGGAAGCCTGACTGATAATAAATATATGCTCATTACAGATCCAGCCAGATTGCCTACCATGGATGTAAATCCGCCCGCTATTCCGGTGGCTATTGCAAATGACTTGTGTTTTGGAATCTTATCGGGTTGACCCAGCCTCTCGAGCCACAGCATAATTATGACGCTCACCAAAATGGTAATGGCCATCATTAATTTAAAAATCTGATCATTGATGTATGTGCCTGTAATAGTGCCAACAACAATTCCTACAGCGGCCCACGGAAATAAAATTTTAAGATGGTGCCATGAAGCATGTCGATGGTAGTACCACACTCCGAATACATCGGCCAGTACTAACATAGGCAACATTAAACCACTCGAAAGTTGACCTCCAAACACATTGGCTAATAATGGTACCGATAACATGCCGGCACCATGAACACCTGTTTTTGCCATGCCGGTAAGTAAGGCAACACAAAGAATGATAACAATTTCAGTGTACGTGAGGGTAAAGGAGAAAAGCGTCACAAATAAGTTACTGGTTACTGGTTGCTAGTTACTGGTTTGTGATGACATTTCAATCACACAACAAGCAACCAGAATCAAGCGGCTGGTGACCAGTGACTACTTTTCCAATCGCTTCAAGCCGGCTTCAATTTCAGATTTCGATAACCACTTACCCCGAATCATTACACCTTCTACTTTTTTAGAATTGGTAATATCGGTAAGTGGATTGCCCCCAACCAACACAAGATCAGCCACAGCTCCGGGTCGGATGGTACCGGCATCGGCTAACTTCAGATAGGTTGCCACATTCACAGTGCCCGTCCGCAAAGCCTGATACGGAGTTAATCCTGCATCTACCAGATATTTTAATTCATTGTGTGTCGAGAAGCCGGGCACATTAAAAACCTGCGGTGCATCGCAACCCAATAGCAACCCCACTCCTGCCTGCTGGCATTCATAAATTAACTTTCTACGGAGTTTAATGAAGTTTTCAATCTTCGCAGCATCGTACTGTGGATTGGCCATCAGATTCATTTTACTATCAATCCATTGATTTACCATTTGCGGATTCATGTATCTACTATCAGGATCTTGCCTAAAAACCTCTCCGGTATAATCAGCATCAAACCACCTATCGGCCAGCGATTGCGTTGGCACCACCCAGATATTGTTCTCTTTCAATTCCTTCATCAGCCTGGGGATTACTGATTCATCGGCTTTATCCGCTACAAACATTCCAAACAAACCGGTCTGTTGTTCCACCATGCTTTCAATACCTGGAACCATAGCCTCTACAAATCCATCGAGGTGATCAATGGAGGAATAGCCAGCATCAATGGCACGCCAAACGCCCACCCCAAACGACACATGTCCGGCAAATGGAATTTTTATTTCATTGGCTGTTGACGAGACTGCCGCAAAGGTTTCTTTCGTTAATCCGGGATGAAGTTTTAGAAAATCATAACCGGCTGCTTTTTGTTCACGCACCATGGCTGCTCCGCGCTCGGCCGTCTTCACGCTCAAGCCATTGAACGAGGGACCTGTAGTATAAAACCGTGGGCCAACAATTTCTCCGGTGTTAATTTTTGAGCGCAAGGAGATATGACTGGGATGGCCCAACATACCGCGGATGGTAGTGATACCATTCGCGGCAAACAGAAATAAAACTTCTTTATGCGCTTCAAGATTATCATTGGGTGGCACGTGTGCGTGCATCTCAGCCAAACCCGGAATCAGGTATTTTCCTTTCGCATCAATCACCAACGCATCCTTACTATACTTCAATTTTTTACCAATGGCCGAAACCCGTCCGTTTTTCACAAGCACGATTTGATTTTCCAGAATTTGCTCGGTATCCATCGGCACTACATTAACCGATGTGAATACAATTTCGCGTTGTGATGAATCGATTAGATTCTGACCAAACATAATTGTGGAGCACAGGACAAATAGAAATGTTACAAGCCTTTTCATCTTAATGTGGTTATTGTATAAAAGTACCTGACTCACTACACAATGAAAAGTGCTGAGCGGATAAGTTGATTCAAATGAGTACAGACGGTAAAGCTTTGATTTAGGACTTTATGTACTTCCAGTTTCGGATCTTTCCTTCAGCCATCCAAATGATAGCAGTTTCCAACCGTTTGAGACGTGTGCTTTCAGTTTTTGCTTCAGTTATCCACTCTAGGTATTCGCGCTTGTTGGAAGGACTGAATGATTCAAAAACTTGCTTGGCCATCAGATTTTCGCTCAAGGCCTTTTTAAAATATTCAGGTATTATGATAGGCTTCTTCTCAGTGGGCTTTTTCTTTTCAACCTTCACTCCGGTCTCGTTCAACTTCATGGCTTCTTTGATATAGCCTATCAGTACTTTGTCGGACGGCAGGTCTTCTGGTTTTTCGATACGACCCAAATGGCCCATGGAATTTTCTTTGCCCGCGTTTTTAAGCAGGGTTTTGTCTTTCATCAACGATGCTTTCCAAAAACCAAAAGTGCAATGTTTTTTAAAGGAGGCCATATGGCACATCATCCCCTTGTACTCAAAAACCGGAAAGCTCCATTTCATGGCTTCCTCTACCTGTGGACATGCCCGATGCACAAGTTCTCGCAGGTGTTCAAGAATTGGCCAGGCAAAGGGTTGCGCCTTGGCAATATAAACATCAATGCGCTTGTCCCGGATTCCCATATAGATCAGTGATAAACAGGATATAAGTTACAACTTCTCTTCCAACCTATAAAATCCTACTCATGCCTTAACGCCTTTACGGGATCTGTTAACGCAGCTTTGATTGTCTGAAAACTGACAACCAGCAGTGTAAAAAGGATCGCCATCACCATCGTGCCAACAAAGAGCAGCGGATTTACTGACATGCGAAAAGCAAAAGTCTGCAGCCATTCATTGGCAAAATACCAGGTCAAAGGAAAGGCAATCAGGTTGGCAACCAAAACCAACACAACAAATTCCTTACTCAACAATCCGGCAATGTTCAAAACATCGGCTCCCAGCACTTTGCGAACGCCAATCTCTTTCGTTCTTGCTACCACCATAAAAGAGACCAGTCCCAATAAACCAATTATGGCAATAACCATAGTGATGCCTGCAAAAAGTGCAAACACATTAGCTAGTCGCTGCTCCGATTGATATTGTCTTTCAAAATCCTGATCCAGAAAGAAATAATTAAAATCATAACCCGGAAAAGTTTTTATCCATAATTCATTGATCGATGCTATCAGTTCTTGCGTGTTAGCCGCCTTGTATTTTATTGCATAGAGGTAGCTGTATTGGGATGCATAAGCCATTGTTATGGGGCCAATTTTCTGCTGCAGTCCTAATTGATGGTAATCTTTAACTACACCGATCACTTCTCCTTGTGGAGTACCTGAAGGTGAAGTGATTTTCTTTCCAATTGCTTCTTCAGGTGACGACCAGCCAAACACTGACACCGCAGTCTCATTCAAGATTAGTCCATCTTTCAAATCAGCCGCCCGTAGTTTATCAAAACCTCGGCCAGCAATTAATTCAAGGCCCAATACAGTAAGATAATTATCATCAACAGCCATGTATTCCACACTCACTGCATCCTCACCCGATTTACCTTCTGCATAAGCTACTTGCCCCATCCAACCTGGGTTACCTGGAACCGCGTTGGTGTAGGAAACACCATTCACCGTAGCCAACGATGATAACTGATCTTTAAATGTTTCAAAAGCCTGTGGGTTGGCAGCATTAACCCGCGCTGCAATGATTACAAATATTTCATCTTTATCAAAACCCAGTTTTTGTTTCTGCATATACGTAAGCTGATCCAATACGATCCACGTGCCCGTAACTAATGCAACTGAAATCACAAATTGAAAAACAACTAAAGAGCGTCTTAACATGATTCCCCGTGAGCTAGTTTGCATTTTCCCTTTTAATACTTCCACGGGTTTTAATGCCGAAATAACTATAGCCGGATAGTAGCCTGCCAGCATCGAAACAATCACCACCAGCATTATTGTACCAGACACAATAGAAAGATTAGCCAGCGACAAAAGTTGATAGTTCTTTCCAATCACCTGATTAAAATAGGGTAAGGAAATGCCAATCAGAACCAATGCAAAAAATAATGAAATTATGGTAAGAACAAACGACTCACTTAAAAACTGAGCAATTAATCCTTTACGGGTTGAACCTACCACTTTGCGCAAACCAACCTCTCTTGCCCGATAGACTGAGCGTGCTGTTGCCAGATTAACAAAATTGATACAGGCTAATAAAATAACAAAAACTGCAATACCTGACACAAGGTATATCCGATCGATACTACCTACAGGGCCCATCCCATTTCCACTTTTTGTTTCTAAATAAATATCAGTCATAGGCTCAAACAATACATAGGCTGAAACCCCCCAGTTCTTCATCATCTCCCCCACCCGGTTCATATAAATATCTTTTGCTTTGATTGCAAAATGATTGAAGTCAGTTCCTTCTTTTAAGAGTATATAATTACGGACGTTTATATTACCCCAACCATCCTCATAACTAAATTGGGTATTCAATGCTGGGTAGGTAGAGAATGAAATCAGCATATCTGCCTGAATGTGAGAATTGGCTGGGATATTTGCCATCACACCAGTAACGACCATGTTCAAGGTATCGGCCATGATCAACGTTTTGTTGAGGGCATCACCCTGGGGAAAATATTTTCGCTCCATCTCTTCAGAGATTACGATGCTATAAGGCTCGGTCAATGCTTTTTCCGCATTTCCTTTCAAAAGCGGAAATGAAAACATGCTGAAGAATTCCGGAGAGGCAAAGTGAATGTTTTGTCGGAGACGCTTATCGCCCTGATTGATCATCAAAAAAGAAGCCCCGCGGGAATACAGTACTTTTTCTACTTCAGGAAAATCCTTTTCCAGCACTTTTCCAATCGGCCAGCCATTGGTTTCATTGGCTGCCTCATTGCCCGATTCTGGTGTTGTGAAGGAGGTGTTGACCCGATACAGGCGGTCTTTATTGACGTGGAATTTATCAAAGGATACTTCATCCAGCACATAAATCATGATGAGGACTCCGGCTGTTAAGCCTAACGACAAGCCCACGAGATTGATCAATGCATAGCCCTTATATTTCAATAG
The DNA here is from genome assembly GCA_022841475.1 of Cyclobacteriaceae bacterium. GTDB lineage: Bacteria > Bacteroidota > Bacteroidia > Cytophagales > Cyclobacteriaceae > ELB16-189. The sequence goes on along the minus strand of JALHRJ010000008.1, from coordinate 73,266 downwards.
TGACCGATAAGCAATTTTCAAGTAGTTGAAAAGCATATGTTAGTGTTTTAAGACCAGATTACAAATCATTGGATATAATTGCATCGGCAACCAGACGCTTCCATACAATCCTGATGCCATCAGTCAAACCTTATTTAGAGCTCATAATATGCGGCCTGATGGTCTGAGCCTGTTCCGAATCGAACGAATTTGTTCGCTGACGGACGAAAACTAAATTTTTACTAGTCAGAATCTCGCTCTATTTTTACCCCTCAATAACTGTATTTATGGGACGTATTTTCGAAAAGAGAAAGCACAAAATGTTCGCCCGCTTTGATAAAATGGCGAAAGGTTTTTCACGCATTGGTAAGGATATTGCCATAGCCGTAAAGCAAGGCGGACCCAACCCCGATAACAATCCCCGGTTGCGCATGGCCATTCAAAATGCCAAGGGGTTGAACATGCCTAAAGACCGTGTGGATGCAGCCATCAAAAGAGCATCGAGTAAAGAAGAAAAAGATTTTGAGGAAATAATCTATGAAGGTTATGCACCCCATGGCGTACCCGTGGTTGTGGAATGTGCAACCGATAACCCGACCCGAACCGTAGCCAATATACGACTGCGTTTTTCGAAGCATGGCGGCAATATGGGCAACTCCGGTTCCGTTGCGTTTATGTTTGAGCGAAAGGGTATTTTTAAATTTGATCCTTCCAAATTAAATCTGGATGAGATGGAATTGGATCTGATTGATGCCGGAGCCGAAGATATTCAACGGGAGGAAGAAGAAATTATCGTGTATACCAAGTTTACCGAGTTTGGACACATGGCAAAATTTCTCGAGTCAAAAGGACTGGAACCCAAAAGTTCAGAACTCCAGTATATTCCCAATGCAACCAAAGAATTAAGTGAAGCCGAACAGGATGAAGTAATGGAATGTGTAAGTGCCCTGGAAGAAGATGATGATGTGCAGAACGTTTATCATAACTTAGCATGAGTTGAAAACCAAACTTCTTTTCATCCTATTACTTTCATGCGCAAGCCTGAGGGCTTCCTATGGCCAGCATTCTGACTCATTAAAATTTTCATACATCAACTTTTATCTGACGGGCCAAATGGCAATTCCTTCCCCGGAATTCAGGAAGGTAATTAATAACGACTTTGGTAATCTTGGTTTTGGTGTGGGAACGGGCCTTGTAGTTAGTCCTTTATTAGAGAACAGACCCTCACCCATTCTTATCGGCCTCGATTTTGGTTATTTTACTTACGGTCAGGAAAAAACTCCAGCTACCACCACGGCACCCGCACTTAAGACTACACACAATGTTTTTACCTGGAATGCAATTGGCAGGCTACGTCCTAAATATGAACACGGATCCATAACACCCTTTCTTGATGGACTCGTGGGACTAAAACTTTACAATACTAAAACCAAGATCAACAAAAACCTGATTGACTTTATCTTTAATGACGACCAACGCGAAGTGATCAACAATGTAAAGGACACTGGCGTGAATTATGGTTTAGGAGCAGGGTTCTATACCAACCCTAAAAAGAGAAGTCATCCTGGGTTTACACTGCGGGTACTTTATCTCTGGGGCGATGAAGTGAATTATGTAGTTCGCAATTCAGTGAAACTTGACCCCGATGGGTTTGTTACGTTTGATACAGCCCGTGCCAATACCTCCATGCTGATTATTCAACTTGGCATTAATGCGATTGGTCTCAAGACACTAGTAGGTTCTCATTAAAAGTGTTTCTATAGGAGCTCTACAGGCACAAAATTTTCTGTGAAACCCTTAGTCGTTTTTATCGGTAAAACCAGCCAAAAATACCGCAAGTGATGCATTAAAGGCCGTGTTAATTCGTTTAATTATCTTAGATTTGTAATTCTGCCAATAGCAAAAAAATGGCTTCTGAATTGATTTAAGTGACTTTTCACCCAACCTGACACCTGCAATGAGAGCCGTTTTTACTGGCTTTTTATTTTTAATAATTACTCAAACCTACGCTCAGGATATTGAAGCCTTTGGAGTATTTGGTGGCTTTAACTTTCCCTTTACGGTTGATCAGGGCTTAGCAAAAGACCCACGATTTGTTGGCAAGTTTACTATCCGGGCAACACCTATTGGTTTTGCTTATGGCTATGACAGGGTAGGTCATGGATTATTGCTAACACCCAACTACACGCAAACAGGACAAAAATTTATCATCAAGAACACCACCGGTGGAGATGTAGGTACGCGCAATGTACAGATGAATTATTTCAGTGTTCCTGTAGCACTCAAGTTGCATATTAACGACATGTCTTTTTTCAGACTAAGTTTGGTAGCCGCTATTACGCCTAGTTTTTTAATTAAAGGTGAGGATACTTTCACAATAACATCACCTGACCAGGCAACCAAATTACGATATCCTGTTGGAGTAAGTATTCCAACCGATCCGGGCTATGAGCAAGTATATGATGGAGTATTTGTACCGCAACTTGATAATGAAGTATATGTTTCGAAAGATAAATTTAACGCCTTTCAGTTGTTTGCTGCATTAGGGTTCCGATCGGATTTTGATTTGAACGATGACTGGAGTCTCAACTTTGATGGCCGGGCCAACTTTGGAATTTTTGACACTCGTACTTCAGCCTATATCAATGAATTGAAAAGTCCTGCAGGCCCACCTGATTTTAATGGCAACCCGGGAGCGCCAGATTTATATGGACAACGAAGAGAAATTTACCTTTCTGTAGCATTTGGAATCTCTCGAATCATTCAGATCAAACATCAATACAAACCAAAAGTGACAACGCACGCAGATAGATTTAAAGCTGATAATGCCAAACCACCACGCTCTACCAGTGCAGTGCATGGGGGCATGAGTAAACAAAAAAGCAAGGGTAGCAAAAAGAAGAATTAATGACTGTCTCAAAAGTCAGACCGTCATTGCGGGCCTGCCTGCGCGTAGCCGCTTCGGCAAAGGCAGGCTTTGACCCGCAATCCCAGATAAGAAAGGGTAGAATGAAATTCCGGCTCAAAGGGCCGGAATGAACATTTCACTTATTGATTGACTTTTGAGAAAGCCTCATCGCTATCATTTCAGGACAAATGCTGCCTGTTTCACATCCCGCGAGTTTCCTCCAATAAATACATGAAACTCACCGGGCTCGGTTTCAAATTTTAGGTCTGGATTATAAAAGGATAAATCTTGCATCCCCAATGTAAAATTCACCGTTCTGGTTTCTCCTGCTTTAAGAGCAATCTTTTGAAATCCCTTTAGTTCTTTGACCGGACGGGTAACGGAACCTACCAAATCACGGATATACAATTGAACGACTTCGCTGCCGTCACGGGTACCGGTGTTGGTTACATTGATGGATACACGCAAAGAATCAGCCGAAGTTATTTCACGTGTGCTTAACGTAATATCGCTGTAAGTAAAATTGGTGTAGCTCAAACCAAACCCAAATGGATACAACGGATCGTTGGAAACATCCAGATAATTAGACAGGAATTTCTGAAACCACGGTCCACTTAATGGTCTACCCGAATTTTTATGTGCATAATACAAGGGTATCTGACCAACGTTTTGAGGAAAAGTCATGGACAATTTTCCCGATGGATTCACATCACCAAACAAGACATCCGCAATGGCATCACCAGCCTCACTGCCGCCAAACCAAACATTTAATATCGCTGGCACATTTTCCTCTTCCCATGTTAAAGCTAATGGACGACCCGTGAATAGTACCAGCACAACTGGCTTACCAGTTTTAAGAAGTTCTTTTATCAACTCTCTTTGGGTTTCTGGAATTTCAATATTTGTACGACTAGCCGCTTCACCACTCATTTCGGCTGCCTCTCCGGCAGCAACAACAATAATATCGGCACGCTTTGCAATACGAACCGCTTCGCTTCTTAGCTCTGCTGCCGAGCGCTTGTCGCGATGCAGGGATTTACCAAACATCGTGGCATTTGCTTCAAGCGTTTCATTCTCATCAAGATTAGATCCTTTGGCGTAAACCACTTTAGCATTAGCACCCACCGCCTTTCGCAAACCCTCTAACACCGAAATAGATTCAGAAAATCTGGCTGCCACACTCCACGTTCCGGTCATGTTTTCTTTAGCATCCGCCAGCGGACCTATCAATGCAATGGTTCCTGACTTTTTAATAGGAAGCACATTGTTTTTGTTTTTGAGCAGCACGAAACTTTGAGCTGCAGTACTGCGGGCTTCGGCCCTGTTGGCCGCATTAAATATTTCACTTTTTGAACGACCCTCGTCACAATACTTATAGGGATCATCAAAAAGACCCAATAAAAATTTTGCTTTTAATATTCTACGACAAGCTTCATCAATTTGCTTTGCGGTAATCTTGCCGTCTTGCACTGATTTAGCCAACGTAGTTAACAATCCTTCACTTACCATATCCATATCAAGACCTGCACCCACGGCTTTCGCAGAGACTGATTGTAAGTCTCCATAACCATGAGTAACCATTTCACTTACCCCGGTATAATCAGAGACTACAAATCCGTTAAAGCCCCACTCTTTACGAAGCACATCCGTGAGCAACCACTTATTAGCTGTAGCCGGAATGCCATCGATCTCATTGAAGGAAGTCATGATACTTCCTACCCCGGCATCAACTGCTGCTTTGTATGGCGGCAGGTATTCATTGTACATCCGATGACGACTCATGTCTACTGTATTATAATCGCGACCGGCTTCAGACGCCCCATAAAGTGCATAGTGTTTTACGCATGACATGATGGTGTTGTTGGCAGATAGATCATCGCCTTGAAATCCCTTTACCATGGCCTTTGCTATTTGAGAGCCGAGGTATGGATCCTCACCGCTGCCTTCAGATACGCGACCCCAACGAGGATCACGAGAAATATCTACCATGGGTGAGAACGTCCAGTTAATGCCATCGGCACTGGCCTCTACAGCTGCAATTCGTGCACTTCTTTCAATCAAGTTCATATCCCAACTGCAGCTCAGACCCAACGGTATGGGAAACACCGATTCATAACCATGGATTACATCCATGCCAAAAATCAACGGTATTTTAAGTCTGCTCTTCTCCACAGCAATCCGCTGCATCTCCTTAATGTTGGCGACTGTTTTTATATTAAACAGACCGCCCACATTTCCTTCTTCAATTTTTTTGGCAATATCGGAACTCCCCACTGCACCCGTAACAAAAGCACCTGCCGATGGAAGGTTGAGTTGACCAATTTTTTCTTCCAGCGTCATTAAACTCAACACGGAGTCAACACGACTATCAATACCCGCTTGTTTTTTTTGTGAACCCTGGCTATAGGATACCTGGCTGCACGATACTATCAGTATCATAACAGCAAAACTGAAGAGCGTTTTCATTTTATAAAGTTTAATAGACAAAATTCAATTTTGCAGTTGCACTTTGCACCTCCGGGGCCGACATAAATAAATCCCAAAGTAAGCCAGTGCGATGATTTTCAATCATAATTATAATTGGTCCCTGATCAATCGCCAGGTACGAATTGGCATACCAACCTTGTGTAATGTTAAATGCATCATAAAATCCATAGGGGCCCCAAAGCTTATCGCCCATAGAATAGTAAAAAAACTTTAAAGCCTTCATCGATTCAACGGGTGTGTAAGGAAACGAAGAAAGAGCCGCAGTAGGTGTGATTACTCCTATATCATTGGCCGGAGAATGGGCGCCATATCCATTCTGATTATCACTGGATGTCAGGCCCCAATTGGAATCGCTATAACCAACAAACTTTTTAGGGTTTGCAATGGCATACGCATGATTGATGCGTGATGCGTTAACATTTTGTTCCCAGTAATCTGCATAGTCGTCAGAGAAGTGCGGGTCCAATCCTAAATAAGAATAATGAACCCAAAACAAGGGGAACAACCCGCCCAGTTTCAAATTGATTCCATAGTAAGTATTGTTCTGCACAATACTTCCATTTCTGGCAAAGCCATTGGTATAAACAATCTTTGGAATACTGTGTGTTGGAGAAGCTGCTGCCAGGAAGTAGGTTATCTGTTGTTCAAAGTATCCGTACATGGCAAAATTCATTTCCCAATTGTAATTGGGCGACCAATGCCAATATAAAACATTCTCATTATTTTTTCTATACCAGTCCCATTCAACCTCTTCCCATACTTTCGTGATCCTATTGATTAGATTATTCCCGACTGTATCGGTAGGCTGCAGGTATTGACGAAAAGTGATCAGCCCTTGCACCAGGAAAGAAGTCTCTACTAAATCACCACCATTATCTTTGGTGCTAAAAGGTATTACGTCACCTGTATTGCCGTTTATCCAATGCGACCAAACTCCATGAAAGCGGTCAGCAGTTTCAAGAAAGTCCATAATTTTGTCTAAGCGTTCTACTCCTTGTTGCCGGGTAATAAACCCTCGCTCAATGCCTACAATAATGGTCATAATTCCGAAGCCGGAACCGCCACTGGTTACTGTATTGCCAGAAGTGTTTCGCTCGCGGGCCATGCCGCTGGCCGGATGTGCAAAATCCCAGAAGTATTTAAATGTTTGTTGTTGAACCAGTGTCAGCAGTTCTTCATCTGAGATGATTGGAAATTTGGGCACTGGATCAACCTGTGTATAAAAATATTTTGTAAACTGGCTAAACGTTTCAAGGTTCGATCCTTTGAGCTCATTGGAAATCCAAAGCTGATGTCGCGACAACGAAGGAAGTTTTTGAGTGGATGATAAGGTTACCTTAGTATTTCCGTCTGATAGAATATAGGAAAGTGGCACACTGCTGGTATGTATAACTTTAAAAAAAGAAGTGGTTGCCTGTAGAGGGTCAATGGGGTTTGAAAAAGTTATTTCAATAGTTGTGTTTTGATCGACATTGGTTACAGGAGCTGTGTTTAACACTTCGAAGCCACCAATTTTTAAGGAGGTTACTGTCAGGTTACCAGGAATCGTTCGAAATGCTACAGTGATTCCAGGGAAAACTTCGCCATTGGCACCTGTGAGTTGATCTGAAATAATCAATTCATAATCCTGGTTGGGTTGTAAGTTAAGTGTTGATACACCAGAAAATATTTTGTTGTTATCGAGAAAGGAAAAAGTAAGCGGTACCTCGACACCATCTTTTGTTCTTAGTTTGACGGCTGTTGCAACAGAAGCTTCATTGAGAGGCGCAGAAAATTTTCCTTCAATGGGTTGATTAACAGGTGCAGCAGAATTTTGAGTGAGATCGGTAAGGTTAAGTACATAGGTACCGATACGTAACTCACCCAATTGAAGCGGAGTTTTAGGTTCTTCCGGATCGGAGCATGATGATAAGGTGAGTAAAAAAAACAGCGTTGTAGCAAACCACTTTCCCATTCGATTTCTTTTTTAAAGTTAGGGGTTTCTGTTTCCAGAAACCCCCACTCAAACAATTAACCCAAAAAACTTAAGGCTTACCAGAATTATACAACGTTGTGATTTCTCCTGCTGTAAGAACCTTATGATAAAAAATAAGATCATCCATCAAACCATGAAAGTGGTTTGCTCCAGGCTGATCATAACCGCCCCAAGGTTCAGCATCCCATAATGTACCAGCACGGGATTGAATAAATCCTATTGCCAATTCATTTTTAACATCGGGTTCAGCACCGCGGTAGCTTAGACCCGTTGTAAAACGAGGGTTTGCTCCATCAGGCCAAAGATCAAAATCCTGCTCCTTAATTTTCTCTCCGTTTAGATACACAGTGCCCGTCTTGGCTGTTGCATCATAGACAAATACATAATGAGCCCATTTATCCTGAATTACAGTTGACATGCCACCCGATCCTGTAAAGTCTTTTGAGAACGTCCATCCTTGCCAGTTACCATTATCTTTCGTTTTACCTTCACCATCAGCCCAAAGGTCTTCACCAAACTTACCAGGAGCCGCAGGATTAGTATGAGCATATGAACCAGCTAATTTAAATCCATTATAGCTGCTAAATATCTCCATCTGAAATCCATAAAATGCACCAAGTCCTAACACAAACTGGCCTTTCTCAAGTTCTGAATTAGTTTTAACCCATAAACTCATGGCCCAATTTCCATTATTCATCAATTCATCACCATTTGAAATTTCGATGATACTGGTTGTACCATTAAAGCTTGCAGCTTTACCGGCATCTGCCTTACGGCCTGCTACGTAGGTAATATCAACAATCTGACCAGCTGACGGATCTTTTGAACCAATCACATCATTGGCATTGTCTTCAAATGTCCATTTGGCAACAGCACCCGGAACTTCAAACGTTCCAATGGTAGTAAATGAACGCTCAAAAGGTGTTACCAATGTTTTACCATCAGTACTCTTTAGGCTTGCAGCGACATCAAGGAGGTATAATGCACCACCATAATACTCATCTGTTGGATCGATGGTAACTTCCGCTCCATTTACCGTAACCGTAGTAGCTACAACAGCATTATCAAAATTACGATTAAGCGTGAATGCCGAAGCTGCAGACGCCTGATCAACTGCTACGTTAAAGGTAGCCACTATGCTTGCTCCCACAGGTACGCTTGTTCCACTGGTTGCACCATTCAAATCCACACCTCCTGCAGTCATGCTAACAAGCGCTAACGCAGGTGGTTCATCTTCCTTACATCCATTTAGTACTGTAGCGAGCCCTCCGGCAACCAACAGCAAACTCAACATCCATTTGATTGTTCTCATACTCATTTATTATTTAGTTAAACATGTTTAAAGTGATCATTTTTAATTTTCCCAGCCGGGGTTTTGAGCCAATGCTCCTTGCGACAAATCGATTTCCGTTTGCGGAATCGGTAACAACTCATGTGTGCCTGAAATAAATCCTAGCGGACCTAATACCGTAGCTGCTTTATTGGTGCGTACTAAGTCCCAAAATCTATGTCCTTCCAGAGCCAACTCAACCCTGCGCTCGTGTAAGATGATATCCCGTAATTGATCCTTATCGGTGGTAACTATGTCAGCAAGAATTGCATTGTCGCCTTCCCTGGCCCGCTGTCGCACACGATTCAAATGTACTAACGCTTCAGCCGAGTTATTATTTTCATTTAATGCCTCCGCGGCAATAAGTAATACATCCGAAAACCTGATAAAGCGTCTGTTGTGTCCAAAAGAAGGTGGCACATTGTTTCCGGGTGTCCAGACTTTTTGATTATAACTCTCAATTTCAGCCTGGCCATGAGAATCGATGGAAGCGTCTGGTGTAATACCATCGCCAATGATGGTAACTCCATCAAGTACTTCGCCCAAAAATATCACCGTAGATTCAAGGCGGGGATCCCCGGGCTCGAAACTATTTCTGAGACTAAGTGTAGGGCGATTAAAACCCCAACCACGATTGGGTGAACCCCGCACACCTTGCACATTACCATATTGGTTTCCACCATTTTCAAGACCTTCTTCACCAAAGGCAGCAACTTCAAATACGGACTCAATACCTTGCTCACCACTCACGCTATTGGCATTGTCAAAGTCCGGTTCGAGATTATATATTCCTGAATTAATTACTTCCAATGCATAGGTGGCTGCGCCTGCAAAATTTCCTCTGAATAAATATACTTTAGCCAGCAAAGCTTTCGCTGCACCTTTTGAAGCCCTTCCTATATCGGCCGAACCATATTGAGTTTTTTCTGGTAAGGCTGTGATCGCAAATAGTAAATCTTCTTCAATAAGATCATAGATTTCATCTTTGCTGCTGCGTGGCAATACTTTCGGTTCAAGATCAGTTAACATGGGTACTCCACCCCACGCACGCACAAGGTCGAAGTAGAAAAACGCCCGCAGAAATTTGGCTTCCCCAACATACCGATTACGGAGGGTTTCATCCATAGCAATGGTTGGAACGCGCTCAATTACTACATTGGCTCTTCGTACCGCTTTATAAAGCGTATTCCACCAGCGCAAAATTGCAGGCTCTGTCTTTACATGTTCAAAACGATCGAAAGGTCCAATGGATGCTGCCGCATCATCCGGGTTGCTGCCTTTATTGGCATCATCGGACATGATATCGTGTAACGGGAAAAGACCGGAGCTGAAATTAGATTCACGCATGGTGTTATACACTGCATTAGTAGCCAACAACGCATCGCCCGATGTACTCGGAAAGTTTGATTGAGTTAATTCACCCTGTGGCGGCTTTTCTAAAAAATCTTCACACGCCAGAGGAATAAAGATGAACAACCAAATAAGCTGATATAATTTTCTATTCTTCATTGCCATTTTTTTTAGAAAGTCATATTTAAACCAACTGAGAATATTCTGGGAACTGGATACGTAGCAACATCAATCGCATTTAGAACGGGATTGCCGCTAACAATTTCTGGGGTATAGCCTGTAAACTTACTAATGGTAAATAAGTTGGTAACGCGCACATAGGCTCGCACCGACTTCATGCCTCCTTTATCCACGAGAGCTTGAGGCAATGTACAGCCCAACGAAATATTTCTCAACCTAATGAAGGAGCCATCGTAAATATATCGTGAGGAGGGCTCATAGTTTACGCCACCGTTACTGGGTCTTGGCTCACTGTTGCTTGTTCCATCACCATTCCAAAAATTCAGATACCTGCTTTCAAAGTTGTATGGATCGGGTCGTATAATTTCCTTTCCATTGAAAATTTTATTACCGCCCTGACCTTGAAAATCTGAAGTAAAATCAAAATTCTTGTAGGTAAGATTTAAATTTAATCCAAACAGATAGGTGGGAATGGGTGAACCTAAATTTGTGCGATCCTCGCTGTTGAGAATACCATCTTGATTAACATCTTCAAATTTTAAATCACCCACCTCTGTACTTGACAAGTGTGGATAGGCATTTAACTCGGAAGCATTTTGGAATACACCGAGAACATTATAGCCAAAGAATGAACCTATCGGCAAACCCGGAACCGTGCGTGTTACCTGGCGGCCATTGAATAGCCCCACCAACTCCTCATCAGACTCACCCGTTCCACTTACTTTTAATACTTCGTTGTGAATTGTGGTGCCGACAAGACCAACACTATACTTCAGTTCGCCTGCTTCACCGTTCCAACCCAGGTTTAGTTCAAACCCTTTGTTCAAAACTTCACCGGCATTAAAGGTAATGACTGCACCATCGCCATTGCCATAATAACCCGGCACAGGCAAATCAATAAGAATATCGCTGGTGGTGCGATGATAATAATCTATTTCAGCAGTAAGCCGGTCATTTAAAAATCCTGCCTCAATGCCAATATCAATCTGTTCTGTTGTTTCCCATTTCAAATTGGGATTTCCGGAAACGCCATAGGTAGCACCTGAATATAATACATCTTGACCAAACAAGGCGTTGATTCCATTTTGTACGAGCGAATACTGTCGTTGATAATTAATCTTCTCATTGCCTATAGTTCCCCAGCTGGCCCGCACTTTCAGGTTGCTGAGGGTTTTGTTGTTTTGCATGAAACTTTCATTGATGGCATTCCACCCTACAGCAAGAGATGGGAAATTTGCAAAGCGATTTGACTCTGTGAATTTTGAAGAACCATCTCTTCGAAACGTAGCCGTAAACAAATACCGGTCGTTATACGTGTAGTTTGCTCTGGCTAAATAAGAGATCATCGAAAAGTTTGAACCGACTGAGTTATTGGCAAAATTTGGACTTACCAGGTTAGGGAAAATATTGACATACCAAAAGTCTTCCCCCGGACGTAATAAATTCTGTGCACCCAAGAAAACATTTTCAGAAGAAGACTCCTGTAAGGTGTAGCCAACAACCGCATTCACGCGGTGAACACCCATTTCCTTTTGATAGTTAACCGTATTCTCCCAAAGCCAATCAATGCGATCCGAATAACCTTTGCCTAAATCATCAGTTGCATTTTGTTGTTGAGGGCTAACAAAAAATATAGGTGTATAACTTCTTGATTTACCATACTCAATATCAGCGCCAAAACTGGTTTTGAAGGTAAATCCCTTAAGAAAATCAACCTCTGCATAAATATTGTTTACGCTGCGCAGTCCTTTATTAAAGCTATTTGTATTGTCAATGTCGGCTAGCACATTACCAACCCCGGGCACTTCTGAGTACGAACCATCAGATTGAAATGGCGTGATGGTTGGCCAGGCGCGATAAACAACAAAGACTGAGTTGCCATTGGTGTTTTGCTGTGTAAAAGGTGTAAAGGATAAATTACTTCCCAATCGAACGTCTTTTGAGAGATGAAGAATGTTGTTGAATTTTAATGACACCCTCTCGTATTCTGATTTTGAAATTATACCGTCTTGTTTGAAGTAACCGAATGAAGTATAGTATTGAAACTTCTCAGATCCACCGGCAATTGAAAGCTGATAGTTCTGAATAGGAGCCGTTCTAAAAATCTCGTCTTGCCAATCTGTATTGGGTAATGCATCAATATTATTGAATGTACCCGGGTTGATCTTGTTTCTTACGATGGCATAGTCTCGGCCATTGAGTAAATCAATTTTCTTAGCGAGTTGCTGAACGCTATAATCAACTGTTAAGTTAATGGTTGGGAAATTATTTCCTGAGGTAGCTCCTTTTTTTGTTGTTACTATAATAACCCCATTAGCACCACGAGCACCATAGATGGCTGTAGCCGAAGCATCCTTCAACACCTCCATCGATTCGATGTCGGCCGAATTGAGGTAGTCAATATTTTGTAAAATCACTCCATCCACTACATAGATCGGAGAAGAATCATTAAACGTTCCAATCCCCCGGATACGCACATAAGTCCCGGCTCCGGGCGCACCCGATGAACTGGCAACCTGTACACCCGCTATCTTACCTTGTAAGGACTGCATGGGGTTAATGGAGGGAACTGTATTTAGTTCTTTACCCCGGATACTCGAAACCGAGCCTGTTAAATCAGATTTTCGTACAGTACCATACCCGATCACAACTACTTCTTCGAGGCTAACTGCATCCGATTCCAAAACAACATTAATAGAGGTTCTATCACCGAGTGCGATTGTCTGGGTTTTATATCCAATCGAAGAAATAATTAATACCGTTTCTCCGGCCTGCAACTCCAGACTAAAATTTCCATCAGCATCAGTTGCCACGCCTTTTGAGGTACCTTGCACTAACACGCTTGCCCCTGGTATACCTAAATTATCATCATCTCCCGACACTTTGCCTGAAACAGTGCGGTTTTGAGCTATAAGTAGGGATGGCAAGAAGAAAAAGACTAACAATAGTAACTTTTTTGTCATACTAACTTTTTGGTTTACAGTTACTTGTACTAAGAAAACACCCAGAGAAGCATTAAAATCACCTTTCTCTATGAAAGTAATTTACTTAAGTCAATTCAACATTAGACTTTTTTTCGGCTTTAAGTGATAATAAACGTTGTTTACAGGCTGGCAAATAAGAGGTTCTTTTTACGCTTAAAAAACATTGATTTCAAACGATTACTGGCCTATTTTAGTCATTTTAGGGAATCCAATTATCGCTTTGAAAACATTATATATTTTAGGCGAAATCAGGAATTCTTCTGGGCTGATTGTTTTAGTGATTTTTGAAGGTGGCTTGAATTATTCTCTTCGGTGAGAACCACCTCGTGCCACTTTGAAATGGAAGGTCTTTTTCCCTTGAGCTCCAGTTCAGCAATTTGACCCTGCACTTTCCGCTTAAATGCCCAGATTGTATTGATCCGCAAATCGAGAATCGATGACAGGGATTCCAGTGTGTAGGTCTTTTTTTCTATAACCGAGAGGTAGGTAATAAAGAACGCTTTATCGATCGGGAATTTAAGGTTGTGAAAAATCGTATATGCTGTGATGGATTCGTTGTAACCACAGCGAGAGCACCTTTTCGAGAATTTCTGAGCCCCATTAAAAAATTTTTCATTTTTACATTTTCGACAATGAAATCCGCGCTCCCATTTTAATTCTTCGAGAAAGCGATAACAGGAAAGCGTGTCCGGATACAAGGTTTTAAATTCCTCATAGTCCATGGCCTTTTCCATCAGCCTCTCTTCCAGCACTTCCTTTATTTTGTTCTTAAGTTTCCAATTATCCAGGTCTAACACTGAATTGATCTGATTGATTTCATTGGTTTGCCAGATTAAACGTGTGTTGCTTTCTGCCAACTCACTATTTTTTTGATTTAACTCTATCGTGCGTTCCTGTACTTTCTGTTCTAACTCTTTATTCACCTTGTCTTTCAACTGCATGTTCAATTCATGCTGATGAATGATTCTGCGCAACGCGCGATCACGATTATCCTTTAAGGTGGTAATCCGATCACCCAAGGCAAAAGTCAAAAACAACATTTCAATGACAAAACTAAAATGCAGGCTATAATGTGAGATCGTTGTCAGTTCTATAAGGTTGAAAAAAACGAGTGAACGCAAAAAGAAACCGATCAATAATAAACCATACGCAATTACAAAATACCGGGCGGGTCTATAGCCACGAAGCCAAACCTGCACCCCTGTATAAAAAATTAAGGAGAGCGGAATAATTTCAATAAACCGGAACGAGAAGAATTCAGGGTAGAAGAAAAATTCAAATACAAACATGAGGGTTCTCACCACAATCATCCCCTTCAATGCTTTGTCAAGGATGGGAGCTTTGGCCTTGGTGCTCAAAAATCTTCGGGTAAAGATGAGCGCCCATAAAATTAAGGAGTACAGAAATATGCCCGCCATGTAGTCATTCCACTGCGGATAGTTGGGCCACAGATACTGAAACCCTACCCCATCTAAACTCATGGCATACAGCGCAACACTAATTATATAAAAGATATAATAGATATTCTTAATCTCACGGATAGCTAGAAAAACCAGAAAATTATAGAGTGCAATGATTAAGATCATTCCATAAAAAGTCCCGAAAAGAAAATATTCATTGAGGGCATAAAATAATAGCCTGTCAACCGATCGGAATGCAATGCGGATATCAGCAAACTCATGTGATTGTACCCTGAAATAATAATGCAGCACAGAGGCAGGATGTGGATCTAATTGAACTTCAAAATTTTTATGCGCAAACTTGCGTTGGTAAAATGGGAGTCCATCCCCCATAATGGATTGACTGTAAGTGCCATCTATTTTTGGAACATACGCTTCAATTAAATCAATCGTTTGATCGTAAAATTCGACTAACCAAACTTTTTCAGATGGATTATGCTTCACTGAAAACCGAATCCAGTAAGAGGCCCCGGATTGATAATCTTTATTTTGATAGGATTCTCTTTGCTGAAATTCTTGTTCAAAAAGGGGATTCGAGATTTGAGAAAAAGTCAGTAAATTGGTAGTGTCAATAAAGAACTCCAGATCTTTCAATAGAAAAACTCGCTCGTCCACAGAATCATCGACCTCTGTAGTTTGAGCCAATGAAAAAACCGGCAGGCTAAACCATAAAAACAGAAGTACAAATTTCTTCACAGGATAAACTCTTGCATCAATGTATAAAGATCGAAAAAAATATGGCAACGGCATCTACCCATGGTTGACCAGAACCTCCGATTAACACTGTGTCACAAATAACTCTACTTTGCCTTTTTCATCATAAATCTTTCTTCATTTTCTTTCATTCTTGCCTTCACTATCTTTTTAACCAGTGTTGCCGGTAATGGTTTATCAATTGTAAACTGGATGGTACCCTTCGCAGTCTTGAATGATTTCAGTTCTTCATACAACTTAATGACTTGTGAACTCCCTGGGAAGAAGCTACAATGATTTTTAAAAGCAGCAAAGTAAACCAACGCACCATAATACTTATAGCCTGGCATTCCATAACTGATTACCTCTTCAGCCTTTGGCGCAGTTGATTTAATTGTTTTCCGCAAATGGATAAGAACAGATCGAATTTCCTCCGGGAGAGCAGATAAGTATTCATCCACCGTTTTAGGTAATTGAGATTTGGGGATCATTTTCATAAAATATGATTAGATGATTATAACAAAAACCACTTATTTAATAGGTCCTGATAGAAGACAAATCTAATTAGTGTGGATAATATTCTACACCTTTTCCCCAAACGTTAAGGACCATCATCCAATGGTTGCATTTTTCACAGGTTTAAGAGACCAATATAAGGCGCAATTATTGAACTGGTAGAGTTTCTAAATATTTACCATTATATGAAATTAAAAAATCTTATTGTCGCTACAGGAGTAACTACCCTCTCTTTTATGATGTGTTTTCAGGCAGCCGCACAAACCAGGGTCTGGAGTGTTGGTCCTGAGGTTGGGGTCAGCGTTTCCAAATACGGCAAGGATGCCATTACGAATGAGTTTAAATCGGGTGCCATTGGTGGGATGTTCCTGACCTATAGTATCCTGAATTCCTTTGCAATCACTACTAAACTTCTTTATTCTCAAAAGGGAGCTTCGTTCGAATCGATTGATACAAAACAAACGCTTAACTACATTGAAGTACCTGTTATAGGTCGGTTCTTCCTTAACAAAGAAGGTGATTTTCGTCCTAACATTTTTGTAGGTCCTTCCTTCGGATTTCTGGCGGGTGCAACCAATAAGGTTGGTAGCAGCGATCGCGTAGCCATTGATGGATATAAGAACATCTTCAACAATTTTGATTTTGGTGTAACCGGGGGTTTGGGTCTCAACTTTCTTGTTGCAACCGAAACTTATTTAATTATTGATGCCCGTTACACGCATGGTTTATCAGATATAACCATAGCCAATGGAAATGTTAACAACAGTGCTTTTGGATTGACAGCCGGACTTTCGTTCGGATTTTAAATAAGTAATCTGTAGACCTGAATTACTTGTTGAGTTCATCCGCAAGGAATTCAGGTCACAGAATTGACGGAATAATACCTAAAGCAAAACAGCTTCGAGGGTGATTTTTGTATTCAAAAGTTTGCTAATCGGACAATTCTCTTTAGCATCGGCCGCACTGACATCAAACTTTTCTTTCGAAATACCTGGTACAGTTGCTTTAAGATCGAGATGACTTCCTGTAATCACACCATCAACAAAGTTAATAGCACACGTAACGGTGAGATCATCGGCTGTAAAGCCAGCTTCATTCAAAATAAAACTAAGTTTCATGGCAAAGCAACCTGAATGAGCAGCCGCAATTAATTCTTCGGGATTGGTGCCCACACCTTCGGCAAAGCGTGAGTTAAATGAATATTGTGTTTTGTTCAAAACCGTGCTGGCGGTTGACAAGACTCCCTTGCCCTCTTTGCCGGTCCCCTTCCAATTGGCAGTCGCAGTTCGTTTCATAATGTAGTTGGTTTATTATCCATCTAAGATAGGCAACAGTTTTACATCTATCTCCAAACGAATCGAAACAATTCTTATTTCTTCTCAATCAGGTGCAAGGTAGCTTACACCTCCCCCGCCATTTCATGTAGCTTTTGTTGTAGCTCGTGCGCGTCTACCGTTATTTGTTTGGACTGTTCCAACGTCCGCTTCAATAATCCGATTAGTCCTTAAATCTCCAGTATTTAGTTTTTGTTTCACTGAATTCATACACTAAGGTGTCAGCATGAATCAAGTACATCTTTGCACTGTATACTTCCTTGGGATCTGGAGCTAAAAATGTCACGCTGTCCCCATGCGTAACAAATTTTGTCCTAGTGTCGTGCTCAACGTCACGAAATATGTCACCCTGAATGGTAAATGTTGCGTTTGGTCGAGAACCGTCAGTCCAAAATCCGTTTAAGGATTTGTCGGTGAGTTCACCGCGTCTCCAATACTTGGTTTTTGAAACTCCAACTTCATGAATCAATGTGTCCTCGTGAATTTTATATAGTCTTGTTTTAAATTCTTCGCCTGGGAGATAATAGAATGTCGCTGTGTCTCCATTTTGAGTGTATGTTGTCCACTTGAAATGCTCAAAATCGTAAATTGAGTCTTGTGTTATTATGAATGAAGCGCTGTCGAAACCATTATTCCAAGTTCCAACTAAATGGTCGCTAGTCTGATTCTCTTTTTTATTGTCAGTATTAACATCTTGTCTGCCTTGACAACATGTCAATAGTACAATAAAAATGAATGCAACAAATTTCTCCATTGTTAATTATCTCTTTTGTCCGAGCGCATGAGCTACAACATTTGTATATCGGACACGGAGTGTCCTATATACCCTTATTGTAAATTAAAAATACCCACTTTATTCGATAATTTCACTAATCTGGCCTTGAAACAAGCCCTTGTCAATGTCCGGTATCACCCGCAAGGCATTTTCAAAATACACCTTCCGCAACACCGAATCAGGCAGCTCCAACCCATACATTTTCCAGTGTGCATGACGTTTGCGATAATAATCAAAATATTCATCCCCCGTTTCCAGCACGCGGAAGTAGGTATAATACTCTTCTTTCTTATACGTGTCCTTTCCAAACATCACCCGATCCTGATATTGTATCATCCATGATCGTGCGAACTTTGGCTGGCGACCAAGTTCGGCCAATACAGCGCCCAGTTCGGTGTAAACATTCGGTAGTTCATCGAACAATTTTCCTAACCGCTCAAGATCATTACCAAACCAACCGAGGTGAGCATTGATGAATTTTGTTTGCGGATGTTTCCTAAATACGCGATGTTGCTCAGCCATTACTTCTTCAAACGAAGGATATTTTTCTGGATCGCGGTAGCGGCCAGGCTCCTGCTTTAACTCAAGCCAACGTTCGTTGTGTTTGTCTTTAGGGTTCCAGAATGAATTGGGCTCACCCGAGTGGATCAATATCGGAATCCCCAACTCACCGCATTTTGCCCAGATCGGATCGAGTCGTGTATCATCGATAGCAATGCGATTACCTTCATTGTCTTTATCTGTCAATCCTAGCCCTTTGTACACCTTCAGACCTTTCACGCCTTGCTTCACGCCTTCTTCAAGCAACGTAAGTGCATCTTGCGGCCAACCTGCATCATCCAGTTTTTCAAAGTCTATGTTTAAGAAAATAATAAACCTGTTAGGATGATTCTCATTTACATTGTCGAGTGACCATTCCAGGTACTTTCCACGAAAGCCACTCAGATTTACCATCACGCCCATGTTCAACGAATCCATCTCGGCCACCAGCTTATCCAGATCCTGTACGGGCATGGTCCACTGATGATTGTGTACATCAATGAAGGGAAACTTAGCATGCTTGAGTTTCTGTTCAGGTACTCTTAACGTAGAGGTTGGTTCATACTCCTCCACATCCATTACATTGAGACGATATTGAATTTTACCAATGACCCAATAGGTGATGCTCAGGAATAAGAGCACCCCCAGCGGTAGGAGAATCCACTTTCTTTTTGAAAATGCCATTCGCTAAAATTTCTATCGAATGGTAATCGGAACCCTGATCTGTGTTTTGTCCCAGACTAAATCCATATTAATAACGTCAGCATCTTTCGCAAAAGTGATAGTGAATTGTTCTGTCTCTGAAACAATAGCCACCGGAATCTCAACTTTCACTACATCCAATGAATAATCTGGCTCGCCCGCACCTGAAAAAGAATCAATTTCACTATTCAATGAAATCTGAAATGACTGGGCGCCAGGCACTGCATACATGCGATACGTACCCGCGTTTACAGGTTTACCTGCAAAAGTGACATTCTTATTGAAAGTAATTTCAGTTGGCGCGTTAGCCCCAAGCCGCCAGTATTTTCCGTAGGGTTGCAACGCACCTGTTGACGCCTCTCCAAAAATTACTCTGCCACGTTTAAAAGGTTGGGAATAGGAAACAACAATATTCACATCACCCTCATTAAAGGAAGCGCTTGCTTTCGGACTTTTCGGAAACAGCAAACCGTAGGCTACCCAGCCAACAAAAGCAAGGAGAAGCAGACCCAGGCCGATAAAGATTTTCTTTTTCATGTGTGTTAATTAGTTTAATGATTTGAAGGGATTAAATATACGAACTATGGTTCTTAATTGAGGAAATGGCTCGATACTTTAACCAAAGTCGAAAGCGATAGGTATTTATTGTAATGATCGAGAAAGAAGTGATCTGCCTCCATTCGTTAGAAAATAATGCTATAACCAATCGGCCGTTAGATTTGTTAAATTTGTGCACATAGTTTGCCGATCATGAAGTGTAGTTGGTCATCTTGGTTATTACTCTCCTTCATCTGCCATTCAGCCGTTGCACAGTGGGTCGAATCGAACAACGGAATTTATGGTGGCACGATAACTTCACTGGCAAACTACAACGGCAATGTATTTGCCGGAACATGGGGTGGCGTTTACCATTCCAATGATAATGGATTTACCTGGAAACAACTTAATGCCGGGTTAGATAACACGTTTATTAACTCATTAGCAATTTCGAAAAACGGTAAACTATTCGTTGCTACACAGGGAGGTAATCGTGTGTTTGCTACTTCCGCACCCTTCACTGAATGGACCACTTTACATGCAGGCCTTACCGAAAATCCGTTAACCACTTTAGCTGTTGTGAAAAACCAGGTTTTTGGAATAACCAATACCGGCTTACTTTTTACATTGACTGAAGGAAATACATCATGGACAACGATCAATACTGGTTTTGGCCTGATAAATTCGATTTCCGCCTCTGGTGAAAACTTATTTGCAGCAACCAATAACGGTATCTATTTATCAACGGATAAGGGATTGAATTGGAGTGAGAGGAATACAGGCTTAATTGAGAATTCTATTTATTCAATCTCAGCCGTCAACAACTATGTTATTGCCAATGCCCGGTCTGGCGTAACTTTTTTTTCTGATAATCTTGGATTAAACTGGTCTTTGGCACAGCTGGAAGGTGGAAGTTTCAAGTTGGTTGAGTTTAACAATATTCTTTACGCAGCTTATGAATTTCGGGCGTATTACTCTGAGAATCAGGGAAAAATCTGGGAGCAGGTTAGAAATCTTCCCGGAGCCCGCGATTTAATCATCAGCGGTGCAACCTTGATTGCAGGAAATCAATATGGAATTTACAGATCGCAAAATTCATTTCCATGGACTCGCAGTAATTACAACAAACTCACCAACTCACGTATTGTTGGATTTGCATCTTCTAGCAATAATATTTTTTGTGCCACCAGGACAGGCGATGTATTACGTTCCAACAATACGGGTAAAACCTGGGCTTCAATCTCAAAGGGCTTGCCGTTAGATCAGATTACAACGATCGGATATTTTGATAATACATTGCTTGTAGCACTCTTGAATTATGGAATCTACCGGTCAGACAATGAGGGAGGGTCGTGGTCATTGGCGACTGGCATTGCACGAATTACCAGCTTTGTTAAACATAGAAATCAATTAGTCGCAGGTGGCGCAAGTGGCATATTTATTTCTTCCGATATAGGCCGAACCTGGTTGCGGCTCACCAACTCACCACAGTCAGTACAAAAGCAAAAGTTATTTGATCAAGGAGATACACTTTTTATAATTTCTCCGGATTATGGTGTAAGTTTTTCCGTAAATAATGGGCAGTCATGGAATTATATCAATGAAGGCATCCCACCATCAGCCCGACCCACTTCCTTAACAACCTTTCAAGGTCTCACATTAGTAAGCGCAGAAAACGCAGCTCCCATCTATTTTAGGGAAGCAATAACCTTACCCTGGCAGAGTGTTTCTAAAGGTTTTAGCGATGCAACGCTCACTACTTCATTTGCTACGGACCAGCAAAATATTTTTGTTGCCGGTAACAAAGGTATTTTTACTTCAACCAATGGCTTTGATTGGAGTCCGTTCTACAATGAACAACTTCCTCTGTTAAGTTCTCCATCAGGAATTGAATCCTTGCTGATTTATCGAAACCATTTGTTTGCTGGTACCGAAGCCCATGGAGTGTGGGTTTCTTGTATCGAACCACCACGACCTAACATTTCCGTAATCGGCAATGCACCCAACGACTCTACGCTGGTCTCTGATTCACCAGAAGGCAACCAATGGTTTTTAAATGACTCACCAATAGCCGGAGCAACTCAATCAACCTACAAACCTCTTGTTTCAGGTTTGTATTCTGTAAAGCTAATTCTAGATGATTGTGAAAGTAAGATGTCGGAAGTCGTGGATTTGTTTGTTAAAGAATATCCCGATGCGGTTATAGAAATGCCCAATGTGTTTACACCTGATGGGGACGCTTATAATCCGATGTTTACGCCAAAAAGATATGACGATGTTTTGATAGCAGAAATCCAGGTTGTTGACCGATGGGGAATGGAAATTTTTCGGTCGGGTGATGTACCTGCAGGTTGGAATGGTGGAAGCACCCAAGCAGGAGTGTACTATTATCGAATTAGATTTATTGGCAAAAACAACAAGTCCGGAGTTGTAAATGGCTGGGTCCATCTCATTCGATGATTCACATCATTCCAGACTCTCCAGATATAAGTCCTCCACCTTCTTGCGGGCCCAGGGTGTTTTTCTTAAAAAAGTAAGCGTTGATTTAATACTGGGATTATTGAGGAAACAATTGATTGGAATCCGTTCACCTAGCTCTTCCCAACCATAGCGGTCGGCCAGCTGAGTTACTATGGTTTCAAGCGTAATTCCGTGCAGTGGGTTGTTCGGTTGACTTTCTTTCATGATATCTTTTCTAGATCCTGCTCATAATCAAATTGCAGATCTTCAGGCAATTTAACCAACGTAGCTCTTATCTTGGCAAGCTGTTGCTGATAAAGATTAAACAGCACAGTACCAGTGGTAAGTGGAATGTGGGCTTCGTTAACCTTCGAACAGAAATAAATCCGTAGCTCAATTTCGGTCTGCTTTATTCCTGAATACTTCACTTGCCTATTTACAAAGCGAAGAATTTTTCGCAATACTTTTTTTATAAGATAGAGATTTTGAGGCGGAAGAGTAGTAAAAAGTTCATCTACCTCTGCTTTCACACCTTCTACATAACTCTGCTCGTTATGCGCTTCAAAAAGCAAGTACGTCAACAACTCTTTGTTTTCCTTTTTATACTTCGCTAGCCGTAAACACAAACCTGCCAGTGTCTCCGGGTCGAGGCTATGTAATTCGGTTTTAATCTCATGGAGCGAGGCTGTTTTCATTGGCTCAAGGTACAAATAGTTTATACTATGAAGACTAACCTCAACACCAGAATTCATTTAAATCCAGAATGATTCGTTAATTTTAATTCATCTAAGGGTGTGCATGAAATCAAAGCAAAATTTATCAGGTTGGCGACTGAAATGGTATGAAATAATCTTTGAGGCCGATACCCCAAAAGGCCGCCTGTTTGATATCATTGTTCTTGTTTGCATTCTGTTAAGCGTTTTGGTGGTGATGCTGGAAAGCGTGGATTCTGTCAGAGAACAGATTCATGTTTGGCTGATCCGTGCGGAGTGGTTCTTCACCATCATTTTTTCACTCGAATATATCGCCCGCATTTATGTTGTTTCGGAAAGGCGCAAATATGTACTGAGCTTCTTCGGCATCATCGACCTGCTGTCTATTTTACCCACCTACCTGGCATTTTTTATTCCGGGCTCGCAATCCCTTCTTGTCATTCGTAGTATTCGGTTACTACGAATTTTCAGAATCTTGAAAATGGTTCGGTTTGTTGGAGAAAGTCAGAATCTAATGATCGCCCTTCGCTCCAGTAAGTATAAAATTATTGTGTTCATGATGACGATTTCTACCTCTGTGATTGTTGCCGGCACCCTCATGTATCTCATAGAAGGACCCGAACATGGATTTACCAGCATACCTACAAGTATCTATTGGGCTATCGTAACGATGACCACGGTAGGCTATGGCGACCTTGCACCCCAAACTCCTGCGGGACAAACTCTCGCCTCCATGATTATGATAATGGGCTATGGAATTATTGCCGTGCCCACCGGAATTGTTTCTGCAGAAATGATGCATCTTAAACATTCCTCAAAAATTACTACACAAGTCTGCCCGCATTGCCTGAAAGAAGGCCATGATGTGGATGCTAAATTTTGTAAGTATTGTAGTGGAAAACTTAATTAAATTCCTGAATGGAAACTCCCAATCCTTTTATCGCTGCGGTAGTACAGGCAGCACCTGTTTTCTTTAACAAAGCTCAAACGGTTGATAAGATTCAAAGTTTGACAACACAAGCCGCTAGGGAAAAAGCTTCACTCATTTTATTTCCTGAAGTTTTTATTCCCGGCTATCCGCGTGGATTAATCTTTGGCACCACGGTGGGAGGCCGTACACCCGAAGGCAGAGAAATGTTTCTGCGCTATTGGGAAAACTCTGTACTTGTGCCCGGACCAGAAACTGAACTACTTGCACGCTCTGCTAAACAAGCGAACGCCTGGCTGGTGGTAGGCGTTACCGAGAAAGATAATATCAGCGACACACTGTATTGCACATTACTTTATTTTTCACCCGCAGGACAACTCGTGCACAAGCATCGGAAACTAAAACCCACTGCGGCCGAACGTATTCTCTGGGGTGAAGGCGATGGCAGTGACCTGAATGTGTTGGACACCAACCTTGGCAAGGTAGGCGGACTAATTTGTTGGGAAAATTATATGCCCCTTGCGCGCACGGCCCTTTATCAGCAAGGTATTGAAATTTACCTCGCTCCTACTGCAGATTGTCGCGGCACGTGGCAATCATCACTCGAACATATCGCCTGTGAAGGCCGGTGCTTTGTATTAGGTTGCAATCAATACCTCACGCAGGAACATTATCCGCTAGAATTGAAATCTACGCTGTCAACAACACATCCTTCTCTACCCAGCAGTGGTGGTAGTTGCATCATCTCTCCGTTAGGGAAGCAACTGGCAGGACCACTGTATGATCAGGAGGGAATCTTAACAGCTGAAATTGATCACCGTGAAATCATCAAAGCAAAAATGGACTTTGATCCGATTGGGCACTATGCACGGCCGGATGTGTTTGAGTTGCGGGTTAAGAAAATGTCTTGAACTAATTAATCAAAAATGAGAAAATTTTTCTGTTTACTCCTGGTCATGTCTGCATGTGTGTCCACCGAGCAAGAGAAGACAATCCTGTTTCCCATTTTAAACATCGTTGAAGATGAATGGGCTACCTATGAAGGACGATGGTTAACAAAGGGAGGAACTATTCATTTTGAATTGTCCTTAAAGACTGGCCCCTTGGGGATGGATTCCTATTACGTACTCCGGGAGTCATTTAGGTCAGATTCTTTATCGCATGGTACAACAAGCCACGGTCGATATTCCACATTTTATGGATCAAATAATAAAGAAGTAGGAATTTGCTTGCGTGATTTAGGTCGGTATGAATATAGTGTGGCCTTGCGGTATCAAAAATCACAAGACATGCCAGAAGAAATGTTTTTTTTAACACGCGGAGAAAGTGAATTACTCCCCAGTGACGATTCCTTTAAACCACTTACCACAGACAGACGGTATACTCTACATAAAAGATCTAAGCAGTTTACAGTGGAAGGATACCTGACTTTAGAAAATGACTCCGTAAGTTTTTTCGAGCGAAATACGCGCGAACGCTGGCGAGTAACGGATTTAGGAGAATATGATCAACTTAGGGAACTGTATAACCGGTTGGCCAGAGAAAAATATGAAGGCATCTATCTAAAGGGATTAGCCTATTCCGTTTCGGATACCATTCCTGGTGAACAGGCACTTGTTATAAAAAGATTAGCCGCTGTAGGAAATGATCCGGACTGATAAAAAAAATAGTTTAATATCGAAGATTATAAAGAAACAGGCCGAAAATTACAACAACAATATTTTAGCGCTTCAGAATTTTACTCTTCGATACTTTTCCATCCTTTGCCGAAACAGCGATATACAATCCTGCTGGGATTGATGAAACATCCCATTGGAATAAATTCAATCTGCTGAGGGAATATTTTATCCCTGTTACGCTGACCAACGAAAGCTGATCCAGCGCTTCGCCACTTTCTATATAGTCACCCACCGGGTTTGGGTATACACTGAACGAAGCACTTTCATTAACCGTTGTAATCAACGAGCTTGCCAGCGTCACATTCGTAAACATTTTGAACTCACCAGCCAGCAGTGTAACGCTAACCGCGGGACTTGTCACTTCAATAGAAGTACGGGAATAATATTCGTACCAGGTACCTGTGTGCGGAAAACTGAGCGCGTAACTCTTGGTGCCCAGATCAAAGTTAGCAACAACAACGGCACTCATCTCAGTAGCGTCAGCCGGAGTGACGGTGTAATTTTTATTTTTAATTACGACAGCCTTGATCAAATTGTCGCTGGCAAACGTGGCAACACCATCCTGAAATACATTAGCTTCTTTTTTCAGTTTAATCAGGTCGGCCGTGAGTTTGTACAATTTTCTGCGCGGCCCTTCATCCTGATAGTCCCACACCGCAGGTTTAATGGAAAGGCGACAATCATTGTTTATGGTTCCGTTGTCACATCGGTTGATACTATAATCAAAACCGAGTTCACCAAACTGCCATAACATTTTAGGTCCCGGGATGGTGAAAAACATAACAGATGCAGTCTCCATTCGCTTCAAGGCTGTTGCAAGATCTTTTACATTGTAGCCGGTAGCTGAATTTCCAAACTGAAGATTTTTATACATCAATCGCTCTTCATCATGACTTTCCATATACCCAATCAGGTTTGGTACCGACCACCCCCGCGTGCCATGATATACTCTGGTAATATCCGACCCCGACACATATCCCATTGTATTCTGATTATACTCATCGGTCATTTTTCCCCAAAACAGAATTCCCTTGCCCTCATCAGCACGATACTCCGCCAACTCCTTCTCTTCCGGGTTTACACCCAGGTGTTCAAAAATTACATAGGCATTGGGTGAATGCGCCCAGATTTTATCCGACATGCGTTTCAACAATGCAATCCGGCTGGCATCATAAGCCGACCAGGCATCGACATTATTAGGGTTATTGGTTTGGGTAAACCCTTTGGTTAAATCAAACCGATACCCATCTATTTTGTACTCGTTTAACCAATAGTAGTTTACTGTGTCCAGGTATTGCCTGGTATATAAACTTTCATGGTTCATATCATTAAACACATTAAACGGATGTGTAGGATTTACATTAAACCATCGGTTTGTTGGATTTGGTTTGAACGTGGAAAAATTGAAATCCTGCATCGCAAAGGAATTGGGAATGTCCTGATGATTCATGGCGATATCGAATATTACCGCAATGCCATGTTGATGACACTTATCAATAAACTCCTTGAGTTTATTTTTTGTACCATAAAATTTATCAGGTGCAAACATAAAGGTGGGGTTGTAGCCCCAACTCTCGTTACCATTAAACTCCATCACCGGCATTAACTCAATGGCGTTAACACCCAGTCTTTTCAGATAAGAAAGTGTGTCGATCAGATTTTGATAATTGCGATTGCCAGGATCAAAATAATCGCGTAACAGCAATTCATATACTACCAGGCTTTCTTTTTTTGGCTTCACAAAATTAGACACCTGCCACTCATACTCTGGCTGATCGGTTTGGAACACCGCTACCCTATTCTCGTACCAATTTGATGATAAGGCCTTAGCAGGATATGGTTTCAGATTTGGATAAGATGCCGCTGGTATGTATTGGTCGTCTGGGTCAAGAATCTTATCCGCAAAGGGTTCAGCTATTCGCAAAGTTCCTTCCAGCCAATATTGAAATCCATATTCCTGTCCGGGTGTTAATCCGGTAAGTTCTTTCCAGAAATATTCCCCATCTCTGTTCATCAGGTTTTCAGACTTCACATCCCAGTTACTGAAATCACCCAATGTATACACCGAGGTTTTATCAGGAGCCCAAAGACATAAGGTAACTTTGGTCGGATCCTCGTTGTAATTGATACCCGCTATAATTCCTGCAGGCCTTGAAACAACTGGGCTGTTTTGCTTAACCACGTATTGAAAGGATACTTCGCTGGTGGCTCCACCGGTGACTGCGGTGGCTACAATTTTTATAGAAGCATCAAGCGGTGTTGCGGGCACTGCATACGCGTAGGCATAATTCATAATTGCACTTTGAGAATTTGTGAGCACATCGTTTACGAACAGTTGGAAATTAGCAGAAGCCGGAGCTGTCGCATTGATATTAATTATATTTCCTTCTTGCGTGGCTACCGGAAACACGGTTGGTGCTACCAATGAAATCTTAAAACCAAAATTGACTAGATAGTCAGTAGTTTGTCCATTGGGCCAGTCGTTTGCTTTCAATAACATTCCCAATTGAACTTCTGAACCGATATCTGATGAAAAGAAATCGGATGGTTTGAAGGTAATGGAGAACTTGGTAATACCACCGGAAACTGACTTTGTAAATTTAGCGGGATCGGCTGCGGCCGTAGCTGGATTAACATTATACTTGGCATCTATACTCTTGCCGGGAATCCAAACCCAAATCCATGC
This sequence comes from Cyclobacteriaceae bacterium, assembly GCA_022841475.1. GTDB lineage: Bacteria > Bacteroidota > Bacteroidia > Cytophagales > Cyclobacteriaceae > ELB16-189. The sequence goes on along the minus strand of JALHRJ010000008.1, from coordinate 45,050 downwards.
ATTCGATAGGTTGGCCAGAGATGTGCCGGTTACATCGTACGTAACCGTTATCTGGCTGTTGTGCTGAAACAACGAAGGAGTTATTGTAGGATTTAACGCAACCGACTGGGCCATCGACATAGAACTGATCCCCATCAAAATCAAGAGTAACCATAGCTTCACCATGGCCTCAAGTTAGAAATTTAAACTTATAAGGAAACCTGTTTCGTTCTGTTATTGTCGGTATCATGATTAACAGAGTAATAAAAGATCATTAAAAATAATCAATCCTTAACCAGCCTATTCCCTACAAAGATCACCCCAATGGCCGTGATAAACATAACGAGGCTATAGATTACAATCGGAATGGTCATCGCAGAATTGTTAAGCAAGGTCGCAGCTATCATAATTCCGAGTGTTCCATTTTGAATTCCACCTTCAATTGAAATGGAAATTTGTTGCCTTACGGGTAGCAAGAAAAGTTTAGCGAGTACGAACGCTGCAGCCATGGTTGCTAGGTTGAGCAAAGTTGTGATGGGGCCAACAAGTGTAAAGTAAGTAACAATGTTCTCACGCTCTTTGAAAATGGCTGCAAGAAGAATCAGCGTGAAAAATATTCCTGATGCAATCTTGAAGGGCCGTTCTGCCGCAAAGGAAAGTTGAGGCCGGAGTTTACGAATGATCATACCAATCGCGACCGGGATAATCGTAACCCCCATTATCTGTCCTATAGTTTGCAGTACAGGAAGTGTCACACTACCTTCCTCTCCAAAATACAAGATTGAGTAGTTAACGATGATTGGAATCGTCACAACTGTTATCACTGAACTAACCGAAGTAAGACTGATCGACAGTGCAATGTCGCCTTTAGCTAGGTGAGTAATTAAATTGGAAGTCGGACCACCCGGGCAAGCTGCCAGAATCATAATGCCAACGGCCATCGTGCCTGTTACACCAAACGCGATGATCAGGAGAAATCCAATTAGTGGTAACACAATCAACTGAGCACACAATCCAACGATCATCCCTTTTGGATACACGAAGACTCTTTTAAAATCATCAAGAGTGAGCGATAGCCCCATGCCCAGCATAATAAAGGCAAGCGCCAGCGGCAAAAAGACTGCAGTAAGTATATTTTGTTCCATCCTTTAGAATTTATTTCACTACGTGATCACATCATGAAGATATTGAAAAGAACATGAATCCAATTTGAAAGGAGAGCCATTAAGCTTCAAAGATTACCAGGAACGAATACTGCAAAGAGAGAAAGTCTGGTATCGGCTTCTAATATAGGGCTTAACAATTGACCCTAAGATAGAAATAAAAAAGCCTTTAACTTATTGAAAGTCAAAGGCTTGGTAGTCTGTACGGGAATCGAACCCGTGTTACCAGAATGAAAATCTGGTGTCCTAACCCCTAGACGAACAGACCGTTCTAAAATGGAGGTGCAAAGATAAATCCAGGAACTGCATTTGCAAACGTAACCGATAAAAAAGTTGGATTCTCACCCTCTATATCATTGGTTTTGGCAGGCGAGAAGTCTATTTTTGACATCGCAAATTATTAAACAATAAATCACCATGACAAAAGTTGGAATTAACGGATTCGGTCGTATTGGTCGCCTGGCTTTCAGAGCGGCACTAGAACGTAAAGACATTGAAGTTGTAGGCATCAATGATTTAGTTGAACCAGATTACATGGCTTACATGTTGAAGTACGATTCCACACATGGAAAGTTTAAAGGCACAGTTGATGTTAAAGACGGCAATCTCATCGTTAACGGAAAGAAAATTCGTGTAACAGCTGAAAAAGATCCAGCCAACCTGAAGTGGTCAGAAGTGGGTGCCGAAATTATTGTAGAATCTACCGGACTATTTCTTACTCAAGCCGATGGTCAAAAGCACATTGCTGCCGGAGCTAAGAAAGTTGTATTCTCTGCACCCGCTAAAGATGATACCCCAACGTTTGTGATGGGCGTTAATCATAAGAAACTTAGTGCTCAACATACCATAGTATCTAATGCATCTTGTACAACCAATTGCCTGGCTCCGCTCGCTAAAGTATTGAACGATAAGTTCGGTATTGCCGAAGGGTTAATGAGTACCGTGCACGCTGTAACGGCAACACAGAAAACTGTTGATGGTCCATCGGCCAAAGACTGGAGAGGTGGCCGTGCCGGTTTCTCAAACATTATTCCATCTTCAACTGGTGCCGCAAAAGCAGTAGGCTTGGTACTTCCTGAATTGAAAGGCAAACTTACTGGTATGTCCTTCCGCGTGCCGGTTGCCAATGTTTCCGTGGTTGACCTTACCGTGAAATTGGAAAAGGCTGCTTCTTATGAAGATATTAAGAAAGCGATGAAGGATGCCTCCGAAGGTGAACTGAAAGGAATTTTGGGATATACAGAAGATGATGTAGTATCAACTGATTTTATAGGCGATGCCCGCACTTCTATCTTTGATGCAAAAGCAGGCATTGCGCTGAATGATAAGTTTGTGAAAGTAGTGGCGTGGTATGATAACGAATGGGGCTACTCTAACAAACTGATTGATTTAGTTCAGGAATTAGCTAAGGTGTGATTAAGTAAAACACGCAGAGAAGGGCGCCCAGAGGGACGCCCTTTTTTTTTCACCGCGTCCATTGAGCTGCGAACAGTTTAGAGCTTCCAATAAACACCCAAACTCCAGTTAGGAGCAGCCAGTATATTCTTTCCTGCAAAGGCAAAGCCCCCCGAACACGAGATACCAGTCTTGTCTGTAAACTGATAGTTCAACTCAAGAGTTGGAGAAACATATTCCGTGTTGTTAGAAAAAATTCCGTTCTGCGCTTCTTCAGCATTGCCGTTGTAAAGAGACTGAACAACATTCAATTTAAGAATGGGTATAAATTTTTTAAGTGTTACTCCAACTTCGCCACCAAAACGTACTTCATCCGAAAAACCATTCGTTCGGTTATTAAAGGCAGCATACCCCGAAACATAAACAGGCTTCGGATAAAGTGAATAGCTCGCATCGAATTTTATCATCTGATTAAACTCGCCATCTCCGGTTTGTAAAATCTGGCTTGAGCCACCTACTGGTTCGCCCAATGGCAATCCGAAAATTAATGAAGCACTAACCACAATGGGTTTATTAACAATCAAACCATATTTTATACCGATATCCGTATCGCCCATGGATTGAAATGCATCTCCTGGCACCGTGTTTCCACTTTGATTGTATTGAATTTCATTCAGCGTATTCCTGACAAAAAATGGAAAATAGATCAAACCGGTTAGCCGGTTAGTAAATCCATACTCACCATATACACTTGTTGTAAATAATTGAATAGTGGTGATATCCACGATGCTACCATCAGGCGCAAAAAAGAAAGGCGAGCGAATGAAGTTTTGAGACAATTTAAAGTACCCACTTTTCTTAGGTTGCGGCCAACCTCCTCCAGCGAAAGTTTGTGCAGCAATGAAAACAAAAACTACAACAATATATTTCTTCATTTTAATTCAGCATAGCCAAACGTAAGACTGGCTGGTTTACATAAGATGATAACATATTTATAGTCGAGCAAGCCGGTTGTTGGACTGATGGCAGAAATATCAAACGTTTTAGCACCATTGGTTGAGATCTGAGCAATCTCCAGTCCACTGGCCCTCACTTGCGCTCCGTTTGTTGAGTTAGCCAGGTAAATGAAAGTGCCGAGGGCAAAGCTTGTTTCAAAGTTGTTGCTTAATTGCAAGATCAATTTGTTATCCATAACACTTAAGGTAGCCATGCCCACTGCCTTATAACCACCAGCAGCTATAAAATTTCCGGTTAGCCCCTGCCCAACCGAAAACGTTATGATGTTGCTTTTTACTCCTTCTGATTTGGCGTGAATATCCACCATACCTATACCGGTGCCCGTTACGACACCATTTTGATTCACTGTTGCAAGTGCTGAGTTTTCACTAAACCATTCGATGGTTCTGCCGGGTAAAGGCTCATTGTCAATGTTATTGACCACTGCAGAAAGCGATACCATCTCCGCAATTCGCAGGGAAGTCTGATTTGCGGGTGATGAAATAACTACTGAAGCAACCTGATTCTCATCTAAAATTACATTAACAGAAATTGTTGCCTCCACTCCACTGGCCGTTACAACAACAGATGCCTGCCCAACCGATTGAGCTGTAATCAGGCCACCTTCATTGACCGTTGCTATTTGTGGCTGGGATGATGTCCAAACAAAAGTTGTTGGTTTTTGTAACCCATATTGATCATAAAAAATAGCCGTTACCTGATGGGTATCACCCACACGCAAGGGAACTTGTACAAGATCAAGTTCAATACGTTCTCCAACAATGGGGTCGTCTTCATAATCTACGCCTATGCAACCACCCAGTAGTGAAAAAACCAGTAAGTATAGGATTCGACTTCTCATGCGTTTAATTGTGACCATAAATAAAGAAAATACAATCCCGGCAGGAAGTCAGAAGGCAGACAAATCAGCCATATATTCATAAAAAAAACACATCATTAAATGCAGAAGATTGAAAATCAACACACTACGCATACGTTCTGATATTCATAAGACGAAACCTTACCTCGTAGATTTTTTTACGGATGTATGTTTTGATCCGGAATTGGTCAAAATGTTAAATGCAAAGCACTCACATTTGAATCAGGATTAAACATGATGATTATGGGAATGCGGGGCATGTCGAACGTCAGTATCAATACCAGAATGAAACAGTTTTTGATTCTTATTGCGTTTATTCTAGGCGGAATCTTATTTGCATTGTCCACGGACCCTGCCAGCCAGCAAAAAATAAAAACGAAACTTCACCTGGAGACTGATTTAAACTCTCAGACTCCAGCACGAAAATAAAATCTTAAAGACAGGGTGTTTGGTAAAGCCTCCGCAGGAAACTGCGGGGGTTTTCTTTTTTAGGCTGTTTCAAATCCTGTTGTAGATTTGTCTTATGGATTTTTCTCAGGAAGTTTTTCTGCATAGAATGGCCCAAACTTCGCCTTACCCCTTCCTTATTCCTATTGAACGGGCTGAAGGAGTTTACCTGTATGGTCCGGATGGCAAAACCTATATGGACCTGATCTCAGGTATCGGAGTAAGTGCACTGGGGCATCGACATCCCCACGTTATGCAAGCCATCAAAAATCAACTTGACAAACACATGCACGTTATGGTGTATGGAGAATATATACAAAGTGCATCCAATGAGCTTGCTAAAAAATTAACGAGTCTTCTACCCGCACAGCTAAACTGTTGTTATTTTGTAAACTCCGGAACCGAAGCGAACGAAGCCGCGCTTAAACTAGCCAAACGTTATACCGGCAGAACCGAAATCATTTCGTGCCGCAAATCCTATCATGGTAGTACACATGGCTCATTGAGCGTATCGGGTAATGAAGTAAAGAAGCAAGCATTTCGTCCCCTATTGCCTGATGTTCGATTTATAGATTTCAATAAAATCTCTGATCTCGATCAGATTACTACGCGCACTGCGTGTGTCATTATGGAAACCATACAGGGTGATGCCGGGGTTCGGATTCCAGACAAAACGTATTTGCAGGCAGTTCGAAAACGTTGTGATGAAACCGGAACACTGCTTATCCTCGATGAAATTCAATGCGGTATGGGTAGGACCGGAAAGTTATTTGCCTTTGAACATTTTGATATTGTGCCGGATATACTCACCCTTGCCAAAGCGTTTGGAGGCGGTTTGCCCATTGGCGCCTTTATTAGCTCCGAAGAAAAAATGAGGTCACTTTCACACGATCCCCTATTAGGTCACATTACTACCTTTGGCGGAAATCCGGTTTGCTGTGCTTCCGCACTTGCTACTTTGGAGGTAATTGAAAAAGAGAATCTGCTAACTAATGTAGAAAGTAAGGGTAAACTTATTGAACAGTTAGTAAGGCATCCGAAAATCAAAGAAGTGCGTAGAATTGGGTTGATGTTTGCGTTTGACTTTGAATCAGAAACAGTTGTCAACAACATTGTCAACTATGCGAAAGACCACGGAGTGATTTGTTATTGGTTTCTTTCGCATCCGTACAGTTTTAGAATTGCACCCCCGTTAACCATCACCGAAGACGAAATAAAAAAAGGGTGCGCCATTATTTTAGAAGCAATTAATCAGGCTTAACCTAACCCCATGGAAAATAAATCTTTCAACCGCTTAGACTACTCCTATAAATTGCTGGTAGTAGCCGCTATTATCATCGCCACCTGTATCCTGGCAAGAGAAATTGTGGTACCTATTCTGATTGCCGCGATTCTATCCATTGTATTATTACCGGCTGTAAAACGTTTAGAAAGAAAATTGTCCAGCGCACTTTCGATCACATTGGTGTTAATAGTTGCCTTTCTTCTTTTTGTTTCGCTGGGTTGGTTAACGATCAATCAAATGAGTTCTCTCGTTCGGGACTTACCCAACCTGGAGTCCAAATACAATGCTTTGATAGATAGAATCAGTAACACACTTCAGCAAACCTTTGATATGAGTGCCAAAGAGCAAAATCAATTGTTGAAAAACGGAATCACCACCTTAAGTAGCTATGCTACCGAATTGTTATCCGCTACCACCAATATTATCTCGCTCATTATTCAAGTTCCAATTTATATCTTTCTATTCCTGATCTATCGGGATCGCTTCCGGGCCTTTATTCTCGAACTCCTCCCGGATACTGATGAAATTCTATGGAAAAAAGATGTTGAAAATGTTGTTCAGGGATATACCTCTGGCTTGTTGCTTGTAACCCTCATCATTGCCGTACTAAACAGCGTAGGGCTCCTGGCATTGGGTATTGACCATGCCATATTCTTTGGGATAATTTCCGGCATCCTCACCATCATTCCTTATGTTGGAATTTTTATTGGCGCTACGTTGCCCGTGTTAATGGCCTTTCTCACCAAAGATAGTTTGTGGTATCCAATTGGTGTGGTTATCATTTTTTCAATCGTACAGTTTCTGGAAGGCAATTTCATTACCCCTCGAATTACAGGTTCAAGGGTGAGCATCAATGCATTGGCAGCCATTATTGCATTATTGATCGGTGGAAAAATTTTGGGGATTGCAGGTATGATTCTGGCTATTCCAGCATTAGGATTATTTAAGATCATTTTGTCTCATACCCGGCATCTCAAAGCTTTCGTTATCTTGATTGAAGATACACCGATCGAAAAACCTCAGCCCGAGCTATTGGAACCTTCAGAAAATAAACCTGAATAATTTATGCGTTTAATATTAATAAGTTTCTCACTGCTACTGGCAACCATTACCTATGGACAATCCGTAGACGAAAAAATAAAACAACGTATCGAATACCAGGAAACGCCAGGTATTGTAGTAGGAATCTATGAGAGTGGCAAGATCACCTATTATGCTTATGGGGTTGCGGATATTCAGAAAAATGAACCAGTGAGTTCTAAAACTCTGTTTGAAATCGGTTCTATTTCAAAAGTATTCACCACCAGCCTGGCAGCCTTGCTAAGTCTTGAAAATAAAATCAGCTTTTCAGATAAAGCGCAAAAGTATTTGCCCTCAAAAGCAGTGCTCCCTGAAAAGGATGGCAAGGCTATAACCATAGAACATCTTGCCACTGCGCACTCCGGATTGCCACGAATGCCCAAAAATTTTACACCTGTTGATATCAACAATCCATACATAGACTATCGCGAAGACGCACTTACCTTATTCTTGAATAATGTTGAACTCACACGCGATCCGGGCAGTGAATATGAATATTCTAATCTAGGTATGGGGTTGCTCGGCTATATCATAACACGGGTAGAAGAAAAGCCGTATCCCAAACTTGTCACTGACAGAATCATTAAGCCACTTGAAATGAATCACACGTTCGTAAGTGGCATGCGTAATGATAAACTACTAGCCATCGGGTATTCTGATAAAAACGCGGTAAAGGCCTGGACGTGGGATAATGAAAGTGTACTGACCGGTGCAGGAGGAATAATTTCCAATGCAGAAGACATGATGAAATTTTTGATCGCTCAATTAACATCCACCAATACACAACTCTCCCAGGCTTTTGCACTTACCCATGTAGCTCGTGCCGATGCCGGCTCAATGAAAATTGGTTATGGCTGGCACATTCGCGATGAAAATATAGTTTGGCACAACGGTGGCACCGGAGGCTTCCGTTCTTTTGCAGGATTTGACAAAACAAAAAATAAAGCCGTGGTGATATTAACTAATTCAACGACTGGTGCCGATGATTTAGGATTTCATTTGCTGGACGAAAAGTTAGCCTTGAAAGAATTAAAGAAACCTTTTTCAGTCACTGAAGAAACTTTGAAGAAATATGTAGGGACGTATGAACTCTCCCCCGGGTTCAACATTGAAGTTACACTTGATAAAGATCAACTCTCGATACAGGCCACAGGCCAACCGAAGGCTGCCATCTATGCTGAATCAGAAACAAAATTCTATTTGAAGGTTGTCCCTGCCCAGATTGAGTTTATCAGCGACAGCACAGCCGTTGTTGAAAAGTTAGTTTTGTATCAGAATGGCGGTGTCATACCAGGAAGGAAGGTCAAGTAATCTATCGGTGGCGGTTATTAAATTCCATAACAAACTTTTCCAATACACTATTCCGATTTGCTTTCTCAATAGACATAAATTTTGAATATAGGTCCTGATCTCCTTGTTTTAATATGGCTTTCAATGTTCTCTCACTAAGTAAATAGGGTACTCCCTCATCTTGATAAAATAATACGATAGTATCTGCATTATTGGCTAATGATGCAAGCAAGCCCAATGCTCCCAGCAGGACAGTATTGTTAACACTTTCTGCCATGTTCATAATGGGGTCTTTGAAGAGCATAATTTTACCGACCTCAAGGACACGCAAATAATAGTCACTATGATTTTGGTACAAAGCAGAATTAATGTATAAAGCCTTTCCATCCGAAAACCCATAAACACGATTTATGAGCTTACCCTTTTTATTTCGCAAATAAAAAACTAGTTGCACTGTATCCTCCTCCCTTAATTGATTAAAAAATCCATTATTCAAAAGTGAATGGCTCCTTTTCTTGCTTGTTTCGATTGTAAAATCTACCAAGGTATCAGGAGTATTGCTTTTAAAGTCTGAATAAGTAAAATAAATTCCTTTTGAGAATTGAGCTGCGGAGAAAATATCGGAGTGTTGCGCTTTTAAGCAATTGAATGATATGAATACGACTAAAATTAATCGTAAAAATCTCATCATAAACTCTCCACTACTAAATTATGATTGGTGTAAATGCAAATATCAGCCGCTATGTTCAGGCTATCTCGTACCATTTCTTCAGCCGATAAGTGGGGTGCGTGTTTTTTCAAAGCCAATGCGGAGGCTTGCGCAAACATTGCGCCTGATCCAATGGCTGCAACCTGGTTATCAGGTTCCAAAACATCTCCTGTTCCGGAGATTACCAAAATCTCGTCCTTATTAGCTGCAATCAACATGGCTTCAAGTCTGCGAAGAAACCGATCCATGCGCCAGTCTTTCGCAAGTTCGATAGCCGCACGTTTCATATTGCCACCATACGCGTTGAGTTTTTCATCAAAGCGGTCGAGCAACGTAAAGGCATCGGCTGTAGAGCCGGCAAAACCAACAATCACTTTGCCTTCCTGTAGTTTACGAATCTTCTTCACATTGCTTTTAGCAATAGTATTTCCCATCGTGGCTTGCCCATCACCACCAATAGAAACTTTTCCATTGTGAAGTACGGCAAGAATGGTGGTAGAATGTATTTCAATCATTTAGCGCAGTTCAGTATGGGCATAAATTTCACTAAGCGGAATCACGATGTCTAATGTAGCAATCACTAGGTTTTGTTCAATCGACTTAAACTCTTCCAGTTCCCAATGGTTAGAAGAATTAAGTCGAAAGTTTTCAACACTGATCGATTCGGAATCAATTAAAATATATTCTTTCAATGTTCCTATGTCGCGGTAAAACTTAAACTTCCTGCCCCGGTCATAATCTTTCGTACTCTCAGATAAAATCTCAATCAACACGGTAGGCTCTTGTGAGGAGTTCGCTGCTTCAAAAGGTGTATTTGTATTACAGTAAATGGAAATATCAGGATATGTGTAAAGTCGGTTTTGAGGAATTTTTAAGCGCTTATCGCTTCCATAAGGCCGACACTTCTTGCTTTTTAGACGGAAAGTCAACTCACCAAACAGGTTTGTAAATATTTCATTATGCTGATCGCTGGCTCCGGCCATGGCAAACACTTCGCCTTGAAAATATTCATGCTTTTGCTCAGATGCATCTTCAAAGGCAAGATATTCTTCCTCGGTCATGAGTCGTTTATGATAAGCAGCCTCCGGATCTTCTACTTCCATATCTGTGCCTTCATTCAAAGGAAATATTTCGCCTTGATAGAACTCATGTTTTTCGATAGAACTATTTTCAAAGGCAATATACTCTTCAACCGTGAAACGACTTTTACCATCGATTGTTATTGGTGTTCTTACCTTTTGCATTAGCCAGGATTAAATCAGTATCCTTACCGGATCTTCCAAAAGTCCTTTCAACGTTTTGAGGAATGCTGATCCTACCGCACCATCCACAGCCCGGTGATCGCACGATAAAGTTACCTTCATTACGTTGCCCACAGCCAGTTGTCCGTTTTTAACAATAGCAGTTTCTTTTATTCCGCCAACAGCGAGAATACAAGCATCGGGAGGATTAATGATGGCCGTAAATTCTTCGATACCAAACATTCCCAGATTAGAAATGGTGAATGTGCTCCCCTCCCAATCACTGGGTTGTAATTTTTTATCCTGCGCTTTTTGTGCAAGATCTTTGACTTCAGCCGCAATGTGCGATAACGATTTATTATCTGCAAAGCGAACTACCGGAACAACCAATCCATCTTTTACGGCTACGGCAACCCCAATATGAATATGATGGTTCTTGCGCATTTTGTCACCCAACCAACTCACGTTCACATCTGGATTTTGACGGAGCGCTGCGGCAGTTGCTTTTAAAACAAGATCATTAAAAGAAACTTTTACCGGAGAAATTTCATTGATGCTCTTTCGTGCTTCAATTGCCTTATCCATGTTGATCTCCATGGTAAGGTAGAAATGCGGTGCCGAGAATTTACTTTCGGCCAACCTGCGCGCAATAGTTTTGCGCATTTGCGAAACCGCTACCTCCTCGAAACTTTCCTCTCCTACCACCTTAGGTAACACAACTGGTGAAGAAGTTTTAGCTGCTGAGCCTCCTGCAGGACTTGCCGATGGTTTATACGTTTCTACATCTTGTTTCGTAATACGACCGCCTTCACCACTTCCCTTAATTTTACTAATGTCAAAGCCCAGGTCTTTGGCCATCTTCTTGGCCAGCGGTGAAGCCTTCACCCGGCCGTTAGCTTCCGAAGCTGAACCATTAGAAGTGGTTTGAACCGGAGTTTGAGTTGTTGCTGGTTTACTTTCTGCCGCAACAGCAGGCTTAGAACCACCCGATGCTTTAGCTTGATGTGCCTTCAACAAGGTTTGCCAATCGGCATCTTTCTCACCTATAATGGCCAGCACGCCATTCACAGCAACAGCTTCTTTTTCTTTTGCGCCTATATAGAGTAGGGTACCTGTGTTATACGATTCATATTCCATGGTGGCTTTATCTGTCTCAACTTCGGCAAGCAATTCACCGGTCTTAACACTATCACCAACCTTCTTATGCCAGGCAGCAATCACACCTTCGTTCATGGTGTCACTCATTTTTGGCATAAACACCAATTCTGCTTTGATACCTGAAGTATCGATGGTCGCTTCGGCTACAGCCAATGCAGGTTCTTCCTTAACAGGTTCAGATTTACCACTGGCAACAGCCTTTGTAGAATTGCCACTACCTGTCAAGAGACTAGAAAAGTCTTCACCTTTATTTCCCACAATCGCAAGCACATCATTTACTTTAACAGCTTCGCCTTCTTTTGCACCCAGGTGTAGTACAGTTCCTGTATGAAACGACTCATAGTCCATGGTTGCCTTATCGGTTTCAATCTCGGCCATTAGTTCTCCCGATTTCACTGTATCACCCACCTTTTTATGCCATTTTGCAATCACCCCTTCGGTCATGGTGTCGCTCATTTTAGGCATCTGTACGATCTCTGCCATCTCGATTTAGATTATGTGACGATTTTTAGTAGTTGAAGTTCAAAAATAGGCCTATTTGTGCGATTTTCAAGCGCTTTCTGGTTCTCTATTTTGGTTAGAAATTAAGTGTACCCAACAACAACTCAAACTTGCTTGCTGAGGGGCTAATGCCATAAGCGTAGCGAAATCCAATATCAAACTGCGGAAGCAGCCGCAGCACATTGATGTCAAATTTTACCTCTACCCCTGTTGATAAATAACTTTGATTTATAACCTGTTGATTTATTTCACTGTTCCCGAAACCATAATCCAGAAATGCATTAGCGCGCACCCGTTGCACATTAACCAGAGGTCCCACATTTAAATCTGGGTACCAGATGGGCAACGCATAGTTTGCTGACATAGAATAAAAATTCTGAAACCTGCTTACCGCTTGACCTCGAGGCAGGGGTATCTGATTTCTGAATGTATAATTGTCAAGACCTTCTCCGGTGTTTACACGTACATCCGCAATATCCGTTTTCTGATAAGCCCAATATCCCCAGAAGGAATGATGCTTAAAGAAACCAGGAAAAAAAAGCCGGCCCTGAAAAGCAAACAAACTTCCACTATAATCTCCTTTATAAGGAGTTCCATACAGATCGAGAAAAAAAGCCTGCCCCCATTTGCTGTTAATATCCCTTCTACTTTGTTTCAATAAACGATAGGCCGACATCGAGAAATGATTATAAATCAGATCACCTCCGTCTGCATAGTTACGAAAGAAGTACTGTGGGTAGTTGGCAGGTAATAATCGACCGCCACCATCCAGGCTGTTGGTAAATTCCGATATCTTGGTAAAGCCTATATAGTTGCCTACAGTAAAACTTCCTAGAAATCGAGAACTCGTTGTGATTAATGGAATTCGTAACCCGGCTTCTACAGTTCGTTCCTTCCAGTCAAAAGTAAGATTCTCTACAACCGTTGTAGTGTCGGTTCCAACTATTTTATCATACTCAAGATCACCTTCGTTGACCGAACGATTTCCTGACAAAAAGTTCACATCAATGATCGGATAAAATCCCTGGTAGCTGATGCCCGCATTCCAGGACCCGGTGCGTTCATTGATGTCAAATAAATATCCGGCACTAAGAGCTGTTGTGCTCAAAACATCCCGCGAAGTGATACCCACATTCACTTCCGTTAGGGAATTATCAATGTATGCACCCCAACTATACGGATTGATCAGGTGAGTAAGTTGGGAATATTTGCTGATAGAATATTTTTGAGCTGGAATGTTATCTAATAAATCGGGTTGTCCTTCTTGTTCCACTAAATGATCAACGAACATATCTGGCTGTTTAACAACCCCATCAACCGGTTTCCATGATGCGGTATCAAACGGAATCTTCACTACATCCATGCCATCTTTACCTTGCTCATTGTAATACATTAATTTTCCATCAAGGCTTACCGATGGATTGTAAGCCCCATACCGACTGGACGTAATCTGGTAACGTAGACCTGAGAAAGTATCTAATGCATACACATTATCAATACCTGTCAATGGAGAATTGTAAAGAATATATTTTCCGGAAGGAACCGGATATCCAATGTTCTCATCAGAAAAATCAGTTACAGGTTTTGTTAACCCTGTTTTAAAATCAATGATTATTAGTGCCTTCCCTTGCCGGTTAGTAGCTAATGCAATGATTTCGTTTCCATTTTCACTCCACCGGGGCATCGAAATGAAATCGTTGGCAGGATTTTCAAACTCTTTTAATACCGCGCCACTTTCATAATCAATCACTACTAATTTGGTTTGATAATCGGTTCCTGTTTCAACAGTTGCTACTTTTGTTCCATCCGGTGAAAGCGCAGCCGAGGCGTAGCGCGAATTCAAGGAGACAAACTTTCTATCTTTTGTTTTCAGATCATACCCAACAATAACGGAGTAGGTTTTCATGCGCCAACGTGGGTCATATCTATATTCATTCCACACGATTCGGTTGTTGGCAACAGAAAGCATTCCGGACGTGTTAATAACTCCGGGCGTCATGATTTTTTTCTCTTTGCCATTCACCATCATGGTAAGTTCTTCAATATCGCCTATCCCCGATTTCAAAACGAGAACAGAGTCTTTAGCAAATTCATGGGGAAAGCGATAATCTGTATACGCCTTCAATTTTCGTTTATGAATTAACTCAAAGGGAGTAAATGTCAATTTTGATTCCTGATCGCTCCACTCCTTCTGAAGATCCGAAGCCATTTCTTTATAGAGATCATTCACATAAAGTCCAGCCTCCTTTTTTATAGCGCGCGAAAATGTAAAGGGCATAAAAGGAACACTCCAGGCTCTGCGGGTAATATTTTCCCATACTTCGGGGTTGCCCGTTTTCTTGCGCAGATACGACACCATGTTATAGCCTAATACATAATGATCCGGAATGTTGTGTTTGTATGATCGCAGATATTGTTTGTTGTAATTAAAAGTTCTCCCTTCCTGTAAGTTGGTTCGAAAAAGTAAATTAAAATTAGGAATCCGGCCCCGGCCACTTGATGTGAAAGCTGTCTCCGTTGCCACAGCATCGCCTTCCCAAAACCACTGCGGCACCGCTACATACGACATAGCTGCTAACGTACTGCCACCAAACAAGTAATAGAGTGCCTTATTAAATCCACGATTGGCATGCTGAAACTGAACTATGTGACGATACTCATGCGTGGCCAATAAATCCAGCCAATCATTGTTGCCTAAAAAATTATAGTTCTGGGAAGGCATCCCAAAAAATTCTGATCTACGTGGTGTGATGGAAACAAAGCCATTGCTGATAGACGATTGATTCTGCAGGATGATTGAAATTTTTCCAGGCTCAGGGCCCATGGTTTTAGCTTCGGGGGTGCGAATGTGTTCCAGCGTGTTAGCCATTCGTTGAGCCTGCACCTCAAAACCAACCGGATAAAGTACTCTGAAATTTTCAGTTTTTAATTGTCGCCATTTCAAATGCGGATTGTTTTCCAACACAGCAGTTGATTGGCCTTTTCCGTAAAATGAAAAGAAAAAACAAAAGACTAAGACCCAGAGGTAACGCAACATAAATCCACATTACAATAATGTGGAAAGCTACATCACGATCAGGAATTTTACTACTGAATTCGGAATGGGAACACCCTGGAAATAAACAGGAGTTTTAATTCTCGCTTAAATCATCGAGACTTTCAAACTTTCGGCCTAAGCCCGTTACAGCGCCTACATTAAAGAAACCTAAGACTTTTGAACCAGCCGGATTCGCGTTTCTTATGTTGGTAGCAACGTTGGCCAGCGGAGTTGCAAATAATTCGCCAAAACCACCGGGGCGGTTAGTCTGAATACTCACCTGATTTAGAAAGTTAAACGCAGCCTCGGTTACAGATTGTAGTTCAACATAAACCGAGTCACCAAGGGCATAGGGAGATTTGATGGTGCCGTCATCAGCTTCATCAAAAGGATTTATAGCCCTGCGTATAGGTGCGATAAATGGAACACCGTTAAAATTGCTGCCTTTGGAAAAACCTGCATCATAGGCTGTCAGGATTTCACTGGGTTTAAGAAGTTGCTCACCATTTTTAAACGTTTTAATCCAATAGGCATCATTAGGTTCTATCGGATCGGTAGACCAAAACTCGGCCTGATAAAGATCATCAAAAAATTGCCCGCCTTCTTGCAAGAAAAAAGTAATACTGTCGATGGCAGGTACCCGGCCCATACGGGCTTCAGCACTAAATTCCTCTGTACCAACCTGCACCGATAATTGATAGGTTAATCCAACCACGCCAAAAACTTCGTTGCCTATCGGAGTCCAGGTGTAGATTCCCGGTTCTGTTTCAGCGAATGCAAAAACGTTGCCTTCGTTATCCGTAACATTTACAACAGCACCGGAAACGCCTGCTGGCAGAACGTTTTCGAAATAGGGTTGCGATCGTGTTAATTGTATCTGCTGATTACCTGGTGCATTGTTAAGCCACGCATCAATCACCAACACGGGTTCTGCCAATTCAAGGTCTGGATTGATAACCTCTTCACACGAGGAAAATAAAAGCGTTGTTGAAAGTAAGGCAATTATATAGTTTGAAATGCGATGCATAGTAAAATCAAAATTTAAAGTTATACGAAACAGAAGGTATCACTGTGCCAATGATTGATAACTGGCGTGCTTCACTATTAATCGGAGAACCTTGCGCCACTCGTTCTGAACCTTGCGTGAAATAAATCGAAAATGGATTTCTGCGTGCATAAAGATTATAAACTCCAAACACCCAATAGTCTGAATTCTTACGGGCATTGCCATTGCGTTTTACGGTTTTGCCTTCCAGGCGGAAGGAAACATCTAACCGATGATAGGCTGGCAAACGCACGTTGTTACGACTATCAGCAGCGTTATAAGGAATAAGCATTCCTTGAACTACATACCTGGATGTGGGAAAGGTTGAAGGGGTACCCGTAACCAAGGTAAAGTTTGCAGACGCAGACCACCTTTTATTTATATCATAGAAACCACTAACCTTTACATTATGAGTTTGATCAAAACGGGCAGCATACCATTCATTTCGATTTATTCCATCTACCCGTAATTCCGTGCGGGCAATTGTATAAGCCGTCCAACCTGTAAACCTGCCCACTTTTTTTTGCAGATAAAATTCCAATCCATAAGCACGTCCTTGTCCGGTAAGCAAGTCCCCTTCTAAAAACTCATTGATCAATAAATCAGCCCCATCGATATAATCAATCTGATTTTGAGTTTTGCGATAATAAGCTTCCGCAGAAAACTCAAACATCTGGTCCTTCCCGAAATTGCGGAAATATCCGATTACCCACTGATCACCCAGTTCGGGCTTTATGTTGTTGCTGCTGGGTGTCCAGACATCCAATGGATTGGAAGCCGTAGTGTTAGAGATCAAATGCAGGTATTGAACCATGCGGGTATAACTCGCTTTTATTGAACTCACATCATTTAACTCCGCTTTCATGGACAACCTGGGTTCAAAATTCTGGTAGGTAGAGGCTACTTCACCTCGCGCAAAGCTCTCTTCGGCTATGGGAGTTTTGCGATTTCCCGGGATTGTATCGTTGTAAGTATATTGAGTGCCGGGACCCAGGCCAGCGAAATAAGAATACCGGAGACCATACTCAACTGAAATTCTGGATGAAAGTTGTTGACTGTTTCCCACATACAAGGCAGATTCTAAATTGTACTTTTCAGGGATGCTGATATCAATTTGACTTCCATTGGAGGTACCAAACGCATTAGCCGGTTCAAAGGAATAGTAGTTTACTTCTGCACCGAAAGAGATTTCATTGTTCGTGTTTATAAAATAACTGAAGGCGGGTTTAAAGGTCAGGTTACGAATGGAAGATTTCCATCTGAAATTGTCGCGGTCATTTTCTCCAAACTGTAAGGAGTAATCATATCGACTAAACACACCCGAGAAGTTGGCGAATAACCGATCATTAAAGATTTTATTCCAACGAATCGTACCGGTATTATTACCCCATGAAAACCCTTGATTCTTATCAAAGAAAAACTGATCGCGACCGGTGTATCCAGATACAAAAATCCGGTTCCGACTGTTGATGTTGTAATTGGCTTTTCCCGTAAGGTCATAAAAATTAAGTGCGCCACCATCCTGAAGAACTTCAACAAAAGGTCGCGCTAATACATCGGCATAAGATCGTCTGCCGGCCACGATAAACGAACCATCGCCTTTGAACAAGGGTCCTTCTACTGCCGCACGACTAAAAATAGTACCGACACCGCCATTTACTTCATAATCTTTATTGTTGCCTTCTTTCATGCGCACATCCAGCAACGATGCAATTCGGCCCCCAAACTGAGCGGGAATTGCTCCCTTATATAATTTTGTGTCTTTAACTGCATCTGGGTTGAACACTGAAAAGAATCCCAGCAAGTGAGAGGAATTATATACCGTTGCTTCATCCAGTAGAATGAGATTTTGACCCACACTACCCCCACGCACATTGAAACCCGAAGCCCCTTCGCCAACGGTCGAAACCCCCGGCAATTGTTGTAAACTTTTTATTACATCGGCCTCCCCAAGGAATGCTGGAATTTTAAGGATGGTTTTTATATCCAGGCGGTTAGTGCTCATTTCCAAAGCTTTCACACCTTCCTGATCCTTGGTGGAACTCACCACTACCTCCTCGAGTTGTTTTCCTTCAGCCTGTAATTCTATATCCAGGCGAATATTTTGATTCAGCTCAACAGTTCGCGAAAGCGTGGCAAACCCAATATAACTTATGTCTATATTATACTTGTCAGACTCAAGCGTGAGTGAATAGAACCCATATACGTTGGTAGTTGCACCTGTGGCGAGCGACTTAATATAGACGGTTGCTCCAATTAAGGCTTCCCCATTGGCAGCATCTTTAATATAGCCGCTAATGGTATATTTAGATTGAGCCTGTACAGACACCTGAACCAGACAAAGAATTGTAATCAGAGATCGAATAAACATAATTTCAAAAGAGGAAAGACGAAAAAAGTGGTCAAATGGTTACTTTTACCAAAAACCAAATAACTACCTTTTATAAAGAGGTTTTGCGGCAATAATGTTCAAAAAAATAAAAGAAATGTATCGCGCCTATAAGGCCTACGTGCGGGTAGACCTGGTGATGTATGCGGTTATGATTTTGTTAATTATTCTCTACTTTATTTACACGGTTTTGGCTGATTAACTTTCGTTTTAATTTCTAGTATCTCAAAATCTCTTTCACGTTTTCAGAAATCTTATTGGCCAAATCATCGGTAGGTAAGTCATTAATATCCCGACCAAACGGATCTTCAATTTCCTCAGCAATTAATTCAACACTTAACAGAACAAACGTTACCAGCATGACGATTGGTATTGTTAAATAGCCTGACGTGGTAACAAAGGCCATCGGCAACGTAATAAGGTACACAAAAATAAATTGCTTGATATACATGCTATAGTTGTAGGGGATGGGTGTATTCTTAATGCGCTCGCAAGCCCCCAGAATATCAGAAAATTCCTTTAGTTCTTTATCGATCAGAAAAAGCTGATCGCCAGTAATTATGTTTCTTTTATAAAAATCATTTACCCGGATATACATCAAAGACGATAGCCTGTTTGGCACATGTTTAACCGACTTGAGGTCATTAATAAAATTTTCATCAACTGCCTCCAGTTCGCTCAACTTTGCACCTTTGCGTAAATGCTCCTTAACGGAAAAAACAAAATTGGGAATCATCAAGGCGAACCAACGTCTGTTTTCAACATCATCCGTATCCAAAAACGCATTCAGTTTATGAGATAGATTGCGGGTGTTATTAACCATACTACCCCAAAGTTTTCGACCCTCCCACCACCGATCGTAAGAAGAATTGGTGCGAAACACAAGAAACAAACCGAGCACAATACCCAGCAACGAGTGCATAGAAATCGTGGTATGAAAGTCCTCTTCATGGAACTTTAGCACATCCAGTAATAAATAGCATGCTCCTGTAGAATAAAGAGCCATAAAGATGATTGCCGGAGTTAAGGTGCGCATTACGCCCCGGCTATAGGCATGAAATATCAGTGAAAACCAGACTTTGGGATTGTAGGTAACCATAGGGGGCTTTAAAACGAGCCAACAAACCTATTCAAAAAAAAGAAGTCAAAGTAGTAACCGGATAAAAGAAAATCCGTTACATTTATCAATATAATATCATTTTAATATCATATCTATGAATACAGAAAAATCAAATTCCCCGCTATCAGGCTACCTGATGTTGTTGATTGTGTTCGTTTTGGTTCTGACAGGTATTGCCGGTCCTTTGGTTACCCGCAATTTTTTGCTCTTCATTTCGCTGGGCATTGGCGTGCTGTGCATGTTCGGTTTTTTCTTTGTAAACCCAAACGACTCGGTCGTGCTTGTACTTTTTGGGGAATACAAGGGAACCGTAAAGACAAATGGCTTTTATTGGGTAAATCCATTCTATAGTAAGAAGCGGATTTCTTTACGCGCCCGTAATTTTGACAGTGAAAAAATAAAAGTGAATGATAAAGTCGGGAACCCAATCCAGATTGGAGTTATCCTTGTTTGGCAAGTGCGCGATACCTTTAAAGCAGCCTTTGAAGTAGACAATTATGAGAACTTCGTACGGATTCAAAGCGACTCGGCAGTGCGCACACTGGCAGGTTCTTATCCTTATGATAATTTCGAAAACGATGCGGAACTGACATTGCGGTCAGGCCATAATGAAGTAAATCATGCGCTGGAGGAATTTCTTAAAAGCAGACTTGAGATAGCCGGAATTCATGTTATTGAAGCTCGTATTGGTTATCTGGCCTACGCTTCTGAGATAGCCGGAGCTATGTTACGAAGACAACAAGCTACTGCTGTGGTAGCTGCACGATTTAAAATTGTAGAAGGGGCAGTGAGTATGGTGCAAATGGCGCTGGACCATCTTTCAAAGCAACAGATTATAGAGTTTGATGATGAGAAAAAAGCTGCCATGGTGAGCAACCTGATGGTTGTGCTTTGTGGTGATAAAGATGTGAGCCCTGTGGTAAATGCCGGCACCTTGCATCAATAACTATGGCCCAAAAGAAACCTTTTGTTCTTCGGCTCGATCCGGAAATTCTGAAGGCTGTTGAAAAATGGGGCAGCGATGAATTTAGAAGTACCAATGGGCAGCTGGAATGGATTATCAGCAAGGCTTTAAAAGAATCAGGCCGGCTAAAACAAAAATAGAAGCGTGTAAAATAAAATTACATCTTGTCCGTAATGTGGTTATTAACGTATTTCGAACCAAAATTTTAATCATGTTACGGACATTTCTGGCTTTCATGCTTCTTTCGTGTACTGCAAGTGCACAAAAGAATTACCTCATCACCTCAAAAGCAGATACTCTTTATGGAAAAATTCGCATTCTCTCCTATGATTTGATTGATCGGGTGCAAATTGAAACGGATAAGAAAAAAGAAATGTATACTGCGCTGCAGGTGCTTACCGTGGAAATAGATAGTCAGGTTTATAAACCCATTCAATATGATAGGAAAGTCATGTTGATGAAATTACTAAAACCTGGCTATATGAGTCTTTATGCATTTCGTTTACCTGATAAAAATTTTTATGATGGTCGTTTTCTTGTGCGGCTGGATGGCACTTCTATCGAAGTACCCAATATCGGATTTAAAAAGATTTTAGGCACTTTTCTCGAAGATTGTGAGACAGTAGCTAACCAAGTTAAAAATGGGGACCTGGTTAAAAAAGAACTTGATAAAATTATTGATGACTACAACATTTGCATTGCAGAAGTAAAAAATAATGTGCGGCCACCAGTTGTTACAGAACCCGTTCAGGCACAAAATGAAAAAACTATCGCGATTGAATCCCTGATCAATAAAGTTGAAGCTGAAGATTTTAGCACCAAAAAAGATGCACTCGACTTGTTGCGTGATATACAAACAAAAGCAAGTAAAAATGAAACCATTCCTAACTACTTAAGTGAAGGATTAAAATCCTATTTAAGTAATGTTCCCTCCATTACCGTTGACCTGGAGAATTTGCTTGAATTATTGAAGAAATGAGGGCAGGAATTTGCTGAATGAAACAGGTATGCTTTTACGGCTAATCCAAAAAGAATATGCAGCACAAAGTAGTACCAAGATTGCGTAAATAAAAAGCTGACCACCATCGCCTTTCACTTCAATTCCTAAAATTGTTGCGTGCATCATAATTGCGCCCGCCATTAAGCCAATGGCCAAAAGGGACCCTAACCACACCAAAGAAGGAATTAATATCAATACGGAAGCCACCAATTCCATTGATCCCACCGCTAGCCGGCCCCAGGGTTCCATACCAACAGTAGTAAAAATAAATACGGATTCTTCCGAGGCACTAAATTTAAAAAACAGTGTCTGAATCATGATTATTGCGGCCACCAGGCGCGCGCCCCAATACAATAGTTGACCAGTTTTCATCTCACATTATTTAGTAAGCGCAGTATACGTGCAAAGTTGAGTAAAGATTGTCAACTACCTGACAGAACTATACTATGGTTACCGGTTATTGGAGGGCTTGATCATTTCAAAAGCTTCCTGATTAAACAGGAGAAGTATAAATACTATAATTGCTACTAACAGTCCAAATAAAAGTTGCGTGGTGATATAAACTCCAAATCCTTTTGCAAATGCTTTTATTCTTGACTGATACTGAAACAAATTCGCATACGCATAACTGAAGTACAAAATTGCTATAACAAGCTGAATCAAGTTGGGCAGAAAATCGCCCGTAATGGCGAATATAAGCAAACTCAAAATACTTAACCAATACATATGGCCCAGAACATAGAATGGCAAAACAGTATGCTCTAAAAAATTTAAACCACTTTTTCTGAAGAATATAAATTTAGAAGCAAAGGCTTGAATGGGAATTAATACAAAGGAAACAAGCTTCAAATTATCTGATACCACTTGAAAGGTAGATTGCATAAATTGTTCCTGACCTGTCCCTTTCCGTGGTGCAGGTTGCAATCCGGAATCAGCTCCATGCTTAAGGAAATCAACGATGCTTATATCCAGCAAGGCGGCAACCAGATAAAGCAATGTGATCATTAAAAAGAAATATCCAACAGGTCCGTAATAGGATACTCTGTTTCCTTCCATGTACCTACGTGAGGCCGCTCCTGGCCGAAGCGTAAGGTCACGAAGGGTTCTGGGCATCATTCCATCAAAGCCATAAACGCGAGCCCAAAAATCAATCCATGCTTCTTTGAAAGTTATTCGTTTTACATTTGCGCGTTGCCCACACGCGGCACAAAAATTACCAGTAAAATCTTTATCACAAT
This sequence comes from Cyclobacteriaceae bacterium, assembly GCA_022841475.1. GTDB lineage: Bacteria > Bacteroidota > Bacteroidia > Cytophagales > Cyclobacteriaceae > ELB16-189. The sequence goes on along the minus strand of JALHRJ010000008.1, from coordinate 22,133 downwards.
TTACACAGCGGGCGGTTGAAACAATAGAATCAGATGGCACCATGCAATAATCGAAAGTTGAAAAATACTTAAAAACAAACATTCTCAAAACTATACCAGACACAATTTGTTGAACTCTCAACCATGAAAACCATTGTCATAATAGGATCGGGTATTGCCGGTATGACTGCCGCATGCAGGTTGCAATCGAAGGGCTTTCGGGTTATTGTATTAGAAGCAAATGCCTACCCCGGTGGTAAGCTTACCGAAATCACTCAACGCGGATATCGCTTTGATGCGGGGCCGTCCTTGTTTACGATGCCCCAATTTCTGGATGATATTTTCATAGCGTGTGGTAAAAATCCACGCGACTTTTACACGTATCAAAAGCTGGAAACGACTTGTGAATACTTCTATGAAGATGGTACGCGCCTAACAGCCTATGCAAACGTTGACAAGTTTGCCAAAGAAGTGGAATCCAACCTGCACGTTTCAGCAAATACAACCAAAAATTATCTCCAAAAATCAAAACATATTTACTCCACCGTATCACACATTTTTCTGGAGAATTCTCTACACAAAATCAAGACGTGGCTAAGCAAATCAGTAGCGCGGGCACTACCCCACATTACAAGTTTCGGATTGTTTGAGACGATGCATCAGCGCAATGATCGTTTACTAACCGATCCACGACTTATCCAGTTGTTTGACCGGTATGCTACGTATAATGGCTCCGACCCGTACCAGGCACCTGGCATCCTTACATCCATACCGCATCTGGAATTTAATGTTGGTACATTTTTTCCGCACGGTGGCATGCACTCGATAACACAAGCACTCTTTAAACTAGCTCGTGAACTGGGTGTAGAGTTTCGATTTAAGACCCGCGCAATCGAAATAATAACTGATCAACAGCGGGCTACGGGAGTAAAAACAGAAACTGAAATTCTTTTAGCCGATGTGGTTGTCAGCAACATGGACGTGTATCCCACTTATATGAAACTTCTCCCCCACGCAAAGCGTCCCAAAAAAATCCTCGCACAAGAGCGATCCAGTTCAGCCTTAATCTTTTATTGGGGCATAAAAAAAGAATTTCCGCAATTGAACCTGCACAACATCTTCTTTGCAAACGATTACAAGCAAGAGTTTAGCACACTCTTCAAAACCCATTCGTTACATGATGATCCTACCGTCTACGTTAACATTACTTCCAAATATTGTGTATCAGATGCTCCCGCAGGCTGCGAAAACTGGTTCGTCATGATTAATGTACCGGCAAATACAGGCCAGGATTGGGATACTCTCATTGCTGAGTCAAGAGCAAATATTATCAGGAAACTAAATCGCCTGCTACAATCAGATATCGAATCTCTTATTGAAACCGAAGCCATTCTGGATCCACGATCTATCGAACTTCGAACCTCCTCCTACCAGGGATCGCTATACGGCACCAGCTCCAACAACAAATTTGCAGCGTTTCTCCGTCATCCCAACATCTCAGGTGAATTTAAAAACCTGTTTTTCTGTGGCGGAAGCGCGCATCCGGGGGGAGGTATTCCACTTTGCCTGCAATCGGGACGGATAACTTCTGCAATTATCTCAGAACAGTTTGGTTAAATGTGTGTTTATCAAACATGCTTAAGTACTATTATAGTAGAGTTTCGACACTCCTCACATCCTATTCAATCTGGATAATAGGACTTCTCCATCTCGTTGGAATAATCGGTATGCTATCTCCTTTTCAGGAATATTTTCGGCTATTAACTCCATTCAATTTAATCATGAGTGCCATCCTGTTGTGGGCTAATCACCGGGAGCGCAATCTTGAAATTTTAGCGTACTCAGTATTAATTTTTGCACTTGGGTTCGCAATCGAGTTTTTGGGCGTTTGGTCCGGTGTTATTTTCGGAGAATATTCATATGGAGCCACCTTAGGTCCAAAACTATTTAATGTACCGATCATCATCGGACTCAATTGGCTATTGGTGATGTATTGCATCGCCTGCCTGACCGATAGTTTAAAAATTCCAGTAGTAGTAAAAATTATTGCAGGTGCTACGTTGGCCGTTGCCGTTGATTGGCTGATTGAACCAGTCGCCATGCATTTTGATTTCTGGAGTTGGAAAGACAATGTGGTGCCATTCCAAAATTATGTAAGTTGGTTTATTACGTCAGCCATGATGCAAGGTGCCTATCACTTGCTAAGAGTAAAAGCTGAAAATAAATTAGCACTCCCCTTCTATTTTACGCAACTCTTCTTCTTTCTGATTTTAAATATTGCCATTCGCTGATCAGCGATCCAACCATTCCTTAAATTCCTGCACCCGTTCGCGGGCAACAATCACATCGCTGTCATCACTGGTTTTTAATACTAGTTTGAGGCGGCTATTCGTATAACTGATCATATCCTGAATGGAGTCTATACTCACAATATATTTACGATTGATTCTGAAATATCGGGCAGGATCAACCAGGCCGTCCAATTGATCAAGTGTAAAGTCCAGAATATGTTTGCGGCCATCTTTCGTTTGAGCAAACGTAGTTTTCTCGAGGCTAAAGAAGAAAAGGATTTCACTTACCTCCACAGACTTGAGATGTTCACCCACCTTGATAACAAATCGTTCTTTGTATTTTTTGGTGAGCATCTGCATGGCATATCCAATGCTCTCCATCATTTTATCAGGCGCTGAACGTTGTATTGTAAGCGTTTGATACTTTTTAAATGCGGCCTCAAGTTCACTTTTATCAATCGGTTTCAGTATGTAGTCAATACTATTTACCTTAAATGCCTTAAGGGCATATTCATTATAAGCGGTAGTGAAAATTACCGGAGCGGTAACTTCCACTTTTTCAAAAATCTCAAAGCTCAATCCATCGGCTAGTTGGATATCCATAAAGATGAGGTCGACAGAAGGATTTTTGGAAAACCATTCGACCGAGCGTTTTACAGAATCCAGGATGGCATGTATCTGTACATCCGGTTGAAGACCTTTCACCAGCGAAGCTAATCGTTCTGCAGCAAGCGGCTCATCTTCAATTATCAGCACGTTCATATTTCAACGTTATTAATTCTAACTGGCAAGAATTGGCAACTTAACTATAAAGGAAGAATCACTTTCAGTTGCTTCCACCGATTTATCGCTTAGGAATTCATATCTCTTTTTAATGTTCTCCAATCCGAGGCCCGAGGAATCTTCGTCTAAAATTGCTTTTCGCTGAAGATTATTTTCAACCACCAGATAGCCCAACTGTTCATACACCTTCACCAATAAAGGATGCTCTTCGGAAATCACGTTATGTTTTATGGCGTTTTCAACCAACATCTGAAGAGCAAGCGGAGCTACCATAGTGCTTACTCCACCGAGGTTCATATCAACTTGTAATTTGTTACCAAAACGAATCCGCTGCAAGAAAATATAAGAATCTAAAAATTTAACTTCTTCCGCTAATGCAACCACTTCGCGATTGCGGGTATCCAATAGATAGCGATACACTTCTGATAATTGTTTGATAAACTTCACAGCCTGTTCCTGATCTTGATAAACAAGATTGGTAAGCGCATTGAGACTATTAAACAGAAAGTGTGGGTTTACCTGATTGCGCAGAGTATTGTATTGCGCTTCTACACTTTCTTTCTTTAATCGCTCCGCGTCTACGGCCGCCTCTTTCCAATTTAATAGAAACGAACGGCTCGTCATAAACATGCTAATAAGGGTGGTGATGATGAGGGTGGAATACAGCATTCCACCGAGGTCATCGCCCACATTAAATTTTAAAACCCAACGATAAAAAAAAACGAGAAAGTAAACCGACCCAAGAGAGTAAACGATCATAGCAAAAAAACCCAATGCCAGTCGCTGCACTGGTTTTTCTTGCCAGGATATTTTTTGATCAAGTGCAACGCTTAGCACTGCATTTCCAATCCAGAGAAAAATCCATAACAAAACCGTAAAACTACCAACCTTCAAAATGACGGAATAAGGCCAATCATGGCCTCGCTGAATAAAGTAAGTCATGCCAATACCAACTACAACCATCCAGAGTGCAGTCTTCGCAAGGTCTTTTGTAAAATATTTTAACATGGCTATGAGTTGCGAATATAGTCAATGACTTAACAACTGCTATCACAGGAAAACCTAAGATAGCAGATGCTCAGGTGGTAATATCACTTAGTTACAGGTTTTAAGCAATTCCACATTCATCTCTTTACCCCATGCAGGGGCAATGGGATTTTGACTTTTGCTGATACCAAATTGATCTTGTGCTTTGCGGGCCATACTACATGCTTCTGCAGTAGATGCACCAAAAAATTGAGCCGTACCATACTGCATCTGTGCCATGAGTGCTAGAGCCCTGGGATTGGTAGGATTCATACCTAAAGCTTTACCAAAAGTTTGCATAGCCAAACCAGAATATTGCTGTCCGCGGGATGCCGGATCTACCGTAACCCGGATCATGTGTACAAATCCTTCGAGTGCAATCAGCTCAGATTCTCCGGGTGCAAGTGATTTTCCCTTTTCAATTGCTGTCAATGCGAGGTCGAGATAGGAATCTTTTTTTGAACTTTCTTTTTCCCGGGTAGCAATCATAATATTACCAAAGGCACTGTAATAATACGGCTCCCACCTGGTCTTCTCTGCACTGGCAATCCGATCCAATGCATTAATGGCAACCTGGTATTCATCCGTGGTTTTTGCCGTATACACAGCCTGAATTTGTTTTCCAATTTGCTCATAATACTTATCATCATTGGCCCAGGAAGTTACCGCGATGATCATCAGGAAGATTAGATTGATTGTTTTCATAAGTGTTGTTAGTTAATTGTTGAGTTGAATTAGAGATTCGGTAATTGATTGATCGATTTATTTTTACTGATGGTGATAAAAACTCCTATGAATAAAAAGCGTGGTGCAGGCTGGCGAATAGGTCGGCTCTCATAAACCCCAGCCGTATTAGGAAGTACGCTGTATTCATAACCAAAAATATTATCACGACCGAGCAGGTTGGTACACGACAAATAGATGATCAGATTATTCTTAGGCAGGTAGGCAATGTTTGCACTCATATCCTGGTAAGAAGGAGTTTTGTCTGAGTTAAATTGATCTGCAGGTTTGTTCGGATTAAAGTACGTGCGACCACTGCTATAGCTATACGTAAACCCCAGTTGAGATTTGATAGCCGTAACGAAATGTTTATAGACGAAAGAGAAATTATGCGCTGAGGCAAAAGATGGAACGGCTGATGCAGGGAAGTTCAGGTAATCGCGTTTCGTATCCAGAAAGGAATAGGAAATCCAATAGTCAACATTCTTAATGGTTTCATTATCGCGCCAGAAAAGTTCGATGCCTTTTGCGTACCCAGTACCGGAATTGGTAAGCATGGTTGGCGCACCATTAAATTTAATCAGGTCGCTATACTTTTTATAATACGTTTCGATGCGGAACGTTTTGCGATCCGTGAGGATCTGGTAGTTAAGAATAAAATGTTCGGCCCGTTGCGCATCAAGTTGATTATGAGTTCTTAGATATTGATTCAAGGGTGATTGGCGGAAAGTACCGTAAGCAAAAGAAAACTGACCTTGCTTACCGGGCTTGTAGGCCAATGAAAGACGAGGATCAACATTCGCTTCATTGTTAAGTCCGTTGTATTCAAATCGGCCGCCAGCCTTGGCAACAAAATGATTACTTACATAGTATTCAGCTTCCGCGAAAGCAGACGATAAAGGCTCAGATAAACTAAGCGATTCAGTGGCATCCGAAACAATATTATAGCGCGTGGCTTCGTAGAAGCGGTTTATGATCTCACCTCCCATTCGCAACTCGAGTTGATCATGGGCAGAATGTTCAAATACTACTTTGGCATGAATTCCTTCTTCAGTTTCGTTCAAGGGTAAACCATCTACCTTGGTTTTGTTCTGATTAAAAGAATAGGCAATGCCCGTGCGTAATGACCAATTTGCATTTAGCGATTGTTGGTACGATCCATTGCCATATCCATAGTTATTGGTAAGGTCAACCTGTTGCCTGATGGAAGGATCAAGTATGTTATGATTATACAAGGAGAATGAGGAATGATTAACATTACCAAAAAATTTAAACAGGCCATCTTTTCCGGATTTCTGCCGATAGGCAAAACTGCCCTCACCCGATGCCGGAGGAATTCTCCAATCGACTTCCTGATTAATCAAACCGAAGTAGGGCCGAATGTTGGTGTATTGTATTTTGCCTGATACCGAGGCCCGATCCCAAACCTGCGTGTGCGCTACATCTGCACCCACTGAAAGAATGCCGATATCAGTTTGGTTCATTTCCGCAATATCTTTGGAATTAAGGACGAGCGCAGACGAAAGCGCCTGACCGTATTCTGCGGAATACCCTCCGGTACTGAAACTTGTTCCCTTAAACATAAAAGGAAGAAAACGTCCACGCGAAGGTGTATTAGGTGCTGCCGGACCGTAAGCATCCAGCACGACCATGCCATCGATGAAAGTGCGGGTTTCAGAATCATCACCACCACGAACAAACAAGCGGCCGGTTTCACCAACTTTTTGTGTACCGGGTAACGTATTCAGTGCACCGGCAATATCTGCTGTAGCACCAGCCGTAGTAGCAATGTCAACAGCCTTTAAAATTGTTCTGCGCTTTTCCTCACCGGCTGTAAATGACCCTGCCGATATCACCACACCATCGAGTTGGTTGATCTCTTCTTTGAGAAGCACTTCGATTATTATAGGCTTGCCGGTAAGTTCAACCTCTTGAGCAAAAAACTTATATCCAACAAAAGTTATGTTCAACACCTGGGTACCACTTTCCTCAGTGATAAATGAAAATGTACCATCCACACCTGAACTGGTACCATCATACGAATCCTTGATCATAATATTAGCGCCCGGAATGGGCTCTCCTTTTACATCCCTAACTACTCCCGAAATTTTGGTTTGAGACCAGGAGATCTGGGAGATCATTGAAAACAGAATAAGTGCGATAAACTTCATACGAGTCACTTTTTATGGCGATTACACGTCAAAAGTGGCTCGGCTAGAGAGCTTTTAATAAAGAAGGTTGCTGAAGTGTAAGACTTGCGTGATGAATTGTAGAAAACCAACACCTACCGATTTACCGCTTAAAAATCCCCGATTGGATTTAGCGGTTCTTATCAATAATTTGGCAACAAATAACTTGTTAAAATGAAAAGATATCTTGTAATGGTTGCCCTTGGCATATCCTCTCAGCTTGCGCTTGGTCAACCCGAACAAAAATTCATTAAAGAAGAAAGTATCACTCGCGTAATCAAAACGCTGGCTGCGGATGATATGATGGGCCGCTCGGCCACTGAACCGAAACACATTGAAAAAGCAACTGCCTTCATTGAAAGTGAATTCAAAAAAATTGGTCTTAAAAACTTTGCCGGACTTAATTCTTACCGTCAGGAGTTTAAAAAAGACATGATTGTGCCACAAACCCTGGAGGTGGTTATCAACGGCCAGAAAATTCCTGCTGAAAATACCTTATTTGTTTCAGAAAAAACGGAGGCGAACTATACGAAAGGTCTCGGGGTAATTCTTATCCCCTACGATACTTCGATTGCTAATGTAAGACAACATTTTCTCAGCAAGGCTTTTAACCTGACACGCGACACCTCCTCTGCCATTGTGTTGGTGGCACCCGAATTTAAAGGACATCTTGCCGAGTTAAAAGGATATTTTGGAAGGCGATTCGTGACACAACGTAAATCAAATAAAATATTTGTTGTGGGTGTTACTTCTGTATTATCCTACGCAGTGAAAGCAACCCAAAAAATTGAAACTGTAACCATGGCCAATGTAATGGGAATAATTCCCGGCAAAACGAAGCCCGATGAGTTTGTCGTCTTCTCAGGTCATTATGATCACATTGGCATCAGACCTTCCGTAGCGGGCGACTCCATCGCTAATGGAGCGGATGATGATGCTTCAGGTACTACGGCTGTAATTGAATTAGCCCGATACTTTAATAAAATCAAAAACAATAACCGCACGTTGATCTTTGTCGCCTTTACGGCTGAAGAAATTGGCGGCTACGGTTCAAAATATTTTTCAGAACAACTCAATCCCGATAAGGTGATGGCCATGTTTAATATTGAAATGATAGGTAAGCCATCGAAGTGGGGACAAAATTTTGCATTCATTACAGGTTATGAACGTTCCGACTTTGGAGAAATACTTCAGAAGAATTTAAAAGGAACCCAATTTGAGTTCAGGCCTGATCCTTATCCGCAGCAAAATCTTTTCTACCGATCGGACAATGCAACGCTGGCTCGTTTGGGAGTTCCTGCACATACGATCTCCACCGATGAAATTGATATCGACAAGTTCTACCATACGGTAGATGATGAAGTGGAAACTCTGGACATGAAGAATATTACTTCTACCATTCGGGCCATAGCCTTGAGTGCGAAGTCTATCGTAAGCGGTGCCGATACACCCAAACGAATTGATAAAGCAACGGTGAGATAAATATTACTAACTACCTATAAAAATAATATGAGTAAAACAAAAGTTGCCATCCTTGGCTGTGGATTCATCTCCGACATCCACGTGGAGAGTTATGAACGATTTGTACCGGAAGCCGAAATAGTTGCAGTGTATAGTCGCGACATCAACAAAGCAAAAGCCTTTGCCGAAAAACATCATATTCAAAAATGGTACGATTCAATGGATGCCATTATCAACGAATCGGGGTGCGAAGTGGTGGATGTCTGCCTGCCTAACTTTTTACATGCCCAGGCAACCATCAAAGCTGCAATGGCAAAAAAGCATATCATCATCGAAAAGCCACTAGCAGTGACCATCGAAGAAGCAGATGAAATGATAAAGGTCTGCAAACAACAAGGCGTAAAACTGATGTATGCTGAAGAACTTTGTTTCGCACCTAAATATGAGCGGGTTAGAAGTCTGGTGAAAGAAGGTGCCATCGGAGATATCTACATGCTCAAGCAAGCGGAGAAACATTCTGGTCCACACTCCGACTGGTTTTATGATATTAACCTTGCCGGTGGCGGTGTGCTGATGGACATGGGTTGTCATGCCTTTGGATGGTTTTTCTGGATGTTGAATAATGCCAAGGTAAAAAGCGTGTTAGCTTCGATGAACACCGTGCTGCACAAAGGAAGAACCAAAGGCGAAGATAACTCGGTGGTGATAGTGGAATTTGAGAATGGCACCATTGGCGTGGCCGAAAACAGTTGGGCCCAACACGGAGGTATGGACGACCATTGCGAAGTGTATGGTACTGAAGGTTTGATGCAAGCTGATTTATTCCGCGGCAACGCAGCCCTTGCTTATAGCAAAAAAGGGTTTGGATATGCTATGGAGAAGGCAGACACAACTGCCGGCTGGAGTTTCCCGATTTTTGAAGAAGCATTCAACCAGGGTTATCCGCATGAGTTGAAGCACTTTATCGATTGTGTGCGAAACAATAAAGAACCCTTGGTGACCGGAGAATTAGGTCGGAAAGTACTTGAAGTAATCTATGCTGCTTATGCATCTGCTGGGCAAGGAAAGAAAATTGAATTACCATTTACTCCGGTAGTTAAAAAGCCGGTGGACTTATGGTTGGGATAATTGAAAAATGAAACACTTGTTTAAAGTCAGGTCTGTCGGCCTGACTTTTTTGTTGGTTCACAATTCTAGATGGGTGTTTCAGCTCTTTACACTATTTTTGCGGTTCAAATTGTGAACCTGTTCAAAAATGGCCGAATACACGAAAGACGAGATCAAGCGAATAGAAGAAAAATGGCGCAAAACCTGGATTGAAAAGGAGGTATATAAAGTTTCAAACAATCCCGATAGCTATCGGGACAAGCCCAAGTATTACGTGCTTGATATGTTTCCTTATCCTTCCGGGGCAGGACTACACGTTGGGCACCCTCTGGGATATATCGCCTCGGATATTGTAGCGCGTTTCAAACGTGTGAAAGGTTTTAATGTGTTGCACCCGATGGGCTTTGATGCGTTTGGTCTACCCGCTGAACAATATGCATTGGAGCATGGTATCCATCCCGCTGTTTCCACGGCCGATAACATCAACAACTTTAAAAGACAATTAGGCAAAATAGGTTTTTCCTACGACTGGAGTCGCGAAGTTCAAACCTGCGACCCAAAATATTATCGCTGGACACAGTGGATCTTCTTACAGATTTTCGATAGCTGGTTTAATCGTAAAAAAGAAAAGGCCGAACGCATTTCGGAACTGATAAAGATTTTTGAGGTGGAAGGGAATGTGAATCACGCTATTCCGAATTCAAAATTCAAAATTCAAAATTTTAGTTCAACCGATTGGAAATCATACTCTGAAAAAGAACAGCAGGAGATTTTAATGGAATATCGTCTCGCTTATCTCGCTTATACCGATGTAAACTGGTGCGAAGCGTTAGGTACTGTGCTGGCCAATGACGAAGTTATTAATGGCGTTAGTTATCGCGGAGGATTTCCGGTAGTAAAAAAACAAATGCGTCAATGGAGTTTGCGCATCACCGAATATGCCGAGCGTTTGCTGAAGGGATTGGATGAGATTGACTTCAGTGAGTCGATGAAAGAGATTCAGCGGAATTGGATTGGGAAGAGTGTGGGGGCGTTGGTAAATTTTAACCTCACCCCAACCTACTCTGAAGCTTCGTCTGGCGAGGCAAGCCCCTCTCTTGGAGAGAATACAAGCCTCACCCCAAACCCCTCTCCGTTGGAGAGGGGCTTTGAGACTTCGGAAAAAAAATATTGGAAATATTTGAAAGAGTTTTCAAAAGAGAATCGACAGAATCAAACAGCATCGGAAGATATCGTATGGCAAGAAGTTAGAAATAGTAAACTCGGCCATAAAATAAGGCGGCAACATGCCATTGGAGTATTCATTGCAGATTTTGTGTGTCTTGATAAGCGATTGGTCATTGAAGTCGATGGTGATTATCATTTAGGTAATAAAGAATTTGATCATGCAAGAACAGAATTTTTAAACTCAGAAGGGTTTACTGTTATTCGATTTAGCAACGATCAAGTCAAGAGTGATCTCAAAAAAGTCCTTAAAGATATCCAAGAATCATTGGACAAAGCTTTATCCATAAAAGACTCTAACACCCTCTCCCCCGGAGAGGGACGGGGTGAGGCGCAAAAAAAGGGGCCGGGAGGTGAGGTCCTCACCGTCTTCACAACCCGCCCCGACACCATCTTCGGTGTTGATTTTATGGTAATCGCTCCTGAACACGATCTTGTAAAAAAGATCACTACTCCTGAACAAAAAGATGAAATAGAAAAATATCTGAAGTACGTAGAGAGTCGGTCAGAGATTGACCGCATGGCGGAAGTAAAAAAGATTACGGGTGCGTTTACTGGTGCGTATGCTATCAATCCATTTAACGGACGTGAAATTCCAATCTGGATCAGTGAGTATGTATTGGCTGGATATGGAACCGGTGCCATTATGGGTGTGCCGTGTGGCGATGAGCGCGATCATAAGTTTGCCAAACATTTCAAACTACCGATCACCAACATCATCGGTTCGCATTATAATGGTGAAGAAGCTAACCCAACGAAAGATGCCATCCTGGAAAATTCGGATTTCCTGAATGGGATGGTGATGCACAAAGCAATTGATATAGTGGCGACCAAACTCGAAGAAATGGGCATCGGCAAACGCCAGGTGAATTATAAAATGCGCGATGCAGGCTGGAGCCGTCAGCGCTATTGGGGCGAACCCTTTCCCGTAGTCTTTAAAGACGGTATGCCCTATGCGATGAAGGAAAGTGAATTGCCGTTACAACTTCCACCTTCGGATAATTTCAAACCTTCGGGGAATGGTGAAGGTCCGTTGGCAAACCTGACTGACTGGATCAATTTTGCGCCTGATCAAAAACGCGACAGTAACACGATGCCTACGCATGCGGGTGCTGCGTGGTATTTTTTACGTTACATGGATCCGCACAACGAACACGCTTTCGCAGATAAGAAAGTACTCGACTACTGGAATCAGGTGGATGTTTATGTAGGTGGCTCGGAACATGCCGTTGCCCATTTATTATACTCACGTTTGTGGACAAAAGTGCTGCACGACTTAGGCTACCTTAATTTTGATGAGCCGTTTAAGAAGTTGATTAATCAGGGCAAGATTACGGGTGATTCCAGATTTGTGTATCGGATTAGAGGCACGCATCAATTTGTTTCGGCCGGATTTAAAGACAAGCATGAAACCGATGAACTTCATGTCGATATCAGTTTGGTTAATGGATTAGAATTAAATACTGAAGGTTTCAAAAAATGGAAACCTGATTTCGCCAATGCGGAATTCATTTTGGAAGATGGCAAATACATCTGTGGCTCGGCCATCGAAAAAATGAGCAAGTCATACTTTAACGTAGTCAACCCCGATCAAATCATTACAGATTATGGTGCCGACACGCTGCGTATGTACGAAATGTTTCTCGGGCCGCTGGAACAATCGAAACCCTGGAACACCAACGGCATTGATGGCGTGTATAAATTCTTACGTAGATTCTGGAATTTGCTCCACGACAGTACGGGCAAATTCAAAGTCAGTGAGGCAGAACCTACTCGCGAGGAATTAAAAGTGCTTCACAAAACGTTGAAGAAAGTAGAACAGGATATTGAGAACTTTTCCTTCAATACTTCCGTGAGTGAGTTTATGATCTGCGCCAATGAATTGAGTTCGTTGAAATGCAACAAACGTAAAATCATTGAACCGCTGGTGATTGCCCTCTCCCCTTTTGCTCCACATCTTACAGAAGAATTGTGGTCGTTGCTGGGTCATCCGGATACCATCTTAAATGCATCGTTCCCGAAATTCGAGGAGCAATACCTGATCGAAAGTTCATTCAGCTATCCCATCTCCATCAACGGTAAAGTACGTGCGCAGATGGAATTTGCGTTGGATGTGCCTAAAGAAGAAATCGAAAAGACCGTGCTCGCTTCCGACATCGTACAAAAGTGGACCGAAGGCAAGACACCCAAAAAAGTGATTGTGGTGCCTGGTAAGATTGTGAACGTGGTGCTTTAGGATCTGATCCATTAAAAATATTAAAGAGGCTGCCTCGAAAGCCACTCAGTTGTCAGGTTGAGCTTGTCGAAACCTTTGTATTGAAGTAAAATAGCTTCGACATGCCTGTCTTTGCCGAAGTGGCTACGCGCAGGCAGGCTCAGGCTGACAATTGAAAATTACTTTGAGACAGCTTCTTTTTTTTGTTATTTGAACTTGTAACAATTCGACCTCTTGTTCGACTTATTCCATTATTGAAACCCCCACTATGCAACTAATCATTCAAAATCTTAACAAAACCTACTCCAACGGTGTGCAGGCACTCAAAGATGTAAACCTGACCATCAACCAGGGTATGTTTGGTTTGCTCGGCCCTAATGGAGCCGGCAAGTCATCCCTCATGCGCACCATCGCCACCTTGCAGGAGGCCGATAGCGGCTCCATCCAATTGGGGGATATTGATGTGCTCACCGAAAAAGATGAGGTAAGAAAGATTCTGGGCTACCTGCCACAAGAGTTTGGCGTGTATCCAAAAATAGATGCTTTGACCTTGCTCGACCACCTTGCTGTTTTAAAGGGTATTCGTAATAAAAGTGAACGCAAAGGATTGGTGGAAGCTTTACTTCACAAAACCAATCTCTGGCAGGCCCGCACTAAAAATCTTGGTGGATTCTCAGGTGGTATGAAGCAACGCTTTGGTATTGCCCAGGCATTGATTGCTAATCCTAAACTAATTATCGTGGATGAACCCACAGCAGGATTGGATCCTGCAGAACGTAATCGCTTTCTGAATTTGCTATCTGAAATTGGAGAAAACACCATTGTGATTCTTTCCACGCATATTGTAGAAGATGTGAAAGAACTCTGCACGGATATGGCGATCATCAACAAAGGCCAGGTGTTATACAAGGGAAGTCCGATGGATGCCATTGCGGATGTGGAAGGCAAGGTGTGGAAGAAGCGCATAACAAAACCAGAGTTGGAGAAATATCGGAAGTCGTTTAATATTATTTCTGAACGACTGATAGCAGGCCGGCCGGAAATCACCGTGCTAAATGAGGGTCAGCCGGATTCATCATTTGATCGGACAGATGCCGATCTTGAGGATGTGTACTTCACGCACATTTTTGGTAATTCAAAGAAAGAAGAAGTTGCCTGATAGGCAGTAACATAAAACCTCATTCAACATCCAGTTATGTTTAAAGATATATTTCTATTCGAACTCAAATACAGAAAGGCACGTGCAGCCAATTACATCTATTTCGGCATTATGTTTTTGCTCTGCATTCTGGCTGTTACCACGGATGTAGTTCGCATTGGTGGTGGTGTAGGCCAGGTGAAAGAAAACGCTCCGATTGTTATCGGGCAAATGATTGTAATCATGACGGTATTTTTATCGCTGATTGCATCCGCTATTATGGGCGTAGCTGTACTCCGTGATTTTGAACACAACACCGAAGCAATTTTGTTTAGTACACCCATTAAAAAGATCTCTTACCTGATGGGACGGTACTGGGGCTCGCTGGTTGTATTGCTATTGGTCGCCACGAGTTTACCCCTCGCGTTTATGATCGGAGATTTATTTCCGAATCGCGAAGCCGACAGGATGCTTCCTTTTAATCTTATTACCTACTGGCGCCCCTTTCTGATTTTTGTTGTACCCAATATGTTTTTCACGGGGGCGATATTTTTTGCCAGTGGTGCGTTGAGCAGAAAATCCATTGTGATTTATACACAGGGTATCTTATTGTTAGTCCTCTATCTCGCCAGCCAATCGATGCTACGCGATCTTGAACAGAAACAAATTGCTGCTTTGTTAGATCCATTTGGAGTGCGTGCCTTCAGCTACTACACTCAATACTGGACACCCGGTGAGCGGAACTCCTTGCAAATTCCGTTTGAAGGTTACATTCTCTACAACCGGTTGATCTGGACGGGTGTGGGTGTTTTGGTGCTCATCATCAATCACTTTGCATTTAGTTTCAATGTGGTTCGCAGTTCCATTTTCAAAACGCGTGCCTTGAAAGACGAGCGGTTAACTATAAAACCGGAAGAAACCAGAATCCCCATTGCACAACAGTTCTCGGGTTTGGCAACACACCTCGGTCAGTTAACCAAGTTAACCTTGTTCTATTTCAAAATGGTGTTTAAGGAAATTCCTTTTCTTGCCATTGTTATTGCAGGCATGCTGCTGATGTTCTTGAATGCTATAAATCTTAATGAACTCTATGGTACAAGTTCCTATCCTACCACTTATTCGATTTTGGGTTTGCTCAGTGGTTTCAATCTATTCTTCGTTATTATAGCAGTTCTCTACTCGGGTGAGTTAGTATGGAAAGAGCGATCGGTTAATCTCAACCTGATTATCGATGCTATGCCTATGCCTGATTTTATCAATTTGATTTCAAAATTTCTGGGACTGCTCCTTGTTTACCTTGTGTTGATCTTCGGGCTTATTGTTTGCGGTGTGATCATCCAGGCATCGTATGGATATTATAAATTCGAGTTGGGTGTTTATTTCGGAACGTTGTATACGGAGACACTCGCTTTTCTCGTCCTGTATTCTTTGCTCTCTATGTTTATTCAGGTGATGGTAAACAACAAGTTTTTAGGATTTGCTGTTGCGATTGCCTTTTTTATTCTGGTAGGATTTTTAGGCCAGATGGGTCTTGAACATCCGCTCTTCCAGTTTGGAAGTGGGAGTCTCGGCACGTATTCAGATATGAATGTATACGGTCATTTTGTAACACCTTTCACCTGGCTGCAGGTTTATTGGTTTGCGTTTGTCGTGTTCCTGTTTGTTGTCGCGGTTATCTTTTCGGTGCGAGGTTCCGAGTCTGTGATGAACATGCGCTGGAAGTCAGGCAAGTTGCGTATTACCCGACCCATCCTGTTTCTGATTGCAGGCTCCATGTTGTTATTTGGCTCAACTGGGTTTTTCATCTTTTATAACACCAATATCCTCAACGACTATTCAAATTCCGACCAGCGCGAGGAACTACAGGTGGATTATGAAAAGACATTAAAGAAATATGAATTTATTGCACAGCCCAGAATTACAGCGGTCGATTTAAAGGTAGATATCTATCCATCCAAACGCGACTTCGTGGCGGAAGGCTATTTCATCTTGAAAAATAAAACTGCTGCACCGATTTCAGATCTTCATATCCAGGAAGATTTTACACCGGGCAACACAACCGAGTATCTGAAGTTTGATCGCAAGAATGGCGTTAAAGAACGATTTGATAAATTCAAATATACCATATACACACTGGAGCAACCTTTGCAACCGGGCGACAGTTTGCGGATGGAATTCAAAACTTCTTTTATCACTCAAGGCTTTGTAGAAACCGGTCGGTCTAATACCTCCGTTATTTTCAATGGTACTTTTTTCAACAACCAATATTTTCCTTCCCTTGGCTATAGTAGCGATGGCGAGATGGCTAATGATAACGATCGCAAAGAAAAAGGCTTGCCCGAACGTGAGCGTATGATGGAACGAAACGATCCGCACGGCACCGCCATGAGTTTGTTTGGCGATGATGCCGACCATGTAGATTTTAAAATTCAGATCAGTACAGATAAAGGTCAGACTGCCATTGCCCCCGGTTACCTTGTAAAACAATGGGAAGAAGGCGATCGCGTGTATTATCAATATGATATGGATGCGCCTATGTGCAATTTCTATTCCATGATCTCGGCCAACTACGCGATCAAAAAGGATAAGTGGAATGACGTCAATCTCGAAATCTACTATCACCCGGGGCATGAATACAATACGGATCGTATGATGGAAGGTATGAAAGATGCCCTCGCCTATTATTCGGAACATTTCAGTCCCTATCAATATAGGCAGGTGCGAATTATGGAATTTCCTCGCTATGCTTCCTTTGCCCAGTCCTTTGCGAATACCATTCCTTTCTCGGAAGGCATCGGGTTTATTGCCAAGATTGACGATCCTGATAAAGATATTGACTTTGTGTATTATGTAACAGCCCACGAAGTAGCGCATCAATGGTGGGGACATCAGGTAATGGAAGCCCGCGTAAAAGGTAACGCGATGTTAAGTGAAAGTATGTCGCAGTACTCTGCATTGATGGTCCTGAAAAATAAATTCACCCCTGAAATCATTGAGCGATACCTGAAATATGAACTCGATCGCTACCTGGGCGGCAGGGCTTCAGAACGGAAGAAAGAACAGCCTCTGGAGTTTGTGGAAGGTCAAGGTTATATCCATTATCAAAAAGCTTCGCTTATCTTTTTTGCCTTGCAGGATTATATTGGCGAAGACAGTGTGAATGCTGCCTTCCGGAGGTATAATGAAGAGTGGCGCTTTAAAGATTCGCCCTACCCCACTTCGGCTGATTTGTTAAAACATATCCGTAAGGTAACTCCGGATAGTCTACAATATCTGATTCACGATATGTTTGAAACGATCACCTTGTTTGAAAATAAAACCGAGGTAGCCGAATATGAAGAAAAATCAGAAACTGAATTTGAAGTGAGTTTAAAAGTTTCTGCTGAAAAATTAAGAGCCGATAGTACCGGCCTTGAAACCGCCATTGCCATCAATGACTGGATCGACATTGGTGTTTATGGAAAAAATAACGCGGGCAAAGACAGCCTGATCTATTTGAAAAAACATAAGATCACACAAAAAGAAAATGAATATAAGATCACTGTAAAATCCAGGCCTCGCAAAGCTGGCATTGATCCGCTTCATAAATTAATTGACCGGCATTCAGATGACAATACGAAAGGGCTGGTGAAAAAGAAGACCGAGCCGGCTGCATAGCAATTGAAATATTACTCTTTCGAAAACCCCGGTTTGCCTCCAAGTCAAACCGGGGTTTTTTATTTTCGAAACATGACGAAAATCATTACATTCATCCACTCAATAACCCACCTTCCCGTATGTAAAACTTAAATCAATAAAGCTATGGAATCCGTATTATCACCTGCCGGAAAACTCGCTATTCAACCCAGTTTACTGGACATGCACCACAGTAGTTTAGAGTGGCTCTCCACTACCGTATTATGGAAACAGGAAGTAGCTTTCTTCCAAAAATTACTAGACCGGTATTCTCCGCAACTCACTTCCATCGAAGACAAAAAGAAAGTAAGTCACTTCCAGAATGTGATTACCTACTATGGTGGCGAACTGATCGATAGCCTTCGTAAAAAAATTAAATTACACGAACATAAATTAGCCGATCGGTTACAGGAACTTAAATCAACTGATACCGAATATTACCAGGAACAGCTTGAGCTGATGGATGAATTAGGTGCTTTCATGAAAACCTTTCATTCTTTCAAAAGCGAGTTCTTTTCATTTATTGAAAAGGCACTTTGAAAAGTGAAATAACCGAACGGCCATTAGGTAACAATTCCTTAACTTAGCGCACCTTAAACCTTTTTTATGCGCTATTCGAAGATTGTTGGCCTCGGGCACCACGTACCTGAAACGGTAATCACCAACGCTCATCTATCCACCATGATGGATACTACCGATGAGTGGATTATCGAACGAACCGGTATAAAAGAAAGACGTTGGATTGATCCCGCCAAGGATACCGTGGCGAACATGGCTGCTAAAGCGAGCAGGCTAGCACTGCAGCGGGCCAATCTGACTGAAAAAGATATTGAGTTTATTGTTTTTGCTACCATCACTCCCGACTACTTCTTCCCTGGATCGGGAGTTTTACTACAGCGAGAATTAGGACTTGATAGTATCGGGGCGTTGGACATTCGCAATGCCTGCTCCGGATTTATCTATGCACTTTCCGTTGCCGATCAGTTCATTAAATCGGGCATGTATAAAACCATTCTGGTAGTTGGAGCCGAGATACAATCCACAGCCATTGACGCTACTACCCGCGGCAGGAATACAGCTGTTATTTTTGCGGATGGTGCCGGGGCTGTGATCTTACAACCCTCGGATAAGCCTGGAATTCTTTCAACACATTTACATTCTGATGGCCGCTTTGCAGAAGAACTCTACGTACGTGATCCTGGTAGTAGCAGACCTCGTAAAGAGCGCCAACCCGAACAAATTCTGGATACTACCCATTTTAAAGTAGTGATGAATGGCAGCCAGGTTTTTAAGCATGCTGTAGTAAGATTTATGGAGGTGATCAATGAGGCCCTTGCCGCCAACGGAATGACGAAAGATGAAATTAGTTTGTTGGTGCCACACCAGGCAAACCTTCGCATCAGTCAGTTTATTCAGCAAAAGCTGGAACTTCCGGATGCTAAAGTTTATAACAACATTATGCGCTATGGAAATACCACAGCAGCTTCGATTCCCATTGCCATGAGTGAAGCATGGGCCGAAGGAAAAATCAAAGAAAATGACTTAATTTGTTTGGCTGCGTTTGGCAGTGGTTTTACGTGGGCTTCGGCTTTGATACGCTGGTAATCCATATACAATGCAAGCTTCACGATCCGACTCTGAATCACTGATAAAACTAAAAGATTTTAACTATTAAATTTTTGAACTCGTAATGAAAACAACCTCCTACAACCCCAGTTCCCTCGAGGTAGACTTTGCCAATGCTTTAACTATTCTGCAAAAGGATATAGAAAAGCATCTTCAGAATAATCAGATTACCCACATTGAACCCAATCTTACCCGCGACAACCCGATGGTGAAATTTAGTCTGGTTGATAAGGATGGTGATCCGCATGAGATTGTAGTACGGATTGTTCAGATTCCTGATAAATTCTGACATGTAAACTTATCAGTCTTCGCTCATGTCAATACTGATCATCTTCCTGAGTATTGTATTGTTGGTGATCTTGATCTCGTATGTCAAGCTCAACGCGTTTCTTGCCTTTCTGGTAGTTTCCATAGTAGCAGGGTTGCTGTTGGGTATTGACGTGTCGAAGATCAGCGGCTCTGTGCAGAAAGGGGTTGGAGATATGCTTGGGTCGCTGGTGATTGTTGTTATTGCCGGGTCCATGCTTGGAAAAATTGTTGCCGAGAGTGGTGCCGCTCAACAAATCGCATCGGGATTAAGCAAAGCTTTTGGTGAGAAAAATATCCAATTAGCATTGATGACAACAGGTTTTATTATTGGCATTCCGCTTTTCTACAACGTAGGTTTCATATTAGTTTTTCCGCTGATCGCCTCGGTTGTTTATCGCTATAAACTTCCGGCCGTTTACGTTGGCTTGCCGATGATGGCTGCGCTTTCGGTTACCCACGGATTTTTACCCCCACACCCATCGCCTACAGCGTTGGTAGCGCAGTTCAATGCCAACATGGGCACTACGCTTTTATATGGTTTAGTAATTGCCGTTCCAACCGTTTTAATAGCCGGCCTTCTTTTTTCAAAAACATTAAAGGGAATCAACGCTACTTTATTAAAGACGTATCAGACGGAAGATCTTCCTGCAGAAAAGCTTCCGGGTATGTTCAATAGTCTTTTTTCTGCGTTGCTCCCGGTTTTATTATTGGCGATCACCACGCTCCTGAATCCTTACATCTCAGACGCATCGTCCTTTAAAAAGATTTTCATCTTTCTTAGTGATCCGGCCATCGTGATGCTCCTTTCTTTGGGTGTTGCTACGTATACGCTGGGTTTAAGAAGAGGCACATCGATGAAAAGTGTGATGGACAGTTATGGTTTTGCTGTAAAAGATGTAAGTATGATCTTATTAATCATGGGTGGTGCCGGAGCGTTGAAGCAGGTGCTGGTGGATAGTGGAGTAAGTGAAGACATCGCGCTGGTCCTGGATGGGGTAAATGCTCACCCGTTGGTACTGGGTTGGATTATTGCGTGTATTATTCGCGTTTGTGTGGGCTCGGCTACGGTGGCTGGTCTTACTGCGGCCGGAATTATGATCCCTTTTATTGGAAGGCCCGGAGTTGATTCTAATCTGATGGTACTCTCCATTGGTGCGGGAAGTCTCATGTTTTCGCACGTAAACGATGCGGGCTTCTGGCTGTTTAAAGAATATTTCAATCTGAGTATTAAAGATACCATACGCTCGTGGTCGCTGATGGAAACCATTGTGGCCGTTTGTGGTCTTGGCGGGGTAATGCTGATTAATCTGTTCCTGTAAGAATCTCGTTACACCCTCGTCTTCTTCGACAAAAGCTACTTTTTTTCCTTACCGGGACTTAGAAGGTAGTATTGTATGAGATACTGGCGCAAAAGCCGTCAAAATCGGCAAAAAGACAGAAAAATGGCCAGTTGGATAATTTAATCCATACCCCTACCTTAGAATACAATAAGGGTATATAGGAGACTCCGTCTCCGATATACAAACGTTGTGGGGCATTTAATTTATGAAGAGAGTACTAACCATCATAGTAATAATTCTTTCGACACTGGACACGACTCGTGGACAGACAAGTACTGATGAACTAATTGGAGAATATTTTTCTCTTGAAAATAAATTTGAGAGTTATTCTACAATGACACTCGAAAAGGATAATCGATTTACTTACAATTATGGTATTGGTGGCTGCCGTGGAGAAGTGAAAGGTAAATGGACAATTGAAAACAAGAAAATTAGATTTGAAAATGATACATCCTTCTTACACAACAAAACGATTCACTATCCTGACTTGGGACAAACAACTTGGACTGTTAAGAAAATAGGGATACAACCCGATAAAATTGTTGACTCGGGATGTGTGAAGTCGGATAAGTTACATATGAAAAGAGGTACGACTTCCGGCTTTGACTACTCAGTATCAATCGTCCGACTAATTGCCAATCCGGAAAAATATCACAACAAAAAGATACAGGTGACAGGCTACATGAATCTTGAATTTGAAGGAGACGCCATCTACCTTCACAAAGAAGACTATGAAAAATCACTCTTGACGAATGGGTTTTGGGTAGAGTTCTCCCACAAGTTGGATAAGAAAGAAATTCAAAAATTGAATAAAGAATATGTACTAATTGAAGGCACATTTGACATGAATAATCATGGACACATGGGACTTTTTGGAGGGGAGATAAAAGAGATTACTAGAATTATAAAGTGGGGAAATTAAACGCCCCACAACAAAAGTAGCTGTTGCACGACTACCTCTTTTCTTAGAATTTTCTGAATTTATAAGCCATCAATTCATTTGTGAATAACTCTGTGGATAAGTAGTTCTGAAGTCTGAAATTTTAC
>JALHRJ010000007.1:37183-128674 GCA_022841475.1 Cyclobacteriaceae bacterium | reverse complement strand
GACAACCGGGCAGATGACATCACGTTCGAAAACTTAATCATCACACTACCCGCCACCACTTCCTTTTCTGAAGAACGGGGCGCTATTATCGCCAGACCTTCCATTTCCACCAACATCCGCTTCATTAACAACACCATTACAGGCGGTTCGCATGGCATCCTTCACATCGGGAATAACTCCGCCCGATCACCGGGTACGGTCTTTACCGGCAACACCATCACTAATGTCTACACCCGCCCTGCTTTTTTCCAATACCTGCAAGGTGGTGTGTTTAATAACAATACAATCAGCGGCAGCAACTACGGTGATTATTATGGTTTGGGAATTTACGACACCTCCGGTTATCTGGAAGTGCTGCGCAACCGCATCACCGGCAGTGTGGGCCACGCCCTCAAGATGCAGTTCTGTGTCGGCATCGATGCCCAGCGATCGCTCATCGCCAACAACTTCCTGCACTCTGCATCGCCCAGCAGTTATTCTGTTATCTATTTTTATGGCGTGTCCTATGCACAATTGTATCACAACAGTGTGAACGCTACCGGGAACGGAACGGCCCTGGGCTTTGATCGATGGGCGGCTGACTTCAACCGCATTGTTAATAATAACTTCAAAGCAAACACTGGCTACGCAGTAGATTTCGGCAACCCCTCCGACCTCAATGCCATCGAAGAAGCCAACTACAACAACCTGTTCACCTCCGGTTCCTTCATCGCCCGAAACGGAAACACCAACTATGGAAATATTGCTGACTGGAGAACGGCAACAAACTACGATCTGAATTCACTAACCTTTGACCCGCAATATTTATCCACTACCGATTTACATGCATCGGCACCAGGCATCGCGGCTGCAGGAAAGAATATTAATAATGAAGTACCTGATGATATTGATGGCATCGCAAGACCATCTACTCCAAGTATCGGAGCTAATCAATTCGGTACTTCAGGAACACCTTTAAACGGAGAATATACCATCAATGCTTCGGGTAGCGGCACTACCAACTTTACTTCCATAACGACTGCATTAGACGCCTTGAAGAACTTTGGCGTAAGCGCGCCTGTAGTATTTAAGTTAACAGGTGAATTCAATGAACAAGTGACTCTGTTGGCTGTTTCGGGTTCATCGGTCACCAACACAATAACTTTTGAGTCTGCTGGCGGGCAACCTGCTGATGCCACCATTCGGTTTGCATCGACCACGGGTGGATCAAACTTCACACTTCGATTAAGCAATGCTGATCACTATCGCATTCGCAACCTGACCATAAAAGCTGAGGGCACTACGTTTGGGCGTGCCATTCATATGATCAATCGAACCATCAACATTGTGTTGGAAGGAAACATTATAGAAAGCGTAGTAACCACTGCTACCTCGGCAGACCGGGCAGGTGTTATTATCGCTTCCGCTCAAGCGGAGAATGTACAATTGCTTAATAACCTGATTCGGTTCGGAGCCGTGGGTATTGACTTTCAAGGACCCACCTCAAAAGCAACGGGTACAGTTCTTCAAGGCAATACAATATTTCAATCTTATTATCGAGGAATATCACTGAATTATCATGCAGGTTTTGTGTTGGACAAAAACATTGTGACTAACAATCCATCTGCAGCGAATTTTGAAGGCATGATGATCCATAATGTAGATGGAGCTTTCCAGGTTACTGCCAACAAGGTAACCGGGGGCAACGGTACGGCCTTGAATATGTATGCAGCGCTCGCCACAGCAGGCAATCCTGCATTGGTGGCCAATAATTTTTTTCAGACAGTCAACAATGCCGGGTATCACACAGTTTACCTCAACTTTATGCAGCATGTTAACTTCTACCACAACAACATCAACGCCACCGGAAACGGTTCTGGTTTATTTTATACCTCCCCGGGAACCAGTCTTAATTTTTTGAATAATAACATTAAGTCAAATGACTATACTATTCAAGTAGTTTCAGTAAGCGCGATCGGTCAACTTGATTACAATAACTATTATACTACCGGTACCACCCTGGCGCGCTGGAACAATGTTGACCAAACAAACCTTGCCGCATTACAAACCGCTACAGGACAGAATACCAATTCTCTTTCTGTAGATCCATTGTATCAATCGAGTTCAGACCTCGAGGCACTTGCTTCTTCTTTAGCTGGAGCAGGATTAGATTTAACCGCCCTTGTTCCTACCGATATCAATGGAAATTTGAGAAGTACACCAGTAAGTATTGGGGCCACGCAGTTTACTGCTGCCTTTTCGAAAGATGGTGCACTCACCAATATTATCACGCCCACCAACTCATGCACTTTGACAGCTACCACTGAAATCAAAGTAGAAATCACCAACCTCGGAGCCGCATCTATTACCGGATTTCAGGTTGCTTATCAAATAGATGGTGGAGTACCTGTGGTTGAACCGTTGCCGGGCACTGTAACAATTCCGCCTGGTGGTAAATATGAATATGCCTTCACACAGAAAGCAGATCTTGCTGCCAAGCAGGCATACACCATAAAAGCCTATATTGTTCTCACAGATGATGAGAATACTGCGAACGATCAACTGGAAGCAACAATCACACACTTTCCTGATCTGATTACAACATTGACCAGCAATGTTACCATCTGTAAAGGCACCTCGCAGACTTTGACTGCAACCGGTGGTACGCAATATTTATGGAACACAGGAGCAACCTCCGCTTTCATTACAGTATCTCCAACCGTAACAACAACTTATGACGTGCTCATTACTAATGTGAATGGGTGCTCCGAAACAAAATCGGTAGTCGTGACAGTAAAAGAAATTCCGTTACTGGGCTTTACCAATGATACCGGATTCACCGCTGCGTTTGTCAATCCCCTGCAGGGTGGCTCTGATGAAGTTTTTGAATTCAGAATGGTTTATACCGATGCCAATGGAAACTTACCTGCACCGGGATATCCTCGCGTGGAACTTGATGCAAACAGCAATGGGCAGGCTACTGATCCGTTAGATCTCATTCGGGTGATGACACAGGCTGATCCCGGTGACACGGATGTAACGGACGGCAAAGAATATCGTGTTAGCATCACCAATTTATCAGATCAGATTACCTGGCGTTCGAGGATTGTAGCAAACAGTACGGATGGCTGTAGTGCAAGTTCAAGTTTTGTGGCCCAACCTTTTGTATCAAATGATTTACTGGATGTGGCGATCTTTGCCAATGACATCTCATTCAGCAAATCTAATCCGGCAATCAATGAACCAATTAAGATTTACGCCCGCATCCGGAATACATCTGATTTTCTGGCGGAAAATTTTATAGTCTCTGCCTACATCGAGGATGTGAAAGTGTTTACACAAACCGTTTCCCAGATAAATCCCCAATCCTCTATCACCTTGCAATGGGATCAAAGTTTTATTGCTTCCGGATTTTATCCTGTAAAAGTTGTATTGGATGAGACGAATGTACTGAATGAAGATAATGAATTAAATAATTTTGCGATCCGACCCATCCTTGTAGGCGATTATGTGTTACCCGGAGGCATTGAAGTTGGGGCAACCGCCATTGCACCGGTATCCTTACAAGCAGGGCAGCTTATTACCATTTCGGGGCAAGCGCAATATTTTGGCATTGATCCAGGTGTAGATCCGGATGTAGCGGGAGCAACGGTGATTGCAAGAATTACCGGTGGCAACCAGGCACAAACAACCACTCAGGCAGACGGTACCTATCAGCTTTCTGTATATGCGCCTGCTGTTGCAGGAACTTATCAACTAACTATTGAGGTAACAGATTATACGCTCACGGGCTATCAAGGTCCCATTACGATTACGGTTTTACCAGCCCCCCCGCTACCTGATCTTACCACCAGTATTTCACTCAGTAAGAATACTATTCTTCCGGGCGAACCTGTAACCGGAACTGCCACCATTAGCAACGTTGGCGAACTCGTGGCAACCAATTTTGTATTTCGTTATTTCAGTTGCGAACAAGTGCTGGGTGAGCACACCATTGCATCTCTGGCTCCGGGCGAGTCACTTACCTATACGTTTGATGCCGTTACCAGCAATATTGGAGATTGCTTTAATGCCAACAGTTGTTCATTTCAAAGCAGTGCGGATGTAAACAACCAGGTGATCGAAAAATCAAAAATCAATAACGTAGCCGCTGCTTCGTTGCGCGTTCTTCCCAACAAACCCGATCTTACTCCAATTAATAGCACGAATCAGGGCATACCCGGTTCAACGAACATGCTCAATCCCTTCACGTTTTCGGTGCGTGTAGATAACATCGGGGGTGTCAATGCGGTAGATGCTTTTAATGTAAATGTTTATGTTGATGGTGTCTTGATAGCCACGCAGGCAGTTCCATCTTTAAATACGTGTGCCGGTCAAACCTTTCAGGTAACCCATACCTTTGCAGATTTAAATGATCACATTATTGCCATTCGTGTTGATGAACCTCTGGGCTCAGGCAGTGTAGACGAATATCGTGAAACCAATAACGAGTTTTCGAAAACAGTTCGGCATCAACCACCACCTCCTCAGTATCCAAATTTAAATGTTCAGTTTCAGGATATTTCAATTACACCTGTACTCCCACCGGCAGGTTCAAATTTTGATTTGCAAGTGAACTACCGCAATAACGGACCCGTACTTCTCAACGCCCCATTTAATCTGGAACTGATCGTAATAGAAGCAGGTATAACCCGTAGTGAAATACGCACCATTAACAGCAACATGGCTCCGGGGGATGTGCTTTCCACTACGCTCACTACAAATCTGCAAAGCGATGGCGATCATTTGTTCCGCATAAAACTGGATCCGGAAAATGCTAAAACAGAATCCACCAAGAGTGACAATGTCACCCAGATACCGCTCTGCGTTGACTTACAGGTAAATCCGGTAGGCGGAGTGTGGAGTGGTAATTTCTATGTAAACACCGTTCAAAACCTAACTGCAAGTATTTCTAACTTGGGAATATTTTCGGCCAACAATGTGCCGGTGTCATTCTTTATCGACAATGTTAAAATTGCATCAACTACACTGCCTTCACTGGGACCGGTTAATGGTGCTAATTCCCAATCCGTCTCTATCCCCCATTTATTTAATCAGGTGGGTACATTTGAACTTAAAGTTGTGGTGGATGAACTCAATGCCTACAACGAATGCCGTGAGAATAATAATGAATATAAAACCAACATTACGGTGCGGGTGCCGGCCCCCGATCTTCGCATCGTATCGGAATATATTTCGCCCAGCAAAATCAATCCGGATGTAAACGAACCCATTACTATTTTCCTCTCGTATGACAACATTGGCATTGGTGCCACCGGATCTTTTAAAGCCCGTGTATTGGTAGATGATGTGCCCATCGGCCCTGATGTAACTATAGCATCCGTGCCAGCCGGAGAAGATGGCACGGTTGAAGTACCTACCTCCTATCAAAGTGCCACAGCCGGCATTCGGGTGATTCGTACCATTCTCGATCCGGATGATGAACTGTCGGAAACAAGTAAATCAAACAACGAAGCTACCCGTGCATTAGTGGTGGGTCAGGCGCCTAATTTATTTTTCACTAATCTGGAATCCAGTATTGCATGTCCAAATGATGGTGACGATATTTTATTGACCGCTTCCATTATGAATGGCGGTGATCTCGAAGCAACAGCATCCGTGCATTTCTTTTATATTACCACCAATGATACAATACCACTAGACATCAAAACAATTACTATAGCTGGAAAAGGAAGTATAACCGTGCAAACAGATTGGCTCGTATTAGACAAGACGTATCAACTATACGCAGAAATCCGTGATAGCGCACCCGAAGAATTTGATAAATCAGACAATACGATTACTACGCGGTTATGTGGTGGCCCCTACTATAATTTAGTGGTTGTTGCCGAAGGACAGGGTATCATACAAAAAACACCTAACCAGCAACGTTATGAAGGCGTGCAGCAAGTGGAAGTGACTGCCGTCCCTGCTGCCGGTTGGATCTTTTCCGGTTGGCAAGGTGATATTCTAAGCACTGACAATCCACTGATAATTAACCTGGCAAGTGATCAGAATATCTCTGCCATATTCAGTGAACTCTTAAATCCTCCGGTAGTAACAAATGCCCAACGTTGCGCAACAGGTGTTGTTACCCTGCAGGCCAGTGGTGCCGCACCTACTCAAACCTATGCCTGGTACGCAACACCGACTGGCGGGATAGCATTGCAAAATAATGCGAGTGATTCATTCATAACACCCATTCTTACCGTTACTACGAGTTTTTACGTTTCTATTAAATCATTTACCGGTGAAAGCCCACGCATAGAAGTGACGGCCACCCTACTTCCGCTGCCGGCCCAGCCGCTTATCACGATTACAGGCGAGACTACTATCTGCCCTGAAAAATCTGAAAGTGTAAATCTTTCAGCTCCCGTGGGGTTCAGTCAATATCTATGGTCTACCTCGGAAACTACTGAACAAATTACAGTAACACAGGCAGGTTCTTTTACCGTGCAAGTTTCGGATGTAAATGGATGTCAGAGTTTGCCCTCAGCGGCAGTAACCATAAATACAAAGACGTGCTCGGAATTAATTATCTATAATGGAATCTCTGCTGATGGCGATGAAGTAAATAAATACTTCCGCATTGAGAATATTGATTTTGCACCAGAGACCCGTAATAACACGTTAAAGATTTTTAACCGTTGGGGCGATTTGGTTTTCGAAGCTAAAGATTACGACAATGTGACCAATCAGTTCACAGGTATTGGTAAAAACGGTAAGGAGCTTCCCAGTGGAACCTATTTTTATCAATTGGAATTTCCAGAACGAAATGATAATAAAATAGTGAGCGGATACCTGCAGCTAAAAAAGTAATTGAGTCTTCGACTCTTTCTAGTTGATGAATTTTGTGCACTCTCCCGAAAAGGTAAGGGTAAGCTGATGCATGGCACGCGTACAGGCGATGTATAACATGCTCTTATCTACTGCTGTGTGATAGTTGCGTGCCGATGCAAACGGAATAATCACTTCATCAAACTCCAGGCCCTTGGCAAGGTGCGCTGTTGTAATAATAACTCCTTCATAAAAGGAGGTGCTATCGGCTGTAAGCAAATGTGCCGGGTGCTTTTCCTTTAACACTTCAAAGACATATTGAGCTTGCTCATCAGTTTTACAAAGAATTCCTAATGATTGATATTTCGAATCTTTGAATGTGGAAAGTATTTCACTGATCGCTTCAAGTTCTTCTTTATTATTGCTGAACCCTTTTACCTGCGGTATTGTACCATGCCGTTCCATAGCAATCACATCGGGGTTGCTGGAAATTTGCTGCGCAAATTTTGTGATCTCGTACGTGGATCGGTAACTTCTCAGCAACTTCACAATCTCGGCTTGCGGAAATACTTCTTCAATGCCTTCGGCAGACGAAGCGCTATAGGGATTGACCGTCTGCCCGACATCCCCTAAAATTGTTTTCTTACAAGTAAACAGACGAGACAATACCGCATACTGCACCGGAGTGTAATCCTGCATCTCATCTACGAGCAAATGTTTTACGTGATCGTAGGATTGAAAACCTTCAAGACGCATTGTAAAATAAATCAAAGGAAATACATCAGCATACTCAAGCATGCCGCCTTCCATAAGTCTAAACATTTCCTGTTTACCAAGCCACACATAAAAATCCTGATACAAGTCAAATACATTCCGCATTTTAAACATGCGCGGTATAGCTTCCCCTATTTTTGATTTCTCATGGCCGGTAAGTTTGCGTTGCACCTGATTGCGCATGTGATTCTGCACATCTTTTGTTACCTCCGGGAAGCGCTTTAATAAGGGAATGCGGTGATAGGCACGAAAACGCTCCTGTATAAACGGAAAAGGTATTACCGTAGAACCTACGCGCAGTTCTGTAAATGTAAAATAGTTGTTCTCTATATGAATGAGGTAGCGGTTAAGCTGACCTAAAAATTCAAACGAAGCTTTAAAGCGAATCCGTTCAATATAAGCCGCATCAGACTTTTCCAACAAATGAGCTACCTGCTGAAAGAAAGTCTGAAAGGGGTATTTACTTTCCAGTAAATCAGTAGCAAGTTCTTCGATTCCCGTTTGCGGAATATATTCTTCGCCCAGTTCAGGCAACACATTACTGATGTAATCAGAAAATACTTTGTTTGGTGAAAGAATGAGGATGTCTTTGGACCGGATCTCATCCCGAAACCTATACAACAAAAAAGCAATGCGATGTAGCGCAATGGATGTTTTGCCTGAACCCGCCACACCCTGTATGATCATCACGGAGGCTGACTCATTGCGGATCACAGCATTCTGATCGCGCTGAATAGTCGCGACAATGTTTTTCATCTTATCGTCAGCCGATTTGCTGAGTTCCTGTTGCAGCACTTCATCATGAATGTTCACCGCGTTCTCAATCATGAACTCCATCTTGCCTTCCCGGATTTTATACTGCCGTTTCAAGGCAATCTCACCCTGTATCTTGCCGGAAGGAGTTTGATACCACGCCTCACCCAACTCAAAATCATAAAACATAGAGGAGATTGGCGCCCGCCAGTCATAAACAAGATTTACTTTCTGCAGGTCGTCAAAAAATGTATAGATCCCAATGTAAATAGCTGTGCTTTCTTTGCTTGTAGTAAAGTCAATGCGACCGAAGTAAGGAGAAGAGATGAGCTTCATCAATTTACGCTTACGGGCAACGGAACTTTCTCCGGTAGATGCCATTCTGTTAACCGACTGTCCGGCTGCGACTTTATCGGCTTCATCCATGCCCGATTGATGCTCGTACATGTATTCTTTCTTTTGCCGAAGTTCTTCAGACTGCTGCTTCACGTTGTCATCGGCACGTCTGATCGCCAGCAATAGCGTCTCCTTAATCTGTTCCAGATATTCCCTTTCTTCGCCCTCGGTAGTGTTAATCATGAAATGCGGTTAGCCCACAAAGATAAACACTTTGATCGGCAGCGAGAGCCAATAATCAAATTCTGTTAAAGAGATTACTCAAAAGTTATAGCGCGCACTTACCAAAACAATCTGAGTTTCACGTTTGGCATAGAAGGATTGTGAAAACGTATTGGTGAGGCTGTTACCAGCAAATCTGCGTGTATCAAACACATCGCGCATACTTACGGACAAGCTGCCTTTGTTTTTGAAAAAACTTTTTTGCAAGCTGGCATCAAGATAATACTGCTCAAGATCACGACCCTGTGCTTCTATTTCAGGCGAGTCATAATTAAAAATGAACTGAAGACTTACATTAAAAGGTAGCTTAAAATCTGAAGTTACCTTTGTATTCATAGCCAACCCATTGTTCACAAATTCTTCCCCGAGGTTCGACCCATCCACACTGAGCCTAAACCCGGTTAGGTTACCACTTACACTCCACCAAGGCGCTAGTTCAGCAACTCCAATAATTTCAAATCCATACGACTCGGAAGTATTCAGATTTTCGGGTTGGGAATAAGAGATACCATTTTCCACGAACGTTATAAAATCCAATTCACCCTGGGTTTGACGGTAAAACAGATTTGTTGTGAAACTCGATTTCTCACCTTCATACACGTGACCCAACTCAATCGAGTTAATCATTTCAGGCTGAAGATTTGGATTGCCGCGTCTTACATTCAGTGAATCAGTGATATCGGGGAAAGGGTTTAATCTCCAGGCCGTGGGACGTTCAATCCTACGGCTATAGGTAAACTTTACACCATTTTTTGGAGCGAATTTGTAAAGTACCTGTAAACTCGGAAACAGATTAAAATAATCCTGCTGGTTGCTTTCTTCGGTGTTATACTGATAAAGATCGAGTGTGGTGTACTCGCCCCGCACACCGGCTGTTACGTCCAGTTTATCAGAGGCTTTGGATAAAATTAAATAACCTGCATGAACGCGATCCTGGTAATCAAATTGATTGCTGATAGCGGGGTCTTCAATAAACCCTTCAGTAGGATCATTCTTCCTGGAATAGTCGTAGTCGTAATTAAAGTTTCGGATATTCGACTTCAATCCCGTTTCCAGTTTCATATTGTTTTGTAAGGGATGTACATAATCAGTCTGAAGGATATAAGTAAATCGCTTTTCATCAATTAAGGCCTGCTCTTGTGCATCTAATCCTGCAGGATCAGGTGAAGAACTATCCCGGAAGATATCAATGTTTTGTGTTTTGACTTGATTCGTATAGGATTGACTGGCTGTAAATTTAAATGACCGTGCTTTGTTATCAAATGTGCGTTCATAGATGAGGGCGTTATCCATGCCATCATCCGTTTCCGATTCATCATTGGTTCTTACATATTCCAGCAACAGTTGATCTGTATTGATATCAGCAAGACGGGAGTATAAATTATTCGATTGCTTATCAAGGCTTGAATTGAAAACACCTTCGTAACTCAAAACATTCTTACCGAAATAATAATCGGCCCCGTAATTAAAAGTATGACCCAGGTTTTCGCTATTGGTGGCTGTTTTCTGATTCAGCGTATTGCCATCACCAAAAATTACTCGATCTACACTTCGGTTGCCCACGTCACGCCATCTTCTCAGGTTATAGCCCCCGTATAAATTAAGATTGATAGTCCGGTGATTAATCTGTGTACCGGTATTCATGCGGCCCCGGGTACCATACAAGGCATCTATACTCACATGGGTTCCAATATCATCACCTTTCTTAAGGATAATATCTATAATGCCACCCTCCGCTTCTGCGTCATAGCGAGCATTAGGATTGTTGATTACTTTAATTTGTTCCACCGCGCTTGCGGGAATGCGATCCAGATTGCGTGTTAACGATGAATTTCTTCCGTTTATCAAGACATTCGTACTCGAACTTCCGCGCAAGGATATCCCACCATCATCACTGACCCGAATGGACGGAGTATTGCGCAGAATATCCAGTAAAGTCCCACCTAAATTAGAAAGGTTTAATCCCGGGTTAATAACAAGACCTTCCACATTGGTGCTCGTCATCGGCCTGGTAGCCTGCACCACCACAGCATCTAATTGTTCACTTTCCTCTGCCAACACAACCTCACCCAGTGATACGTTTCGGTTTACCGCAACATCAGGCATTTCTTTATTTCCATAACCTACCATAAAAAACCGTAAGATGTAGGTACCACCCTCGGCTTTCAGGACAAAGCTGCCATCTGGCTCTGCTACAGTAAAAGTTTCCGGTTCGGTTTCACCTGCTACAAAAAGCGCCACTTGCACAAACGGCACCGCCTGTTTGGTTTCATCGGTAACCCTACCAGTGATTTTAAATGAGCCAGTATTGGACTGAGCAAACACGCACTCTAAACTTAATAATGAGTAAAAAATTAATATGAAATAGAACCGCAAAATCTTCATGCAACCAGTTTTTCCTATTTATAAATCAAAACTTAACTCCCGTAAAAACACCATATGAGAAGGCACAAATTTCGA
Organism: Cyclobacteriaceae bacterium; assembly: GCA_022841475.1. Classification (GTDB taxonomy): domain Bacteria; phylum Bacteroidota; class Bacteroidia; order Cytophagales; family Cyclobacteriaceae; genus ELB16-189. Next base: position 117,274 of record JALHRJ010000007.1, on the reverse strand, counting down.
ACCCACCTTTCAACAAGCAAACCCCGATTTTGTTATTGTTATGTTAATAGGGCCTGAAACAACGGTAAGGGTTGATTTTCTCATACTATCTACTGAAATATTTCTATCCTGGTTATATGTTGCTTCTTTCGAATATGTTTTGGGGTGCGGATGACCCAATTCGAGTGGTAGTTATGCCATTACCTCCATACTGGTATACACATTGCATATACCTGCGTATACCAGGTTAAACAAATACGCATATGAAAACGAAGAACAGAATAATGATGTTGTTTCTTCTGATGGTGGGGGGAACAGCGCTGTACGCACAACAGTATCAGGAAGAAGTGCCGGGTGACAATTTCAGTCTGGAAGGTGCATTGGAGCTCTTCAAAAAGTCATCCTCTCCGGAGGAATTTGAACGGTTGCTCAATTCAGCAGATGCCGAGGTAAATAACCTCGACTTGAATGGCGATGGCGACATTGATTATATCCGGGTAATCGATCGCAATAAAGGCGCGGTGCATACATTTATTCTTCAGGCGGTTATCTCACCAAATGAGAGCCAGGATATTGCTGTGATTGCGCTTGAAAAATTAGCGAATGGTAAAGCTGTGTTACAGATTACCGGTGATGCAGACATCTATGGTATTGAAACAATCATTGAGCCTACGCAGGAAGTACGCATCAACGCGGGTACAAGTACAGCGAACACGGTAGTGAATGTGTGGTCATGGCCATCTGTTCAATACGTTTATGGTCCTTATTATGATCCCTGGATTTCTCCCTGGCATTGGAGCTATCGCCCTATCTGGTGGAGCCCCTGGAGACCTGTTGCATATATACACTATTACCCACGTTGGGATCGTTATCGCCCCTATTATAACATCTGTTATACTCCACGGATTCGATATGCGCATGAGATATACAGGCCCTATCGCAGTACTTCGGTGGTAGTATATAACAGGCATCAGACGCAGATTACAAATTATCGTTCAAGAAATGCTTCCGGGTATACGAGGGGCCGCGACAATGAAGGACAGGTAAGAGACTATCAACGCAATGGCAACGGTTCGAGATCTCAAGCGGATCAGCGCAGCAATAGCTCGCGATCTTCCGTTAATGAAAGACAACGTAGCGAAAGCAATTCAAGAACGGTTGATAGAAATGGTTCTAACATTGAACGGAGTGGTTCTTTAAATAGACGTGAAGAGTCCACATCTAGAAACCGCTCTACTCCGGAAGTGAACAGGCCAGCCGTGCAAGAGCGAAGCACCCGTGAAGTGCAACGTGATGATTCGATAAACAGATCGAATTCGAACGATTCGAACATCGAACGTCAGCGGGAATACAGATCTGCCCCCGAAACGCGCCCTACACAACGGACGGCTCCGCAGATGGACAGAAGACAATCGGATAATTCAGGTGGTCAACGTTCGGCTCCACAAATGGAGAGAAGGCAATCGCAAGATAATTCCGGGGGCGCACAACGTTCAGCACCGCAGATAGAAAGGAAGCAATCATCAGGCAACACGGGTGGACAGCGGTCTGGTGGTGGAAGTAGTGGCGGATCAAGTCCACAGAAGCGGAGAGGAAATTGATCACAATAAAATAATCATAAAGTCGTGCTACCATCAAGTCGGTGGCACGACTTTTTTATTCTTTGGTAATCAAAAAGTAATAAATCAGCTCACTATCCAATAAATCTTAAGTATTGCCTTACTTTGTGCAATATAACCTACGCATGAATAAGAAGCTCCTGCTAGATGAATTGAATAACCATACCTACATCATGCTCAAGCCCTCTCCCGTTGCGGGTATTGGGGTGTTTGCCATTAAAAACATACCCCGTGGTTGCCGTGATATGTTTGGTAAACCTGATAAACAAGATACCTGGATTAAAATTTCCAAAGCTGAAGTAGAACTCTTGCCGCAGCATGCCAAGCAAGTAATTGAAAACTACTGCCTGTATGATGAGGAAAATTATTTTGTGCCGGATCATGGGTTTAAAAAAGTAGATCTATCCCTCTTCCTGAATCATTCTGATAATCCCAATATTATTTCCATACAGGAAGGTGATTATTTTGAAGCCATACGTGACATAGCGAAGGGGGAAGAATTATTTATTGATTATGGAGAAATTGTAAATGATTAATAGGTGTACTTATAAACCGCTGGTCTTACCGAAGCATTGCAGAATTATCCCCAGTAGCCCCGCCAATTAATCTTTGAGGTCTGCGCCAACTTATTAAATTTGTAAATCGACCAAGTTAATATGCCCGATCGTAAAAAACTGTGGAAGCGACTTATCTGGCTGGCTATTGCTTCGCCTATAATAGGGTTTGCACTCCTGATTGTAGTTATCTATTGGAAACAAGATTACATAGTTCAGAACTTAATCTCTACCCTAAACGAGGACTTTACAGGATCAGTCGTTATCAGAGACAGCCACATCTCACCGTTTGCCAATTTTCCTTACGTGTCAATCGATCTGGAAGAAGTAAAGGTATATGAAGATAAAAGTAAATTAACCGAACCACTGGTGGATGTTCAGGATGTGTACCTGGGTTTTGACATCTGGACTATGCTTGGCGGATCGATGGAGGTCAAGTCTCTGAAACTAGCCAATGGAACTATCAAGTTAGTCCAACACACGGATGGCAGTTTCAATATTGCCGATGCCCTTACTAATAAAAAGGAAATTGAAGATGCTGGAGAAGAGTTTCATATGGATATTAAGCACATCCAACTTTCCAATATTGACTTGCTTAAATTCAATGAGGAGAACAATATTCTTCTGGAGACCTACATAGACGAGGCCAAATCAAAATTTAAAAGTAGCGATAATCATATTTTGTTTTCGTTTGATAGCCGGTTTATGTTAAATGTGGTGATGAATGGTGACACCACCTTTATCAGGCATAAACATATAAGTTTAGTAACTCAACTCGACTACGTGGTTGATAAGAAAATAGTGATGATACAACCTTCCGAAGTTACCCTGGAAAAAGCATCCTTTAAAATGGAAGGAAGTATTGATGTGGATGATGACATGAACCTGGATATCCGGTTCAATGGCAACAAACCTAATTTTAATCTTTTTATGGCCTTTGCTCCTGAAGAACTTGCATCGGCACTGGAGCGCTATGACAATGCAGGCAAAATTTTCTTCAATGCTTCCATCACAGGCAAATCAATCAATGGACATAATCCTTTAGTGGTCGCTGACTTTGGTTGTGAAGATGCTTACTTCAACAATAAATCCTCACAAAAGAAATTGGATGAACTCTACTTTAAAGGACATTTTACAACCGGAGTTTCCGGCAATGCCTCTACGATGGAATTTTCGCTAACGGATTTTAGCGCTAAACCGGAAGCTGGAATATTCAGTGGAAATCTATCTGTTAAGAATTTTAACTCTCCGGAGATAGATATGAAACTTCGGTCTGAATTCGATCTGGATTTCCTATCTAAGTTTCTGAACATCACGGATATTCAGGATTTAAAAGGACATGTTGCATTAACGATGAACTTTCATGATATCATCGACTTGCAGCAACCTGAAAAAAGTATTGAAAAGTTGAATGAATCCTACTATACAGAGCTCGAAGTAAAAAATCTTAGTTTCCTATTACCTGCTTATCATCTCCCTGTTCATGACATCGATATAAAGGCTAGTATGGATGGACATGCCGCAGTTATAGAACAATTTGATGTAAAAGTGGGAGATTCTGATATTTCAATTCGTGCTAACATAACTGACTTGCCCGCTATCCTGCATCACACTTCTATTCCGGTTACAGCAGACATGACTATTCGGTCAACCCTGTTAGATGTTAAACAACTTACATCTGGCGATACGATTAACCATAAACCTTTCGATGAACAGGTTAAAAACATGAGCATGAAGCTGAAGTTCACCAGCACAGCCAAAGCGTTTACCGAATCGCCTACCTTGCCCATTGGCGAATTTTTCATCGAAGACCTATATGCCCAACTTACCCATTATCCGCATCAGCTTCATGATTTTCATGTTGATATGTTTGTGGATGAACATGATTTTCGAGTTGTTGACTTCACCGGTATGATTGATGCAAGTGATTTTCATTTCACTGGCCGACTGAAAAACTATGACCTCTGGTTTAATGATGATCCACTGGGCGACACGAAGGTTGAATTTAACCTGACATCGCGTCTTTTGAAGTTAGAGGATTTGTTTTCTTATAGAGGCGAAAATTATGTTCCGCAGGATTACCGTCACGAAGAATTCCGTGATTTAAAAATACATGGGTTTGCTGATCTGCATTTTAACAAGGGTTTAAAATCAGCCGATGTATATATGGATCAATTGCAAACTCAGATGAAAATTCATCCAATGCGTTTCGAGAAGTTCAAAGGTCGGGTACATTACGAAGATGAACATATCATTGTCGAAAACTTCAGCGGCAAACTGGGCAAAAGTGAATTTACGGCAAACCTCAATTACTATCTAGGCATAGATGAAGCCATCAAGAAGCGAGACAACTACTTTTCAATAAGTGCACCCCGATTAGATTTTGATGAATTGTTCAATTACACACCACCCCCTGCTTCCAGCACGACCAAACCGGAAGATCATGAAGCGGGTTTTAATATTTACGATCTTCCCTTCACGGATATGTCGTTTAATTTTGACATCAAGAAACTGAACTACCATCGGTACCTGATTGATGATTTTTATGCGAAAGCCCGTACGCAAAAAAATCATTACATCTACGTGGATACGATGTCAATGGCTGCAGCCGGTGGTAACATTCATTTGAAAGGCTACTTCAATGGCTCAGACCGAGATAAAATTTATTTCAGTCCCGTCATGACACTGAATAAGGTAGATCTTGACAAGTTACTTTTTAAGTTCGAGAATTTTGGTCAGGATCATCTTGTGTCTGAAAATCTACACGGCAAACTAAGTGGCAAAGTTACCGGCAATGTTCATATGCATGCCGATTTGGTTCCTATTATAGATGACTCGGAGATTAAACTTGATGTTGAAGTAACACAAGGCCGGTTAGAACATTATGCCGCATTGGATGCCCTCTCAGAATTTTTCAAAGACAAAAACCTAAGTCGGGTTTTATTCGATACACTCAGTAACCAATTGGAACTAAATAAAGGCACCTTATCAATCCCGAAAATGACGATCAATTCTACGTTGGGATTTGTTGAAATTTCAGGCAAACAAGATATGAATATGAACATGGAGTATTACCTGCGTATTCCCTGGCAATTGGTAACGCAAGTGGGCAAGACCAAACTCTTTGATAAAGAGAATCAACCTGCCGGTGATGATGAGATCCAGTATCGCGATGAAACCAAGCGCGTCCGATTTCTTAACCTAAAACTTACGGGAACACCTGAAAATTATAAAATCTCGTTAGGTAAGGATAAGGGTTCTTTGTGATAGATAGTTAATTCTCAATTAATATTTACGTAGTCCAGAAAACATCATCTCTGCTTCCTGTAAAGAATTTCTTTTCAAAGCCTCTTGCAGATAAATTTTTGCGGAATCATAATTCTCGTTATACTCCAACAACACCGCACAATTGTAGTAAGCCCTGGCAGCAATGAAGTTATCTGTTGAAGTGGATAACTGCTCCGAAAGCTCAAAGGCATTTTTATAATCGAATTTTTTAAGAGCTGCGCCTACAGCCTTGAATTCTTTGGTGACAAACAAAAAACGCGACCGTGTATCTCTGCCGGGAAATAAGCCTCTTAGGTATAACTCTACATTGGCTTCTACACCACCCAGCGATTCTTCCGTGTTAGAAACTATATTAGGTCCCGCAGCCAGCAGTCCGCTAATCACAGAACGCGAACTATGAAACTTACGAACTGAAATTAATGTATCATAGAGTGGACCCTTTCGATCTCGAAAGGAGTAACCAATTTCCGCAATGATATCATAGAAAGCCTCTCGACTTTTGCCTCCGCCTTCAGATTGGGTCACTACGACCTCAGTCTGCTCAAAGTAAATATTAAAAGAGGTAATAAGAATAGCATGTGTAGCATTATAGGCAGTCATTAAAATCCGGGTGCTGCTATCGCGCGTTGCCGGTGGAATTAACAGACCTTCTTCAAAGAACGATTTTGCATCAACCTGTTTGTCAATTTGAAAATCTGTGTGGCGCACGGCATGGTTTAGCAACATAACAAATTGCTTTTCCTTATTGTCTCGGTATTTGCTTTGGGATACATCGAAGGAATTTGCTACCACGATGGTGGCAGGTGCCTGCCCGAATGGGTGGTAGACGGGAAAGGTGGGAATGGTGGTGGAAATAATTGAAGGTGCCGTACAGCGAATACCACTGATCGCCACAAGGAGGATGAGGATTCTGCCAGCTATAGATAATTGTTTCATAGTCGAGGAATAGGCCTATTAAAAATAGGTACAAAATCTAAATTATCAACCCTCCGAGACCGGGTGCTAACGATAAAGTGAGAATAGGTAAGGATTTTCAACCTCCATTTATGAGCAGTATCATCTGCTGGTTAGTAGTATTTATCATCCGTAAACATGACTTAGGTCATAGATTGAAGAACGGGAATTTCGGAAAATTATATACTGAAATTAATAACCGAAACGCCATGGATAAATTAATAGAACACCTCGAAGAAGTAACTGTACGCTTTGCAGGTGACAGCGGAGACGGCATGCAACTGATAGGCACACAGTTTAGCGACACCGCAGGTTTTGCCGGCAACGAAGTAAATACCTTCCCTGATTATCCTTCTGAAATCCGCGCTCCTGAAGGAACACTCTATGGCGTGAGTGCATTCCAGGTGCACTTCGGATCAAAGAATATTCACACGTCTGGTGATTTTGTAGATGTATTAGTGGCGATGAATGCTGCCAGTCTTAAAGTAAATCTTGCTCATGTACGTGAGCAGGGAATCATCATTGTAAATGCTGAAGGCTTTGACGACCGGAATTTAAAACTCGCGGGGTATGCAAAGAATCCTTTAGAAGACGGAAGCCTTGCAAAGTTCAATGTATTTCCGATTGAAATGAACAAGGAGTTGAAGAAGGCTTTCATTGAAGTGGACACGCCTACCAAACTTGTACAAAAAACACGCAACATCTTTGCGCTCGGTATTACGTACTGGTTGTTCAACCGACCCCTCGAAGCCACGGTGAACTGGATTAACAAAAAGTTTAAAGGCAAAGAGGATGTGATCATGGCCAACGTGCACTCCTTGCAGGGCGGTTGGAACTTTGCCGAGAAACATCCGGATTTCAGAAAACAATATATTATTGATAAATCAGAGTTGCCGCCCGGTAAGTATCGAAGCATAACCGGCAATCAGGCGGTAGCCCTTGGCTTGGTAGTGGCAGCTACTAAAGCTCACTTACCGTTATTCCTGGGCTCCTATCCCATCACTCCGGCCACCGACATTTTGCATGCGATCTCAGGCTATAAAAAATATGGCGTTAAGCATTTGCAGGCTGAAGATGAAATTGCTGGTATTACCAGCGCCATCGGTGCTGCCTTTGGTGGCAGTCTTGCCGTAACTACTACGAGTGGTCCCGGACTATCGTTAAAAACAGAAGCGATTGGACTTGCCATCATGACTGAGTTGCCCTTGATCATTGTAAATGTAATGCGGGCCGGACCCAGCACGGGATTGCCAACAAAAACAGAACAAAGCGATTTAATGCAAGCCATGTATGGTCGACATGGAGAAGCACCTATGCCTGTATTAGCCGCAGCCAGTTCAGCCGATTGTTTCGACATGACGCTGGAAGCCGCACGCATTGCACTGAAGTACATGACTCCGGTAATGTTGCTTACGGATGGTTACATCGGCCAGGCTTCAGAACCCTGGCGCATACCAGAGATTGACAAGCTGCCCGAGATTGCTCCACACTTTGCACAAGATGCCGCTACCTTCAAACCATACTTACGCAATCCTGAAACATTAGCACGCCAATGGGCAATACCCGGCATGCAAGGCATGGAACATCGTATTGGTGGATTGGAAAAAGAAGATGGCAGTGGTGTGGTAAGTCATGATCCGATGAATCACCAGAAGATGGTGGAACTGCGTCAGAGAAAAGTAGACGGCATTGCCAATGACATTCCGGATTTAGAAGTGATGGGCGAACAAGAGGGAGATCTCTTACTCCTCAGTTGGGGCAGTAGCTATGGAGCTGCCAAGACTGCGGTTGAACATCTGCAGGCACAAGGCCATAACATTTCCTATGCACACCTCCGGTACCTGAATCCCTTCCCTAGAAATCTGGGGGATGTGCTTCACAAATTCGATCGTGTGGTTATCCCTGAATTGAATTTGGGTCAGTTGAAGAATCTGATTCAGGCTAAATATGTAAAACGCGTCATGGGTATTAATAAAGTGCAAGGCAAACCCTTCAAAGCTGTGGAACTGGAAGAAAAACTCTTGAAGCTTATCTCCATGCGCGACATTAAAAAATGGCCGACCAATAAAAAAGAAGATCTTCCTGTGGACTTATAAAAAGAAAACTATGAAATGAGCATAAACCAGACTATACCCAACGCGATTAATACCATACCAGATATAAAGGGCAAGTCTCAAAATGCGAATTCCATGTGACCATTAAAAAACAATTATTAACACATGAAAACAATTATAGATGAAATGCTTGAAAAGCCGCACAGCGGAGATACGAATTACACCAGCAAAGACTTTAAACCCGATGTAGACGTTCGGTGGTGTGCCGGTTGCGGGGCAATCTCAGTACTGTCACCGGCACAAAGGCTCATGCCCGAACTGGGAATTCCCAAAGAAAAAATTGTATTCATTTCTGGCATTGGCTGTTCAGGTCGTTTTCCATACTACATGGATACGTATGGCTTCCATGGGATTCACGGCCGAGCCTTGCCTATTGCCAGTGGATTAAAAATTGCCCGCCCCGATTTAAGTGTCTGGGTAGTAACGGGTGATGGAGATAACATGAGTATCGGTGGTAATCATTTCATTCATGCTTGTCGCAGAAATGTAGACATGAATGTGTTGATGTTCAACAACGAAGTGTATTCCTTAACAAAAGGTCAGTACTCGCCTACTTCGCATCGTGGACAAATAACCAAGTCATCACCGTTGGGTGCGTTGGATGATCCCTTTAATCCCGTAGCACTTGCGTTAGGTGCCAGCGCAACCTTTGTAGCCCGCGGTCATGATAAAGACCGGGCTCAATTGCAACAGTTGTTGTTGAAAGCTTCTCAGCATAAAGGATTCTCCTTTGTTGAGATCTATACCAATTGCCGGATCTTTAATGATGGTGCGTTTGATCTTTACACCAATGCCGAATCGCGTGAAGACCATACCGTGTGGCTCGAGCATGACAAGCCGCTGGTTTTTGGTAAGAATAAAAATAAAGGCATCAAGCTGGAAGGCTTTAAACCTACGATTATCGACTTAACAGCAGGCGGCAACAGTATCAACGATGTGTTGGTGCACAACGAGAAAGATTCAACGCTGGCATTTATACTTGCCAATATGACTTATTCTGAAACCTTGCCACGCCCCATGGGAACACTGCAAAATCTGGATGAGCGCAGTTCTTATGAAGACCGGGTGGTAGAACAAATTCAACAGGAGGTAGAAACAAAAGGAATCGGAAACCTGGAAAGTTTGTTGTTGGGTGGAAGTTTTTGGGAGATAAAATAAGTAGAAAGTAAAAAGCTGAAAGCTTAAAGCAAAGTCGTTACGGCTTAATGCTTTGAGCTTTTTACTTTAAGCTATAAGCTTTTTACTTTAATCTTTCTACTCATTCCTGATCAAGATCATAGAATTCAAAAATGAAAGTTCGGATACTTGGTTCCAGTTCGAACGCATTTACTTTTTAAACTCACAGCACTATGGAACTTAACCAGCACATCCTCAGCGACATTATCGTTTATATGAAATACGCCCGCTACCTGCCTGAACTAAAACGCAGGGAAACGTGGGATGAAATCTGCACCCGTTACCAACACATGATGACGGAGAAATATCCACATCAAAGCCTGGAGATTGAAGATGCCATGAATTGGGTGCGACAAAAGAAAGTACTTCCCTCCATGCGGGCCATGCAGTTTGCCGGCACCGCGATCGCGCGCAACAATTCAAGAATTTATAATTGTGCTTACCTGCCGGTGGATGATATCCGCGCATTTTCTGAAACCATGTTTTTATTGCTCGGTGGAACTGGAGTTGGTTACTCCGTGCAATATCACCATGTAGAAAAATTACCTCCCATACACAGAGCTCTTAAACATCGCAGGTTTTTAGTGGGCGATAGTCTGGAGGGTTGGGCGGATGCCGTGAAAGTATTATTGAAAGGATACTTCGGCATCAGTGAATACATTCCGGAATTTGATTACTCCGATATTCGTCCGAAAGGAGCGCGCCTTGTAACCGCGGGTGGTAAAGCACCCGGTCCTGAGCCTTTAAAATTATGCATCGCACATGTACAGGCATTACTCGATCGCAAAGAAGATGGGCAGAAGCTTACACCCCTGGAATGCCATGATCTGATGTGTTACCTCGCCAATGCGGTGTTGGCCGGTGGCATCCGCAGGTCGGCCATGATCTCACTTTTTTCTCATGGCGATGAGGAGATGCTTACCTGTAAATACGGCAACTGGTGGGAATTAAATGAACAACGGGGTCGCGCCAACAATTCGGTGGTGCTGCAACGCGATGGAATCTCGAAGACCGAATTTTTTGATCTTTGGAAAAAGATTGAACTCTCGGGCTCGGGTGAACCGGGATTCTATTTCACCAACGATACCGATTGGGGTACCAACCCGTGTTGCGAAATTGCTCTACGCCCTTTCCAGTTTTGCAACCTGTGTGAGGTGAATGTTTCAGACGTAGAATCTCAGGATGAATTGAATGCCCGCTCCCGTGTAGCTGCCTATCTCGGAACCCTGCAGGCCGGCTTCACCAACTTTCATTACCTGCGCGAAGTGTGGAAGACGACCACCGAACAAGATGCATTGATTGGTGTAGGTATGACGGGCATTGCCAGTGGAAAAGTGTTTGCGCTCGACCTGAATGAAACTGCCCAGGAAGTGAAACAGGTTAACCTGGAAACTTCTTCTGTAATTGGAATTCAGTTCGCTGCGCGGTGCACAACGATTAAACCCTCAGGAACTTCATCGCTTGTACTGGGAACATCGTCAGGAATTCACGCCTGGCATAATGATTTTTACATCAGAAGGGTCCGCATTGGAAAAAATGAGGCCTTGTATGAATACCTAAGAATCACCCACCCGGAACTACTGGAAGATGATTTGTTAAACAGCAAACAGGCCATTATTTGTGTCCCACAAAAAGCTCCGGCCGGCAGTATTCTGCGCACCGAAAACACACTTGATTTACTGGAACGCATTAAAAAATTTAATACCGAATGGGTGCGTAACGGATTCCGCAGAGGTAGTAATGCCAACAATGTGTCGGCTACCGTTTCTATACCGGATGGCGAATGGCCCCAGGTGGGTGAATGGATGTGGAACAACAAGGCATCCTATAATGGACTTAGTGTACTGCCCTTCGATACCGGAAATTACAAGCAGGCACCCTTCGAAGATATTACGGAAGAACAATTTGAACAGTTAGAGAAAAGCCTGAAGTCTATTGATCTCACGGCAGTTTATGAAACGGATGATGAGACCGATCATAAAGCGGAAGCGGCTTGTGCCGGAGGGGCTTGCCAGATCGTATAAGCCTAAACGCATAAAATGAAGTGTTTCATGATAATTACTCCAAAAATGGCATAAATACCAACCTGATTATTATCCGATCAGAGCTACTTTTTAGTTACATTTATCATGTCTAATTGTCGTGGCCATGAAATCAAAATTGTTTGTCTTTGTTTGCCTGGTTCTATGCTCACAGGTTCTTTTTGCACAAAAGAAATCAAAGCCTTTATTTAAAAAAACACATTACCAGCAAGTTGATTTTGAAGACTTGATGCACCGATATTTTGGTAAGGAAACAACCAGTTTCACAAAGTTTGAAGGTATCTATTCCGTATCCTGTGTAATTACAAAAACGAGCAAAGCTTTCCTCTCCGGGCAATTGAAAGTAAAGGTGGTTGAACGCAAGGATAATTATGCGCGTGTAGCCATTCTGAAAGATTGGCCTGGCAGCCAGCGTGATTTTATTGAAGTTTCATTAAGCTATCGGTCGGCCAATACCTATCCGATTGTGGGTGAAATGAGTTCTCTCTCCGGAGGCGAAGCATTCATCTATAAACATATTGAACCGGATGGATCGACACGGGATTTTTCGATGGCTCCTTCCCTACCGGATATGATTGATGGCGAGTATTCCGAAATGCAACGGAGAAAAACCATCACCTACAAATTGTCGTATGTAAAAATCTACCCGAAGGAAAACGCTCCAGATGTGGTTGCTGGTTCGAGGTAATGAAAGACTTTTTGATAGGTGGTGATAATGGTATAAACATTTTGTTGCTGGCTGTAGGGCCTTCTCCAAACTTCATTCGTGGCCTTGTCATTAGTCCCCCGTTAATTAACACAAATCTTTCTTGGTCAGTCGTGCGGTGAAGCATTTTTAATTGACTAATTGTCCAATTGCACGGATCTGAGTTCACTTATTGACTGGCTTTGGTTTTGGGTTGCAAATGTGGACAGGCAATGTGTGTGCGGTCTTTTTAACTATTGATAATTAGGATCATACTCCCAAATATCAATACCGCTGCTATTGCCAGTTCCGTAATAGGCTACATTGCCGATAACAAATTCGATTGGATGAACTCCACCAATGCTTCTGGAGAGTTGGAATTCTTCCCATGAATCTGTATTAGGATCATATTTATAGAGATAATTGCCAAGAAAATCCTGATGCCTTAAGTAACCATAACCGTTTAAGGAGAAGCCTTTCCCAAATCCGTTGTATACATTTGGATTTGGTACACGGTTTCGTTGAACCCACATGTTACTGGTGAAATTATACTCCCACATTTGGTTGAGATCCCCGTACTGATCTACTGCTACAATAAAGACTCCATTGTTCACAACAAAGCCACAGTCAGGGTAGTGCCAAAAAGTTAATGGTAAGTTATCTTTTTGAGTCCAGATGTCAGTTGTTGGATCATATTCCCAAAAATTGTCTTGCTGGCTTTTAGTCACTACGTATCCTTTTCCGTTTCTGGAAAACCCATAGGATGCATAACCTGATGTATAGGGTATAGATGCAATACTTTCCCAGGTATCTGTTTGCGGATCATATTTCCAAAAATCTGATTTTGGTTCTCCTCCACCCAGATAAGGAACACCACTTGTCCCCATGCCGACATAACCTTTACCATCGATTACAAAACTTGCTACAAACCCTCTTGCTCCGCCCGGATAAGGAGCAACAATTGACCATGTATTCTCTGCTGGATCATACTTGAAGAAAGCGTTATCGATCCTATCTCCTCCAAGACCGGCATAACCGAAGCCATTGATTGCAAAGGCTGAAGCTGCGTATCTACGCGGTCCTAAAGGCGGGAGATCACTTAATGGTAAATCAGCTTTTCTAACCCACGCATCTTGCAGAGTGAAATCTTCTGAAAACGCACTTTGTTCGGCTACTTTTGCTTCAATTTTAAAGGTTCTTTTTTTATAAATCCCTTCTGGAACTTTGACAATGATTGACGTTTTAGATGAGCTTATGATTGTGGCAAGACGTTCTTCAAATAGAATTTTGTTTCCGGAATTCAATGGACAAAAGTTATCTCCATTTATCTGAATGGTATTGCCTATAAATCCTTGATTACTTGATATTGAATTAATGGAAGGAGGCAAAATTGTAAACTTTATACTTGAAACAGTTGTCTGATTATTTATCGTTACACTTATTGAATTCTCTGTTGTTATGATAGATGTTGGTACTTTAACCTTAATTTGAGTCTTTGAAATCTTAGTTATTTCAGCATTATACTCATTAAATTTCACTACGTTATTCTCCTTTATTGAACTGAAATTTATTCCCGTAATAGTAACTATATCTTCGAATGTCCCTATTTCAGGTGTATAGTTATTGATAACTGGAGGTGCTACTATAAAATTATTTATTGATTGTGCTGTGTTACCAACAACAGTTACAGATATTGGTACGGTGTTTGGAATACCGTTTGGCACAATACATACAATAATAGAATCATTGCTTGTCACTACTTTTGAGCTTATTGTTCCGAATTTTACATCATTACTAAGAGATCTTGCACTAAAATACTTTCCCTTTAAGGTTATTGTATCGCCAAGAGTACCTTCGCTTGGATTAAAACTAAAAATGATTGGAGGTGTACTTCCTTTACTTGTAAATGATACAGCTTCACCATAAACAAAATAATCTGCCGTAGCAATAAACGCTTTTACGAAGTATGTCTCACCGTCAAAAAGCCCTGACTTAATATCTGCTTCAAAATTACCTAGACCGGGCGTAGCTCCTAGCTGAATCTTATCCTCACTATCAATGGATAGATTTTCATTCAGTCCCCATACAAAGCCATGATTAGTAATTTCTTTCTCTCCAAGCTGCGTGATATTTGCTTGAAACGTTACTCCTGTTTTTGAAATATTAACAACGGGCAGAGTCTCAATTCTTGGATAAGGACTTTTTGGGAATTCGTAATTGTCACATGTTACCAATGAAAATAGGGTAATCGAAATGGGAAATATTTTAATAAATGTTTTGTGCATCTCACTTAGTTCTTATTCCAATGAGTATTTGAAAATTTGAGATTTTTGAACTTAACTCTTGTGAATCAACTGAAAATGGTACAACCCCATCAGTTTGCTCATACCTTAATTCTAAAAATGCATTAAGTTTATTATTGATGGATTTTAGCACCCCGCACCCTCCCCATAAGCCAAATTGTTTATTTTTTATTGTTAGAGCTTCATTTTCATTGGTATTCACAACACTATTCGATTCAACCTCTTGTACCCACTTTGAATTTGAGCTTAAATGAATTGTACTAGATATACCAGCGTTAAAGTAAGGAGTGAATTCTCGTTTTGGAAAAATATACCGAATGCCAATTGGAACTTTGAGTTGCTGCAATTCAAGTGTAACGTAATTTCTTTCAACAGAGGAACTGCTATTATATAAGGTGTAATTGTAATATTTGGAAGTCAAATAAAGAAAGTCACCATGAAATGAAATTCGCTCACTCAGTCTTGGTGATAAGATATCAAATGAGACACCTACCATTGGGGATTTAGAAACTTCAAAATCTCCTGTTAAATGTTCGTATCCTGGATTTGTATCAAACTTTAATTGCGAAACATTTAGTCCAACGGTCAATCCTACTATTGCTTTGGTCCATGGTCGTTTGGCTTTGAAAGTATTACTTGACTTCCCTTTACATCGATTATAATCCTCAATCAATTTCGTTAAGGATTTTTCCTCTAATTTGATTTTCTGCACTCTTGTTCTTATTTCAGCGCAATCAAATAAAAGCATATTGAGGGTACCGATATGTTGATTTGTATTCTTAAATAATCCCTCTCCCTCAATGAATACTTCTTTGGTCTCACTTATAAGTTGTTGAAGTCCATCATTATTTTTCTCAATAAAGTAAGTACCTTCATATTTGTATAAGCTTATAAAACCTCTTACAATTACTTCAAGAAAAACAATTTGAGATGGTTGATTTTTTATTACAATCTCTCTTGATTGAAAGAACTTATCATTTTCGAAACCATAGCCAATTATATTTCCGGGTTTATAGGTAACCGTATTTTGACCCTTTGAAACTTTGTAGTCACAAGACTTATAAGCTTTGGCTTTTTCTCGATAATCGACTAAACCAAATAAAGTATCATTGGCATTCGTTACTACATACCCACTTCTATAGTCCGTTTGAGAAAAGCTAAATTCTGATAAGCAAACGAATGTTATAAGTAGTATCAGTCTTTTCATTTCTTGTTGTTTCTTTTTCCTTTTTCTCGGCAGCTCTCCGTTAGCACATATGTGGTTATAGTAAAAGAACCCTACAAATATACTAATCTGACATTTATACAGGTATGCAAATTTGGCTCATAATAAATCATTTGTTTCGCAGTGGGTTTTGCGGTTATCGTACGACTTTGTTGAGACTAATTTTTTAACTTCATATTGACGGCATCCAAAATAAATAAGCCTTCTCTGGTTGCTATAATAAGACTAAGAAAATTGTCAGTACGAGGAATAAACTTGACCCGTATAACATTCTTGTATAATTTTTTTGTATAGTTTCCATTACGAGTTCTTATGTAAACCTTACCCGACAATGTTGAGTACGCTATGCAATCTTCGTTAGGGTGATAATCTAAGGAACTAATCCATTCCGAGACCTTAATTCTTTCGATCTTTGAAACATTTTGGAATGTACCGGTTATTTTCAAAACTGCTATAATCCCGTCATCATATCCAATAGCAAATTTAGAGCTATCCGAACTTACCGCGATATCTCTTATCCACTTCGAGTAATTGAATAAGGTAGTAGTCTCCCCAGTTACTAAATTATGACAAATGACTTCACCAGCCCCACTTCCGGTTAGCAATAAATTTCCATCATTCATGAATTTTACAACTGTTACATCCTTCGAATAATTATCCACTCTGGATATCTCTTTCCGGGTTGTCAGGTTATAAACTGTTGTGGTTTTGTTTGAAAAGCCTATGGCAATTAGTTCGTTGCGATTATGCAGTGATGTAATTGAGCCTTGATTTCCAGACGCCAATAGTATATTCTTATCTCCTGTGTCCATATTCCATATTGCCAATTCTCCGGATCTGCTACCAGTAACAACATCTGCTTGTTTAAGTCCAAACGATATTGATGAAATGATGTCATTATTCAAATATTCTATTGCTTTCATTAACTTCTTTGATCTTAAATCCCACACCTCAATACTGTTTTCCGAAGCAACGCAAAGCACAGAATCTCTTAATGAAATATCGTGAATGCTTCTATTCTTCTCACCAAGAATTAGTTGGGCGATTGCCAATGATGAAACATGAAGAAATAAAGCGATTAAAATCAGACGAAACATCAATCAGTGTATTTATATCGTTTATTATTACCAAATCTAAAGCCTGCATGAATAGTTAACGAACGGAACGTGACAATTCTGTCATCGAACAATGCTGATGAAACCCAATAGTTACTTACTCCGTAGGAAAGACCAACAATTGCGCTATTATTCAGACTTATATTTACTCCAGCTGAAGAAGTAATACCCGGTGCAAAAAAACTGGAATTGTTGAAGTCAAAATCGGTAGAAAATGTTGAGGAATAAACACTTCTTTCAAGTTCAACAGAATGTAAGCTAAACGATGGTCCCAGACGTAGGAAGAATGAAAAGCGATTCAGTATTCCTTTATTCTTGAATGGCGATTGTATTTCAATTTCAGGATGCATAGCTAATATCGAATACCTGGCCCCATCAAACCTATTTATTTGAGTGTAGTTCCAATCATCAAAATCGGACTTGGAAAGTTCAAGACGAATCAAAAATAAATTCTTGATCCTGTAAGACATTCCTAGCCCTAAAGAGAATCGCGTCTGAAAATTATTTAGTAAGGAAGGTGATTTGTATTGATCGTGAACTATAACTTCTTTTCCAAGTGGGCTATTAGAAGAGTAACTTACCTGAATATTAAACTTGTTCGAAATAATTCTTTGGGCACAGGAGGTATTTATCCAACTAACCAACAGAATAAGTAATACTAATTCTCTCATTATTCTATGGCTTTGAGTTAAAGATTAGTAAGTCATTTGAATAACTTCGGTATACAAAGTCATTTTTGTTAAGGCCACCAACAATAAATATTTTCTCGTTATTACTAAAACCTTTAGAATCAAATAACCCATTTTCAACAGGCAGGTTATTTCTTCTAATCCAGAGATCTGTCTTCGGAAAATATTCCCAAAACTCTTTGACCACATTGCCATTGTAGGATCCTCCAGTAAAGTAAACTCTATTGCTTGATGCAATGGCAGTAGCATTTGACAAGTTTCCGGGCAAATCGGCTTTCCTGACCCACGAATCGTTATTAGGAGTGTATTCCCATAGTTGTTTACCAATACAGAGATATGCTTTATTATTTATTACAATAGAGGAAGCAAAAACAGCACCCCCGGTACCAGGAAAATCAGATAATCGTTGCCATGAATCATTGATATGATTATACTTCCAAAAATCTTTAAAACTATGTGATCCTGTCCCCAATCCAACGAAAGCTTCTCCATCGATGACAAAACTAGCTGGATAGAATCTTCCATCACCCGGAAAATCCGATTTCTGAACCCATAAGTTCGAATTAATATCATATTCCCACACTTCTTTGAATCCTGCGTATACCACATTCACTTCATTCCAACCTAAGCCCACAAATCCTTTTGATCCTATACTAAATCCGAAACAAGCGCTTGATGCTTCAAAGGGATAATCTGCTAATTTTGACCATTTATTGTTATCCGCATTAAACTTCCAAAAATCATATCGCAATCCAAAGTAATCATTGTTTACACTACCTAGTCCGTAATAGTTGTTGCCATTTGCAGTAAATGTAATTGCTCTTTCACGTCCATAAGGAAAATTGGTCGATAATGTAACCACTGACCAAGGTTGCAGCACGGTAAAGTTAGATTGAGATTGCGTTGTTATATTTTCAACAGTTACACTAATCGAATAGGAGCCATCCGTCAATTGATAGGGTACTAGTACGATAAGTTCCGAAGTTGTTGCCTTTACAATAGTTGCAAGTTCATTTCCAAACTTCACAATGTTACTGGTTATATTTGTCCCGAAATTGCTTCCGGTAATCGTAACACTATCTCCTCCTATGCCTGATTTGGAAGTAAAATCGTCAACAATCGATCCTTCAATAGTAAATAAATCATTTGAGATAGTTTCTCTACCAGCTACTTTTACGGATAATTTGACCTTTCCTGAAAGATTAAAGTTGTCGGGAATTCGTAATTTTAATTGATTAGGGTTTGCTTCTAAGACCTCTACTTCTACCCCACCGAGCTTAGCAATAACATTTAATGGTTGTCCGCTAAAATTATTTCCATTAACCTGAAAGGTAGTTCCTCTTTTTCCGGTAGCGGGAAGGAAATTTTCTATGGATGGAGCCAGGCTACCCGAACTTTCAAAGCTCACTTCATCGCCATAAACTATTTCACTCCCACTTTGACCAAATGCTCGGACATAGTAAGTTTGATTTTCAAGTAGATCAAAAGTAATATCAAATAAAATTGGACCTTCCGAAAATTGTGTGATTAAAGCTTTAGCCGAAGTTTCAATAACGGGGTCATTGGTTGTATCCCAAACGAATCCAATATTTGAATTTCCTTTTCCCCGGAAGGTAACTAAGCCATTAAACTGAGCACCTTGTTCATTGACATTACTCACCTCTCCGGTTTGGAATAGAGGCGATGAAAATTCCGGCTCATCACTACATCCAAAAAAAAGTAATAAATAAAAAAGCCCAGCGAGAGGGAGTTTTTTAGATTTAAAAATATAAAGCATCTTCATTTCCAATTTACTCATTAAATAATCGGAGAACAAAACCTTCTCTATGTCAATTTCAAGTTTCCTTCAAATTGTTGTAAGCATCCCTTTAGTACAATCCAAAAGTAGAATACATTTTCATTATAGCAATAGCATTTTGCGTTGGTTTACCTGGCTGGGTATAAATGAATTCAATGCCCTGAATCTGACTCCATTCCTTGATTAGCAAGGCAATAAACTCAGGACCATTATCCATCCTTATTCTAATCCATGTTTCATGGCCGTACGAACCATTCTTCGGTTACCACAAAACCTCATTAGCCAACTTTGCTGCAAAATCGTCCAGGGCTATTTAATGAATTTAGCCGTTAAAAGAAATTTTGGTCAGTTACGTCTTTGTTGAATTGTAAGGTAAGAAGTTCCGGAAGCAATTATCTAAACATCCTGACTTAAGAGTCGTGTTGTACTGATCAATATCAAAACGATAAACTTTCCTTTCATAAAAATTGTAAATGAGTAATTGACTATACTCCCATTACTACCCTAAAATAACAATTTGGTTTAAACCAACCCTGCAAAACCCATAAAGGCCATGGAAAGAATGCTGGCGGTGATCAGCGCGGCCGGGATGCCTTGCATATACTCGGGAAGATCTGCCAGATCAAGTTGCTCGCGCAAGCTAGAGAAGATGGCAATCGCCAACGTAAATCCTACTGAATTGCCAATGGCAAAGATTACACTCTCCAATAAATTGAAATTGTTCTGTATGACCAAAATAGCAACACCCAGAATAGTACAGTTGGTGGTAATCAACGGTAAATAAACTCCTAAGGCCTGGTACAAATCGGGACTCACTTTCTTCAGCACAATCTCTACCACCTGTACAAGAAAAGCGATTACGAGAATGTAAGTAACCGTTTGCATGTAGGCGATGTCCAAGGGAATAAGAATGTAATGTTGCACCAGGTACGTCATGATGGTAGCAATGGTCATCACAAAAATGACGGCCCCACCCATGCCCACGGCAGTGGAAGTGTTTTTAGATACTCCCAGGAATGGACAAATACCTAAAAACTTCGCCAACACAATGTTGTTGATGAAGATGGCCGAAACAATAATAATGATATAGTCCATACAAGAAGCGTTAATGTGGAGAACGTTTTCTATTCTTCATCCAATTCATGATAGCAATAATAAACCCCAGCGAAATAAAGGCGCCCGGTGCAAGAATAAACACGAGCATGCCATCGGCATCAATAAACTTATAACCAAAGAGTGACAGACTTCCCAACAGTTCGCGAATAGCACCCAGCAGGGTGAGTGCAAAGGTGAACCCCACTCCCATGCCCAGTCCATCAATGATGCTTGATAGTGCAGTATTGCGTGAAGCAAACGCTTCGGCCCGGCCCAACACAATACAGTTTACTACAATGAGTGGAATAAATAATCCGAGTTGTTCGTTAAGTGCGGGTGTATAGGCCGCCATCAACAATTGCACTACGGTAACAAAAGCTGCAATGATCACAATGAAAGACGGTATCCGCACTTTATCCGGGATCACGTTCTTGACCAGCGAGATCACAAGATTTGACATCACCAATACAAAAGCAGTGGCTACACCCATGCCGAGTCCGTTCACCGCAGAAGACGTTACGCCCAGCGTTGGGCACAAGCCGAGCAGAATCACAAAGACAGGATTCTCTTTGATGATTCCTTTTAGAAAATTTTCCTTACGACTAATTGGGGCCATGATTCACAGTTTGAAAGGTTTCATACGCTACCTGTACCGCTTCCGAAAATGCTCTTGAACTAATGGTGGCGCCTGTAATGGCATCCACCTCGCCCCCATCCTTCTTTACTTTCATGTTCATCTGGCCGGGGTTCTTTCCGTAATACTGATTCAGAAATTTTAGGTCGCTCATTTTTGATCCAAGGCCGGGTGTTTCTTTGTGTTCAATCACAACTACTTGTTCTATATCACCCTTCATAGTAAATCCCACCATCAGCCGGATGTCGCCACTATACCCTTTAGATGATTTCGTCTTTACAGCGATGCCAATCATCTCACCTTTTGCTTTGGCAGGAAAAAATTCCAGACTGTCTTTACCATCAGGTGTTGCCACTTTATATTTTTCCGTTACCGGATTATTATCATAGCCTTGAATGACAGCTTCAATGGCACGCAATTGTTTTTCCATCTGGGCTTTGGCAATGGGTTCTTTGGTCCATTGAAAAACATAGCCTAATGAAAGGCCCGCCACCAGTGTGATCACCGTGAGTGTGACCAGTAAGTTTAGAAAAGATGATTTTATCGTGGCCATAAATTATATAAGAGGGTGTCTCAAAAGTCAATTAAAATTGAACTGTCATTCCGGCCCTGCCTGCTCCGCCAATTGGCGGATTCGGCATAGGCAGTCTTTGAGCCGGAATCTCGTCCTATTTCTCAAATCTGGGATCGTCAGGCCTGAGGCTTGACGATGACAACCAGACTTTTGAGACAGCCTCTTTCTTTCATTTTCTTTTCTCTTTTACAACTCCATACCGGGGCTCTTTCGCAAACTTGTTGATCATGGGCACAAAAGCATTCATGATCAGTATAGCGAAGGAAACTCCCTCCGGATAACTTCCAAACAAACGAATCAATACCGTTAACACGCCAATGCCAAAACCAAAAATGAGCATCCCCCGATGCGTAAAGGGCGAGGTCACATAATCAGTAGCCATAAATACAGCACCCAGCATGACGCCACCGGTGAGCAAATGAAACAACGGACTGGCATAGCGGGTAGGATCTATCAACCAGAATATTCCGGTCATCACTACAATGGTAACAAGCATTGAAACCGGTATATGCCACGTAATTATTTTTCGATAAAGCATGTAGATCAACCCCAGCAACAAGGCAAAGGCCGACATCTCACCGAGACTTCCCGCTTGTAATCCAAAAAAGAAATCGGTGTACGATGGCATCTCACTCAGCAGTGTGTCTACCGGTGTGCCTGAACGAATCCCCTCTTTCAAAATACCAAGCGGTGTCGCGCTGGTTACGGCATCCAATGAAAATGTTGCACCCTGCACGGGCCATGAAGTCATCTGCACCGGAAATGACAAGAGTAGAAATACGCGGCCAACCAAAGCAGGATTAAAAGGATTGTTTCCCAATCCACCAAAACTCATTTTACCAATACCAATGGCAACTGCGCTTCCAATCAGAATAATGTGCCAGGGCAAATTACTGGGAACATTAAAAGCCAATAACATGCCTGTGATGATGGCCGAACCATCGTAGATAGAAGCAGCACGATTTAATAAGTACCGCGCAATGGCATACTCAATGGCCACGCAAAATAAAACGGATAGCCCTGTTACATACAGCGCTCCGATTCCAAAATTATAAATTGAAAAGAGTAATGCCGGGATCATCGCAAAGATCACACCCCGCATAATTTGCGGCACGGTTAACTCCGTGTGGATGTGTGGCGATGGCGAAACGGTGAGAAGTCCGGCACTCATACTTTCTTCTGTTTACGGATTTGTGTTTTGCCCAGCCGGATGTAATCCAGAATGGGCCGGTTAGAAGGACAAACAAACGAGCATGAGCCACACTCAATACAATCCAGAATATGTTCTTCTTTCGCACGCTGACTATTTCCCTTCTTCGACATCAACAGTAAGTGATAGGGTTCAAGACCCATCGGGCAGGCTTCAATACATTTACCACAATGCAAACAATTGTATACCTCTGCCCTACTTGCCTCATCTTTGGGAATGAGTAAAATACCTGAAGTACCTTTTGCTACCGGTACATCCAGATCGGCAATGGCTTTACCCATCATGGGTCCGCCACTTACAATCTTGCCGGTATCTTCCGGCACACCCCCGGCCGCGATCAATAAATCGATCACGGGAGTACCAATGCGCACGAGAAAGTTGGAAGGCTGCTTCACCGATTTTCCGGTAACGGTAACAACCCGTTCTATCAATGGTTTATTCTTTTGAACAGCCTGGTAGATCGCATAAGTCGTTCCTACATTGTGAACAATCGCACCCACATCGGCAGGTAAACCACCGGAGGGAACTTCGCGGTTTAATAATGCCTGGATCAATTGTTTCTCTCCACCTTGTGGATAGTGAACTTCCAGTGCTTCTACGGCAATTCCAGTTTCAGTCTTTAACAATTCCTGAAACAACTCTATCGCATCCTGCTTATTGTCTTCTATGCCAATGATTGCTTTATCAACACCCAGCGCCTTCATCAGAATTTTAATTCCAACAATAATTTCTTTTGGCCGCTCCAGCATCAACCGGTGATCTGCTGTGAGATAGGGTTCGCACTCTACACCATTGATCAGCAAGTGATCAACATGTTTGCCTTCGGGTACACTCAATTTTACATGCGATGGAAACGCGGCACCTCCCATGCCCACTACCCCCGCCTCCATGATGCGGGCTACAATTTCTTTTGGTTCGAGTTTGATTTCTTCGACAAGCGTTTCTGTGAGGTCAATGTTTTCTTGCCAGTCATCGCCCTTTACGCGAATGGAAATAGCGGTATGTTTAAATCCGCTGCTGTCCATCACTTCTTCAATAACACCAATGCGGCCTGAGGCCGAAGCATGAATATTGGAGGAAACAAAACCTTCGTGCGTAGCAATGATTTGCCCGGTCTTTACCATATCGCCACGCTGCACAATAATTTTTGCAGGTGCCCCGATATGCTGGGCAACAGGAATGGTGACAACCTTCGGCAAGGGCAAGGGAGTGATCGCCACACCCGCGGAGATTTTTTGATCATCCGGATGTACACCGCCTAGTTTGAAAGTCTTAAGCTTGTGGTGGAGTTTCATGGGTGTTTTGTTTTGCAGCTTCTGCTGCGAGTTTCTCTTCTTCCTTCTTCTTGCGGGCCCGCTCTTCGCGTTTCAGTCGTTGTTCATTAGCCGCCTGTATCTTTTCTGGAGTTACATTGGCCGTAATGATATTATGTACATCGCAGGTATCCACGCATTCCATACACAGCTTGCACTTCTCTGGATCGATATGAGCAAGACTATTCTCCATAGTGATCGCATCATACCGGCAGGCTTCAAAACATTTGCTACAACCTGAGCAGGCAACTGAACATTCTTTGCGGGCCGTGCTACCCTTCTCTTCATTAAGACAAGCAATGTAAACACGTTGATTTTTTTTACCCTTGGGCCACAGTTCTAGAATTCCTTTCGGGCATTCCTTTACACAGGCATTACAAGCGGTACACTTATCTTCAATGACAACCGGCAACCCGGTCTTCTCATCCATGTACATGGCTTCAAAGTCGCAGACTTCCACGCAGTCGGCCATACCCAGGCAACCATAGGCACATCCGGTATCGCCACTGTATAAGGCTGCTGCAATCTTACACGACTCGGTGCCATCATAGACATTGGTTTTCTTGCGATGTTCAAATGAACCGGAACAACGAACTACAGCGATATAGGGATCACGCTCTACAGCTTTGATGCCAAGTATCTCCGCCACTTGCTTCATTACAGCATTTCCACCAACAGGGCAATGAAGCGAAGAAAGATCGCCCGCCTCTACAACTGCTTTTGCGAAAGCATGACAGCCAGGCTGACCACAACCTCCACAATTGGTACTGGGCAACACTTCTTCCACTTTACCAATACGGTCATCTTCCTGAACTGCAAATTTTTTAGATACGAAATAGATTACCACAGCGGCCACAATGCCGATGGCTGTAAGACTTAGGATTGTATATAGAATTACCGGGTTCATCTTTTTACTACCTCAATTTTACATTGACTTCCTAATTTTTTCCTCAGTAAATAAAGTGTCCCGAAATAGGGTACCAATACCAATAGTGATGCGATTCCGGTAAGACCTTCAGGATATCCTGAAAACATCATGAACACCAGAGTCAGAAACATGGCGAAGAATGGAATAACATAAAGAAGCAAAACCGCCCGATACCCGGAAGCCGGATTTATCTTTACTACCACTTCATCACCCGACTGGAATAGACTTTCTTTTGTAAAGACTTCCACTTCTTTGGCTTTTGAATCGCCCAACATGCAAAGACTATTATGACAGGCTGAACAGCCCGAACCCACCAAAGAGATTTTAACCCGACCTTGCTGCGTATCAGTGACCAAACCGAGATGTTCAAGATAATTTGTATCGTGAGTCATACGGCTATTGATTTAGTTGCACGTTTACGAACCGGATATTTCTCGAGCATATGTAGACTGGTTTTAACAATGCTGCCCATCGAAGTACAATTCAAAAAAATACTATCCTGATAAAGATCGGAGAGTTCATTCTTAAGTTGGTTAACATTCTCCGGGGTGGAGAGTGTATCGGCAACCATCGTATTTAATAACGAGTTTAGCTGACCATAGGAAGTTACTACCCTATTGCGAAGTCGCATGCGTTCTTCTTTTTGGTATTGCAATTCCAATACCGGAGACATGGTTTTAAAGCCGAGGTCGATGATGGGATTGTTTTCCTTGAAATACTGGGGCATATAAATGCGGCTGCTGCCTTCATAACATTCCTGATCAAAGTCAATAGACCGCAACCTGAAATGAAGTTCATCAAAATCCGGAATGATTTCAACCACAAAATTATCTCTGCGCATATCCCCCAGCAGTTGCACCAGGCTACGCTCATTAAACTTTACAAACTCTTTGGCAATGCGCAATGGGTTGTATTCATGATTTTCCATCAGGTAATGCTGAATAAAAGTATCACCCGGAATGCCTTGAATGTGTTCTTCAATAAACGTGTCGCCTTTAGTCAGGTAGTTGATTTTGTTGGGTGACAACAAATGTTCCAACTCCATGCCATATACCCGCGAGGCATCCGCTTGTTTGATATAGAAATAATCAAACAGGTCGTTGAGTCTGTTTACAATACGAATGCGAAACGGATGCGTGTTGGCATACAAACAATAATCTACCCGATCAATAAAAAGGTGGTCAATTACCGAAGTATCGCCACCTACTTTCAATTGCGCATATACCTTGCGCAAGGCCTCATGAATAAATTGACGATCAGATTCGGAGTAGATCATGGTTTCCCACAATGTATCTTTACCTTTTTTGTCCAATAAGGAAATGGTACTATTGGAATGCGTGAGATCCTGGTAGGTAACCGGCACATCGATTTCGCGGTTGGTTGCTTTCAGATACTGTCGTAGCTGCGCACCAACCGGAAAGATGGGTTTCTTAAACCGAATACCTGCCATGTCTTTAATTATTGAAATTCTGGTTTAATAATAGCCACCCACTTTTCAATACGGCCGGCCGTTAAATCCTTTTGATTGTCTTCATCGATTACTAAGCCCAGAAATTTTCCATCGATCACACTCTTGGAAGCTTCGAAGTTATAGCCCTCCGTAGGCCATTGACCTACTACGGTAACTCCCTTGTCTTTAATTCGTTCGTGGATAATGCCGGGTGCATCGATAAACGTATCCGGGTAGCCATCGGCATCGCCTAATCCCACATAAGCGACTTTCTTACCCGCATAATCAACATCTGCCAGCTCATCAATAAAGGTATCCCAGTCTTCCTGTAACTGTCCAATCTCCCAGGTAGGACAAGCCAAAATCAGGTATTGATAAGGTTGCATGTCATCGGCTGTAGCCGAGTTGACATTGTGGAGCGCTGCTACCGATTCGCCTCCCAACTGAGTTTGAATTTGTGTTACCACTCGCTCGGTATTGCCTTCGGTTGAGCCGTAAAAGATTCCAATGGTTGCCATAGTATTAAAAATTTTAAGTTTTGTGTTTATTAAATGTCTTCCCGTTCGTCATGCAATTCGCCCCGCTTGGGATGATATTGCATAAAAATTTCAGAGCGCATTAATATGTCTACATATTGCGCGCGTTTGTACGAGAAGGGATCAATCATATTTTCTTTGGATAATCGGCCTTTAAATTCATTGATGGATGGATATTTTTTCTTTTCCATCCAGGCTTCAATTTCATGCAGCATTGTTTCTATCACATGAATACCGCGCTTATAAATGGCACTTACCACCTGCACCGCATCGGCCCCGGCCAGCAACATCTTAATTACATCGTTGCCACTTAAGATTCCAGTGTTACTGATAATGGATGCATCAATGTTGCTATACAACAATCCAGCATAGCGCAAGGCAAGCCGGTTATCATTTTCACTACTGAAATTGTAAGGGTAATGGTGAATTTCTTTGTCTATATCTATGTCCGGTTGAAACAATCGGTTAAACAAAACAAACCCTTTAGCACCCGCTTTATCCATCTTTGAAATTACCGACAAAGTATTAGTATAAAAAGGACTAAGCTTTACAATAACCGGAATGCGGATAGACTTAGTAACGCTTTTTAATACTTCCAGCTGTTCATTTACAAGAGCAGCACCATCTGTTTCAAAGCCAACTTCACTGGTATAAAAATTTAGCTCCAATGCATCAATTCCTGTTTCCGCCATCTTCTCAGCATACTCTACCCAGGTATCGCGATAAACACAATTCAAACTGCCGATCAGTGGAATAGATATTGCATTGCGTGCCTGACGCAAGCGAAGCAAATGCTCGGCTGGTCCGCCATGTTTCAGTTTTGGAAAAAATGAGTCATGTTCTGCATCCCAATTACTGTAGGTGTCATGCTTATTCTCCATTTCAAGAGATTCTAACTGAATCTGCTCTTCAAACAAAGATTTGTAGACGATTGCAGCAGCCCCCGCTTTCTCAAGTTTTACCAGGTTGTCTGTGTCCGACACCAGGTTGCTGGCACCCACTACGATTGGATTCTTTAATGTGAGTCCGCAGTATTTCGTTTTTAAATCGACCATGATTGATTTCGTTTAGTGGTTTATGATTCCGATAAGTGCTTTATATCTTTAAACCGGAGTTCGTTGTCTTTCTTCGCCAGTTCATTGAGTCGGGCTGCTTCATTGGGATGCGAAAAATTGAGTGTCTTGTAACGAATCTCTTCTTCGAGGTAATCATTAAATGAAACAACATCTTCGGTGGCGGGCACATCCCACATAAATGGATTTTTGCCTTCCGCTCTAAGATCCGGATTGAACCGGTACATAGGCCAGTAACCGCTCTTCACCGCTTTCTCAGATTGCTTCTTAGCAAACTTCATATCATAGCCATGGGCGATGCAAGGTGAATAAGCGATGATGATGGATGGACCTTTATGCTTTTCAGCTTCCACGAAGGCAAGTGCCGTTTTTTCACGATCCATACCCATATTAACCACAGCCACATATGCATTGCCATAGGTGGTCATCATCAAGCCAAGGTTTTTCTTACCCAGCTTCTTACCATCCGATGCAAACTTGGCAACCGCACCACGTGGTGTTGCTTTCGAAGCCTGACCACCTGTGTTGGAATATACTTCTGTATCCATCACGAGTATGTTTACATTTTTATTAGAAGCCATTACGTGATCTAAGCCTCCAAAGCCAATGTCATACGCCCAGCCATCGCCACCAAAAATCCAAACACTCTTGTCTACAAAATAATCTTGCAGTTCAACGACCTTATCTAAAAGGATCCGAACCTCTTTATTACCAGCACTGCGTTTGTGTTCTTCAGCCAACAAACCTTTGATCAAATCTGCATGTTCGCGCGCTTCACGGGTCACACTATCGAAAAGTACCAATCCCCGATCTAATGCAGTTCTTAGGTGAGCATTATTAAGTAATGGTAATAACGCCTGCACATTTGTTTTTAATTGCTTGCGATTAGAATCAACAGCCATCCGCATTCCAAAACCAAATTCGGCATTGTCTTCAAAGAGCGAGTTTGCCCAGGCAGGACCGCGGCCATTTTTATCTTTTGTATACGGAGTAGCTGGGAAGGTGCCACCATAGATGGATGTACAACCCGTTGCGTTGGCAATCAACATCCGATCACCATAAAGTTGTGTTACCAAATGGATGTAGGGTACTTCACCACAACCAGAGCAGCTTGGAGGATATTCGATGTATGGTTCAGCGATGTACGGCTCTGGAACAAAAGAAAGCTTGTCGATCCATGTAGCAGGATTACCGGGCACATTGCGATATTCCAGTTTCTTGGTTCCCGTTGGGATAGCACCATTTAATGGCATTCTGGAAACTGGTATGGTGTCGCCTTTCAAACGTAAGATTGGATCTACAACCAATTTTGCATAATCATCTGCATCAGGAGGTACAACATCGGTGATGTCAGCAAACTTTTCAGCGGTTATTGGAATAGGAACTTCAACAATAGAAGCGCAGGTGACATCAATCGCCTTCCAGTTCATTTCAACTATTTCTTGTCCTTTGCGTGCAAATTGTTTTTCAATATATTTTTTAATAAGCGCGATTGCTTCGGCTTCAGGCACCACACCAGAAACTTTGAAGAAGGCCGTTTGCATCACTGAATTAATGCGGCCCCCTAGCCCAACGCTCTTTGCAATTTTCGAAGCATCAATAGCAAACACTTTGATTTTTTTCTTCCAGATTGTTTCCTGCATGTCGCGGGTGAATAGTCTGAAAATATTCTCAGGTTTCTGACTGCTATTAATCAGGAACGTGCCGCCTTCGGTAATGCCTTCGAGAATATCATACTGCCCGATGTATTGCGGACGGTGCAGCGCCACGAAGTCAACTTTGTTTAATAAATACTCTGATTGAATGGGTTTCTTACCAAAGCGCAAATGAGACACGGTGTACCCACCGGATTTGTTGGAGTCATATTGGAAATATCCTTGCACGAATAGATCCGTACTTTCACCAATGATTTTGATGGAATTTTTGTTGGCGCTTACCGTCCCATCAGATCCATAGCCCCAGAATTTGCAGCGAACAATTCCCTCCTGTTCTGTATCAATGTCTTCTTTTACCGGAATAGAAAGGTTGGTAACATCATCGTTGATGCCTACCGTAAATCCATGCCAGCCATTATTTTCAAGATGATCAAACACGGCCTTAACCATAGAAGGTGTAAACTCTTTGGAGGATAAACCATACCGGCCACCAATGATATGAATATCCTTGCGTGTGCGTAAAGCTGCTACAACATCCAGGAACAGTGGTTCACCCAATGAGCCGGGTTCTTTGGTGCGATCGAGCACTACGATTTTCTTTACACTGGCCGGAATCACTTCCAGAAAATCTTCGAGCGCAAAAGGTCGGTACAATCTTACTTTAATAGCCCCAACCTTCTCGCCTTTCTTGTTCAGGTAATTGATCGTCTCTTCAATAGTTTCAATCGAAGAACCCATTGAGATGATTATTTTAGTTGCCTTTGGATCACCCACGTATTCATAGAGTTTATAGGTGCGCCCTGTTTTCTCAGCAAACAACTTCATGTATTTCTTTACAATAGAAGGACAGGCATCATAATATTTATTGACAGTTTCGCGGCCCTGGAAATACACATCCGGATTTTGTGCTCCTACTTTACACATAGGCGCTTCTGGCTTTAATGCCTGCTTACGGAAGGCTTCTACATACTTCATCTCCAGCATTTCCAGCAAAACAGAATATTCAATCGGAATAATTTTTTGGATCGAGTGTGAGGTGCGGAAGCCATCAAAAAAGTGAAGGAATGGAATCTGGGCTTCCAATGTGGCCAGATGCGAAACCACAGCAAGGTCTTGTGCTTCCTGCACGTTGCCCGATGCCAGCATAGCAAAGCCCGTTCCGCGGGTAGCCATCACATCCGAGTGATCGCCAAAAATGGAGAGTGCCTGACAAGCCAATGAACGAGCCGAAACGTGAAAAACTGTAGGAATCATTTCGCCAGCAATCTTAAACATGTTGGGCACCATGAGCATTAAGCCTTGCGAAGCTGTGAACGTAGTCGCCATGGCTCCACCCGTTAAGGCCCCGTGTATCGCGCCTGCTGCACCCGCTTCCGATTGCATTTGCACAACATCAACCCGTTCGCCAAAAATATTCTTTCGGCCTTCAGCCGACCAGGCATCCGCTTTCTCTCCCATATCGGAAGAAGGTGTGATGGGATAAATAGCCGCCACTTCGCTAAAAGCGTAGGCGATGTTGGCAACCGCTGAATTTCCGTCTGTATTGATATATACTGGTTGATTTTTCATGTGGCTTAATTTTATAGTGGAAAATTAGCCCAATGAAAAACCCCGCGTACTGTCATGTGTCAGCGTGATTCATGATTTTTGTCAGTTTCTGTATTGATGCTGATCATGAAACTAATAACTTGTTAGTAGCTAATTTTGACAAAACACACAATCATGAAAAATTTAATTACAATTCTGCTTGCAGGCGTATTGGTACTCATTGTGAGTGTAGGCCTTTTGTATGGATTTATTTATTTCTTCCCTGCACTGATGGAGGAATATTACAATCCGGTATTCCGATCCAACTCCTTCCAAACCGATCTATTGTTTTATGTGCACCCCTTTATATTGAGTGCTGCGATGTTCTGGTTTTGGGAAATCTCGAAAGAGATATTTTCAGGGTCACTGATTCCAAGAGCCTACAAAGTGGCAGTTTCCTATGGATTGGTCGCCATTATACCCGTGCTCTCGCTTACCTTCAGCGCAATTAACATTTCAGCCCTTATGGTATTTACGTGGGTAGCGTATGGGGTAATACAATCATTCGTAGCATGTCTGGTTTTTGCAAACCGTAACCCCTGAATTCTTGTTGCGGGTTTTTAGAAAGCCAGAAATCCCAGGAAGACTAACACGCTAAATATAAAACCAAACATAAAAACCTGGTAGGCATATACAAGCAAATTGTATTTACGCTTGAGAATACGTCCTTGATTAAACAAATCAACGGTCATGTGTTCATAGAGATCCGTTTCCGAGTCAAGCAGGTTTTTCATTTCCTGTAAGTAGGATTGTTGGGTGTGGCTGGCGATAACACCAAAAAATAATAAGCTCGACTTTTGCATTCCGCCACCCTCTGCCTTCGCTGTAATCAATTTTGGCCGAGCAGCCTGAATGGCGAAGATTACTGAGACCAGGCAAGAGAGCATAATCATTACAATTGGTATAATCACACTTGCTTCATACGTATCGATTTTACCCGCCACTGCGCCATAGCCTGTAATGGCAATAATGGAGGAGATGATCATCGTGTTTATACTGATGATAATGTTGGCTTTGTTATCAGCCATCTGAATGAGGTTGCTCTGATTTTGATAGGTAGACCGGAAAAGTGTTTCTCTGCCACGACCCGGCTTTTT
This sequence comes from Cyclobacteriaceae bacterium, assembly GCA_022841475.1. GTDB lineage: Bacteria > Bacteroidota > Bacteroidia > Cytophagales > Cyclobacteriaceae > ELB16-189. Next base: position 84,581 of record JALHRJ010000007.1, on the reverse strand, counting down.
CTTTTTGGGTGGTTTTATGTCCATAAAAATAAATGTACTATTATTTAATAATAACCGCTTCTATCCATAAGAATTAAAGACGGAAATCATTCAACCGAATATCATCCAGGCCATGTTGATCAAAGGGGTTCTCCATCTGATCCTGCACATTATAAAGTGAAATGAGAATGAAGGTAGAGATGGCTGACAACGCATAAACCATCCAGGATTCGTTCAACGAAATGCCATCATGTAATTTATTATATAAGGCGGGCGTATAGATGATAGGATAAATGTAAATAAAGATCAGGCAGTAGGCACGGATGGCAATGGGTGTTCGATGTTGGTTCACCGCCATAATATTTTCAGCACTGTCATATACATCTTTCATGAACCGAAAGATTTTTAAGGCAGTGCCATTGCCAATAGTCTCGGAGTTTGCTTTGATGAAAAGAAAAATTTTGCCGATCTCATCCGTAAGTTTTTCTTTTGGGCAGGTTTTTGTTCCGAGGTAGTCGACCATAGTAACTGTAATATTCCTGATGGTTTGTTGAATCTCTTGTTTTTTCACATCCTCCATTTTTTTGTTTTCCTGAAAGCAATGATCCACGGTGATAAGACCGGCTTTAAATCGAGATAAATACTCGAGTGCTTTTTCACGTCTGCGAAATGCACTGCGAATAGTAAACACAAGTGGAAAAATGATGGCTATACTGATGAGGGAAAGGTCATAGTTATATTGAAAACTGAATGTAAAGGTTATATGAGAAACCAATAAGGAAATAGCCAGGGCAAAAGCTGTTCTGGAATTGATTATGGATAGGTACTGGTTCATGCGGGAGGGAACTTGTAGAGGGGTTTGATCTTTCTTATAAAATAAAATTAGAATAATCTTATTATAAACCAGTAGGTCCTAAAACAAAAAAGCCCCGATTAACGGGGCTTTTGTCTGAAAAAATAGTTGTATTAGTTAGCAACGCGAACGTTGACTGCATTCAAACCTTTTTTTCCTTCCTTCAGCTCAAACGTGATTGAGTCGTTTTCACGGATCTGGTCAACAAGACCGGAAACATGTACGAAATACTCTTGACCTGTGGATGTCTCTTTTACAAAACCGAATCCTTTGGTTTCGTTAAAGAATTTTACTGTTCCTTCTTTCATTGTGATTTGTTATAAAATTTTAATGGGCAAAGATAGGCATTAATATTGAAAATCCCAGAAACCGATGAATAAGGCCCCCTCCTGGGCAATAACTTGGGAATACTATTGTGAGTTGGCATTTCAGGCAACAAAAAAGCCACCCCGAAACGAGGTGGCTTTGATGAAAAAATTAGTTTATTAATTAGTCACGCGAACGTTTACTGCATTCAAACCTTTCTTTCCTTCCTTCAATTCGAAGGTGATAGCATCGTTTTCGCGAATCTGATCTACAAGACCTGATGCGTGTACGAAATACTCTTGTCCTGTGGACGTTTCACTTACAAAACCGAATCCTTTGGTTTCGTTAAAAAATTTTACTGTTCCTTGTTTCATTATGATTTGTTAAAAATTAATGAACAAAGGTACTCATTAAAATTGAATTACCACCTTTTCTCTTACGCAGCCCGTTTTACCCGCTCAAAACTCACTTCCTTTTGCTGCGTAATTCGGATAATCTTCATTTTATCTAACAATCGGATTACTAAGTAGGTAGGATCAATTTCATGCCAGCGGATGCCTCCGAAATTGGCTCTTGATCCAAACTTATGGTGATTATTGTGATAACTCTCACCCATCATTAAGAAATCAACCGGAAGGAAGTTCCTTGAGGTATCCCCCACAGGGAAGTTTCTATAACCATATTTATGGGCAAACCAATTAATTATGGCACCGTGAATGGGGCTCATCAGAAAATGAACCGGTAGTAACAGCCATAACCACCAATAGGCAGCAAACTGAAAATAGAACCCTACATAGAGAGCACCCCAGAATAGCCGTGATGGCCACGATCTGGCGAACTTATCAAAAGCTATCCAGTCAGGTACCCCATCCGTAAAGCGTTTTTCCACTACTATTCTTTTATTAGCGATATCGGAGTAGATGGTTTTAGTTTTCCACATCATATTCCAGATGGTTTCATCATATTTTGGTGAATGTGGATCGTTTTCTGTATCCGCAAAAGCGTGGTGCATGCGATGCATAACACCATAGCCATAGGGACTTAAATAATTTGAGCCTTGAAAAATCCAGGTAAGAATGTACACCACCTTTTCGGTGAACTTATTCATGGTAAACGCTTTATGAGCAGCGTAACGATGCAGGAAAAAAGTCTGGAAGAATAAGGACAGATACCAATGGGCAACGAAAAAAATCAAAATCTCCTTCATGAAACAGGTAGGTTTAAAGTTATAATAAGAACATAACCCACATCGGGTTAACTAACTGTAAGATCCAGTTCAGTCGGTTTTGTGACAGAATTGAAGGAAATTATTTTTTTACCGAAGGACACGTGATGTCCGTCTTCAAATGTTGGATGAATTCGCCAACATTACCCATATCGCACGCCCTTTTGAAGCTTTCAAAGAGACCTGATTCCGCTATCACAACCTTTGCTTTGCCCGTTTCATCAAGCTTTTTACGTGCCCGGCTCAGCAATTGGCGGCAATAATCAGCCTTTTTGCCTAATACCTTCTGAATCTCATCATATTCTAAATCAAAGACTTCTTTCAGCAAGTAAGCAGCTCTTTCAAGCGGTTCAAGTTTAGTCTGAATTACTTTAAAGGCAGCCGATAGCTCCTTTTCAAAATCCAGATGAGCAAAATCCGATTCCTTAAATTTTACGATGAGTTCAGACAACTGAAACGAATCCCAATATTCTTCTTTTTTTCTTTTAAGGGTATTGAGATGATTGAGACAATTATTGGTTACGGCTTTTATCAAATAAGCCTTCGTATTCACGATTTTCTCTTGTTCAATACTCAGCCATTTTACAAAAGTATCTTGTACGACATCCTCGGCATCCGCTTTACAACGCAACAAATTGTAGGCAATCTGATGCAACAAGGGTTGATAGAGTGTTATGGTCTGTGTTGGGTTCAATGTCACTAAAATTATTACCACAAAGGTACGCTTAAAATACTCTTATTATTCTTACACATTTAGAAGTATTTTAAGCCTACTAACAGGTGTGAGCCTAGCCGGACTCTAGTTCGGATAGCTCCAGCCACCGGAATGTTTTCTGCTCTATGACATCATTTACTTGTTGTACCTGATCGGCCAGTTCCTGCAACTTCTGATGGTCGGTGATCCCGCTGTTCAAGGTTGAGGTTAATTCAGCTTTCCTTTGCTCAAGTTTTTGAAGTTCCTGCTGAAGTTGTTCGAATTCCTGCTTTTCCTTGTACGATAATTTCTTCTTGCCCGCTATGGATTCTTCCTTCCATTGAACTACCGGAGGTTTGCTTTTAACTTCTTCCTGCTCCTCGATAAAAGTGCGATAATCAGAATAGTTGCCATTGAAAGGTCGGATCACGCCATCACCTTCAAAGATAAAAAGCTGATCTACTAAATGATCCATAAAGTATCGATCATGCGACACGAGCACCAGGCAACCGTTAAACTTCTCAAGGAAATCTTCAAGAACATTCAATGTGTCGATATCAAAATCGTTGGTGGGTTCATCCAGCACCAGAAAGTTCGGATTGCGAACCAATACCTTCAGTAATTGTAGTCTCTTCTTCTCGCCCCCGCTTAACTTTTCGATGATGTTGTATTGCTTCTCGGGTGGAAATAAAAACGTATCCAGAAACTTCGAGGCAGAAACAGAAGACCCATCTGCGAGTGTTATGAACTCGGCTATCTCTTTCACTTCTTCAATTACCCGATGGTTTGGGTTCAGGTCTTCAACCTCTTGTGTAAAGTATCCCACTTTAGTGGTGACACCGGGAATGATTTCGCCTTTATCAGGTTTGGTAGCACCCGTTAACAAATCGAGAAATGTTGATTTACCAATTCCGTTTTTACCTACAATTCCAATCCGGTCTTTCTTCTTAAAAACGTAGGAGAAATTATCAACCATCCTGGCAGATCCATAGCTTTTGGAGACATGATGCAGCTCAAGCACTTTACCACCTTGCCGGGCTTCCTGAATATCCAATTCAAGGCGATCCTTTTTAAGATTTACGGAAGCTTTATCCTGTAAATCGTAAAATGCCTCAATGCGGTATTTAGCTTTGGTACCGCGCGCCCTGGGCTGCTTCCGCATCCATTCCAACTCCTTTTTTAGGAGGTTACGAGCCTTTGACACTTCCGTTTTCAGCATCTCTTCACGATCGTTCTTTTTCTCCAAAAAGTAGGCGTAGTTACCCTTATACCGATAAAGTTTACCTCGGTCAAGTTCAATAATCTCGTTAGCAACATTGTCCAGGAAGTACCGGTCGTGAGTAACCATCAGCAAAGTTATCTGCTGGCCCGCCAGGTAGGACTCAAGCCATTCAATGGCCTCCAGATCGAGATGGTTGGTCGGCTCATCCATGATAATCAGGTCCGGCTCAGCCAACAACATCTGGGCAAGAAATACTCGCTTTCGCTGGCCTCCGGAAAGTTCTTCAACCTTTTGTTCGAGATCTGAAACGCCTAGCTTGCTGGTTATGGTTTGAACCTTAGCCTCGTAGTCCCACGCCTTGTATTCTTCCATCAACTCGAGCACATGTTGCATGCGCTCTGGCGAAGTGTTCGGATCATGAATACAAGCTTCATATTCCTTCACCACGGTAGCTACCTTATTATTTTTATCGAATATGATTTCATTGATGGTAAGGCCACCAGCTACGTTGGGTTGCTGCACCAAATAGCCCAGCTTAATTCCATCGCGGGTACTAACGACTCCCTGGTCAGGGGCAATCTGACCTATCAGAATTTTCAATAAGGTAGATTTGCCCGCACCGTTTTCTCCAACCAGCGCCATTTTATCACCTTGTGAAATACCTAAGGTGAGATCTTTAAATAGCCAACGATCATTAAATGATTTGGAGAGTGATTCTGCGGAAAGGAAATTCACGGAAAGTAAAAATTAGTCCGCAATTTAGCACAACACTTCCACCCCGAATAATCAGGTTGTTAAATAAATAAATTTATATGATCACAGTACGGATCGTCAACTTATGTTGTGCGTGTTTGCTTTATATAATAGCAAAAAAAGCACAATCCTAATTGAAAAAATGCCGTAGCGGTGATGGCAAAAAATAGCAACATAGCTTCCATCTTTTTATGTTAAATATAAAGTTAATATGAAATATATAAATATCCTATTATTCAGATAGTTATGAATCATAATTTGGCTTAACTTATTGGTTATGAATCTGGTAAATGTTATTCTGAAGGAACACAGTAAAGCGCAAAGGGATAAGATCACTAGCTATGTTGGTGAAGACCCGAAACGGTTCGCTGAATTGGTGGCCGTGTTTCTTGCCGGCCCCTACCGGGTTACACAACGTGCCTCGTGGCCTTTGAGCTATTGTGTTGAACATAATCCAAATCTGGTTAAACCTCATTTAAAAAAGATTCTAAGCTACTTACACAAGCAGGATGAGCACGATGCCGTTAAACGAAACATCCTGCGGCTACTTCAATACATTGCCATCCCCAAATCCCTTCAGGGTACAACAATTGATCTTTGCTTTCACTTTCTTACTAATCCAAAGGAACCTATCGCTGTTCGGGTGTTTGCCATGACAGTGTTAGCTAATCTTGCAAAAGAAAACCCTGATCTGAAAAATGAGATTATTCCGATCATCGAAGATCAATTGCCCTACGGTAGTGCTGGCTTTATATCGCGCGGCAAAAAAGTTCTGAGGGAATTAAAAAGTTAACCGTATTTTAAAGGTATGAGCGAATCCTCTGCTAGCCACACATGTAAAAGTTGTCACCATGTATTTACTGGCAACTACTGCAACCTTTGTGGCGAAAAGGTTTTAACAAAGCAGGACAGATCCTTTAAAACGGTTTTGAACAATGCGTTCCGCACCGTAACATCCGTAGACAGTCAGTTTGTAAAAACGTTGTGGTTGGTGCTTACTCAGCCGGGTTTTCTGGCGCGTGACTTTGCCAATGGAAAACGGGTAAAACATCTTAATCCGATGTCGTTGTTTTTTGTTCTTAACCTGATCTACTTTTTCTTTCCCCTTATCCAACTTTTTAATGCCTCTCTTAACACCCAGTTATTGTCTCCATTAAGTCCATTTTATCAAACCATCATTGCGAAGAAAATCGTCAGCATGAATCTGACGCTGGATACATTCACACTCTTCTATAATCTGAAGTCAACCAGTCTGGCTAAATTAATGGTCATGGCGTTTGTGATTGTGAGCTCGTTGCCCCTGAATTTTCTGTATTGGAAAAAGAATAAATTCTTTACGGATCATGTCGGTCTAGCTGTTGAGTTAGCCTGCTTTAATCTTTTTGTGAATGCAATTTTATTAACAGTTATTGTCAGGGTATTTGGTCTTGGTCATTACCTGAACGAAACTTCTCTAACAATAATTTTTATTGCCACCAATCTTTACTTTATCCTCCGATCAGGATACACCTTTTACCAGGAAAGAGGTTGGCGACTTGCTCTAAAATCCCTCGTAATGGTTGCTTTTTTAAAAATTGCCTTAGAGATATACCGCAGTATTCTTTTTTTTGTCACCCTAATCATGTTGTGATTAGTGAATGGAGCGTGACAGACTGGTAATCAGTTCTTCGGCTTGCGCGTGATCCTCTTCGGCAACCAGATTTTGATAGTTAATCAGGCTCCTGATGGCGGCTTCAATCTCTTTATTCATAGCCAATGTAAGCCCCAGGTTGAAATGACTATTCGGAAAGGTTGGTTCAATTTCTATTGAGATCTGATAATGTATTTTAGCCAAAGGTATATTTCCAATTTCGGCATACACATTGGCCAGGTTGTAATGAGCTTCAAAGTGACGTGGGTCTTCCTTGAGGCATTTTGTAAAACAATCAATGGCTTTGCTATGATTCTTTTGTTCAGATTCAAGAATACCGAGATTGCAATAAGCATCCGCTATTGAATCTCCAGCCTCAATCGCTTTTTGATAGGCCTCCGCGGCCTTGGTGTCATGTAGTTCGTCCTGCAGTAAGGCTTGTTCAAACAGCGAAAGCTTATTTAAATTAATAACTTTAGCACCTGCAAACAGATTCAATTGACCGTGCTTGTTCGTCTCCTTTCGGTTTTTCCGAACAGGCTTGAAGCCAAATTTTTCCGGGTTGGGTAGCGGAAACTGAATAACCTTTGCCATCGTTGCAAAGATAATTGAATTTAATTATCACAATCCGCTCGTATCTAACCTTTTGGATTTCGGTTCAAATCACGAATCTGATAATATCGTTCTTTACTTCAACCTTATATTTTTCGTTTTTGCCCAAAATATATTCTGTCAGCTTCGCAATGGTGGGATAATCACCCCCTACAAAACAGCGGGCGTCATCTATTAATAAAATATGATTGAGTTTGGTGCCAGTGAAAATTGCATCTATCTCTTCGAAGATCGGACAATCTTTATCCCCTTTAGCTGTAGTGCCAGCGGAATAGTGTCCGTCTAACCAAAATATTAGAGGCTCCCGTATTCCCTTTAATATTTTTGGAAGCACTTTTCCGCTATCACCATGCACGATCAATACGTTTTTGGTTTCGCTAAATCTTTCTTTTGCCTTTTCATACAAATCCACCGCTAACTCGATAGAAATGATTTTTTTAAACCTTGTTTTTTGTGCCTCAACCATAGCGCCCATGTAGGTACCTGTTTCTACCAGCGTTGTGTAGTTATACTTCTGCTGATATTCCCCGATGGTGATTTGCTTTACTAAATGTGGAGGCGGCACAGGACAACCGATTTTATACCAATCATTTAGTTCTCTTATCTCCCTGCGCCTTTTCCATTCGTTCAAAATAAATTGCGGCACGAAAGGCCTTATTATATGCTTAATATTCATTTTTTTGTCTGACCTTTTAATGTTGATCAGACCACCAAGCAATACTAACGCCTCAACAGAGTTGAGTCGATTTATAAACCTAATTAGTGCATGTTCCTTTTCTTCTATCGCTGAGTTAACTGTTAGCGAGGGTGAAACCAAGTTTCAACCCGTTGATATGGATAATTAAAAAATTAAGATTGCAATGATTTGTGATGATGAAGATCATGCTTTGCATCATTTAATAAACCCGTGAGAAAAGTTGTTCAGTACCTCCCCATTTTGCCGATTATATACACGAGTTATAATGAATAGGTCAGTAATGCCGGTCTTAACAAAACAGTAATCCAAACAATCCCTGATGTAATGTTCTACCTAGCTAGCCTTTCGTCTAAGTGTTTTCGCGGGTTTCTTTTCTTCTTTCTTGGCTACTCCTTTGGCTTTCTCCATAGGTTTCTTCTTGGCGGCTTCGATACTCGCCTTGAGGGCAGTCATGATATCTACCACTTCAGGCGCTTCTTCCGTCATCATCACAACTTCTTTACCCTCAATCTTGGCATCTATTATTGCCTTAAGTGCGTCAAAGTATCGGTCCTTCATCTCTATCTTAGAAAAGGTAGTTGTCATCGAATCGACCAATGTTTTGGCAAGCTTAAGTTGCTCCTTGTCGGCTTTTACTTCAATAAGTTGAGGCACCTCCCCCATGCTTCGTACCTCGTTGGGGTACCGCAGGCGATACATAAGTATGCCGCCTTCATGGGGCGATATCAGCACCGGGGTTTCGCGATCGCGTAGCACCACTTTTCCTACTCCTATCTTGCCACTATCCTTTAGGGTTTGACATAATAAACCATAAGTCTTTGCTGCGATATCACCATCAGGTCCAACAAAGTAAGGAGTTTCAAAGAGGGTATGATGTACTTCCTGAGATTTCACAAAACCCTCAATCTCAATAACCTTCTCACTTTTCAGCTTTACTTTATTCAGGTCGTCTTGTTCAATAATTACATATTGGCCTGGTTCATACTGATAGCCTTTCACAATGTCTTCATTCTTCAGCGGCTGGCCGGTCACTTTATCTTTCTTCTCGTAACTTACCGGATTATGGCCCTCCCGCGTAAGCAGATTAAAACTGATGGTTTGGCCGGTGTCAATGGCATTGTAAATCCTTACCGGAATAGTAACCAACGAGAACTGGATGTGCCCTTTCCATATCGCCCTCATAAAAAATAATTTAGTTAGTTTAAAAAATTAACTACAAGACACTAAATTATTGACAATGAATGACTTTTCAAAATACAGAAGTAGTCTCTTCCCTATTTGAGACCTTCTACGGCAGATCTTTAGTAAGAGATCATGGCTTAAAATCTACAAAAGATGTGGTATCAACCTCGGCTCCAAGTTCATGTAAAAGGCTGTATAAACCATAATAGGTTCTATTGATGTATAGGGCATCTTTAACACCGCGCGCTTTTTTGGATTCGCGAAAGGCTTTCATATTTCCTATCTCTTCTCCAAACTTATAAAGCGATTCGAAGTAAGCCTTCTCAGCAAAATCAAAACGTGAGGTTTGGAACGGTCGACCCAATAATTCAACCAATTGTGTGAAGACATCTTTGAAGAATAATTTGTCCTGAGCTGTGTCATCCGGATAGATGAAACGCAAATTATGGAATACATGATCAAGACGTTTCGAATCGTTCAGGATTCCTTTATCGAGCAGTTGAAAATATAGCTTATAGAAAGAATTGGGAATTACCTTCACACAGCCGAAGTCAATTACACCTAACTTGTGATCGGGTGTGATTATAAAATTACCCGGATGCGGGTCGGCATGTAACGAACGCAGGGTATGAATCTGGTAATGATAAAAATCCCACAAAGCCTGACCTAACAGGTTTCGTTCTGTTTGTGATAAGGTGTTGTTTTTAAAAACCTCACCCAACATTTTCCCCTCAATCCAATCCATGGTTAAAATACGATCCGCAGATAGTGAAGGATAATACGTGGGGAATTTTACGTTGGGAATCTGACTACATTGCCTGGATAGTTCTATTGACCGCTTCAACTCCAAAGTATAATCAGCTTCTTCCAGCAAGCGTGTTTCCACCTCGCCAATAAATTCATCATACTCAGCTGGATTGAGCTTAAACATGCGTAAAGCTATAGGCTTCACCATAGCCAAATCACTTTTTACACTATCACCTACCCCGGGATATTGAATTTTTACGGCTAATTTTTTACCCTTTAAAGTTGCCTGATGCACCTGACCAATAGAAGCTGCGTTGCTCGCTGCGTGGGTGAAGGAATCGAACAACTCGGTTGGCTTTTTCTTAAGTGATTTTTCGAATGTGCGCACTACCAGTGGATAAGAAAGTGGCGGAGCACTATACTGCGCCATGGCAAACTGTTGCTGATAAGCTGAAGGTAACAGGTTCTTATCCATACTCAGCATCTGCGCCACCTTAAGTGCACTGCCTTTTAACTCGCTGAGTGAATTGTAAATATCGGTTGCATTATCAAGGTGAAGTTCATCACGCGAGATATCGGGATTAACCAATTTCTTGCTGTAATGTTTCAAATAATTGCCGCCTATTTTAGCGCCTGTTGAAATAAATTTTGTTGCCCGCTGAACTTTGCCCACCGGAATACTCTTCTGCTCTTTCAGCTTAGTCATGAATTGGTAAAATCAGTTTTTAGAATTTTGATAGATAAACTTGCCAAAGTCGATGGCGCTATCCAGCACACCCTTGCCTATTAAATCAAAGGCCAGGTTAACTGACTTTTCAATCGCGGCATCGGTCTTTTCAAAATTGGCACTTTCATCGTGGCTCCAGAATTGGAGAATGAACATCAGGTGAATCCAGAAAAGCATATCGTAACGCTGATCAAGAAAAGGTCGGTTGGCAATTTCGCCTGAGCCTTTCCCTTCATTAAGCACTGAATTGATCCACGCTTCAAAGGAACTTTTAAATCCCTTAAGAAATTTAGGCGTGGACGATGGATTTTTCCAGCCTTTTAATTGATGTAGCACAAAACTGCGGTCGGCCTTTAAGGTTTCGGCCAACATGAAATAGAAGGTGAGTATTTTCTCACGAGTGCTAAACGATTGATAATTTTCGTCAGCCTCCATCCCACTTCGGGTTTGATCGATATACTCTTTCCAGATTGATTTTTCCAAGGCTTCGAATGAACCAAAGTATTGGTAGAACTCATCTTCTTTAAATCCCTGATCCTTACAAAACTTGAATACTGAAGCAGGTTGTTTACCCTCACTCAGTAAATAATCACGATACGCTGAAATGATTTTGGCAGCACTTACCGCCTCGGCTTTGGTTTTGGCTTTTTTAATCTTTTCCATAGCTAAAGAACAAGTTTGAACTTAATAAGTTTCGAGTCTTCGGCTTTCCCTGAACTAATTTTAAAGATTTTTGTATTTGATCCATTATCTTCAATTTTGATGATGACTTTGAGGCAAATAGTTAGTCTGCTTATCCTTTTGGCTATGATTTCTCTGGAGTGTATTGGCCAGCAGGAGACCCAACGATCGGCTGACTATTACTTCGATAAGGGCGAAGAGGCTTTGAAAAATAAGTCCTATAAAACTGCCCTTGCCCACTTTAACGAATGCCTCCGTCTAAGTCCTTTTTACATGGATGCCTACTACGCCCGTGCCATGGCACGGGAGAATCTGGGCGATAAACAGGGTGCTTTGACGGATTACAATATTTACCTCGAAAGAAAACCCGAAGACAAAGAGGCTTTATTTAGCCGGGCCGTTAGTCGCTACGATTATGGACAATGGGCTGTCGCTAAAGAAGACTTCCTCAAGTTGCTTACAATGCCCGAAGGAGGCGAAACTAATACAGTCTATTTTCAAACCGATCAGTCGGCAGATGGTCAAACAAGAGTGTTTACAGCCCATCACAACCTGAAAGGCACTATCCTGAACTATCTGGGATTAATTGAAACTAAACTTAAAAATTTCTCCGGAGCTATGGAGTATTTTGACTCCGCTATTAGCATCAATCCGAAAGACCCTGATTATTTTATAAATCGTGGTATGGCCTATTTGCAAGCGGGAGATTCGCTCAACGCTGCTGTTGATTTTGAACAAGCACTTACGTTGAATCCTGAAAGCAGTTTAGCAAGGCACAACCTGGCGGTACTAAAAAAATCAGCTGCCACAGATAAAGAAACGGAAATCTTATTGACGGAGGCCATTGAGAAGAATCCGAACCTCCCTTATTCGTATGCCGAACGTGCTGGGTTAAGAATGAAAGCTGGAAATTACAAAGGAGCGTTTGACGATTACACCGAAGCGATAAGACTAGAACCTACTGAGCCAGATTATTGGTTGAACCGCGGAATTGTTAAAGAACATACTAAGGATATATCGGGTGCGCTGTCTGATTATAAACAGGTAATTACATTAAAACCTGATTATGAAAAAGGTTGGTTGAATCATGGCAATGCACTGGTAAAACAAAATCGACTTGCTGAAGCGATCGAGGATTATACGGTGGCTATAATACATTATCCGGAATACGGACTAGCCTATTACAATCGCGCGCTGGCGCTGCATCGGCAAGGAAAAAAAGTTGAGGCTTGTAAAGATTTAACCAAAGCGAAAAGCCTTAACACACCTGTTGAGCAGAAAGTATTCGATACTATTTGCAAGTAACAATTTCCAGCATCACTCCTACCGTCCTGAAATTTCCTTCAGCAGCCAGGATTCTGCCACATCGAGATCCACGAATATCTGGATATAAAACCCTCGTTTTTCGCTTATCTCTTTCCAATAATTGGCAAAGGTTAGGTTCTGTGTTTCGAAGGCGGCTGCAATTACTATGTCCTTTAACTGCGGCAACTTTGTTTCGTAGCGCTTAACAATATTAAAGGCCTCAACAATGCCTACATTGATTTCAAGTTTACGATAGTCCACCAAAAGATAGCGGCTACCGGTTTCAATTATTTTATCATATACCACAGAAGAAGCCTCAGCCATCGAAGAAAAATCGTCTCGCTTTCCGTGCCCCACGACCAGCAAATACTTTTCTCGTAACTCAAAAGAAACCAATGGCAAGTCCATTGGTTTAAATTAGTTATTTGTTCTTTGCTTTCAAAAAGAGAGATAGGCTTTTCCAGTTATCAGGTAACCCAATGCAATGTTTGTGGCTTGATGGGATTTTCGAATGGGGTATTGTTTTGTTGGGATAAAGCCCATACTCTCTTGATTTCATAATACCACCGCGCCTGCATGTCGGGCTCGCCAATTAGCATCAGGGTTGGTTTAGATTTTAAACCTTCACTTAATTTATTAAAGACTCCCAGGTCCTGTCCAATAAATTGTTTGCCTAATCTTTTTAAGGGCCACCAAAGCCAACGCGTAAGCGGCAATGAACTGTAAAAGATATGAGTCAATTCTGTTTGCCTTTCATTGAGGGGTGTTAATACGGTGATTGAAATAACCTCGTGCTTCTCACCTACCAGGATATGTTCGGTACGAATACCTGGAATCTCGAAAGTAATTTCTGTGGATGTTCCGCCTTTCAACACACTGTAGCCTTTTGAATTTGACGAAGGTGCGTGACGCACCATCTTAAATCCTTTTGCTGTGGGCTCGAATTGTTTCTCTTTTATCTTCAGTTTCTTTGCTGAGCGCCAATACCACGACTGATGAACAAACGTAACGTGCGAGGGATCAATCAGCCCGATTACCGAATGATCAATGTCTGCCGGCATGATCACTGTTTCTACATGCAGAAAATTTTTACCTGCTTCTAATACCAGGTTTGGCGGACCTTCCTTGGGAATAGTGTTGGGCAGTTTCTTTTCCGGAATGTAAACCCACACCGTACCGTTTACTTCCTCACACGGATATTGAAATACTTTAATCTTAGAAATGTCGATGGTGTTATCAGGTGGCAACGCAGGTATGCCGGTGCATGTGCCTTTGGTATCAAACTGCCAGCCGTGATAACAGCACTGAATGGTATTGTTTTTATACCAACCACCCGACAGCGGCACACCCCGGTGCGGGCAGTTATCACGCAAGGCAAACGGGTTTCCATTCGCATCACGCCCGAAAACTATTTTCTCACCGAGCATCTCTTTCCCCAACAGTTTACCATTCTTAAGAAATGAACCATGAAAAGCGAGGTACCAGAGGTTTTTCAAATACAGGGATGCATCAGCGGCCATAGGATAAGTTAAAAATTTAAGATTTCTATATTACTGCATCCAGTCCTTTTCAAAATCCTCAACCAGCGTAACAAGCGTTTCAAGTAAAATGCCATCTTGTGAAGTTGTACAGGGATCATCATCCATTAATTTATCAATTAAAGAAAGATATTCTTCGTATTGATTCTGACATGTAATGGCCTTAACCTCAATATTTCCAAATCTGTTTTGCATTAGGATTCAAAGTGAAAGATAGAAAACCATCAGTACAAATAAAAAATGCTAATAAAGCCTTAACTCATATCCGGCCTCAACCTAACAAATACAGGCTCGCGAAACTGCTGATCTTTGGTAATCATAGAAAAACTGATCTCTACCATTAGTTTGGGCTCAATCCATTTGCTGATTTTCTCATCCATCACCTTATCGGGTATCGGCTTTTTAATTTCCTTCAATGACTTAATCTGTTTAAATATTTCCTTGAGAGTTGCATCATCAAACCCGGTTCCTACTTTGCCCCGATAAATAAATGCATCACCGTCTCGTTCTGCAATATGCATTCCACCAAAGGTGGAACTGCGATCTCCCTTGCCGGGGTTATAACCCAAAATTACACATTCGCGGGTATTACGAACCTTAACTTTTAACCACAAGTCGGAGCGCTTGCCCGGCAGATACTTACCTGATTTATCTTTTGAAATAATGCCCTCCAACTCATGTTCGCGGGCTGCTTCGAAAAGTGCTTCTCCATCTTCAACGGCCTCACTAATCCTGTAGGGTGTGTCGGTCTTTATGGCATCTGTCAACCATTCTCTCCGCTTCACTAAGGGCTCATTAATTAAACTCCGTCCATCCATGTATAGGCAATCAAAAATGTAGCAGTACACCGGACTCGTCTTTGAATTTTTTTGGATCGTAGTTTCACCACTACTCATCAACCGGTGAATTACCTTTTTAAAATCTGCTTTACCACTTTTATCGAGGCACACAATCTCGGCATCGAATAGTCCACACGTTGCGCGAAAGGATTTATCGGCAACGGTTAGTTCCGGAAATTGTTTGGTGACATCATTTTGATTGCGGGTTCTGATTCGCACCTGGCCATCTTCCACTGCAATCAACGCGCGGATGCCATCCCATTTAATCTCATGTAGATACTTATCACCAGCCGGAGGTTTTGTGGCAGAAGCAGAAAGCATGGGCTCGATTATATCATGCAAATAATTGACCTGTGGAGAATCCACTCGCTCCAGGAGCCACTCCTTCGCTTTTATATTGTAGATGCGGTACTCACCATTTACCTCTTTGCTACTAAGCCGAAAGTAAAAACCATCCTTCTTATCTTTAGTGATCTGATACTTGCCCAGCGCATAAATCCACATTTCACCAGCACCATATTGACCTTTTGGAATTACGCCATCAAATGTCAGGTACTTCATCGGGTGATCTTCTGTTTGCACAGCTAGCCTCTTAACACCCGGATGTGGAGGCAATCCGCGGGGCACGGCCCACGATTTTAAAACCCCATCTTTTTCCAATCGCAAATCATAATGCAGATGCGAAGCATGATGCCGATGTACAACAAAGCTAGTTCCGCTGCCTTCCAGAATGCGCGCCTTGGGCTCGGGCGTTTTTTTAAAGTCCCGCTTCTGCTCGTAGGATGCTAATTGCTCAGGAGTTTTGTGCTTGGTTGAAACCGGGAGCTTTTTTGCCTTCACTACTTTTGTTGTACGATGCGTATGTAACTCCACGGCATATGCATCCATACCTTCCCAGGCATCGCCATCCTGAACTACTTTATCCACTGCATTGGCAATGGTAAATTCCAACGGACTCTTCAAGGCCGATATTTCTTCCCACGTAAGTGGCATCGAAACCGGAGCACCCTTACGGCCACGCAAACTGTAAGGCGAAACAATACTCTGGCCTGAGCGGATTCTGAAAATATCAATCAACACCCTACCCTTTCGGGCCTCCTTTTTTATTTGCAGCGTAGTCTCTCGTACATTTCGTTCGGTGTAGGGTTGTGCGATAGCCTGGGCAGCTTCAAACACCGTATGAAAATCCCACTTAGGTTCTATCGGACAACAAATGTGAATGCCCTTGCCGCCCGTGGTTTTTGCAAAACAGGTATAGCCAAAAGATTCGATAAAAGATTTTAAATCCAGCGCAAGCGAAACTGCTTTGGTAAAGTCATAACCTTCCGGTGGATCGAGATCAAACACCATATAATCGGGATGCTCAAAGCCTGGCTTGCGGCTGTGCAACTGGTGTAACTCCAGCGCAGCAAGGTTGGCTAACCATACGAGTGATGCTGGCTCGGTTGCAAGTATGTAGTCCTTCTTTTCTTCTTTACCCAACTTCACAAACTCAATCCAGTCGGGTGCCCAATCGGGCCGGTTCTTTTGATAAAAATTTTCTCCTCCTACTCCATCCGGAAAACGAATCAGCGTAAGCGCACGACCCTTTACGTGCTGCAAAAGCGTAGGTGCAATTTTCAGATAATATTCAATAACCTCGGCCTTGGTTATACCATCTTCAGGAAACAAAACCTTTTCAAGATTAGATAATTCCAACTTGCGCTTTCCTACCTGGGTCCACTGCGATTTTTTGGCCATTCAATTTGTAATGGGTTAGTCCATCACCTCACCCCGCTTTTTGTTGCTTAAGAAAATCATACCAATAACGAAACTTATTGCTGCGACTATGATCGGATACCACAATCCGGCAATCGGATCTCCGCCAGGAACGCTACTAGTCTTACTGGATTCATAGAGTGACGTGGCAATAAAAGGTGTAAGTCCGCCAAAAATTCCATTGCCAATGTGGTAAGGTAACGACATAGAAGTGTAGCGGATTCGGGTTGGGAATAACTCAACCAGAAAAGCAGCAATGGGTCCGTATACCATAGTCACTAACAACACCTGCACAACCACCAGTGCAATCATTAACCAATAATTATCGCCCGACAGATTGATTTCCATTTTTGTTTCGAGTACTGACCCATCCGATTTTGTTTTGCTGATTTCGGTTTTGACTGTTTGATCTGCATATCGATGTGCAATCTTTTTGGTGAAAGTAGTATCTCCCTCCACAGCTATGTCAGTGGTGCGCTCAATTGACTTAGCGCTTTCTACTTCTATCTTCTTTGTTGTGTCAGTAATCGAATACATTTTGGTGTAGATCGGCCGGTAAAGAAAAACAGCCAGGATCAAACCGGTCATCATAATGTACTTTCGACCTACACGGTCGGACCATGCTCCGAACACAATGAAGAACGGGGTTCCTATCAGCAAGGCAATAGCGATGATATCGCGGGTTTGCACGAACTCAACCTGGCAGGTTTTTTCAATAAAAGTCATCGCATAAAATTGGCCTGTGTACCAAACTACCCCCTGCCCGGCTGTCGCTCCAAACAAAGCGATTAAAACCATGATCAGGTTTTCCTTTTTGCCGAAACTTTCTTTGAGTGGATTCTTAGAAATCGTTCCTTCTGCTTTTATCTTTTTAAACATCGGAGACTCCTGCATCCGTAGCCGGATGTAAATTGAAATTCCGACCAAAACTGCTGATACTAAGAAAGGAATGCGCCAACCCCACACAGCAAATTCATCTACCCCCAACCAATGCCTGATGGCTAGAATAACACCGATAGAAACAAAGAGCCCCAGTGTAGCTGTTGTCTGTATAAAGCTGGTGTAGTAACCTCTGCGAGCCGCAGGCGCATGCTCAGCAACGTACGTAGCTGCACCTCCATATTCTCCGCCCAACGCAAGACCTTGAAGTAATCTCAGTATCAAAACCAGAATTGGCGCGGCAATTCCAATCGATTGATAGCCCGGTACCAGGCCAATAGCAAAGGTTGAGCCTCCCATCAAAACAAGGGTGACCATAAATGTATATTTTCTGCCCACCAGGTCTCCTAACCTTCCGAAGACAATTGCCCCAAAGGGTCGCACAATAAAACCCGCTGCAAAGGTTGCCAGCGTAGAAAGAAAGGCTGCAGTAGGGTTTGTTTGCGGAAAAAATTGCTGTGAGAGAATGGTAGCCAGGCTACCAAAAATGTAGAAGTCATACCACTCAATAAGTGTACCTACCGATGAGGCCATGATGACTGACCAGAGTGTACTTTTCTCTTCCTTGGTGATTACGGTAGCTTCCATCCGAATACTTTTGGGAAAGTTAAAAGAAAATGGAAATGATCAATGTACCTTCTAAAAGAAAATCTCTTGTGCCAGCCGATAGGTATTTGCGTGAGCTTCTATGATGTCGCGAAAATCAGGAGAGTAGCCGCCCCCCATACAAGCCACCAGAGGAATCTTGTTGCTTCGTGCCGTGGTTAAAACGATGCGATCCCGTTGTTTGCAGCCTTCCCTCGTTACACTCAACCGACCTAGCTTATCCGTTTCCAGAATATCAACACCGGATTGATAAAAAATAAAATCTGGTTGCACCTGCTGTAAGAGGTTATTCAGATTTACCTCGAGAGTTTTTAAATAAAAA
This sequence comes from Cyclobacteriaceae bacterium, assembly GCA_022841475.1. Lineage (GTDB taxonomy): Bacteria > Bacteroidota > Bacteroidia > Cytophagales > Cyclobacteriaceae > ELB16-189. Next base: position 65,966 of record JALHRJ010000007.1, on the reverse strand, counting down.
TTATCAGCAGTGTAATCCTTTAGTCCAATGTCGAGATCTGATTGTTCTTTGTGGAGTGGATAATTGTTGGCACCATGCATGCTGAACGTAAATACCCGATTCTCATTTCTGAAAATCTGGGCTGTGCCATTTCCCTGGTGAACATCCAGATCTATAACTAGTATTTTTTGAGCCAGCCTTTCAGTTAATAAATGGTTGGCCGCTATGGCAATGTCATTCAACAAACAAAAGCCTTCACCCCGATCGGTAAACGCATGGTGTGTACCTCCGGCAATATTCATTGCAATCCCGTGCTGCTGTGCAAACAATGCACATTGAAGAGTGCCGTGGGCAATGGTTATTTCCCGTTGCACCAACTCAGCCGTAAGAGGAAATCCCGTTCTTCTTATTTCCTGTGGTGTGAGCGAAAGAGTTAATAATTTATTCCAATATCCCGCATCATGCGTACGTAGTATCCATATGGGATCCAGTGGTATTGGAGAAAATATATTATCCTCGCTTATTGTGCCTTCATGCAAGAGTTGCTGTGGCAAGACTTCGTACTTACTCATCGGAAACCGATGATTAGGAGGAAGGGGTAAAACGTAAGCAGGATTCCAGGCAATTTTTAACATAAAAAACGGAGGCAATATGCCTCCGTTTAAGTTGTAATTTATAGGGTTTTATTAATGTTCATGTTCATGCATTTCTCCTTCTGCATTCCAGGCTTCCATAATTCCATGAAAGCTATCATGAAGTGCTTTTAGTAAACTTCCAATTTCCTCATCAGAAGCACCACCTTTAATTCTATCAGCCAAAGCCCGGGTGTCAGTTTTGAGCTGATTTAACTTCGCCTTCACCTCATCATTATCTACTTTTTCAGGTAAGGAAGAAGACGCCCAAGTTTCTGCTTCCGATGCAATTTCTTCTGCAAGCACTTTAACCGGTGCCAGATTTGTTGAATCTTTATACGGATGAAAAGCTTCGGCCATGATCATGTGAAATGAATCCATTTGTGGCCACTCGTTAGGATCAGTAGTTTGCGCGGTAGCTTCGGTTTGTTCCGTATCTCTCTCTTTATTGGAACAACTTGAAAATGTTACGATGAGACAAACAAATATTAAGAATTTGATTTTCATAGTATGAATTTTAATGTGCGCATAAAATTACTAAAGAACTTCTATTCACGCTCTTTTCTCCTGTATTTTCTATAATTCTCAAGGGCCTTGATAAATCGTTTCAACATCTCAAAATAAAGTGTTACATAAAGTGCAAATGAAAAAAACCAAATCATGGCCAGATTAAAATAAAAGGTATCAAATTTCTGTCCCGCAAAGTATTTTGTGGGCACGTAAAAATTCGCAGAAAAATCAAAATAATGAATGGGTCTATGGTCATCAAAAAAGATAGGAGAAACTTTTTGCACCAGCTGGCCATCCCATTCTAATATCCGTTTAGGTTCATTTGAGTTCTCAACCATCCTTGTCACAGCTTCATTTTCAAATCTCATCCTACTTAAATCATATAACACTTGTTTTTCAGGAGTATCCGTTAATGTCAAAACCGCAGCTTGTTTCTCCTCATCTGCTTTTGCCCACCGATTGCCATAGAACTTCTTAAGCACTCTCAGAAAGGTATCCGTTTTATGGTACGTTAACGAATCAAACTTGCCAATCTGTAATTTATCAAGATAAGGGAAACGATCTTTTCCAATAAGTGTGAGTTCATGTTGAATCTCAGAGCGAAGTAAGTCGAGTGAACTCTTTACCGGATTATTCTCTGAACGATCGCGCCACCGGCTGCCATTGTTTACTACAAAAGCAAGTTTGGATTCCAGCGTAGGGATATAATATTGTTTTTTATAGTTAGCAAGAGCAATACGTTGGTCCAGTGAATAGAACTGCCGTTCGAATGGATTGTCTTTAAACTGCGTAACCATAAAAGACTCAAAAGCCCAACGTGAAGTCATTAACTCTCCAAGGGCCGGAATTCCATTCGGTGTACCTACGTTTGGGTTAAACTTATCGAAGTTGATCACCACACCACTTAATAGTAGTTGTGGAATAATAAGAATGGGGATCAGGATATAAATGGTAACAGCGGAATCAAAAGCTGACGAAATATTCAATCCCAAAACATTGGCAAAACAGGAACAGGAAAAAAGTATTAACCAATATCGGATTTCGCTAATAGGAATCTCCAAAATCCAATTACCTATTAAGATATAACTAAGGGTTTGAATACCCGATAAGGTAAACAGAATAAAAATCTTAGAGATGAGATAACTACTACTACTCAGATTCAGATACCGCTCACGTTTTAAAATTTTACGATCCCTGAAAATTTCTTCGGCACTTACAATCAGGCCTATAAACAAGGCCACCACCACACTCATGAAAAAATATACCGGAATATTCGAGTTATGAAAAAACGTGTAGGTTGGATCTTCTACATCATAGAACTTAACAAAATACGCGATAAAGAAAGCCAGTATCGGAGATAAGCTTAGATTGATGATCACGTATTGTTTATTGGCAAGCTTTGCCAGCACATCCCTTATACTGAAAATCCAAAACTGTTTAAACCAATTAGGAATTTTCTGTACTACCGGGAGTGGATCATGTACCTCGATAACTTTAGAGATCTTGATTTTTTGTTTAAAGTATTGATACCACTGACCCGGAGAAATTTTACGAACATGAGTAAATCGACCAAACTCATTAACAACCCTGGTTTCTATAATATTAAAAATCTGTTCCGGATTTATGTTTCCACATTCAGGACATGCACCCGGTGTTTTGTTTGCAGCATTGATAATCTCTTGAAAGTAATTTACCGACTCAACCGGGTTTCCATAATAAATCTGGAAGCCACCTACATCTAAAATGATCAGGGTATCAAACATTTTAAAGATATCCGAGGAAGGCTGATGGATAACTACAAAAATCATTTTTCCGCGCAAGGATAATTCTTTGAGCAGATCCATAATATTTTCAGAATCCCTTGAGGAAAGTCCCGAGGTAGGTTCATCAACAAAAAGTACAGTCGGTTCACGAAGTAGTTCCAAACCAATATTAAGTCGCTTCCGTTGCCCACCACTAATAGTTTTCTGAAGAGGCGACCCTACTTTCAGGTTTCTTATTTCTGACAACCCAAGGTTGAGAAGGACCTTCTCCACTAGCTCAGAAATTTTTTCTTTTGGGTAATGACCAAAACACAAACGGGCTGAATAATAAAGATTTTCAAAAACGGTTAAGTCTTCTATCAATAAATCATCTTGTGGAATGAAACCAATGATTCCATCAACCTTATGCGGTTCTTTATGGATATCGATACCATTGATCAAAACCCGTCCACTTGATGGATTTTCGGATCCGTTTAGCACGCTCAGCAAGGTGGACTTACCGGAACCACTCGCCCCCATCAAGCCAATGAGTTTACCACCCGTTTCGGCTACGTTGATATTTTGCAGGCCAGCTTTACCGCTTTGAAAATGGTAAAAAATATGCTCGGCTATGAAGGAGATATCGGTTTCACTTTCCTCCTGCAAAAATTTACCAACTACATCTGAGTAATAGATTGGATCAATTTTTGGACCGCGAATAGCACTACCCGTGGCGAACACATCAATCTTTCGGCTCTTTAACGGTATGCTATTCAGGTACAACGGTGTTATACCCAGGTATTTAATCAGATAGGTTTCTATTTCGTGCAACCTTAAAATTGCAATAAGCCCAGTCAGGTCTTTAGCAGTTATTCTGGGTCCTGGAAAATCCTGACCCCCGGAACCTTCATCAATTACCAGAATATTTTTAGAGGCTAACTCTTCTATATCCTGCCCTTGTACAAAAGTTGTTATCGCCTTCACATCCCGTTGTGGGATTTTCAATGCCTCCCCGATGTAATAAATGAGATTACTTTGTCGCTCAGACAGTTCGCCATCGGCATAACAAAGTTCTATAATCTTTATGGCAAGTACTGCCTTTTGAGGCATCGTTAAGGCCTGATTGACCTTTTTGGCGATCTGGATTATTTGCGACCAATCGTCAACAAATTCGAGCGTAGCTTCATCTACATTTAGATTGGATTCAATAAGTCTTTTATTAGCCTTACAGAAATCATCGAAGAGCGTAAGGTAGTAACGGGTCGCTTCCTGATTTAAGTGGAGGGATAAAAACTCTTTAATATTAGCCCGTTCATCCTCGGTAATACGCTCTTTAGCTACGATAGCAAAAAGCTGGACAATGGCTTTTAATAATTCTTCACTCATTTGCCTTAGAACCCGGTAGTTCGGGAATAAATCTTGAATTATTCAGCTCGTAAAATAGAGAAAAAAAAGATGCCATTTTGCTAATTACCTGCGATACTTCCTTTTTACACGCAATTCTCTTTTATTTGTTATACAAAATATAAATTATGAAAAAGTGTGTTCTCCTGTTTTGTCTGGCAAGTCTAACATTCTCAAATCTAAACGCTCAGGAAACCTCCATACTTTGGGAGATAAGCGGTCCGGGTATAACCAAACCCTCCTATCTCTTTGGCACGCTTAAATTTATTGGCGAAAAGGAATACTTTCTACCTAAAGAAGCTACAGAAAAAATAAAAGCTTCTGAGCTGTTTGTCATTGAAGACCAGGTGGATCATCATGCACAGCATGAGTTGAATAAAGCCCTGCACTATCCTAAAGGTGAGACCTTGGCAACTCACCTATCGGCTACGGATTATCAAAGGGTTGTTGACTTTTTCGCGCAAGAATTTAAAATAACAAAACCTCAATTTGAGTCGAAGTATGCCCGGCTCAAACCCTTGGCAATTTCCATTTCAATGACAAGACTTGCATTGGGTGAGGATGTTAAATTTTATGATATTGAATTGCTTCGGTTTGCTAAGAAAAACAAACTCAAAACTTTTAGTCTGGAAAGCGTGCAACGGGAAGCAGAAGCTATCAACACGTTTTCGATAGAAGATCAAAGTGTTGCACTGCTGCACAGTGTAGAAAATTTTGAAAAACAAAAAGAAGAGTTCAAAAAACTAATGGCGGATTACCCGCAGGGAAATTTGGAGGAAATTTTTGAGTACACTCTTCATCCTCTTGAAAATAACGGTCAGTTTATTGAGGAATTTTATTTCAAAAGAAATGAAGAATGGTTAATCAAAATTGAAAAAATGGTTAAAGAGAATATAGCCTTTATTTCAGTGGGCGTTGCGCATTTAGAAGGCGATCGTGGACTCTTGAATCTTTTGAAATCAAAAGGTTATACGCTTACTCCTATTACAGTAACTCGTTAATTAGCCGAATCGCTTTGTCACCAAATCACTCAAAATCAGCAAACCCTCGCGAAGGTATTCATCTTTAAGATTTTGTAATTCATCCAATGGCAATCCCTCTTTAGATGTAATTTTTGTATCCAATTTTTCTGAAGCCTTCTTTTTTTCTACCTCTTCGATTTCAGCTTTCCTTTTGATTTCATTTAAGGAAATTCTGGTTTGTGATAAGTTCTGTTTCAGATCTTCGGTATCCGCTATATACTTTTTCAAAGAAACATCCACCTTGGTGCGTTCCAGGTATGATTTATTAAGACCTGAAATCACCTTGTCTGTTACTTCGCTTGCCTTCTGATAATTCGCAGCACGGATCACATCCCATGGCAAGGCGCTAGGGTAAGCACTTTCACCATATTGCTCGGCTGTAAAAGCAGAGGGAAGGCTTACATCAGGTACCACACCTTTATGCTGTGTACTGCTGCCCGTAACCCGATAGAATTTTTGAAAAGTTAATTTCAACTCACCGACTGGTTCTTTCTCATTCAGAAACCGATTAAGATCAAGAACAGTTTGAACGGTTCCTTTTCCAAAAGTAGATTCACCCACTACTACACCTCTCTGATAATCCTGGATAGCACCAGCAAAAATTTCTGAGGCCGAGGCGCTGAACCGGTTCGTTAAAACAACGAGCGGTCCGGTGTAATAAACCTGCTTGTCATCATCGGGAAGTACTTCAACTTTACTAGACGAATTCTTTACTTGCACTACCGGACCTTCTTTAATAAACAATCCAGTTAGGTCAACCGCTTCTGGCAGTGATCCTCCACCATTGTTTCTTAAATCCATAACAATGCCCTCAACTCCTTCTGCTTTCAATTCACCAATCAGTTTTTTAACATCTCGGGTTGTACTCCTATAGTTTGGATCCCCTTTTTGATAGGCTTCATAATCCATATAAAAACTAGGCAAAGAAATAACACCCAACTTAGCAGAGCGCCCTTGCAGTTGATAGTTTATCACCTCTTTCTTAGCAGCCTGATCTTCCAATTTGATTTTATCCCGTACCAATACAACTTCCTGAGCTGGTCCATTAACACCCGTTTTGGCAGGGAGAATTAGCAAACGCACCGTAGTCCCTTTCGGTCCTTTAATTAACTTAACAACATCATCCAACCTCCATCCTACTACATCCACCATCTCGCCATCACGGCCTTGTGCTACCCCTGTTATAAGATCATTCACATTCACCTTGCCTGACTTTTGCGCATCGCCACCCGGTAGTATTTTCACCACCTTGGTATAATCATTCTCTAATTGCAACTGAGCTCCGATTCCTTCAAGAGATAAACTCATTTGTTGTTTAAATAAATCCGACTGCTTGGGTGACAAATAATTTGTATGGGGATCATATGATTCCGTGATAGCATTCATGTAGATGTTGAACACATCCTCCGAATTAAATTGTGTAAAAGATTTATTAAATCGTTGGTAGCGGGTCTTAAGTGTTTCGGTTATTTCAGCTGGCTTTTTTCCTGCCAACTTTAAGCTTAAGGCCTGACTCTTAATGATCTTTCTCCAGACATCATTTAACTGATCCTTAGAACTTGCCCAACTCTCCTTGTCACGGTCAGTTTCGTAGTACTCGTCTGTATTGAAATCAAAATTTTGATTGATCAGAGTTAATAGAACATAATCCATCCGTTCTTTGTATCGCCTTCCAAATACTTCGTAAATCTCAAAAGCAGGATTTACATTTTCGTTGCGGGTTAAGTCATCGATAGCATACTTGAACTTTTCAAACGACTTGACATCTGAGGCTAGGAAATAGGTTTTGCTGTTATCCAGGTCTTTAATGTATCGATCAAGAATCGCGGCCGACAAAGAATCGTTTAACCTGATTTTACGGTAATGGTTATTATCCAGAATATAAGAAATCACCCTGGCTTCTTTACCGAATACAGGCTTAGGTTTTAAAACAAGAGTATCCGGAGCCTTCCCTTCCACTATTCCCACCCCCACGATCAACAGAAATCCAAACACGCTTATTTTCATCATAAGAACAATTTTTTTAGTTACAACGGGAATTATACAAAGAGGGTGCCGCTTTTAAGCAACTTTACCAAAATCAAATTCATTCAGAAATTTCTGAGCCTCTTCAACAGACTGAAACTCATAGGTTTTCTTGCCACCCAAACTAGAGACAATATCAATTTTAACTAGTTCAATATTCTTTGAACTCTTTTTAAACTTAGGTTTTACATGTTTGTAATCTTCTGATTCTTTCCGGCTAATAGTAAACTGTGTTGCACGCACATTTTTACAATAGCTACACTGATAATGCTTCAAAAGATCTTTCGGGCTCCCATCTTCGTTCTTTTCTACAATCTCTTCACGCTGAACCCGCATCGTGTAGAATCCACAATTATGACATTGTAACGAGATTAAATGCCCTTGATATTTTTCGATTTTTATCTCTTTTGTTTTTTCGTCAACCCACACATCGTAGTCAATGGAGAAAATATTTTCCTCAGCCTGCATTCCTTCGTCCAGATGCACATCTTCCTCGTCTTCACTTAATAGTTTCATTGTGTTTCCGGTACTTGACTTTCTTGGTGTGTATCGAAGTCTGCGCAGTTTGGTATTTAACCGGGTAGGATAGTAGTAATCCAACACAAGAGCTGCTATATACCCCACCAGGGTAGCTCCTGCAATGGAAAAGAATAAACGCACAAGGAAAGAAACACCAAGTCCCCCTATTTCATCTTCCCCATAAAGATTAATTGCCAGAGCAACTGCAATTCCAAGCAGGCCAAATACCCGCTTGTACCATTTTATTTCGTTTGCATTTATAAAGTCATGCTTGTCTTTAAGACTCTTTATCACAGAAACCCGAAAATGATAAATCAAAAAAAGTAAGATAGCCAGAGATACCATACTAATAGTTCCAACCAGCATGGTAGTATGCCATGTTTCAACAAATGCTCTCGACTCTTGTAAGTTCATAGAATGATTAAAAATTTAGATTCCAAAGGTAATACTTTAAGAATAAAACTTGCCGATTTCCAATCAACACCATAGTCTAACCCAACTAACGGTATTTAAGTTTGGTGAGAAAAGTAGAATCGGTTTCTGATTATCCTATTAACGAATGGTATAGACCCTAAAACATTTCTAAGAAGAAAAAAGGGCCGAAAAGTCGATAAAAATAGAACTCAAAAAAATATTTGTGCATTTTTGCACATAAATATTTGCTTTATTGATCTTTTAATTATTATAATTGTGCATTAATACACAATTATATGAGCGAATTTGAAAAGAGAAAATTGGAGGCCGATCTAAAGAATTTCACAACCAGAAACTTTGAAAGACCTGGCGATTGTCGAAACCTTGATCAGATTCGATTCTACGTCAGTGAATTATGCTTAAAAATTGATGAGTATGAAAGGAGATTCAATTATGTGCCTACCTGGGCTTATGCTTTGTTAGCTCAGTATAATATGGTGCAAAACAGTATGCTTCATACCCAATTTAGAGATGCTTATGCCTGATTAATTCGATGAAGTATATCCCCTCTCCTACTCCGATTCGATACGATTACATGTATTCGGCCACAGCTAACCGCTCAGGCCGCATGCAATACCATAAGGTGCGACCGGGATTAAGTAAGTTGAGAATCAGTAGATCTGAATTTATAAAAGCTTATAATGAACTGCCGATTCTGGCCATTCATCCAGTTCCTTTACGTGGTCAGGATGCCGTTTTTCAATTAGAATTTTATGTTTGAATTAATTCCGCAGAATTTTATCAAGATCTGCCGGTGAATAATTGATTGACTTAATCGTCTTATTGTCTGATTTCCGGTACACCAGCCATTTACCAGCCTCTTGCCGGTAATAACATTCTGTTCCATCCTTCTGCTTATAATGTTGAACCGTTTGTTCAGCCTCTTCCTTAGAGTTACAGGCTTTACTCATATTCGACCGCTGAACTTCCTCAAATAAAGCTTTGAATTTATCCCCAAGCCCAAACTCAAGAATTGCCCCAGACAAGACATACTGTAAGTCACAGAGTGCATCAGCCACACCCACCAGGTCGTTTTCTAAAATCGCTACCTCCATTTCTTTTAGTTCCTCTGCCAGCAGCGCAACACGAAGCTTACACCGGTTCTCATCGGGCATGGCCGGCTCAGGTAAAATGGGGTGCTTAAAGGTATTGTGAAAATCAGCGACCAGGTTTAGCGCATCAGGCTGTTGCATAAGAGAATTATCTTTTAAAGATTCAATGATACTATGTTTTACGAAAGAAACATAAGATAAGAATTGTGAGATTTAATTATTGAAGTGACTATTAATAAATACATTGAGATACAATATGTTATATATAGTTATCTGAGTTAATAGATTAATCAAATTTCAGTTATTTGATTACCTGAAGTACTCTTATATTTGAGTCCTTATTACAAACAATGAAGAAGAATTTTGTTGAAGAGCTACGCTGGCGCGGAATGTTGCATGACATCATGCCGGGAACAGAAGATCAGTTGAAGAAAGAAATGACGGCAGGCTACATTGGCTTCGATCCCACGGCAGATTCCTTACATATTGGACACCTCGTTCAAATCATGACTCTGCTTCAGTTCCAGCAATGTGGTCATAAGCCCTACGCGCTTGTAGGTGGTGCCACAGGCATGGTAGGCGATCCTTCTGGGAAATCAGCGGAGCGTAACCTGCTATCCGAAGATGCGCTTAGATACAATGAATCTTGTGTTAAAAGTCAATTAGAAAAGTTTCTCGATTTCTCGAAAGGCACTTCCAACTCGGCTGAGATGGTTAATAACTATGATTGGTTTAAAGAATTTACGTTTCTGGATTTTATACGTGAAGTAGGTAAACACATTACCATCAACTACATGATGGCTAAAGACTCAGTGCAGAAACGCTTAGAAACCGGGTTATCGTTTACGGAGTTTACCTATCAGTTGGTGCAAGGTTATGACTTCTATTGGCTTTACAAAAACAAGAATTGTAAGTTACAGATGGGCGGTTCGGATCAGTGGGGAAACATAGTAACGGGCACGGAACTTATAAGAAGAAAATCGGATGGAGATGCCTACGCACTTACTACACAATTAATCAAGAAAGCAGATGGCACCAAGTTTGGCAAAACCGAAGGGGGGAATGTATGGCTCGATCCTAAGAAAACTTCTCCCTACAAGTTTTACCAATATTGGCTTAATACGAGCGATGAAGATGCGTCAAACTTTATTAAAATCTTTACGCAACACAATCGCGAGGAAATTGAAACACTGATACAAGAGCACGGTCAGGCACCCCATTTGCGCAAACTTCAACTTGAATTAGCCAAGGATATAACACTCCGCGTGCACTCCCAAACGGATTATGAAATGGCTGTAAAAGCTTCGTCCATTTTGTTTGGCAATTCTGTAACCGAAGATTTGGTGAGCCTGGATGAAGATACATTATTAGCCGTATTTGAGGGGGTGCCGCAGGTGACTATAAGCCGATCATCGTTGGAAGCCAGTAACACCGTTACCGACTTACTTTCAGAGACAACCAAGGCAGTAATCTTTCCTTCCAAAGGTGAGGCCAGAAAAATGATTCAGGGTGGTGGCGTAAGTATTAATAAGATTAAACTCTCAGACCCCAATCAAAAACCTGAATTCGAATTGATTCAAAATAAATACTTGCTTGCGCAGAAGGGCCGCAGAAATTACTACCTTATAATTGTTGAATAGATTATCTTGTCTTTAAAATAAAGACAACTTTTCCTTTTGATCGTTCTGGTGCTTGACCGCCCGAAGTGCGCATCAAAGAATTACGCATAATCTCTGCTTTTAAGAGCTGTTCAGCTTGAGCACTTAACCCACGTTGCAGTGTTTTAATTCCAATAATATCACCATTATCATCACACTCAATCTCAAATTCTATACGACCGTCTTCATTATCTGGCAACGTTGGAATGCGTGGCTCACTTGCCCATGCCCAACCAGTCATAGAAAGGCCAAAGCCTTTATCTCCATTGGCTCCCCCACCTTGATTTCCATACAACGCTTTCGCATCTAATTTTCCTTCAGGATTTCCCTTGTCTCCTACTTTCCCTTTATCATCACCCTGGCTTGTTGTGGGGTCACCTTTCTTTGCGTCCGTGCCTTTTTCTTCAGTAACCTTTACTTCCTTGGGCACCTCTTTCTTCACTTCCTCTTTCGGGGTAACCTTGGGCTTGGCTTCAACTACTTTTTCTTTAACCACTTCCTTGACGGGTTCTTTCTTTTCTTCCTTGACAACCACGGGGCTTTCCACTTTTGAAACAACCGGCTCCTCAACTTTTTCGGTCACCGCTTCTTCTTTCACTTCTTCTTCGGGCTGTGCGGTTTCTGTTTGCTCTTCTTCTACTTTCTCCGGTGTAGCTTCTTCCTCTGCTCCGGGTGACGTTTCAGGTTGTATCTCGCCACCGCCCTGATCATCCATGCCGAAATTCAATTCAATACCATATTCAGGCAATGGCGGATTAGGCGCACGCCATGCCATCATGAGAATAAACGCCAAAAGCAAAAGCCCATGAATACCCAGTGAGGTAACCCAGGCAATTGTTTTGTTCTTTTTCTCTTGCTGTTCCCTCATAACTATTTTGGCTTTGTGGCAATAGAAACGCGAGCTTCCAACTTTGTAGCAATTCCGGCTACAAAAACCATCTCACGGGTTGGTACAGTTTCGTCTATGTGCAGAACTACCACTCCTTTGGGGCCAGCTAATTTGCTTTTAAGTTCTCCTTCCAGGGTGGACTTGGTTACTCGTTTATCATTTACATAGAATAATAAATCCTTGGTTACCGTTACGGAAACCTTTTGTACCTCAATGGTGCTGGCAACGCTTGAAGGTAAATTGACTGGTAAACCAGAAGGTGTAATAAAGGACGATGTAAGCATAAAAAAGATAAGCAACAGAAAAATCAAATCTGTCATCGAAGCCATACTAAAGGCTGCATCTACTTTATTTCTTGATTGTAGATTCATGCTTAACGAGGTTCTTGCAACAAATCAATAAACTCTATAGAGGAATATTCCATCCTGTGTACAACCTTTGATACCCGGGTCACTAAATAATTATATCCCAGGTAAGCAATAATACCCACGATCAGACCAGCAACAGTTGTGACCATTGCTGTATAAATTCCATCGGCCAACAATTTTGGACTAACCGAACCTTCCTCTTGCGCAATCGCTATGAATGCACTAACCATACCAATTACTGTTCCTAAAAAACCAATCATAGGTGCGGCTCCTGCAATAGTTGCCAATACGGAAAGGTTCTTTTCCAGTCTAAACACTTCGATCTTTCCAACATTCTCAATGGCCGCTTCAATGTTCTTTAGCGGGCTTCCAATGCGGGTCACGCCTTTCTCAATCATTCGTGCCACGGGTGTATCGTATTGCGCACACAATATCTTAGCACCATTGATGTCGCCTTTTACAACCAACTCTTTGATTTTACTCATAAAAGAATCCGAGCTGACATTCGCCCGATTAATTGTACGTAGTCTTTCTACAAAAATGTAAATAGCGATAATAGAGCAAATTACCAACGGAATCATCAATGGTCCACCCGCCATCGCCAGATCAATAAACGAAATAGCCTGATCAGGAATCGGTTCTGTAGATCCCGTTATTATTTGAGCAATCATCATACGTTTAAAAAATAGTTACCGTACACATTAAAAAATCAAAACCCTCATTTAATACTTTATCACCCATGCGCCTTCGCCAAACTCTGGTTTTGCCGAGTCGGCACTTGTTTGAGCGGAAGCATACGTATCAAAGTCGCCAATCGTAAGCCTGTAAAATTTCCATTTTCCAAACGGAGGAATAATTTTCGATCCGGTTCCCTTTACACTCAACTTATTCGCATAATCCATAATCAAATCACCATCTACTGCGCTGGCAATTACAACGTAGTAACGACCAGTTCGACCGCTTAGTGTTTCAATAGCACCAATTGCCGGTTTTACTTCAACAACAGCGGCTTCATCTCTTAACCTTTGTTCTTCTGCTTCCTTTTCTCGCGCTATCCGCTCTGCTTCTTCCCGCTGCTTTTTTGCACTTGCCGCTTTGGCAGCCAATTCCTTTTTCTCTTTTTCAGCTTGTGGCTTATAAACGTATTGATAAACCAAAAAAGCAGCGACAATAAGAACCAAGCCGATTACTACGGCAATGATAACGGGTGCATTAGACTTAGGTTCTTCTTCGGCCCGATAGGAATAGGATTCCCGAACGGGCTCTTGCGCTCTGTAAGCTTGTTCCTCTGTCTGGGTAGTTTGTTCTTGATTTTCCAGAGGTTTGTATTCAATATCAGGTAAGCCGAAGTTATCTTCTCCGCTGTTGCCATCGTTAAGATTTTCATCTGGCTGATCGCCTTTGTCTTTTCTCTTTGCCATAGGTTGGTTTTATAAGGGTGTTAGCACAAAATTAACGTAATTTCTACAAATTAAGCTATTTTCAAAATACCCATGTTACCCCCCCCATTACCTGCAATCCTCTAACCGGGTAATTAAGATATAGTTGATATTCATTGGCCAACAGGTTACTGCCTTTTAGAAAAATAGAAAATTGTTTCGACAGGAAATAACTTGCCTTTACATTCAGATCAACTGCTGCATCCAGTTCTACAGTAGTATTCGTATCAACATCCAATGCTTTGGCCCCACCTTGCACAATCATATCTACGTTGAATAGAAGTTTTGAATACAGATTATAGGACGAATTAAAGCTAACGCGATACTTAGGTCTATGCCATGCCTCTGCTACCTGATCGGTTGAATAACCATAGTAATCGCCCCGCAACAATATTCTTGCGGCCTCGGCATGAGAGAATCCAAGCTCCGCAAAAATGTTAGATCGCTTTGTGTTGCCCTCATCAAATACAGTAATGAACTTAGCGCGATCCGTTGGGTCATTCTGGTAAAAGTAAAAGTCTTTCAGGTTAGCCACCGCTAAGCCAGTGCCAAAGGCAACCTTACTACCCAATTTACCTTTTAGTCCACCTAAAAATTCAATGGTTCTGTTCGTATTAAAAATTCCAATATTGGCATTTACCCAAGGGTTTTCATGCGCAATTGTGTGCAAGCTAACTCTATCAATATCACCCGATAGGCCCGCATACATTTCTACCGATGGACTTAACGGATAAGAAGCCCGAATGTCGGGGTAAACATGAACAGATTTATCCTTTCCGATAGTGTCGTTCTCTAAAACAACATTGGCCCCAATCTTAATTAACAAATCATCTATTGGGGAGAATTGATAAGCACCTTTCATCTTGAAAATATGTCGCGGCTTTGCTTCTACAAATTCATCCTTACGAGACATCAGATAATAATCCGAGCCAATCAAAATTTTGCTGGTCTTTGAAATTTCGTAGTCACTTGCAAAGCCTAAAATAACTTCACTTTCCTTTGCATTGTAGTGATCCGTCAGATAACTGAAAGATCCATTAATCTTGTAATTAAACTCTGAGGTTGTCGAATTTGCGACATCTCCGCCCAGGCTTACAATCGAATAATTTTGTTTGATTAAGTCCCGATTGATATCTGTACCGGGTGTATATCCGTAAAAGTATGTGCCAATATTTTCATAGTTGATAAATCCACCCAATGTGGCTTGTCGGCCAAAGGTTTTTCCAAAAAGCCGTAATTCCGTATTACCCCCAGCAGAATTTTTCTTATCCACCGCTCCCTGGCCAAAACTCTGATGAAATAATTTGACACCATAGAATTTTTCTTTATCGCGTTTCGTGGTTGCATAGGCATCCAAAAAGGGAGAAGTAAAATTTCCTACTCCTGCGCTGATGTAGTTTCCATAAATTTTCGCAATCGGCTCTTGTTTCAGACGGAGTGGCCGGATAGCTGGATTAAATTCAGGTGTTGAAAAGTTTAGGTTCTTGAATTCGTAGGTAATCTCAGGCTTAATAGGTTCAACCGGACGCGGAGAGACCTTTTCAAAATTACGATTGGCCTTTGGCAATACGATTTGCCTTTCTTTTACAATTTCGATTTCTACTTTTTCAATTTCGCCTTCGCCCCATTTCTCCTGAGCATAAGTTGAACTTGCGATTAACAATACCAAGCCTGCAATAAAACCCGGCTTGCCAGCGAATAATGTTAAAAATGAAATGATTTTATATTTGCTCATTTCTTAATTATCTAATGTATCGGCCTTCATCGCATTCGTCTTCTTTACTTCCTCTTCCTCAATTTTTCTTAGCTTCTCCTTAGCCAGAGTTTTTATGTTTTCCAAAGGGAATGCCTCCAGTGATTTCAGAGTTGCCTTCACTTGAAAAAGATCACCCATCGCCAAATAGTTATCTGCCAATAATAAATACGACTTACCTACCCACTCCGGATAAGCAGCAAAATCACTATTCAGACTCACCAGGGTTTCATAACATTGCTTGTGTTCCTTTTTTAGATATTGAATCTCTCCTATCAGATATTTAGCCTCTGCACCATATTCATCCTGTGCTGAGTTCAATGTATTCAGAAATTCATCCTGAGCCAGATCGTAATCTCCGCGGGCCATCGCTGATTTACCCATAAACAAAGAGGCTTTATTTTGAGCACCTGCATTTACATTTCCTTTCTCTAAAATAATTCTGGCATAAAATTCCGCTGAGTCGTACTGAGCCAATAAATAGTAAGATTCCATCAGGCCCGACCATGCGCTGTATTGTTCCTTTTTGTTTGAAGCTAGTTTGGCAAGTTTTTGATAATATGGCACTGCCTTTTCAAATCGGTTTTGTTTAAACTCCAGCTCTGCGAGACGGCCAATCACTTTGCTGGCAAATAAAAATGTTTTATCCTGCGTTAAGTCTGAATAAATAGTCAACGACTTATTCCAGTCTTTTAATCTGTAATATGATTCCGCAGCATAATATCTCGCCTCCGAAACGCGTGGGCTTTCCGGATAAGTGATTGTATAATTGGTCAGCGAGGTAATTGCCTTCTGATAATCCTGATTGAAATATAAATTCTTTGCTGATTCAAATTCCACCGACTCTATACCTTTGGCATCCGGGTGCGCTGTTTTGAATTGAGTTAAATATTTATCAAATTCAGAAGACCTACCCGAAAGATTTAAGGACTCTTGCAAAGGAATAAGCACATCGTTACTTGCTGGATGACTGCCGTAATTCTCAAGCACAGTTATATAGTCCTGAGCGGTCTTACTATATTCTTTCAGATTAAAATAAGATGCCGCTCTTCGTGTATGCGCATAAGGAAGAAACAAGGAAGTTGTCTTGGTTTGAATCAAAGTAGAATACCCGCCTACAGCAGCAGCATAGTTTCCTTGTTCGAAATCTAATTGAGCCCGTTGAAACAAGGCTTCATCTAAAATTCTGGATTGCGGATAATTCTTAATTAATATATCTAACTCCGCACTTGCTTCATCGTATTTTCTCATGATCCCTAAAATGGCTCCGGATTGTAAGTGTGCATAGTCAACATCAGATGATCGAAGCTGAACTACTTTACGATAATTGATCAATGCCTCCGGATAAGATTTGGCAACGTAGTAACAATCCGCTAATCGAAGCATTCCATCTGATAGATTTAGGTTAGTTCTTGGAGCTTTATTCACAAACTCTTTGAAGCTAAACAAGGCCTGGTCATATTGTTTAAGATTATAGTAGGCATACCCGAGTCCATAGCGGGTCTTTAAAATTATATCCTGATTGCTATAATTATTCAATCCCACGATTCTCAAATATTGAGTAGCCGCCTGCTCATATTTTCGACCAATTGAATACGCTTCACCACACCAGAAACTTGCCTCCGCTACATACTCTGGGTCCACAGGGTAAGCGAGCGATTTTTCAAAAAACTGTACGGCAGCGGGATAATCCTCCTTATTAAATAATTCAATACCCTTCAACATAGTAGCCTTTTGAAAAGCCCGATCAACAGCCGGACTGCGTTTAGGCATGGCTTCTATATACTCTATAGCCTTATTGTAATTGGATGCATTCACATAGGCCTGCGACAAAAGTTCTTTTATCTCATTCGCATGAATACTGCCTGGGAAGGCGACTAACATTTTTTCAAATTCGGTTATGGCCTGATCCGGCCGCCCCAGATCGTAGGCAACCTTGGCAAACTGATAGGTACTTTCTTCGACCAATTTTGGATCAGGTTTGAATTTGCGAGCGATGTCAAATGAAGCAAGAGCCATCGGCTTTTGATTCTGTTTTAAATAGAGTGATCCCAAATAATAAGCAGAGTAAAAACCGATGGAATCTGTATCCGTAAATGAGGATTTCAAATATTTCAATGCAAGGGCATCCTCTCCCAGTGTGTAGGCAACATAACCAGCCCGAAGCAAAACTGCTTTGTCTGCTTTGTCTTCACGACCCGTTAAATATTTTTGATACCCTACAAACGCATTTTTTAGGTCATTCTTTTTGTAGTATGCTTCTGCAGAAAGTAAAGCTATTTCTTCCTGGTTCGTTACACCTTCAACACCACTGACTTTCTGCGCATAAACCAGCAATTCATCGTAATCCTTTTGCCGGTAATAAACATTGGCCAGCAGATATGGCACTACTTTGGAATAGGCTTCATTTTGTTCGGCTCTTTTTAAGTCGATAAGTGCACTTGTAAAATCTCCCTGACTATATTCAATGAAGCCTGCATAATAGCTGGCTGCTGGTCCATATTCCCCGCCCACATTCTTAATGTAATTATATTGCTCGAGGGATTCCTTTAGAAATTTTTGATTGAATAAACTGTAGCCCCATCGAAAACGTCCAACGCGCTGCTGCTCCTGGCTGAGAACAGAAAAATCAACCTTGGAGAAAAAAAGTGAAGCTTTCTTATAGTTCTTCTCACCATAATAAAAGCTAGCCAGATCATAGTTAGCAGCCATGGCTCGGGGATGTGAAGGATTCGATTTTATAAAATCATCTATTTGCTTCTCGGCATCGGTATGGAATAAATTCAATGCGCAAAATGCCTTGTAATATTCAGCATCAGCACGTTTAGTATCCGAGGCAGTGGATAATGATAAGAACTCAGTGAATACCTCGCGGGCAGCTCCATATTGATTGTGACTGACTAATTCAATTCCAGAGTTAAAAAGTCTTTCGCTCTGTTGTTGCGACAACAAATTTTGTGAAAAAGCAAAGTGAAAACCAAATGCAGCAAATAGAAAAAGGAATCTCTTCATCAATGGTTTCTTCGTAAAACTGATAAAGTCAAAAAATATTGCAGACCAAAGTTTAAAAAGTAAAGCCCATGCAGCAGTTTAAAAAATGGATTGCATGGACCCAAAGCTAGTAATTCTAACGGATAACTTCATCATTTCGTTCTCAGAATCAAGATGAAGTGTTAATAATTACGGTGTAATGAGTAGAAAGAAAAAAGTCAACTCGTGTTACATCATCAAACGGAAAACCAATTCTTTTAAGATTTGTCCCTCACTCTCACTACCTACATCAACTCCTTTTAACTTAAGATCTGCTTGCTTTAAAAGGCCGATACCATCAATAACATTAACTAATGAGTATCGCTGCAAAGCAGCACTATAATCCTTGGCAGCAAACGGGCTGATTTTTAAGGCAGTAACCAAAGCTCTTTCACTTCGATCGTTAGTTGAATGTGCCACTAATAACTTGCTAAAGAAGGAATATAAAAAAGCAACTAGCGGGATAATGGGATTCTTCTTTGAATTGGCCTCCAGGTAATTTACGATTTTAATTACCTGCAACTGATCTTTTCGTATCAGTGCTTTTTGCAATTCAAAAATATTATACTCTTTACTGATGCCTACCTGAGACATCACTTTTTCGGTTGTAATTACCTCCTTCGACTCAACACCAATCAAAACCTTATCAATTTCGTTGGCTAATCGGCTTAAATCATTGCCTACATATTCCGCGAGGATACGAACTGCACTGTCTTCAATTTTATAGCCCTTCTCTTTTGCATACTGTTGAATAAATTCGCCAAGCTGATTTTCGTAAGGCTTTTTGAATGTTGCAGAAACAGTAAGCTGGTCTATCTTTTTGCCTAGCTCCCGTCTTTTATCAAATGATTTGTGTTTATGACAAAGTACCAGAATAGTTGACGGAAGTGGTCGCGTCAGGTAATCCAACAGTAGTTTAGCACCAGTATCTTTTTGTAAATCCTGAATATCCTGGGCCTCCTTTACAATTACTACTTGTCGCTCGGCCATCATTGGATACCGTTTGGCGTGAGTGAGCAACGTGGCCACATTTACATCCTTGCCATAAACAATTACCTGATTAAATCCTTTTTCAGAATCACTTAAAGCATTGAGCTCTATATAATTGGAAATGAGATCTATATAATAAGTTTCTTCACCCTGTAATACATACACAGGATCATAGTTTCCGCCCTTGATCCTGTCGAATATTTTCTTCGCTGCCACATCCATTACCTACTCCTTTTTTGCGCCAAGTTAAAGGCTGTTACAACACCAACCAAAGCCCCGGCCAAATGTGATTCCCAGGATATTCGCGGGTCTGCTGGGAGCACACCTGCCAAAAAAACACCACCATAGATAAAGAATACAAAGGTTGAAATTATCAGCGAAAGGAAATCCTGCTTTAATAGGCCATAACATAGTAGGAAAGCTGCCAGGCCATAGATCAGCCCACTGGCACCAATGTGATATGAAATTCTTGGGCTGAGTAGCCAAACCAAAATATTAGTGATGAAGTAACAGCGAAAGAATACGATGCCTGCAATACGCTCATAAAAAAAATATAGAATGGATCCTAAAAATAAAAGTGGGAAGGTATTAGACAGCAAATGCATGTAGTCCCCATGAACCATGGGTGCGGTGAATATACCGATCAAACCCTCTATTGTTCTGGGTTTGATTCCTAAAAAACCTAAATTGATATGGTAAAAAAATTCAATGCTAAACGAGAGCCACATAATAAATACAAGCCTGAAAGGCACTACTGAGCTGCCAAAAAATCTACTTTCTCTTGCTGGCATGAGAATTAATAGGTGGCCGGGTCCTTTAACATCGGCAATTCAACATATTTTGCTTCCGCATCTCCTACCGACTTAAAGCCCAGCAAGCCCCCTGAAGATTTAGCTATTTCTGAGGCTATTTCACGAAGACTTTTGTAAAATTCCTTTGCAAAATTTCTCTCAACCTTTATTAGAATTTCGTTAATCTGTGCCAGCGATTGAACTACCCGGGGACTTCGGTCGGTGGCTTCAACCGGAAAGCCTTGAATAACAATTCGTAGTTTATCCTCAAAGTCCTCGCCCACTTCTCTATAAAAATCTAGCAAATGCGACTTAGCTCTTTTCTGTTTTTTCTCTGTAAGATCAATCGCCTTTTTAATCTCCCTGTTATCAATGTGATCATCTGCTCCGGCAATCAAAATACAAACCAACATGGGAGCCTTATGCATTAACTCGATTTCGGCAGGGGATAGATTATCAAACTCAGGAATCATAAATAAATTCTTTAAAAAGTATGGCGCTCCTCTACAACTGGAGGGGAAATAACGTAAATTTCAAATAATTTAGAACAATTCAAGCTATAAACTTATAGGAGTATTAACAAAAGGCCTACGGATGTACGAAAAAGATCAAGTCAGAATTTTTGTAGTTGAAGATGACCCGGCTTACTCCAAATTTCTAAACTATGTCCTCAGTCTAAATCCTGATTTTGAAGTTGAATTTTTTGCCACCGGAAAAGACTGCATAGCCCAGCTTCATAAAAAGCCTTCCATTATAACACTCGATTATTCCCTTCCAGATATGTCGGGCGAAAAAGTACTCAAATCTATTCGGGAATTTGATCCCGATATTAGTGTAATCATAATCTCGGCTCAGGAAAAAATCGGCACTGCGGTAGAGCTTCTAAAAGCCGGAGCTTTTGATTACATCAGCAAGGATGAAGAAGCGAAAGATCGAATCTTAAACTCTATCAAAAATGCACGAAACAAGACTTCGCTGATACGGGAGATTGATAGACTCAAACACGAAATAACTGTCAAGTACGAATTTGAGAAAAGCATACTTGGATCCAGTTCAGCCATTAAAAAAGTTTTCGACCTGATAGAGAAGGCGGTCAAGACTCAGATCACTGTGTCCATTACGGGTGAGACTGGAACAGGAAAAGAATTGATTGCCAAAGCCATTCATTACAACTCAAAGCGCAAAAATAAACCCCTCGTAGCCGTCAATGTAGCGGCCATTCCCAAAGATCTTATTGAAAGTGAATTATTTGGTCACGAGAAAGGAGCCTTTACGGGAGCCGCAGCTCGTAGAATAGGAAAGTTTGAAGAAGCTGAAGGCGGTACGATCTTTCTGGATGAGATTGGTGAAATGGACCTGAGTTTACAATCGAAACTGCTTCGGGTTTTACAAGAGAAGGAGCTAACAAGAATCGGAGGAAATCAAATTATAAAACTGGATGTACGGGTAATTGTTGCCACACACCGAAATCTGCAAGAGGAGGTTCGGGCCGGGCGCTTTCGCGAAGATCTATATTATCGATTACTCGGATTGCCCATTCATTTACCCCCGCTCCGGGAAAGAGAGAAGGACATACTTATACTTGCTAAACATTTTGCCGATCATTTTGCAAAGGAGAATGATCTTAAAAAATTAATCATATCGCATGAAGCCCAGGAAAAACTGCTTCAATATTCGTTTCCAGGCAATGTGCGCGAATTAAAATCGGTAATTGAATTAGCCGCTGTGATGTCTTCGGGCACTGAAATACGAGGTGAGGACATTACCTTCAATACGCCTATACGCGAAGATGCCATCCTGGCAAAGGAAATGACATTAGAAGAATATACCTATCGCATAATACGATCGTACCTCATCAAATATGATGACAATGTTCTTGAGGTGGCAAGAAAATTGAATATTGGGAAGTCATCCATCTATCGGTATCTTAAAGAAATGGAAGCCAAAGGAATCTAACCTATGAAGTCATCATTGCCGGTCTATGTAAAAAAAGGACTGTTCTACAAATCTGTGGTTGAAGACGGTTCGGATATTATTTTTATCGTGGACTATGAAGGCTCGATCCTTTATCATAATCATTCTGTAAGAGATACATTAGGCTACAAAACTGCCAGCCTGGTTGGTAAAAACTTTTTTGATTTCCTTCCTTCTACCCTGCTACCCTACTTTAAAAAAGAGTTTACTAAAAGTACCAAAAAGGCCTTTAACAAAGGCATTGAATTTCAGTTTAAGTGCCGCGACAAATCGTATAAATACCTGGAATTTAATTCTGTTAATCTTAAGCAACAGGAAGGCATTGAGGGCTTGATTCTGGATTGCAGGGACATCAGTCAACGAAAAAAAGATGCTGAGGAATTATTGCGCGCTCAAAAAGCAAAGGAACAATTCTTAGCCAACATCAGTCACGAAATAAGAACTCCCATTAATGGTATTGCGGGTATGGCTGCTTTGTTGAGTCAAAATCCAACAAAAGATGAGCAAAAAACTTATTTAAATGCAATAAAAAGCGCAGCTGATAACTTAAAAGTAATCATCAATGATATCCTTGATTTAGCATCCATTGAATCTGGAAAATTGAAGTTTGAGAAAATCGGATTTAACTTAAATGATCTGTTGCATTCACTTATTGAGACATTTGGTGTTCAAGCCTCCGAAAAAGGAATTAAGTTATCCTATTCACTTACCCGTGAGGCCAATAAAATATTCATCGGAGATCCGGTTCGGTTGAATCAAATCCTGATCAACTTAATCAGCAATGCCATTAAGTTCACCCACCACGGATTCATTCAAGTTTCAGTAAAAGTTGAAAAGATAAGAGGTAAAATATACGTGCTTTGCTTCGATATTTCAGACACTGGAATTGGAATACCCCAGAGTAAGCTTCAAACCATTTTTGAAAGTTTCAGTCAAGCCGATGCGAGCGTAACCCGAAAATATGGTGGAACTGGCTTAGGATTAACCATTGTGAAGCAATTACTAGAATTACAAAATGGTTCTATCCGTGTGGTGAGTCAGGAAAATGAAGGTTCAACCTTTTCATTTACCATCGAGTATCAAGTTGGGGAAATAGAATTTTTTGATGAGACCAAACTCTACAAACCAAAAAATAACAATCAGTTAAAAAACGTTTCCATCTTACTGGTTGAAGATAATGATATTAACCGCCTTTATGCCGGCAGCATTCTTAAGATGTGGGGGTGTCATTTCGAAACAGCCGAAAATGGAGTAGTTGCCCTGGAGAAAATCAGAAATAATGCTTTTGATATTGTTCTCATGGACATACAAATGCCCGTAATGGATGGATTTGAAACTACAAAAGCTATTCGACAGGGAGATCCAAAACATAGTAGGGTTCCTATTATTGCCTTAACAGCCAATGCCACGCAGAAAGATTTTGAAAATTGCATTGCAGCAGGAATGAATGATTGCATTACCAAACCTTTTACGCAAGAAGATTTATTTCAAGCGCTCACAAAATATCTTGGAAAGAAACTTACTGTTAAGAAAAAGTCAGTATTGGATGCCTCTACAACTAATGATGTGTCTGTGGTTGATCTTAGTTATTTAAAAAATGTTTCAAATAATAATGAGCAGTTTATTAAGGAGATCGTTTCGGCTTTTCTGGAATCTATGCCCACGACTGTTTCAGATATTAAAGCACAGTTAGAGAAAAAGGACTGGGACCAATTGGCAAAAGTTGTTCATAAAATTAAACCCACCATCACCTTGATGGGTATCCATCATCTGAAGGACAAAATTATTTTATTAGAAAAGGAAGCCAGAAATGGGCAAGACGAACATACTATTAAAACGTTAGCGAATGAAGTAAGTAAATTCCTTACGCAAGCTATAGAATCTCTTCGCTCACAAACCTAATTTCTATTCATCACCACAAGCTTTTTACGCACGGTAACTCCTCGTGAGCCAGTCATTACCACAAAGTAAACTTCATTGGACAGGTTAGAAACATCAACAGCCTTTAAACCATTCACTGATCCTTCAAAGTTTCCTTTCATAACTGTAACACCTCGCTGGTCCATGATTCTCCACTCACTGGCAGGATGTACATCAGCAGGCAATCCAAAGGTAAACTCCTGGTTAGCCGGGTTCGGGAACATTTGGACACTGTTTAATGCAGCGAGAATAGGTTGTTCATCTTCAATGCCGACCACCGGATCAGGGATCTTACCCAACGGGCCATCAATCGCAATGGACTGAAGTATTTCCTTGGTGTTCTTATCCTGTACATAACCAATGAGCAACAATTGACTCGGGTCGGTAATGGCCACATCAATCGGCACATCAAACTTGAGTTTGATTAGTTGCTGGTCTTTCACCCATGTTAGATTGATTGTCTCGCCATCACTTCCAAATAGGTTCTTCCGCAACACATTCATAAATCCGTTGGCATCTTTTTCGACCAAAGCCACATTGATAATTAATGGTGAGGTAAAGTCTTGCTTGGCTGTAAGCACCAT
The DNA here is from genome assembly GCA_022841475.1 of Cyclobacteriaceae bacterium. Classification (GTDB taxonomy): domain Bacteria; phylum Bacteroidota; class Bacteroidia; order Cytophagales; family Cyclobacteriaceae; genus ELB16-189. Next base: position 41,211 of record JALHRJ010000007.1, on the reverse strand, counting down.
CTTCACACTTATCTTCCTATTGTCAGCGGATGTTGTATCCTTCAGGGTTAGATCAAAAATCGGATCAACCAGGGCTCTGCGGTCGATTTCGACTTTAGTTAACTCGGTGGTTATTCCTGTAAACTTACCTGGACTAAGAATTCCATCCATAATGGTATAAGGAGGTTGTGAAGCTCCGAAATAAAGGGCACGGGCTGCTGGGTCAGTTGGATTATCGCGGTTCAGTGGATCAGTGCCCGAGAAACTTACGTGATATTGAATATGCTGGAAATCTGATGTTCCACGATCTGTCAACTGTTGCTGATACAATCCATTCAAATAAGTATCGGCATTTACACTTCCAGTGAGCGTTGATGTTGTAAAATGTTCAACTAACACATTTCTTGATTTTTCACCAACGAAGAAGTTGTCAAAAGCAAAGCCATCAAAACTTGGTGGCGCGGGAGCATTGCCATCGTTACTGCTGAAGGCAATTCTTAATCGCACTTGTGCCCTATTTGCAACAGGGATCATGTCCAGATTAAATCTGCCACTCTTCCACTCCAATGATTTGTCCGTCCAACCGTAGGGACCAATTACCTGGCCTCCTGGATTCGAACTGATTGTCGCATCACTTTTATACCAGTTAATACCCTGATCTCTATCATTACCTATAACGCCATCCGGTGGACCAACTATTCTCCACGTAAGTCCTCCATTAATGGAATATTGAAGCACGGCACCATCGAGACCTTTTTCAGAATCAGAGAAGTAATCCAAGGCAACCATAGGACGCATCAATTGAGTTAAATCAAAGCAAGGTCCATTAACGGCTGAGTTCTCATTTGAGAAATACGTATTTGAATTTGCTCCAGTCCACCATGCACCATTACCAACGGCAGCCGAATTTATGGCAAGTCCAGATGGGGTACCCCAAATCCAACTGGTATCACTCTTAATAATATTAGCGAGTGTTGAATTGGTGGCATTAAAGGCCTCAGCAATCCAACCGCCATCGGTAGTTTCAAATCCTTCCAGATATTCTGCCCCCGCTACGGGCGCCACTGTATTGTAAGGAAGAATAAATACATTTTGAACCTTGGAGTTTGAGCAGCCATCGTTGGTGTCTACCAAAAGTGTAGCGCTATAGGTTCCGTTGGTTACGTATTTATGCTGAGGATCTTTGTATGTACCAAAAGTTCTGCCGCCATGGGTTCCTGGAGGGATTGTGCCCACACCCGCAGCGAGGATATCTCCATCTCCAAAATTCCATGTATAGCCAGTTACAACACTTATTCCCGGAGGAGTTGCTCCTGCAACCTTTGTTGTTCGATCTTGAAAACTTGTATTGTCGTTGTTACAAATTGCCGACCAATTGAAATCAACCTCTGGCACATCCCCTACGCGCAACAAGGTAGGTGCACTGGTTACAGTACAACCCTGACTGGTTGATACTCGCAGTGAGACATTATAGGTTCCAGAGGAAGTATATCTCTTCGCGGCATTTTGTTGAGTACTAAAGGTTCCTTGTTCATCCGACCACTGCCAACTAGTGATAGCAGCAGGGAACGGTGTTGTATTTATTACCGAATTATCCGTAAACAATACATCGCTGATTATACAATTATTGGACGTTGAGAATAACGAAACCGGACTGGCAAAGAAATTAACAGTACGCTCTCTAAATGTAATTGCATTAAATTCATTTTTAAATGTGTACCGGATACGATACGTATTTGAAGGTAGCCCATCCGTATTAATAAAATAATCAGGACCAATATTCACAATTATCATATCGGCTGCATTTGGTCCTTCCGATGTAAATTGAGTTTCCGGTGGGAATCCGTCACTTGCAGGAGGGAACCCTAATAATTTAACTAATCCAAGATCTGCGCAAAGCTCAAATTCCCCATTAACATTTAGAATGGCACCTTGTATTGCAAAATCCACTGTTGTAACCGGATTTATAAATACTTCCTGCTCGTCATAATTTGTACAACCATTTATATCAGTATAAGTATATCTAATAAAGTTCGATCCAAGATCAGCAGCACTGGGATCAAACACCGCTCTATCAACCACATTAATGAAGGTACTACCGATCACCGAGGTGATTGGAGCTATGGTAAATGCACCTCCGGCAAGATTTCCGGTAAGCGTAATAGCTGAACCATTTTCTGCCAAGGCAGAAGGAGCTCCTGGTGGTAAGCCCGTAAATACCACAACAGGTAAAGGATTAATCTTTAGATTCATCTGATCTGCCACTGCTGTACAAGGACCCGCACCATCTGGATCAAGCGCAGTAACTGTAAGTACAATCGTAGTATTCACTTCCGTGGGATCGTTAAATGAATACACTGGTTGTATCAAGTTTGGATCAGCGAACGATCCCAAGCCACCACTCCAAACTATCGTTGTGGCAGCACCAGATTGAGTGCCTTGCAAAGTAATAGATGGTAAATCCCGGCAGAGTTGTAAATCAGGACCTGCTGAAACAACTGCTGCCTGATTGATCGTAATATTAATCTCCTCAAATTCTTCAGTACATGGACCTGCCGGTCCATCAGGATCATTTGCTGTCAGTCTTAATGTTATAGTCGTTCCGATGTCAGAAGGGTCAATCGTATAGTTAGAGCTTACCGTGTTGCCAACCAGATTGGAAGATCCCAATGAACCTGCACCGGAAATAATACTCCAGAGTCCTGTTGTAGCACTGCCCCCAATGGTTCCACTTATGTTTATTGGAGACAATAATAAATTGGAAGGCTCACAGACAACAAAATCAGCAGGTAATGTAACCGTTGGTCGTCTGTTAATTTGAACGCTAAGTAAATCTGAAGCCAATGCACAAGGTCCCGCTAAATCAGGGTCGTTGGTTTCTAATCTAAATACTACCATAGTTGAAATATCCGCAGCAGCTACTGTGTAGGTAGCCGTTACTAGGTTGCCTGTAACAGTACTTGCCGATATACTTCCAGTTCCAGTTACAACGATCCAGGTTCCTGATGTAGCAGCTCCGCCTATTATACCACTTAATGGTATAGTAACAGGTTCGCATACCTCGTAGTCGGCTCCCGCATCCACAGTCGGAAGCGGATTAATCGTAACTACTAAATTTCGTATAGGTCCATTGCATCCATTGGCGGCAGGCGTTATTTGGTAAGTAACTGTACCTGTATTAAAATCTGACAAAGATAGATTCTGATTAATCAAAGATCCGTTGCCATTGAGTGCTCCGATAACATTTGCAGAAGGTATTGCTATCCAACTGAATGTTGTTCCACTTACGTTAGCTGGGTTTGTATTTATATTAACAACTGCATTTTGACCACTGCAAATTGTTACATCCAATCCATCCGCTGTTGGCACCGGCAAAACTGTTACTACATAGGTTACAGGATTTCCATTACAACCGTTTACCTGAGGTGTGATCGTATAGGTTACATATCCCATCGTATTTCCAGTGTTTACCGGAGTGTCGATAATAGCACCGAAACCAGTAACAGAAACTCCCGTGAAGGTACTTCCGCTAACCGAACTGGTCCATGAATAGGTAGTTGCTGGATCTGTCGTTGATACCGGTGCAAAATTCAAAGCTGTGCCACTGCACACCGTAGTCAATAATTGCAAAGCTGTATTCGTGATTACCGGTGTTGGATTAACGGTTACTTCTACAACTATTGGAGTGCCTGTACAACCAGCCGCACTTGGCGTGATCGTGTAAGTAGCTGTACCCGCTGAGCTTGTTGTGGCTGTTAAGGTCTGATTGATGCTATTACCAAAACCTGCTGTCGCTCCGCTCACATTGCTCTGTACAACCGTCCAGCTGTACGTGGCCCCTGCTACTCCATTCGTTGTGCTTAAACTTATATTGCTGGTCGTGCCGCTGCAGATCGTTTCTGCATTCGGTGCTGCCACTACATCCGGTAGCGGATTAACTGTTACTATTACTGTAATCGGGGTGCCATCGCAACCGCCTGCACTTGGCGTGATTGTATATGTAGCTGTGCCTGCAACTGAGCCTGTAGCGGTCAACGTCTCCGCGATCG
>JALHRJ010000007.1:33909-37173 GCA_022841475.1 Cyclobacteriaceae bacterium | reverse complement strand
CGGATTAACTGTTACTATTACTGTAATCGGGGTGCCATCGCAACCGCCTGCACTTGGCGTGATTGTATATGTAGCTGTGCCTGCAACTGAGCCTGTAGCGGTCAACGTCTCCGCGATCGTGGTGCCCGTGCCTGTCAACACTCCGCTAACTCCGGAATCAACTCTGGTCCAGTTATACGTTACTCCCCCAACTCCATTCGTAGTACTCAATCCAATGTTGGTTACTGCTCCGCTGCAGATCGACTGACTCGCAGGTAACGCTACTACATTCGGATTCGGGGTAACTGTTACCACAACTACAATCGGGGTACCGGTGCAACCAGCTGCACTGGGTGTGATCGTATACGTTGCAGTACCTGCTGAACTTGTCGTAGCTGTTAAGGTCTGATTGATGCTATTACCAAAACCTGCTGTCGCTCCGCTCACATTGCTCTGTACAACTGTCCAGCTATACGTAGCGCCTGCTACTCCATTCGTTGTGCTTAAACTTATATTGCTGGTCGTGCCGCTGCAGATCGTCTCTGATACTGGGGCAGCCACTACATCCGGTAACGGATTTACCGTTACTATCACTATGATCGGGGTGCCATTGCAACCGCCTGCACTTGGCGTGATTGTATAAGTCGCGGTGCCTGCTGTGGAACCTGTTGCCGTCAACGTCTCAGCGATCGTGGTGCCCGTGCCTATCAAAACGCCACTCACTCCCGCATCTGCCCGTGTCCAGGTATACGTTACTCCCCCAACTCCATTCGTTGTACTCAATCCAATGTTCGTAACCGCTCCGCTGCAGATCGTCTGGCTCGCAGGTAATGCTACTACATTCGGATTGGGATTAACTGTAACGTTAACAAATTGACTTGCGCTAGGACCACATGCTCCAACGATAGCTTCAAATTCATAGTTAACAACAACAGGTGAGCCCGTAGAATTTAACAAGACCTCAGTAATGGATTGACCATTTGTAAATAAAATTCCTGGAGTAAGCGTTCCTGTAACTGCACCATACGTAACTGTCTTTAATCTAATCTGACCACCCGATACTGCGGTGTTTAAGAGAATGTTAGTTTGACTTCCGCTACAGATTGTTCCACTTCCACCACCCGTATTATCCGTAACTACAAAAGTTGGATTTGGATGTACACGGACCGTTACAAATTGACTTACCGGAGTTAGAGGACAGACAGGTGTGGTTAACGGAGTTGTGACATTAAATTCATAGACTACATCAATAGCACTATTTGTGTTGTTTGTTAGAGTTTCAATAAGAGGTGTTGCGCTATTGAATGTTGTTACGCCCGGATTAACCGTTCCACCGGTAACAAAACCATAATTAACACTTACCACATTAATCTGATGCCCAGGTGTTGCACTTCCAAAGAGAATATTCGTTTGATCGCCACTGCAAACCTCAGGCGAAAAGTTACTTGCAATAAATGTTGGATTTGGATTAACGATAATATCTTCAAAGAAGCCCGTTGACGTACAACCATTGGCAGTAACATCAAAATTATATCGAACCGTAATAGAGGCATTTGTTGAATTAATTAAAGTCTCTGTAATTTTTGATCCCGGAGTAAATGTTGAACCAGCAACCAGTGTACCCGTTACTCCTCCATAAATCACAGAGGTCAATTGGATGATAGCTCCGCTTGTAGAACTATTCAATGTAACATCAACTGCACTGTTACTACAAATTTGAGGTGTTGCATTAACCGTACTCATTGCCGGAGTAGGATTTACAATCACGCTTGTTTGTTGAGTAACAGGATTAGTGCAATCCGGTGTAGAAACGCTAAAAATATAACTAACAGTAATCGGAGCATTCGTACTGTTGGTTAATCCTGCTGGTTCCGTAATTGTATTTCCCGTTACAAAAGATCCGCCTGCGGCATAAGCACCCCCGGTAACTAATCCATAGTTAACATTTTGAAGCGCTATTGTCGCGCCTGCTGTAGGACTTGCAAGCCCGATATTGATAGTTGATCCACTACAAATTTGTCCTGATCCACCTCCTGTATTATTTGTAACTGAGAACGTAGGGACTTCATTTACCGTAACGTCAACCTGTTCTGTACCCTGACAACCAAAGGCATCTGTTACTTGCAAAACATAAGTAATGGATCCGAGTGCCGGAATAACAACTGGATTTGATTGAGTGCTCGTAAATCCTGGTGGAATGCTTGTCCAACTATATGTATACGCACCAGAACCACCTGTTGCCGTAGGACTACCACCCAATGTAATACTTTGTCCATTGCATAGATCTGTATCTGTTCCAGCATTAACTGAAACAGCTGGATTCACCAAAACATCGACAGGTGTTGCTGCACTTTCACAACCAATGGTTTGGGTTACATATAAAGTATACGTTCCAGCTATAGTGTTATCAACCTCTGCAACTGTTGGTGTAAAAGGACTACCAGTTCCAACAAGATTTGTAAGGCCCGCATCGCTATACCAATTGATATTTGACCCTAAAGCAGTTAATGTTGGTATTGTACCGCCTACACAAATTGGAGTTGGGTTAACCGCTACCGGAGGACTTGCTATTGAATTAATTGTAACGTTTACACCGGCCGAAACTGCGGACGTGCAACCAGCCTGAGTTTCAATGACTGTGTAAGTTCCACTATTTATTACTCCAGTAGGGATGCTTAATGTAACACCGGTCTGTCCTGCAATAATAACTCCATCCTTATACCATTGATTTCCACTGGCTGCACTACTTGTTAAAATAATTGCAGGATCACCGACACACGCGGTGATTGGTCCTACTGGTGCAATAGTAGGCGTTGGGATTGTAGCACTTATCGTTACCGTAACTGTACCTGGAAGCAAAATACTACATCCTGTAACTGGATTAATTGCAGCAACGGTTATTGTTGTGTTCGCAGTTAAAGCTGCACTAGTCAGATTAATTATTCCACCAGTTCCAGCTACAACTGCGCTTACTGGTGTTACACCATCAAAGAGTTGATAATTGATTCCTGTCTCCGTTCCTGTTACTGAAACGGTTACTGGATTCCCACTACAGATAGTTGATGAAATAGGTGAAACGCCAGGACTTGAAAGTGGTAAAGCATGAATCGTTATGCTTACAACCGCAGAAGGAGATGAACTGCACCCAGTTGTCGTCTCGATCACCGTATAACTGCCACTGTTGCCAGGGGCTGTTGTAATGTTTAAAGTTGTTGCTGTTGCTCCTCCTATCGGTGAGCCATCTTTATACCACTGGTTTCCTGCTCCCGCACTGCTCGTTAAAAC
>JALHRJ010000007.1:0-33809 GCA_022841475.1 Cyclobacteriaceae bacterium | reverse complement strand
ACTGTTAAGGGTCCTGCAGGGTTGATCGTTGGTGTGACCGGGATCGGATTCACCGTCACTACACTTGTGCCACTCAGTAAGGTCGTACAACTCGTAGTCGGATTCGTAGCTCTTACTGTTATTGTCGTGTTGGAGGTAAGTGCGCTCGTGATCAGGTTGATCGCTCCACCCGTGCCTGCCACTGCGCTGCTCAGCGAGGTAACACCATCAAATAATTCGTAGTTGATGCCAGCCTGGCTGCCCGCTACATTCACCGTAACTGTTGTGCCACTGCAGATCGTGGTTGTCGCTGGTGTTACTACCGGGGTCGTTAACGGTAAAGCGTTGATGGTGACTGACTCTCCGACACTTTGCGGACTCAAACAAAATGTAATACCATCAATAACTGCAACCGTATACAAACCGCTACCTGCCGGATCATTGATAATTAATGAACTTCCCACATCACCGGTGGCAACACCACCCTTATACCAAACATACGTCCCTCCGTTAGGGGCTGCAGAACTGGTAAGAGTTACGTCTGGATTGATACCATCACACACAACACTTCCACTTGTTCCAATTGTTGGAGCCGGAGTTGCAGGATTTACGGTTATAGTCGTATTGTCCGTATCAACGATTCCATTTCCATCCCTGATGGTAACAGTATACACGGTTGTGACAACTGGAGTGGCTATTGGATTAGAAATATTCGTTGCACTTAATCCGGCAGCAGGACTCCATGAATAGGTAAATGCTGGATCGCCAGTAACGTTGGTGGTTAAATTGACAGAACTTCCATTGCAAATGGAAACTCCACCCCCGACAATAGTGGCAGTCGGATCTGCACCGGTTATTCCCGTAAATGTATTTGTCTGACCGAGTGTAAGACCTGCCCCCGTTGCAGTGAGTGTATTCCCCGCAAGTGCAGAAAATTTAATCCATGGATTCGATGCCTGATTAAAGACTCCGGGCAAATTAGCAGCATGAATACTAGCCTCGGTTCCTGTGATATCCGCTGCCGTATAAGTACCCGTAATAGTAGCAACGCAACCGGTAATTCCGGGTTGCGTGATTTCCCAATAGCGGGTTAAGAAATTGGTTGCACTTGAATTGTTTGGATGCTTCGCATCAACAACGGAAATTCCGATGTTAGATGGAAATCCGCTGCCAGCTGTAATGTTAACAGTGATTGGTGAATACTCAGCTGTACCTGTATTGTCTCCTATGGGAAAAACAAAAGAACCAAGGCCTGAAAAAGTTTTGATAACTTGATTTCCACCTGTTGCAACGATCATTCTCGTAGCTGAAGGGGCTGCAACAGAAATTGTAGCGGCTGGACCCAGTGTTAAATCAAAACCATTCAGATTCAGATTTCCGTTCGTGAGCGTAAGAATTCCATTAACTGTGACGGCACCACCCAATGATGCCACTCCTGCTGATTGATTGATTACAAGATTGTTATACGTGCCGGTAGCGATAGTTTGAGATGCACCATAGTATGTTACTGTACCCGTGCTGACAGCAATTCCGTTGGTAGGTCCTGTGAACCGGATATTACCACCCGTGTTATCAATAGTTCCCGTGACCGAAAGCGTATTGGCTCCTAAATCAAAGATGGAAGAGTTGGTAAGGTTGCCACTTACTGTAATAGCCCCACCACCATTTTTTTGACCTGCCCCTGATAGGATGAGGTTATTGTAAGTAACAGAAGCAACAGTTTGAGGCGCTCCCCCATTGTAATGAACGGTTCCGCTATTATTGTTAAATGTTCCGGAACTTGTAAAGCTTCCTGCAAGAGTTAGCGTCCCTGATGAAGATGTTAAGGTCCCTGCGTTGATGGCAAGTCCGTTTATCGTCACTGCATTACTTCCAAAACTTAGATTACCAGCACCTGCTTTAGTGATATTGTGTGCTGCTGCAGAAATAACTCCACCCACAGTCAGCGTATTGGCACTTACAGTTACCTGTCGATTACCACCTATAATAACATTCCCGGTTCCCAGATTTAGACTTTCTGTACCCAAAAATGTGAAATCGCTATTCCAATTTTGAGGGTTGTTGTTTGAAAGCGATTTGAACGAACCACTGGTGTTATCAATGGATCCCCCATTAATTACAAAAGTACCAGTGCCTAGCGCTGTGTTGCTGTTGATATTAAGAGCTCCTGAGGATAAGGTAGTAATTCCGCTGTAAGTATTGTTTCCACTTAAAGTCAATGACCCGGCACCACTTTTAGTTATTGCCAATGTACCCGCACCACCGTTTTGTAAAGTGCCTGCAAACGTATTAGCACCAGGTGTATTAATTGTTAGAGTGGCTATACCAGCTGCATTGGTTTCAACCACTGGGGTACCTACTACAGCATTTGTATTTAATCCAGAGACAGTGACACTGTTTCCATTTAGTTGCAATATTCCTGTACTCCCCGATCCAAATGTTATTGCATTCGGTGAACCTGAATTTAATGCACTTGGATTAGCTAATCGAAGCGTTCCTGCATCAATGGTTACTCCACCAGTAAAAGTGTTTGAACCGGCAAGGGTCCACGTGCCCGAACCATTTTTAATAACTTGTCCTGATCCTGTACCAATGATACTGGAAATCGTTCCGCCTGTTGATCCGCCAAGAGTTAAATCAAACCCTGCACCAGTGATCGTGCCCGCATTGGAAATATTAATCGTTCCATTGTTAGCAATTACGGAACTAGAACTACCTAAGGTAAGAAGACCTCCATATGTAGCAGCTGAACCAGAGCCATTAATTAATACACCACCACCGGAAATACCAGTGCCATTTATTGTTAATGCTTCTGCAGCCACATAGTTAAGTCCGCTTAAATCAATAACAGCCCCGCTTGAAACTACTGTGCCCGATGCAGTCGTGCCAAGTGCTGAAAGTGAACCAAGTCGCAAAGTTCCTGCACTAACTGTTGTGACTCCGGTATAGGAATTGCCACCAAACATGTTAAGTAGTCCCGCACCTGCTTTTATCAAGCCCACACCACCACTTATTGCCGATGAAATTTGTAAATCAGGGTTGGCTCCGCCTTCTCCAATCGTAAAAGTTCTGTTCGCCCCACCCAAGGCAATTGGTGCCGAAATCCCTGCCGTATTTCCACTCGCATTCGTAGTTACATCTCCAGCCAATGTTAACGTACCAGTGCCTGTTATTGAAGTTCCGGTCATGCTTACTGACCCGACTGTAGTAATATTGTTTGCCGCTAATGACAGTACGCCCGAATTAATAACCAAGGCATTCGTTATTCCAACATTGCTGGAAAGGGTTACCGTATTGTTGCCACCTCCACCTGTATTGGCTATTGTTAAGTTGGAAACGGTGGCAGGCAAACCATCTCCTGCTGATTGGTTTGCACTTCCATTATAGGTGTAATTCGCAACCGTTGAGTAAGTTCTTGTAGTCGTTTGAATGTGTCCTGAAGCACCTGCCGCAGTAATTCCAGCGGTTGATCGTATGCCTAGCGTTGCGCCTGCTGATAACAGAAATGTACCGGTACCTCCGATTGTGGATGCAGCATCGCCCATTTGTAAAGTTGATCCACTATTTACGGTTACGTTAATCGTATTGGAGATTGTTCCACCTGACGTAAAGGTTTGGGTTCCTGCCCTGTTAAAAACTATTTGACCGCTGGCTCCTCCACCAGTTTGCGTAATGGCAGCCCCACCGGCAAGCAGAAAGTCACCTGTAACATTCAAATTACCCACTACACCTGCATTGGGATCCTCTTGCATTAATAAGGTACCTCCTAAGATATTAACGTTTCCGGTAACGGATAACGTAGAGTTTGCAGGCCCCGTAACAATGGTGAAGTTTCCACTATTTAAGATAAAATCGCCTCCAATATTCATAGAACAAGAGCCCGTGCTATTGTTCATTTTGAACGTGCTATTCGTTATGATAAAATCACCTCCAACATTAATCGTGTATCCGGTTGCAGTATTTGACATCCTGAGTGCCCTATTGGTGGGATCCAAAGGAAGTCCCGTATCTAAAACTGATAAATTACCTTGTACCGTAATATTGGATTGTAAGTAGATATTAGTGGTTTGACCTGAAGAATTCCAGGTTAGATTACCAAATGTTTGCGCAAGGCCAATGGGCGGTGTGGATGTTACACCCGTAATAGTGCAGTTTGAATTGGCAGCCCATGTAGCAGACGGGATTATACCTCCATCGATGGCATGAACGTAGGTTCCGTTAACTACCATCGCGCCCACTGTAAGCCCGCCCATGTTTGCTGTAAGCGTACCTCCAAAATTTATAGTAACTGAACTTGCTGCTTGGGCACCATTTAAAGAGATATTATGGCCCGTAAGAATGATTACTATATCATCGGCATCTGGTACGCCATCAACATCACTTCCAATAGCTGTCCAACTCCCAGGGGCATCCCAATTACCTGTAGCTACATTCGATGTAAAAGTGCCTACCTGTGAAAACCCAGTAATGCAGAATAAAAGCAATAGCAAAAAGACTAGATAAAGTCTTAAGGTTTTTATACTTAACATCGTTTCAAAAAGCATTTTCAATACGGCAAGGTTAAGCTTTGTTGAGAACCAGCTTTTTGCAACTCAAAACGATCGGAAAATAAAATTGATGGACTAAAAACACCGAGAGAACCCAACGAACTATATATGAGGAGTTGTAGATTAAAGATAAGCGTCATAAAAGAGGTTATTGGCCAACAACAGAAACTATATAATATAGACAGCTTAAAAGTAACCATTTTCCTTTAAAAACCGCTATTCTGTAAGTTTACCCTCGGGGTTTAATTTCATGAGTACCATTTTCTTTTGGCCATTCAAGCCGCCCACTGTCATAGTTCCAACAATCAAGATTCTGCCATTTGGCAATTCCGCAACTGAACCAGCAAAGTCATCGCCTACACCTCCGAAGATTAATGGAACAGGCCATTGTTTAGTCAAATCTCTATTGAGCAAAGTCAAAGCTAGGTTGGAACCTTGATCCTGAAATTGATTGTCGTTGGAAAGAAGGAAAAATTGTTCCTTTGTTGAGCTTTGCACTGTCAATAATCCACTAACATCGTTTCCTAAATTAGTTGGATAAGTTTGTGATAAAATATCCAGCTTTGGAAAATTGATACTCAAAGGTCTGGTAAGTTTTACAACAAAAGATCTACTTTCACCTGTGGGAAGTCTTGCTATACCACTAAGAATAAATCCTGACCCTGATTGAAGTGGACTTTCAATTACAGATGTTAAAATTTCATCCTCAATCTGACTTCCAATTTCATCTAACAATTCAGTGCCATTATTAGAAGGTTCACCATCCTTGCCTAACGGAACTATCCAATACTTAAAATCATTAGAATTATTACCACCATTAGCATTTGTATATCCAAATGAATAATATCTATCAGCTGCTCCGATTGGAGAATACCCAGAAATCTGAAATATCTTCACAATAACATCTTCAGTATTACCATTACCTGTTATTTCTTTCCATGGGTCTCCAAATCTTAAAATTGGAGAGTCCGTAAACCTAATATGCAAACCATCTAGATTATCATTCGGAGAAGTTGTTGATCCTGATACAATGAATCCTGCGGGATACCCATCAGCCGGTTCAACCATAGAGATAGATTTAACAACTTCATCTGCATCCGAACCATTGGTCAACTTAAGACCTGCTCGTGCGCTATCCAATGGGGATCCATCTTGTGCCAGTGTTTTAATATAAACATCACGATTATTTGCTCCCATCTCCGTCTCCCCTGCAATCACAATTCTCCCATCCGCATGAAGTTCTACATCCTTAGCGATATCCTTTTTATCGGGCAACCCAATTCTTCGTTGCCACAATACCTGACCATTGGCATCTACCTTCACTATATAAATTTGTTGCAGTACCCCCGGCCGAGATGTGTTTCCCACCATCACTACCGATCCATCGGTATTGACTATAAAGTCTACACCCTCCTGGTCGCCCTCTTCACCATAAAATTTTACAAAGTAGTTTTCATCGGGAATGGCAAAGTTATTCTCCGTATCGCAGGCGCAAACAAAAACAATTAAACCAACCAAAATTGAACTGACCCGCATCTTATGGATTGCCTTTATTTACTTCAGATTTTTTTTTAAACAAATTACTCAATTTGGGTTTTGTCTTTTTTCGGGGATTATAAATAGGATGGATATACCCAAATGATAAAGACAAATTATCCAGCCTGAAAAGGTCACTTACTTCAGCATATCGATTGATTGAAGGATCAAAACTACCATCCTCCAAATAATAATTATTATCTACGTTAGTCAGATTGGAGAGACCGGCCATGTATCGTAAGTCTACATAGACAAAATCTTTGCCTACTTTATATTTAACACCTCCGCCTATTACCAGAGATCGGTTGATAAAGTTTCTTTTCGAAATTTGAATCTCGGTAGGTCCTTCAGAATCCTTTGCGCTACCATCTGAAAAGTTATTTTTCAATAACCAATTGGGACCCCGATCGGAAAACAAAAAATTAAAAGCGAAGCCGGCATACCCAAATGGTCTGACTTTTCCCGAATCATCTGAGTACTTCACATACATAGGTACATCAGCCCAATTTTGTTTGTGCAAGATTACTTGTTCATCGGCACCAAACAATCCCGAACGTTCACGCTTAAATGCTTTATACGAGTAATTTACCTCAGCACAGATGCTCCAGTGATTGTCGAGATTCCAATCCACACCGATACCTGCCTGAAAACCTACTTTAAGAATATTCTTTGAGTCAATGGGGGTCCCGCTCGTTGAAATCTCATAGATAGTTCTCGGCAAGGAGGTGTTTAAGCCCATTCGCAAATGCGGTGTAAAAATAGGCACCGCAGTAAATTTTTTGCTGAGGTAATAAACATCAATTGGGTCCCGGGCAGTATTGGCTACATATTCAGGATCGGCCTTGAGTAATTTCAGATAACTATCATCGGCAGCTATAGGATCATCTAATATTAAATACGCTTGAGTGAGCATAAGATAAGCTCTTACCTTCTGCTCATTCGAAAAACCTCCATCAAGACAAGGTTTTAACAAGGCAGGTATTCCATAAAAACGACCAGCATTGAACTCATCGTCAGCCTGGATCAAAATCTGTTCGCAATTTGTATCTGTTGATCGGTTCGTATCCTGCGCAATGGAAGGAGTAGTGCTTAAAAGAATGATGAGAAAAAATAAGCTCTTCATCAAAAATCCTTAATTAAAAGACTTACACAGGTAGATTCATAACCAATGTCCTTGCCCACGTAACTATCCCATTCCTCCTGGGTCATGTTGCGTTCCATTTTAGGACATACTAATTTGGCCAGCGAACTTGGATCGGTAGGCCAGATGCGAACTTCACCATTATTGCAAGAGGCAATCAGATAATTTGAATCCTTTGTAAAGACAACATCCCACACGGATCCATTATTATTATCCATAACAATGGGTAAGTCTTCTTCATGATCTACTACCCACATCTGCAGTTTGCTATCCAAACCTGAACTAGCCAGCAATAAACCATCGGGACTGAATTCAAGATCGGCAATCCCCGATTTATGTCCAGAAAGCTCTTTTATCTTTTTGGTTTGTAAATCAAATAACTTCACTGTACCGCGCACCACCTTTTGTTTTTCGTTGATTACTTCAACACCAAACGCGATTAACGGACGGGTTGGGTGCCAGGCCACCGATAGCACCCGGTTGGAAACCTTAATCGTTTTAACACTATCCCCCATCTTGATGGTAGACTCATCACTCCAGATTTCTTTGTAGGAATAATTGGTGAGATCCACCGTGATAACTTTTCCACCATACGAAACTCCCACCAGTTGTTTACCATCCGGACTAATATCAATCGACTTGAGATCGTACGGTAGTGTAAGAATTTTTCTGCTTTGTCCGCTTTCCTGATTGGTAAACCGAAGTGTTCTGTCTGCGGATGCGGTAATGAAGCCTGAATTATCGGGCAGGAACTTAATATCATTCACAAAACGAGTATGGCCTTCAACACGTTGTGGTTTATCGGGAGAGGCCATGTTAATTATTTCAATATAGCTGGAGTCGCTTGCGTTGATCAGGTATTTTTCATCAATACTCAATGCCAGGTCCCGATTGGGAATTCCTTTATTTTCAAAGATGCTTTTGGGGTCAACTTTCTGAGAAAGGTAATCGCCCTTAAAGATCCTTCCATCGTTACCCGTTGTATAGAAGGTACCGGAATTAGAGGAAACCGCTAAGGCATACATTCTGTTTTTCAAACCACCCGGAACTTTAACCGCGTTGTAATTGTAGCCTTGCAATTTTGCAAGTGAATAATATAAGCCTCTGAATATATACGGATCATATTGTTTGCCGCCATATTTTGTGTGATATAAGTAACCTTGCATAGCAGTTAAGCCCGCGAGTTGAGAGTCATCAATTCCTTCTGATTTTGCAGCTAAAGATTGGGCTTTGGAGAGCATCAAAAGTCGTAAGGAATTATTGTAGTTTACAATAGCAGAATCTAAATTTTTAGTAGCCTGATCACGTGCAATTCGAGCGCTATCTCTTTGAATGAAAGCCTCATTTGCATTAAATTCAGCCAAGTTTCGTTGTTTGGTAGCATCAGTTACAGCAATTCTTAAAGCTTCAGTTCTCTCCTCCAATTCCTTATTTTTTTGCTCAAGTTGTCGTTCTCTAAGTTGTACTTTTTCTAGGGCATCCTTAGCAATTCCCTCTTGCTTAACAGCTTCATCTCGTTGAACTTTTGCTTCCTCTGCTGCGAATTCCGCTGCTGCCCTCTGTCGCTCTGCCTCTATCTGCTGAAAGAATCCATACACGAAAAACCCTGTAGCAATCAATAACAATAATGCAAGAATAAGATTTGTAACCCGGGCTCTGCGCAACATTCTGCGTTGCAGCATCTCCTGATTCTTGAGTTCCGCCTCATAGGTAATGCGACTGGTATCGAGAAATACGATGGCCCGCTCAAAGGCGATATCATAGCGTTGGGCCCACTCCCGTGTTGGTTGTTGTTTCTTTTGCCAGTTAAGGGCTAATTGAAGATCGGGCGGCCGCCACAAACTGGTTTTGCCAATCTGGTACATGGCTGCTGCATCAGACACCCGCTTATACATCAAAGCTGATTCAAATTCTTCATCTACCCAGGTAGATAAACGAGTCCAGATTCGCATCAAGCTTTCATGCGAGAGCTCAATAACCGAATCTGATTTTAATTCCACATGCATACCCGGCATCAGGAACGACCTGCCGGGTTTTCTGAATTTCTCTACAACCTCAATTACTTTTTCCTCTGACACCTGTGCAAGACTTGCCACCTCAGCTACTTTTGCTGGCCTGCGCATTTCAAGGCTATCCGAATTTTTTTCGGTAATAGACTTGAACAGTACTTCAGCAACTTCTTTCTCTTGATTTGTCAGTTCATCAAACGCTTCATTCGCATGCAACGACAACGCCTGGGCAATTCTTCCCACTGCATTGTAGTGGCGAATGTCCATGGGCTCGCGTTCTTCACGATTGGCAACCCAATAATCCCAGGTGCGCATGAGTGCATGTTGCAAAATCGGGAGTTGATCCTGATTGTCACCAATGTCACTCAACAAACGCTTTACAAGACGCTGCGATATCTTACCTCCGCCCACTGCTACAGGACCTTCTATGGCCATGCGCTTTTGATCGCGGGTCATTTGTGGCACCAGATAGTTACTGGCGTTTATCATTTGGGTCAAGCCAGGAAAAGATGCGCACTCGCCAATAAAATCAGAGCGCATGTTTAGTGATACATAGGCGGGCACATCGCGCTGAGCGACTGCTTCGAGCAAAAGATTTACATACGCAATGGATTCATTGGTGAAGTCTTCACTCCCCGATTCTTTGTATCTGAATAGCTCTTCAAATTGATCGATTAAAAAGAAGACATTCTCACCATCAGAAGTCTGGAGGTACTTTGCTAGCTCAACAAGACCCGTTGAACCACTCCGTAAAACAGAATTGATGATTGCCTTGTGTATATGTTTATCTTCTTCGGCAATGCGACCTTCCTGTAAGAGGAAATTAACCGCGGCAATACTCAGGTTTTCAATAGGAGAATTTCCGGGACGCACAGCGATCACTTTCCAATGCGGTCCCGAGTCGGTCATGAACCCGCCATAGAGCACGGGTATCAACCCGCAATACATCAAACTGGATTTACCACTACCCGAGTAACCCATGATAGTTACCGCTCTGTGTTGGTAGAGTTTCAATAGGATTTCATCAACCTGGCCTTCACGACCAAAGAAAAGATGACTGTCTTCAATAGTAAAAGGGCGAAGGCCCGGGAATGGGTTAGCCCCAATCCGTTCACCGGGATGCAATACATCCGGAGAGGAGTCATCCAATTCACCAGCCTGAACAGAATAATTCAGCATCCCTTTTGTAATCGTATAAACTGAAATTTACTAAAATGAGGAGGATTTCGGATATTTTACTTGAGTATAAAAGTTAAAAAAATAGTCTTTGCCCTCCGTTTAGTTTAAAAAATCTGTGAAATCTAAGCTAAAATCAAATATATTCCAAAACCTTGTCAGCTAACTTCACGTGATCGGCTAAAAGTTCGTAAAACAGGTTCTTATTAAACTTCAATAATACCGTATCTTCTTTAGCTTTCATGAGACTTGAATTTACGTGGCCCGCGGCAGCTAATCGTTCTCCAATAAACTGACCTACCTGATAGTCTGTAATGTGGGCACCCTTGTCAAAAAATTCTACTTCACCCTTATAAATGATGTAGAAATCTTCATTCTGTTTTGCATCTATTGCTATGATCTTGCCCTTTTCCAGCCTTACTGTTTTTGAGATATCGGCAAGGTAGGACAGCGTTATGCCAGCTCTTCCTTCAAATAGCGGAATTTGTTGAAAGAAAAGAACCTTATCGTACAACCTGAGATTTATTTTACTACCACTTTCCAGAATTGCAAAATCCAATTCCTTACTAATATCCACATCAAGCCTGGCCACATTGGATTGATATAAATCAGGACTTATCTGATACAACGCCCACGCAGCGGTCTCCCGGATTAAGAGATCGGGATTAAATATCTGCGCAATCAGATCCAGGGTAAAATCTTCAATGCGTTGTACACCAATCTGGTGTATAACTACTGCTTTTGTCCATCGGTTACTTTGTGTAAATTCTCTGTTGATCAAGAATTTAAGAACAAGCTTGTCATCAAGTTGCACGCGTGGATAAAATATTTCAAGCCGCTTTATTTTTTCTGAGACACTGATGTCATCCAATACCGGGATAACCCGCTGTTTGAGTTGTTCCGAAAGAAAAACATCCAATAATTCGATTGCATACGTTACTCCTTCGGCAGTACTGCTTTCAATATTCTCTTTTACGAGTTGTATTGATCGGGTGTCGTATAACATGGCCAACAGCATATAAATGTGCTCAATGTCATTTTGAATTTCACGATCTAATGCTCTTCGAACCACAGCAGAAACCTCGGTATCTCCTAATTCCTGGATTGCTCCCAGGTTCCAGGTAATATCAGCAACATCCGATTCAATGGCGTATTTAATGCGGCTCACTTGCGACATGCCGGCTTTGAAACCGGATTCGCCCAATGCCAGAAGTACCTGAGAAACAATTACCTTATCGGGGTAATCGATCTTATTCCAAAGCATCTCCTTGGCTCGCTGGCCACCGATAACTCCAATAATCTGCACCAGACGAAGCATCACCTGGGAACTTTGTCCAGACCGATAAAAGGAATTATCCATCAAACTCAACGCAGGCTCACCTATAAGTATGAGCGCATTCGTTGCCTCACCTGAATGATACTCACTGCCAAGATTCTCTATCAGGGCCGAGATGATCTCATTGTCGTATTTTTTTATGGCTGTTTTGATTGCTGCACTTCGAACATGCAAGTCGCTGTCATTTAACAACTCAACCAGGAATGAAATGTTCTCTTTATTTTGTGAGTGCAAGAGCAATTCGGCACTATAATGCCTATCCTTTGCATCCAGCGATCGGGCCAGCCGTTGAATTCTTGCCTTCTGTACATCTCCTCCACTTCCCAGAATTAAATCAAGATCAATTTTCGACAAAACATGTTTGTCATCGGCATTTACTTTATTTCTGTCAATTCGAATCACATAGTTTTCCGAAACCGAAAGCCCTTTGATTTCATTCATTCTGCGTTGGGCATATTCTTTCGTGCTCTCCTCTTCATTCCTCATTAACATATTTATCCAGGTTCCCGCTTTGGAGGGATCAATTTTCTCGAGTAGCTTAAATGAAAAAACTGCTTTTGAAGAATCGTTGCCATTCAGATTGCCTTCCAGCCGCGAAGTAATTTCAGCAAAGCCAATTTCTAACCGATCCTGCTGTCCATCCGAATGTTCCAGCTTAGACCGGATCTTATCCTTGTATTCCTGATAAAGATTTTGAATTACTCTGTAATAAAGTAGGATCAGACCCAATACAATAATGGGTACCCAAATAATTTTGAAAAATGGCACTAGCGCGAAAATGAAAATAAAAACACCCGCAATAAACCTTCCCGATTCGTTTACCACGCCTTCTACTTTAGTTTGTATGCTGAAGCGATACCGGCTGTCAAGCGGGATGAATAAAAGTTTATAAACAGGATTCTCCAGCGAATCTTTAAGCATGCTATTAAAAAGCCGGGTCACGGCAACAAAGAGAAAGAAGTAGATGTACGTTTGAGGATTATCCTCAATAGAATATCCCAATACGGTTCCCGAAATAACAGCCCCGATTGAAAGCAGGGCAACCACAGCCGGCAACGCAAATAAAGAAATCCGGATTCCATACGTACTCATGATCCGGTCGTTTACAAACAATTGCATGAATAAGCTTAACGCGTAGATTGCTCCATTAAAATAAGCAAGGAAGTTTGTAAGGTCCCGTTGATCGGGATATTGTCTATTTAACAACGTTTGAAAAGTGAACTGATTGAAACTTAATGTCACCATGGAAACAATCAAAAATGCACTTAACAAAACGATGTAGCGATCCTTGAAAATTTTAGAAAACTTAGTCTCTTCTTTGACACTTGGATCGGAACTTAGCCGGGCCAGGTCATATTTGATGGCAATAATTACCAAACATATTAAAGAGCCTACGATACTGATATTGCAGACGATCAAATAATTAGAGGTGTCGGGAAAGAAAGCTGAAGTAAGCGGAATCAAAAAGTTAGCAAGGATGATAGCAATGAGCTGGCCCGTATCTATCCACCCAATAATTCGCTTTGACTGCTTAAAGTTAAATAGCCTGCCAAAAATACCCCAGTAGCATAACAGCAAGATCGCTGTCATGGGTCCGATCAAACAAAACATTAAAAAGAGTGTGTTGTTTTGAAGTGTTTCGTTAGTTGTATGATAGGCAAAATAGATGGCGAAAGTGGCGGCAACAATTAACACGAAACTTATAATAGTAAGTGTTACAAACCTGATGCGATTTTGAAAGAAGGAGAATAATAAAGTAGTGACAATACCCAATACACCCGATACCAGAAATGCTTTGTCCAGTTGATCACTGAGTTTATTCAGGAAGAGTGATTCGGCTGTTACCTGGTAGGTAGCGATAAAAATACCAATGAAAAAACCCGTGGCAAGCATCAACAAAACCTGGGTCTGTTCTTCCTCTCTTACGCCTAAAAATCCTAGCACATTCTTTTTCACGATTTGAAATTAAGACTTCTGCATTAAAACAAAAAAAGCCGTCCCGAAATTTTACGGGACGGCTTCATCAAAAATTCTATTGTTGTTTTTACTTCTTGGCTGCAGTCGAGTCAGCCTTAGGTTTTGCCTGATCTATTTTATATGCTTCGTTAAGTCCTTGTATAACTTCGTTGGTAATGTCAACACTCTTACCACCGTATAACAAATCGCTGCTGGGATTAAACTTCAAAACAATCTGCAATTCTTTCTGCTCTGCATAAATTTTTAAAAAATCAGTAACCTTCTTATACAGGTCTTCATTCATCTTGCCTTGCTCCGTCATTAGTTCTTGCTCCAGGCTTCGCTGATACAGCTCAAGGTTCTGGCGCTTTTTGCCCAAATCATCTTCTACAGCCTTAGCCTGACCAATGGTCATGCTACTATAATTTCTTTGATACGCATTAATATCATTCTGAAGGCTCTGAGCACGATTTTGAAGATCCTGGTCTAACTTTTTTCCTTTGGACTCCAACTTCTCAATGTTTACTTTAAAGAAATCATAATTTTTAAGCACCGAATCGGAGTTGATATAGGCAATCTTAAAATCGGAAGGATTTATAGATTCAGTTTCGGCAGCCGAACTTTTGGGAGCAAAATGTAAATAATACAAAACGCCTACTGCAACCAGTAACACTGCGTTAAGGATAAGGGAAAGGTTTTTCATGAATTAATTGATTTAGGGGCGCAAATATAGGCCACTATTCAGGAATTTGGAGAGTTTTTAGTTTTTTTTCACTTACTACAACTCAAAATCATCTCTGTTTATCTGAAAAGAATACAGCGATTCATCCAGATGCAGGGCATCGGCATTAAAATCAGAAACAAAGCTTGCTATTAATTCAGGCATGATGCGCTCTATGTTTAGTCCGGCATCCACACCAATTCCGAATTCATGAGTTGTATCCAGATCAACATGTTCTTTTACTTTTACCTCCCCTTCTTCTTCCAACTCAACGAGCGTTTCTGCTATGTATATTCCAATCTTTTCTTCTAACTCATCGGGTAAGGATACCTCTCCACCTTCTTCTGCATTAGCTTTTATTTCCTGATATTCAGGAAAATGTTCCAAAGCCTTCTGCTCGGCAACTTCAAATAATTCGCTCTCGTGTTGAAAGCGTAATGTGTAGAGAACACAATCAAAAATCACCTCAACCCCTTCATGCTTTCCTACAAAATAAAAATGTACGTACTCATCCGTATATTCATCCGTTTCATCAAGTATGTACCTGGTTCCGGACGCCTGGATCTTGGTCTTGTACTCCTCAATAGTTTTCAGATCATATCCTTTATTCTTCGATTCTTTCATCATAAAATTTTACTTAAACCACTCGGCATACATTGGATAGTTGCGCGCTGTGCGTGTAATCACTTCCTTCATTTCATCACCTACCTCTTTAATTCTTTTGGCAGGAACACCCGCATATATACTTCCCGGTTCTACCATTGTTTTAGGAAGGATGATTGCGCCAGCTGCTATGACTGATCCTGAACCAATCACTGCATCATCCATAATAATGGCGCCCATGCCGATCAGCACATTATCTTCCACCGTGCAACCATGAACAATGGCGTTATGAGCAATGGAAACATTATTGCCAATAATAGTTTTTGCTTTTTGATACGTGCAATGAATAATGGCTCCATCCTGAATATTGGTATTGTTGCCGATCGAGATAGAGTGAACATCTCCGCGAACCACAGCATTGAACCAGACCGTACAGTTTTCACCCATCGTTACTTCGCCTACCACTACAGCGGTTTCGGCCAGAAAGCAATTGGCTCCGAACTGGGGTGTATATCCGCGTATTGTTTTAATAATCGCCATTCTCATGGAAAATATGCCCTAAAACTACTTGAAAATCAGTTAAAGCCATCTTCATTGAAATCCGAAAACCAACTGACAAGATGTCACAATAAGTTTAAATGTATTAATTTTGCACCCTGAAGCCAAAATAGATGAAGAACCTTATTGAAGACATTGGCCTGATTGAACCAACCGAAGTGGAAGCCTGTGAAACCGTGAAGGTTTTGGAGGATCAACATACCGGTAAAGCCCGCAAGCTTTATATCGAAAGCTATGGCTGCCAGATGAATTTCTCGGATAGTGAAATTGTTGCCTCCATTTTACAAAATGAGGGCTTTGATACTACTTCCGATATCGCGCAGGCGGATTTGGTGTTTCTCAATACGTGTTCGATCCGAGAAAAGGCTGAGCAAACCGTACGCAATCGCCTACACCAGATTCAATCGTATAAAAAGAAGAAACCTGAAATGATGGTGGGGATTCTTGGCTGCATGGCCGAACGGTTGAAAACTAAATTACTGGAAGAGGAAAAGATTGTTGACCTCGTTGCCGGACCTGATGCCTATCGCGACTTGCCCAAACTTATTAGTCAGGTAGATGACGGTGATAAAGCAGTAAACACATTTTTATCACGCGAGGAAACGTATGGAGACATTACGCCTGTTCGATTAAATTCCAACGGTGTAACTGCATTCATTTCCATTATGCGCGGCTGCGATAACATGTGTTCTTTTTGTGTGGTGCCATTTACCCGGGGTCGTGAGCGCAGTCGCGATCCGCATTCTATTATAGCGGAAGCACAAGACCTGTTTAATAGAGGGTTTCGTGAAGTTACTTTGCTTGGGCAAAATGTAGATTCTTATAAATGGAGTGAAGTTGAAAATAACAAAGCACGTCTTGAAAAAGCTGGCGCTGAGAAAATAATAAATTTCGCCAACCTGATTGCGTTGGTTGCCGAGGTGCATCCGGATTTACGCGTTAGGTTCTCGACCTCGCACCCCAAAGATATTACCGATGAGGTTTTGTATACAATGGCGCAGTACGAGAATATCTGCAAATACATTCACCTGCCCGCGCAAAGTGGTAACAGTCGTATTCTTGAGATGATGAACCGAGGCTATGACCGCGAATGGTATTTGAAAAAAGTGGCCAGCATTCGCACGATTTTGGGTGAGGATTGTGGCATCTCTTCGGATATGATTAGCGGTTTTTGCAGCGAAACGGAAGCGGAACATCAGGATACCCTTACGCTGATGGATCTTGTGCAATATGACTACGCTTATATGTTTTCATATTCTGAACGGCCCGGCACCTTGGCTGCAAAGAAATATGCTGATGACATTCCTGTTGACGTAAAAAACAGGAGGTTGGAGGAGATCATCACCAAACAGAGATCACATTCGCACCTTCATCATCAAAAAGATGTAGGCACTACACAACGAGTGTTGATTGAGGGAGAATCAAAGAAAAGTACTGCTCATTGGCAAGGAAGAACATCAGCTAATCACGTAGCCGTGTTTCCAAAAGAAAATAAAAAGAAAGGCGAATACGTCAATGTATTGATAGAAAGTTGTACCAGCGGAACGCTACTAGGAAAGATTGTAAATTAAGTATGGCAATTACAGAATTAGAAATACAAAATGTAAAGCAACGATTTGGGATTATTGGAAATTCAGCTTTCCTGAACAATGCCGTGCGCGTGGCTATGCAAGTAGCGCCAACCGATATGTCGGTACTCATTAACGGAGAAAGTGGAAGTGGAAAAGAATCGTTTTCAAAAATCATTCATCACCTGAGCCCACGCAAGCATGGTCAATTTATTGCCATCAACTGCGGCTCCATACCGGAAGGCACTATCGACTCGGAATTATTTGGCCACGAAAAAGGATCTTTCACTGGAGCACACGAATCCCGCAAAGGTTATTTTGAAGTAACTAATGGGGGAACCATCTTCTTAGATGAAATTGGAGAAATGCCACTCGGTACACAGGCTCGCTTATTACGCGTACTGGAAAACGGAGAGTTTATTAAAGTTGGATCGTCCAAAGTGCAAAAGACGGATGTGCGTGTAGTGGCTGCTTCCAATGTAAATCTGCTTGTGAAAGTAGAGCAAGGAAAGTTTCGCGAAGACTTATATTATCGTTTGAGTACAGTGCCAATCTATGTGCCACCGCTTCGCGAACGCGGTAAGGATACAGAATTGTTGTTTCGCAAATTCGCTACCGACTTTGCTGAGAAGTATAAAGTGAAGCCCATTTCGCTGACTGAAGAATCAAAAAATCTATTGTTAAAATATCGATTTCCGGGTAACATTCGGCAGCTTAAAAATCTGGTAGAACAAATTTCTGTGCTTTCGTCCGATCATAAAGAAATCACCCCGGAAGTATTGAGTCAGTATATTCCAAAAGAAACCAACCTACCCGCGCTTTACAAAGACCAACCGGGCAAGGATATTTCAGAGCGGGAAATTCTTTACAAGATTCTTTTTGATTTGCGTAAAGACATGAACGACCTGAAGAAAGTTGTTCTGGATAGTTCAACCAATCCTGGTCAGGCCGCACAAATTGTAAAAGAGCATGCCGGATTGTTTGAAGGAATACATGATGAAATTAAGCACGATCACGAACCTGTTACATTAAATCTCAATGCAGCTGAAACACCTGTAGTTAGCGATGAGGAGGAAGTGCAGGATATTACACACGAAGCAGAGGATGATTCACTCTCCATAGTGAAAAAGGAAAAAGAGCTAATCATGAGGGCGTTGCGCAAGAATAATAACAAGCGCAAATATGCGGCACGTGATTTGGGGATTTCAGAAAGAACATTGTATCGTAAGATTAAAGAATACGAACTTGAAGAATAAAATAATTTTTGTCATCGCGCTACTTTCATTTTTCGCGCTACCTACCCTCCAAAGTTGTATCAGCTATTCATTTACCGGTGCTTCCACCAATGCGCAGAGTATACAAGTAGAAGATTTTTTTAATAACACCGATTTAGGACCTGCCAACTTAGGCCAAACCTTCACGAACAGACTAAAACAATATTTTCAGCAGAACTCAAGCCTTCGGGTAGTTGCTGAAAACGGAGAGCTTCAAATTGAAGGCACCATCACTCAATATGGAATAACGCCCATTGCACCCGTGAGTGGTACAGCATCGAATCAACGCGGTGATCCCGCATCTCTAACCAGGCTTACAATTGCAGTACGTGCAAATTATGTGGATACATTAAATCCAGAAAATAATTTTAAGGATAAAGTGTTTAGTTTCTATGCCGATTTCCCTAGTGCTCAGGATTTTAATTCAGTTCAGGAAAGTCTGGAGAGAAAAATCCTTGACCAGATTTACATTGATATATTTAACAGCACCATAGCCAACTGGTAAGGTTGCGCATAGTTGGAATTTCCCTTACATTTACCCTTACCTCTTCGGTAAAAAAGTGGAAAAGAACCAATTCTATAACCTGCTTTCAAATTATACTGCACTCTCTGCTGATGAGGCTGGGCAATTAATTTCGTTGGAGCAGCAGTTTCCTTACAGTCAAGTGATCCATGGCATGGCGGCCCGGGCGGCAAATGACAACGCTCTTGAGGATAAGGAACATCAACTTCATTTAAGCGCCATTTATAGCACCGATCGAAATGTTCTTAAGTCGGTTATGACTTCCCAACAAAAACCAAGAACGGAAGCACCTCAACCCAAACCTGTAATCTCTGAGGTGAAGGAAATAGCTAAGACTTCTGAGACAATCGAAGAAATTTCAACCACGGTTGAGGTTAAAGAACATTTGCTTCCCTCTATGCCAAGCAACTTAACCGGAGATGCACTTTTTGATGAGGTTATGCATGATCTTGAAATCCTGAAGGATCGAAAACATCAATTTGAGGTAGCGGTCGACCGTCATGAAAAGGGTTTACCCTTCCCTACTACAGAAAATTCAAAACCACGAAAATCTAAATCCCCTTCTGATCCTGATGAAGGATTATTGAACGAGATTAAAACATCGAAGAAAAAGATCAAGCCCGAAGGCCCCAAGCAAAAGGAACAAATCGAAATCATTGATCAGTTTATAAAAACCCAGCCCAACATCTCTAAAAACAAATTAGCGGCCACAAGCGAATCGAAGGGCGACTTATCAGACGACAACCTTACTTATGGCGAAAATATCGTTTCTGAAACACTCGTTCAGATTTTATTAAAGCAGGGTAAAAAAGAGAAAGCCATTGAAGTGCTCAAGAAGTTAATTTGGAAGTTTCCACAAAAAAAGGCTTACTTTGCGGCTCAAATTGAAGACCTGAAAAAATAGTTATGTATATCTTATTTGTCAGTTTAGCCATTTTTAGCTCAGTCCTGTTGGTTTTAGTAGTGCTTGCTCAAAATTCAAAAGGCGGTGGACTTTCCAGCCAATTTGGTGGTTCGGGTGCCAGCAATATGATTGGAGTTAAAAAGACAGGCGACTTATTAGAGCGCCTTACCTGGGGATTTGCCATTGCCATCATGGTGTTTTCTTTAGCCACCAATTTTGCAACCCCAAACAATGCAACTACTGATGAAATTCTTGAGAAGGCCAAGCAACAGCAAGGCTCAGGAATTGACCTGCAAAAAGCAGAGCCAATAACTCCGGCCCCGGCAAAATAATTTACTTTGGTATAAATCTTAAAAGACCCTCACACCGAGGGTTTTTTTTTAAGCTGCTTTTGAAATCTGCTTAACTAAAAGTCGCTTGGCAACCGGCATGAGCGTTTGATCGAACGGGAACTTTAATTTCGAAAGCACCAGGTATACAGAAGGATTTGGAAGCTCTGCATATTGTCGAATCAGATTCAACTTTAGGTTTTCATACGTGTTGCTAAAGCTGCGTTCTGCCGTATGCAAATAGTGGGTATGAATGCCCCGCATCAGTTCTGTACTTTGTTCGAAGATAGTTGCCTGATAGCGGTAAATCTTAGTTTCCTTTTCGGGTGGCTGAGTTACAAACAGATACCCTTCATTCGCGTAAAGCGAGGTTAATCCTATAGGAGAAATTTCACATTTAGACTCAACGTATTCATAGATAAATGAACCCTCGTCTAGCGATAGTTTGAATTGTGGCAAAGCATACTCCATGATAGACTCTAACTCCTGCATAATCAGGTCATCCTCCACAATGCTCTTGTAGTTAAGTTCCAGATTCTTTAGTCCTTCCGGTGAAATTTCCTTAGGGAAAGCTTCCCGAATAAGAGTTTGATTCTCGCGCAACGCAATCAAATTGCGATAGTGAAAAACCAGATCCGATAAGAACGGATATAACTCCACCCTTTGGAACGAATCCTTAACATTTTTGAAATACGCCAGCAACTGATATTTCTTGTATTCAAAATCAATCAGTCCATCCGTCAGCCAGTTATCCTTAAGTCGATCCATACCTTGATTAGATTTTAATGCTCTATTATACGAAAAAGCCGGTTTTCTGACAAACTGCCATTTTGTTTGTCGCGTACCATGACAGCCGTGACAAAAATCTTCATCTTTGCAGCCCCTACCGGAAAATGTGGCAAAAAAAGGCCAAAATCGGAGTAATGGCACAGAAATGGACTATTGGGCTTCGAACAGTTTAAAACTTGTTTAACTAAAATTTATTAAATCCATATGGCTAAAATTAATTTCAAACCAAACGAAGACCGTGTGCTTGTAGAAGCTGCACCGGCTGAACAAAAAACTGCCTCCGGACTTATCATCCCGGATACAGCAAAAGAAAAACCACAAAAAGGTAAGGTCATCGCAGTGGGTGACGGATTGAAAGATAAGCCTGTTACCGTGAAAGTTGGTGACCAGGTGCTTTATGGCAAATACTCAGGCACAGAGATAACCATCGATGGCAAAGAGTATCTCATCATGCGCAATTCAGATATCTTCGGTATTGTTTAAATTTTAATCACTAAAAAGTAAGAATATATTATGGCTAAGGAAATTACATTCGATACACACGCTCGCGATAGAATAAAAAAAGGCGTAGACAAGTTAGCAGATGCAGTAAAGGTTACTCTCGGTCCTAAAGGCCGCAACGTAATCCTTGATAAAAAATTCGGTGCTCCTACCGTAACAAAGGACGGTGTTTCAGTAGCGAAAGAAATCGATTTGAAAGATCCTATTGAAAACATGGGTGCTCAATTGGTGAAGGAAGTTGCTTCTAAAACCGCTGATGCTGCTGGTGACGGTACTACTACCGCAACGGTATTAGCTCAATCTATTTACGGTCACGGAATTAAGAACGTAGCAGCTGGCGCTAACCCTATGGATTTAAAGCGTGGTATTGACAAGGCCGTTGAAGCTGTTGTTGATCACCTGCACAAGCAATCCAAGAATATCAAAGGCTCTCAGGAAATCACACAGGTAGCAACCATCTCATCAAACAATGATCTTGAGATTGGTAAAATGATTGCCACTGCCATGGATAAAGTTGGCAAGGATGGTGTGATCACGGTAGAAGAAGCTAAAGGAACTGAGACTGAAGTAAAGACCGTAGAAGGTATGCAGTTTGATCGTGGTTACCTCTCCCCTTACTTTGTTACCAACACAGAGAAAATGGAAGCTGACTTAGACAGCCCTTTTGTACTGATCTATGACAAAAAAATCTCTTCCATGAAAGAATTGCTGCCTGTATTGGAAGCAACTGCTCAAACTGGAAAGCCATTATTGATCATTGCTGAAGAAGTGGAAGGCGAAGCGTTGGCTACATTAGTAGTTAACAAGATCCGTGGCGCCCTGCGCGTTGCTGCTGTTAAAGCTCCTGGCTTTGGCGATCGCAGAAAGGCTATGTTGGAAGACATCGCAATTCTTACCGGTGGTAAAGTGATTTCTGAAGAAACCGGTATGAAGCTGGAAGATGCCAAGCTAGAATACCTGGGCCGAGCAGAAAAAATCAATATCGACAAAGACAATACCATTATCGTTAATGGTGCTGGCAAGAAAGCCGATATCGCAGGCCGCGTAAACCAAATCAAAGCACAGATTGATGTAACTACTTCTGACTATGACAAGGAGAAGTTACAAGAGCGTCTGGCTAAACTTTCCGGTGGTGTGGCGATCCTTTACATTGGTGCTGCTACCGA
Organism: Cyclobacteriaceae bacterium; assembly: GCA_022841475.1. Lineage (GTDB taxonomy): Bacteria > Bacteroidota > Bacteroidia > Cytophagales > Cyclobacteriaceae > ELB16-189. The sequence continues at coordinate 11,193 of JALHRJ010000007.1, read as the reverse complement.
GGTGGAAATGAAAGAGAAGAAAGATCGCGTTGATGATGCACTGCATGCAACCCGTGCTGCCGTTCAGGAAGGTATTATCCCTGGTGGTGGTGTGGCTTATATCCGTGCGATTGATGCGCTTAAAACTCTTGCGGTTGATAATGATGACCAGGCTACTGGTGTAAACATTATACGCCTCGCACTTGAATCTCCATTGCGAACTATTGTTGAAAATGCAGGCCAGGAAGGTTCTGTGATTTTGAACAAGGTACGCGATGGTAAGAAAGATTTCGGTTACAATGCGGCTACCAATAAGTTCGAAGATTTCTTCGCTGCTGGTATCATAGATCCTACTAAAGTGGCTCGTTTGGCCCTTGAAAATGCTGCTTCGATTGCCGGCCTGTTGCTGACTACTGAAGCTGTGGTTTCTGAAATTCCCGAGGAAAAAGAAGCCCCTGCCATGCCACATGGTGGAGGAATGGGCGGAATGATGTAATAATTTCGTAATCCAATAAAAAAGGGCTTTGCAAACAACGCAAAGCCTTTTTTATTACCTTTAAGTCTATAAGAAATCGACAATTATGGTCATTCATAAAACATTCAGCGACTTCGTTTTATTTCTTTATGTCCATATGGCTTATGCCGATGGCGCTCTCCACCCTGATGAAGAGAAAGTAATTCTCGAAAAAATGAGCAAACATTTTCCTCTTGAAGGTGATCACAAAGTAAGGTTTGATAAGGTTGCTGTCGATTACAAGAAATTAGACCCCGACAGTGTGCACGGCATTATCAAAGAATCATTCAAACATTTTGATCATGTGAAATTTGCCCAGCGCTATAAAATCTATGCCGACATGTATGACATTATTCATGCCGATGGTAAAGTAAGTGCCGCTGAAACTAAAGCTGTCAATGAATTGAAAGAGATTATTGATATGCTTTCCGTAGCGCGCTGATTTTTATATTTCATAATAAAAAATGCTACCAATTCGGTAGCATTTTTTAGTTTCTCAAAGGACTTCATAGTTAGGTTATCTACCTCAAGGGTTTTTGTCTAGTTCCACGAATGTTAATTAATTCGATTTGCTGTTTACGTGGCTTCACCCTGTAGGTAATGATGGTAAGCTTATTCATGGGCTCTCGATAAACATTTTTATGGATACTTGTCGTTTGAAGCAAACCTGGATACTCACTTAGCAATACAAAAAATTGCTCACTCTCCTGAATAAAATTCCGAACTTCTCTATCTGTCCAGTGCTGTTCCAGATACCGGACAATTTTATCATATCCCTGAATCGCCCGTTTAGTCCAGACTAGAGTCAACGCCATTTTTTGTACTTGGCCATTACATCCTTATGTGATACCACCTCTCCTCGATCTGCCTGGGCTAGACCTTCTTCAATTTCTGATTTCTCTTCTTTACTAAGGAGATCCCACCAATCTTTTTCCTGTTCCTTTTTCAAGGTTATAAACCGTTTTAACGTGGCAGTATTGTTAAGTCTTGCTAACCATTCTATCAATTGTAATTTTTCTGCCTGTATATCCATATTCTCTACGATAATTTTTTCAAAGGTAATGATTCCATTTTCTTCCGTATAGAACAAAATTTATCAGTCTATTTAGTAAGAAAATAACCTAAACTCCAGTCTTATTTAGCAATTTAAAACTAAGTCACATTAGTAGTTTCAATACAGTTCGTTGAGTCGGAAATGAACAACTTTATGCCTCTTCTTTCTTGCTTCCAATCCTTAATAGCATATACCCCATCGCGGCAAAGCAAAGTACGCCCAGCAAGCTATAGCCATTCGCACCTAATAAGTCTGTAAGTCCATGTTCGGCACTGATCTCTTTCATACCTTTAAAGATATCTTCATCTACTGAAAGAAGAGCCACGACAACTCCTGCCAAAGCACCTCCGGCAATTAATCCGGTGGCAAACAGACTGCCACGGCCCAGTTCATCATCTTGTTTCGCCTCCCCCTTGTTATCGGCCCTCCAATCAATTACTCCTTTAATGGCCCCACCAATAAAGATCGGTAACGTAGTAGACAATGGCAGATACAATCCAATCGCAAAAGCTAACGCTTTAATGCCACAGAGTTCAATCATGACCGCGATGAAAACCCCTACCATCACAAATTGCCAATCGAGATTATAGGAAAGTATGCCGCGGGCAAGCGTGGCCATTAGAGTTGCCTGGGGTGCAGAATAGCGTTCACTTCCAATAGCATGTGTTATTCCCTGGGCAGCCATGTCGGCTGTTGGGGTATCTAATACTTTTACAACAAGCCCAATGGCAATAGAGGAAACAATCGCACCAATAAATAATGCCAATTGCTGATAACGCGGTGTAGCGCCTACAATATAGCCCGTCTTCAAATCTTGCGAAGTTGCCCCTGCATTAGCGGCTGCAATACAGATCATACCGCCTACTACGAGGGCCAATGGTTCATAAAACATTCCACTCCAGCCTACTGCGGTAAAGATCAAACAGGTTCCCATGAGCGTTGCAATCGTCATCCCGGAAATAGGACTATTGCTTGAACCTACCAATCCCACAATACGACTCGCCACGGTTACAAAAAAGAATCCGAAAATGATGATCAGAATTCCTATCAATAATTTTTCTACGATACTATCGCCTGGTATTATCTGGTCTGGCAAGATGGCGATCAAAGCCACCAAAACAATACTTCCAATGATTACCACCTTAAAGGAAAGATCGCGATCGGTTCGTGCAACGGTAACTGCACTCTTTTCTTTCAGGGATGCCACGCTTTCTTTGAAAGAACTTACGATGGTGGGCAACGTTTTCATCAACGTAATAAACCCACCGGCAGCAACTGCACCAGCACCAATCTGACGGATGTATGCAAAATATATGGCCGGTGCCGGGTTGGCAAATGTTTTAGTTAATGGATCCCAGCCTCCCCGTCCGCCTGCAGTATCAATATTGGCGAGATAACCCAACTTAACCAGCTGCGTAGCAATTAAAGTCGGATCAACCAGCGTTGACAACAACGGTATCATGGCCCACCAAGCCAACACCGAACCCGCTACTAACACTCCACCTATCTTAGGGCCGATGATATAACCAACCCCCATGTACTCGGGTGTGATCTCGCCATTGATCGTTGCGGAAGGCCAGAATTTGTTTAGCTGGCTCGTAACATAGGTTGGCGCCTCAGCAATTACATGAAATACTTTTTGAAGGACTGCATACAACATGGCAATACCCATTCCAATAAAAGCAGTTTGGGCGAATACACCGCCTTTCTCTCCGGCCTGAAGTACAGATGCACACGCTGTGCCTTCCGGGTAAGGAAGTGTGCCGTGTTCTTTTACAATAAGTGATCGCCTTAACGGGATCATCATCAGCGTTCCTAACATGCCACCAAAGGCAGCGAGGATTAAAATAGTGAGATAATTAAAATAGCCTTCGCCTACGCTGGTGCCATCGGGACCGGGTGAAAGGAATAAAAACCCAGGCAAGGTAAACACCACACCTGCTGCTATAGACTCACCCGCTGAGCCTGTTGTCTGGATAATGTTATTCTCAAGGATAGTGGTCTTGAGAAATTTCCGCCCCAGCGTAATGGCAATTACAGCGATAGGAATGGAAGCCGAAACGGTAAGTCCGGCCTTTAATGCCAGATACACCGTAGAACATCCAAATAGGATTCCGAACAAGGCACCAAACACCACTGACTTAACCGTGAACTCAGCTACGTTTTGTTCGGGTGCTATGTAGGGTTTGAAAGCTTTTTCTTCAGCCATAAGGTTGGAATTTGAAGTTTACTTTTTCACTGATTGAACAAGGAAATAATTATACAGAATCATCAGAATTGTAGCACTAATACCTATTGCTGAAAGTATATACCACATCATTGATGGATCAGAATTTAGATAATTGATACGAAGCCAATCTGCTAGATAGCCTGCTGTAAGTGACCCGATTGCCACGGGCAGAAAAGCAAATCCCATAAATGTACCGACCTGGTTTTTAGGTGCCAATGATGCTACATATTCATAGAAGCGGGGCGCCTGGGTTGCTTCGCCCAACGAATAGAAAAATACACCCACAACAACCGAAGCAAGTGTGCCTATAGCTCCAATAATCAGCCATGATAAACTAGCGAAAATGAATCCCACTGTCATCACCGTGAAGGGCTTCCAATTCTTAGTCAATGCAGCCATCGGCACAGTTAGAATAATTACCCCGAACGCATCTACCGTCTCCAATAATTCAAACTTATCGAAATCAAGAACCTCCGTTGCATAAAATGGGAGCAGATAGAATATTTGCCAGAACATCAACCAAAAGACAGAGAAAATAACCAGGAAACTTATAAACTTAAGATTGCTGAATACCAATGTCATATCCTGAAAGACTTTGACAAACGTTCTTTTATCTTCTTGTGCATTGTCTCCTGCAGGCTCTTTAAAAAAGAGTATAGTTCCTACAAACAACAATGCTGAAGTAATGGAAGACATGATAAGCACATATTCAATTCCTAAATCTTGACGAATGGTCATGGCCACCAGGGGACCTATGGCGCCACCTAAATTGACGAGTGTATAATAAATAGAAAAACCCAGGGACTGCGTCTCGGGCTTGGAAGTTTTAGCCACCGTGCCAACGATGCAGGGCTTTATTAAAGAACCCCCAACTGCGGTGAGCATCAACACAATAATTGTATAGGTACGTAGTCCGATAGCTTGTGTAATGACTGCGCCATATTCCATTCCCGCAAGGCCAATGCAAAAATAGCCAATAGCGAAAATCGCAAAGCAAGCCATGAGCGTCCTTCGAAATCCATAACGATCAACAAAAACACCAGCAACAATCGGTAACGAATAAATGACAGTCGAAAACCATCCGGTGAGCGTTGCTGCCTCATCTTCCAAACCAACTTTCGTTGCCAGGTAGTAGGCAAGCACAGCTTTTGTTCCATAGAATGCCAGCCGTTCAAACAGTTCTAAGATATTGGCGATCCAGAAAGTGGGCGAAAATCCGTTTCGGACTTCGTCTATGCGTTGTGAAAAAGTCATTTTCTTTTCAATAGAGTAATGCCTAGGTGTGCCCAAAGTATGGCTATTAATTCACTTAATCAACTGGGTTTTTACAGAGATTTTTAAGGGGGTGCTATCTTGCCGATAATCAAAATAGAAAAACAGTATCTTGGCTTGCGAACCAGAAACGATTTCATGAGGAAAATTAGTAAAGTAGCAGGCATCGTTTTGTTAATCTATGGGATTATCGCCATCGGGTTCTATCTGCTGCAGGATAAAATCATCTTTCAACCTGACCGCCTTTCACTCGACTATTCGTTTGCCTTTAATCAACCCTATCGGGAATATTTTATTCGAACGACTGATGGCGAAAGTTTAAATGCTTTACTATTTACTACTACACAACCATCCAAAGGATTGATCCTATACTTTCATGGGAATGCGGACAACCTGCAACGCTGGGGTGAATATGCCATTGACTTTACTAATCTGGGGTATGATGTACTCATGATAGAATATCGCAGCTTTGGCAAAAGTACCGGCACTCCTACTGAAGAAAATCTATATGCCGATGCGTCTACACTTCTGCAGTGGGCTCAAACTAACATTCCCCATTCACGATTAATAATTTATGGTCGCTCGCTTGGTTCAGGTGTGGCCTCGCACCTGGCTACCGAGTTCACCCCTGCCCTGCTCATTTTAGAAACACCCTTTGATGAATTAAAAGGAGCAATCTATCCGCTCTTTCGACCTTTTGTTTATTTTCTTCCTGCGCGATATACATTTTCCAACAAAGAGAATTTACCCAAGGTAAAATGCAGGAAAGTAATTATACATGGCACTGAAGATTGGGTGGTGCCATTATCCTCCGCTTTAAAACTTAAGCCATTGCTGGGACCGGGGGATCAGTTTGTTATTATTGAAGGTGGCGGCCATAAAAATCTTCGCGATTTTGATTTGTATCACAGCACACTAAATGAGGTACTGCTTGGAGTCGAAGATTAAATTCAATATCTTTTGATTTATGACCATCCTGCTTTCACTTCTCGGGTTGTACATCGCTATTTGTCTCTCCTTTTATTTTTTCCAACATCTCGCTTTCTTCCGTCCTGAAAAACTTTCCACCGCCTTTCAATATAAATATCCCTTTCCGTTTGAAGAGCTTGACTTTGATATGGAAGATGGTGGTCGCATCAATGCAATTTATTTTAAGGTTCCCAACTCACTCGGGGTTGTATTTTATCTGAAGGGAAACTCCAAGAGCATTAAAGGCTGGGGGAAATTCGCCAAAGATTTTGTGAGCAATGGGTATGATTTTTTTATGATGGACTATCGGGGCTTTGGAAAAAGTCGTGGTAAACGAAGCCAGACGAAAGTGTTTAACGATGCCCAGTTCATCTATAAGTGGCTGGCACAATCCTATCCTGAGAATAAAATTGTGTTGTATGGCCGCTCGTGGGGCAGCGGGATTGCGGCCCGAATTGCTTCGTGGAACAAACCCCGCTTACTGATTCTGGATTCACCTTATTTTAGTTTTTTCTATAACGTAAACCGATATTTATTTTTTGTTCCGTTGCGATGGTTACTACGTTATGACATCCGTACCGATCAATACTTAAAAGTAACAGCTTGTCCCATCCACATTGTTCATGGCACCAAGGACAGGCTTATCTCTTTCGCACAAAGTGAAAAACTAAAAGCGCTTCATCCCGACAAGGTAACATTGCACGCGATTGAGCACGGAAGACATAACAACTTGCCGGAGTTTCCTGAGTTTTTTGAAATTCTTTATAACATTCTGTATATAAAACCTGAACCTCGGCAAGGGGATGAATCCCATGGAAATCACGCGTAAACATACCAGTGATTTTACGCGCATCTTTGAGATACTTACTTATCAAAAAGAAAAGTATCCCAATACGCATGCATTAAATGCATTTGAGGACGGTGTTTGGAAAAATTATTCCATACAGAATATTCAGGAACGAGTGGATGCACTCTCCTGCTGGTTCATTAAAAATGGGTATCAAAAAGGACAGACGATTCTACTTATTCCAATTACGGGTAAGCCCGAATGGATGATGGTGGATTTTGCCTGTCAACAATGTGGGTTAATTACAGTACCGGTTCACCCTACTTCTTCGCTTCAGGATCTTGAACTTATCCTTACAGAAACAGAGGCCAGGCTTTGCATTGCTGCGGATCAGGAAACTTTTAATAAAGTAAATCCACTAAAAGATAAAATAAGCAGTACACTATCCATCCATCATCTAGAAAAAGGTCGGGATGGGTATTTTCATGCCCTTGCGAATGAAAAACCAAGCGATGAAGAACGGTTAAGACTTAACGAAATTAAGCACTCAATCCTTGACAATGATATCATCACCATTCTTTATACTTCAGGAAGTTCCGGTGTGCCCAAAGGTGTAATGCTTACTCATCACAACCTTGTTCACAATATCAAAGCAAGTTTAACCTTGCTTCCGCTGGAAGCCGGGCAGCGTGTGATGAGCTTTCTTCCCTTTAGTCACATCTTAGAACGCATGGCTTGTTATGGCTACCTGGCTTTTGGTGTTTCGCTTTATTTCAATCAGAACAAAGAAAGCTTTGCCCATGACTTTAAAACTGTAAAGCCCTACTTATGCACCAGTGTGCCACGCGTGCTCGAAAAGATGTATGACTACATGCAGGAACAACTGCTGGATAAAAATATTTTGAAGAAGAGAATAATCTCATGGGCATTGTCTGTTGGTAAACAATATGGAACAGAGAGAAAACTAAGCGCCTTATATCCTGTTAAGCTTTTTTTTGCGCGCGTACTGGTGTTAAGTCAATGGCGTAAAAAACTGGGAGGTCACATCCGTTACATGGTGGTAGGTGCTGCTTCGTTGCGACCGGAAATCGGAAGATTGTTTTCCGCAGCCGGCATACGCATCGTGGAAGGCTATGGGATGACGGAAACAGCACCTCTTATTTCGATGAACCGATTTGAGCCCGGCTTAAATCGATTTGGCACGGTGGGCCCGGTTATTCCGGGTGTGGAAGTTAGGATTGATGAACCCAATGAAGAACACGAAGGAGAAATTCTGGTAAAGGGACCCAACGTAATGGCCGGTTATTTTAAAAGACCCGAACTTACAAAGGAAGTATTTACCGAAGATGGTTGGTTGCGCACGGGCGATATTGGAAAATTTGTGCATCAACGCTTTCTTAAAATTACTGACCGCAAGAAAGACATCTTTAAAACCTCCGCGGGAAAATACATTGCCCCGCAGCCGCTTCAAAATCATTTTGCCAAATCTGCCTTTATAGAACGATGTCTCGTTCTCGGCTTTCAACGACCGTATGTAACAGCCCTGATTGTGCCGCACTTTGAAATGCTGCAAGCCTGGTGCTTACAAGAACACATCCACTGGACTTCGCCACAATTTATGGTGTATAACATAAAAGTGCGCAGCAAGATGGAACAGGAAGTGGAACAACTAAATGAGGAACTGCCCAATGTAGAACGCGTTCGCAATTTTGTGTTATGTCATCACGACTGGACAACGGAAAGCGGTGAACTTACTACCACCTTAAAGCCGGTGCGACAGAAACTTCTCGATCATTACAAAGTGGAGATTGAAAAGATGTATGCGTGAGCTCACCCTACTGGATTTACTCATTGCGGTGCGGTGAAAACACCGACCACGGGCAAACTGCCAAGGAACAGTGCTTCGGATTTTATATTACGCTCTTTCCTGCGCAATGTCCCCCGCTGGCGGGGGTGTAGGGGGTGGTGCATTCCGCCTGCTTTTGCGTGGTTTTCTTTTGCTTTCGGCTCCGTTACGTTTTTCAAATTCATCTATCCAGTCTTCCAGTGTTTCCACCACACTACTCATAGATTTCAGAACCTCATCATCTGTAAATCTGAGAACAGTAAATCCGGCCTTCTCCAATGCCGTTTGCCGCACGCGATCTTTTTGAATTACTTCTTCCCACGTGTGCGTGATGCCATCTACTTCAATGATCAAAGAAAGTTCTTTGCACATGAAGTCGGCTATGTAGTTGAGTACAGGCCGTTGTCTTCTGAATGAATAGCCTTTCAACATGGAAGCCCGGAGTGCGTATTTCCATAAGCAAGCTTCAGCCTTGGTCATGTCTTTGCGGAGTTTATTTGCAAAGGGCTGAAGGTTTTTGTTGTAACCGTAGTAGTTATCCTTGCTGGCTGTCATGGTTCTCTCCTCCCCCCCTACCCCCTCCAAGGAGGGGGACAGGCTTCGGGCCCCTTCGCAGGGGTTCTTTAATTTATTCATGATCATCATCAATGCGCTCTGGCTCCAGACTCCACTTGGCGGGTGAGCGCCATAAACTGGAAAGCAATAACTCGCGCATGAAAATGAATTCTTTCGGCAACTTGTCATACATTTTTTCAAAATGCTCGGCATGTTGAAGCAACTCAGCTTTCCATTCTTCGCGGTCAATGTCCATGATACTCTCAAACTGCTCCGGAGTAAAATCCGAACCTGACCAGTCGATATCATCATAAGTAGGCATCCAGCCAATCGGACTTTCCACAGCATTGGATTCGCCCCGGATTTTTAATACTATCCATTTTAAGATGCGCATGTTATCGCCAAAGCCCGGCCAGATGAAATTACCGGAGGCATCTTTGCGAAACCAGTTTACGCCAAAAATGCGGGGTGGTGCTGGAATATTTCTTCCAAACTGTAACCAGTGATTGAAGTAATCGCCCATGTGATAGCCGCAGAAAGGCAACATCGCAAAAGGATCACGTCTTACTTTTCCTACTTCCCCAAAGGCTGCCGCAGTTGTTTCCGAGCCCATCGTAGACGCGAGGTACACACCATAGGCCCAGTTGCTCGATTGATAGACCAATGGAATAGTGGTACTCCTTCGGCCACCAAATACAAAAGCACTCACTGGAACACCATTGGGATTCTCCCACTCGGAATCTATAACGGGATTATTCTTTGCCGATACAGTAAAGCGACTGTTAGGGTGGGCAGCTGGTTTGCCAGATGCCGGATCATACTTCTGGCCGCGCCAATCGATCAGGTTGTCTGGAGTTTCTTTGGTCATACCTTCCCACCACACATCTCCGTCCTCAGTGATAGCAACGTTTGTAAAAATTGTATCTTTAGCAATTGTAATCATTGCATTGGGATTTGTTTTATCATTGGTGCCTGGGGCTACGCCAAAATATCCAGCCTCCGGATTGATCGCATAAAGTTTCCCATCTCGTCCAGGTTTTATCCAGGAGATATCATCCCCTACTGTTGTTACTTTCCAGCCCTTCAATTCTTTGGGCGGAATCAACATAGCGAAGTTGGTCTTGCCACACGCACTTGGAAAGGCAGCCGCCACGTAATCTTTTTTGCCATCAGGGCTTTCAACCCCTAACAGCAACATGTGCTCGGCTAACCAGTTTTCTTCATTGCCCATCACCGAGGCAATGCGAAGCGCAAAGCATTTTTTCCCCAGCAAAGCATTGCCACCGTAACCCGAGCCATACGATATGATGGACCGTTCTTCCGGGTAATGCACAATATATTTTACCGTTGCATTGGTAGGCCACTTCGCATCTTCCTCGCCCGGTTTTAACGGTGCGCCTACGGTATGCAGGCATTTTACATATTCACCATCGTGACCTAACGCTTCGATAACGCGCGTGCCAACACGGGTCATTAAATGCATATTAACCACTACATATTCAGAGTCGGTAATTTCAATTCCGGTTTGCGAGATTTCAGAACCTACCGGGCCCATGCTAAAAGGAATCACATACATGGTTCGGCCTTTCATACAACCCTGCAACAGTGGATTGAGTGTCTGCTTCATTTCTTTAGGATCCATCCAATTATTGGTGGGGCCTGCATTCTCTTTACGCTTACTGCAGATGTAAGTGCGATCTTCTACCCGTGCTACATCGCTGGGATCAGAAAAACACGCAAAGCTATTCGGCCGTTTCTTTGGATTGAGCCTAATGAAAGTTCCTTTCTCTACAAGGCTGTTGCAAAGAGTATCGTATTCCTTCTTCGATCCATCGCACCAATAGATGCGGTCGGGTGTACATAACTCAGTAACTTCATTTACCCAGGCAAGCAACTCGGCATGTGTAACCGGATAAGTCTTTTCATCAGTAATCGTAGCTATCATAAAACAAGGTTGATTTGACTCCAAAAGTAAGCAGTTGGAATG
>JALHRJ010000006.1 GCA_022841475.1 Cyclobacteriaceae bacterium | reverse complement strand
CTCTTTCACTCTGGCACCTTTTTGGAGGCCTAAAATTAAGAAATATGACTAATTTCGCAGCCTATATGATAAACAACCGGCACGTGTTGGATACGATTAAATTTCGTGTGAGTTTGATGATAGTGATGGCCGGTCTCATATTGAACGCCTGCAAACAGGAAGAAAGGCCTGTTGGAGTGCTGCCACCCGCTGAATTTTCAAAACTGATGGTGGAGTTTTATTTGGCAGAGTCGCGCATGACGGCTCAGGGCATGGTACGGGATACGGCACTCAAATACTTTTTCCCTTTTGAAGAAAAAATCCTCAAAAGCTATGGAGTTCCTGATTCCACCCTTCGCGCAACCTACCACTACTACATGGAACACACGGAAGAGTTTGAAAAAATCTACGATTCCGTTATCGACACCTTGAGTCTACGAGAGCAAATGGAACGAACGAAAGCTAAGGTGAATTGATGTATGATATTTCCACCCGAGTTTGAATCGAAACTGGGATTTGATCAAATCCGGCAACGCATAAAAAATTATTGTCTCTGCCAGCTTGGTATTAATAAGGCGGAGGCAATGGAATTTAACTCCGATTTTTCCACCATTGAAATTCTTCTTAAACAAACACTGGAGTTTAAGCTGATACTTGAAAAGGGCGATGAGTTTCCGGCTTCGCATTATAGCGATCCGGAAGAGGATTTTAAGACGGCAGCTATTCAGGATAGCTTTTTAGAGGAGGAAGTTTTTCATAAAATTATTCTCTCGTTGCAAACCATATTGGCTTGTAAGAATTTACTGGTTAAAAATCAGCAGGCTTACCCTGAACTATTTAAACTGACTCATGAAGTCTCCATTTCTAAAAATCTCGTATTGGCGATTGAATCAAAGTTTGATGACCAAGGCCACGTGCGGGATAACGCTAGTCCCGAGCTTAGCAAAATAAGAAAGCGCATTCGCGATGAGCAAAATCGTGTAAAGAGATTGATCGATCAGATTTTCAGGCAAGCTGTGGGCAGTGGTTGGGTGCCCGAAGGAGTTTCAGCTACCATCCGGGATGGTCGATTGGTAATTCCTGTTTTGGCTGAGCACAAACGAAAGTTACACGGCTTCATGGTGGATGAATCTGCTACCGGCCAAACGGTGTATATGGAGCCCTCGGAAGTGTTGGAGGCCAATAATGAAATTCGTGATTTACTACATGCTGAACGCAGAGAGGTTGTTAAAATTCTTAAAGAGCTTACAAGCTTGCTGAGAATCCATTTGCCCGAGTTGACTAAGGCTTACCGATTTCTGGCTACTATTGATTTTACCAGAGCGAAAGCGAAGTTTTCTTTAGATATTCATGCAGACCTTCCACAGCTGGTACCTAATCCAGATTTAAATTGGTTGCATGGGCGTCATCCCTTACTCTACTTAAGTTTAAAAGGCAAGCGCGATGTTGTGCCGCTTACAATTGATTTAACCAACTCGACTCCTTTTCTTTTGGTATCAGGTCCAAATGCTGGTGGAAAATCAGTTTGTCTCAAGACAGTTGGACTAATCCAATATATGGCACAGTGTGGTTTGCTGGTGCCATTGCATGATAAATCTACGATAGGTATTTTCAAAAGTATCTTTTTGGATATTGGCGATCAGCAATCCATCGAAAATGATCTTAGTACCTACAGTTCGCATTTGAAAAATATGGCGTTCTTTCTACAACATGCAGATGACCAAACGTTGGTACTGTTGGATGAATTAGGCGCTGGAACGGATCCTAATTTTGGAGGTGGCATTGCCGAATCGGTATTGCGTGGATTATTGGATCGAAAAGTCTGGGGCGTGGCCACCACACACTATTATAACCTCAAGCTATTTGCCAGCAACCACCCATCTATTCGCAATGGGGCAATGCAATTTGATAGTAAAAAGCTGGAACCGTTGTTTCAACTGGAGATAGGAAAGCCCGGCAGTTCTTTTGCGCTTGAAATTGCACGAAAGACAGGATTGCCAGCACTAACAATTCAACAGGCCGAAACAATTATTGGTCAGGAGTTGACGGGGTTGGAAACTTTGATGAAGTCTGTTGCTGAAGAGAAACAATCGTTGGATAAACGGCTTCGCGAAATTCAGGTGCGGGAGAAGAAGCTCAACGAAACGTTATCGCATTATCAGGCATTGTCGGCCGAGTTAAATACGAAAAAGAAAGAAATCATTGACAAAGCAAAAACAGAAGCCTCGACTTTGTTGAAGGATACCAACCGCGAAATAGAAAAAACTATTCGACACATACGGGAGAATAAGGCAGAGAAAAAAGAAACGCGAAAAGTTCGTGATGGGCTGCAAAGTTTAGTGGAGAAAGTGAAGCCAGTTATACCAGTACATGAGCAAAATGAAAAAATTGAAGTTGGCGACAGTGTTCGATTGGTTGGGCAGGAGGTAAGTGGTCGTGTGCTTTCTATAAAAGAAGATAGTGCTTTGGTTCAGTTCGGTGATTTACGGTCGCAGGTAAAGCTCAAGAGATTGGTGCGCAGCGATCATGTACTTGTACATCCAACATTTACTAAAGCAAAATCGATGGGTCTGGATCTCATGAACAAACAATCAACTTTTATAAGTACGCTGGATATTCGAGGCAAGCGTGTGGAGGAAGTAAACTCTATTCTTGATCAGTTTATTGATGATGCTATGCTTTTAGGGCATGCAGAAATAAAAATACTACACGGAAAGGGTGAGGGAGTTTTAAGAAACGTAGTGCGTGACCGGTTGAAGAAAATAAAAGCTGTAGCTTCTGTGGCGGACGAGCATGTGGAACGGGGCGGGGCTGGAATAACTGTAGTGGTCTTGAAATAAAGAAGCCTGTTCACATTGAACAGGCTTTGAATGATTGATTAAATATGATCAAAGGCCGAATGTATACACCCATGCGCCTTTTACAACCCCTGTTCTAGCTGAATAACCTGTACCATTAAAGGTAAAGGAAATGGTTAATGTTGCCTCGGTAACAGCATAGGTAACAGACAACTCATCAGCAGTTCCTTTGTCGCGAATAATTTGAGTTTCAGGTGCGGCACCAAAATCCCAGGTTCCACTTGCAGGCCAAGGGCTAAGAGTTGGTCTGCCTGATGTTGCATAGTTAAATGGCGGAGTTCCTTTTGTGCCGGAAAATGTTACTTGAAATCCGGTATAATCAGAGGTTTTGTCAACACCATCCAGAGAAACAGTATTGATTTTCCAGGTTTTACTAAGTTTATCGAATTGAACATCCGTAACGGGAGGTGGTGCTGGATCATCTTTTTTGCAGCTCAGGAAGGTGAGCAGCAGACTAGAAACGAATAAGAGAGAGAGTATTCTTAATGCTTTCATCATAGATTGCTTAAAATCAACTTAAACATAGTAAAATCGAAATTCTAAAAAAAATATAGGTACAAGGAAGTCTTAAAATTCAAGGTTTAATTAGCGCATTGGGCTATTTGTAACCTTTCTTATAGGTCAAAATATCAATTTTCTCGGCACTGACTGGGTATTCATGCTCCTGATTGGAGGCGATAATGACAATGGTTTCTTTTGGTAATTGTTCACGATGCTGTTGATACCAGTCCACAGATTTTCGATCCAGATTGGTTGTAGGTTCATCCAGAAAAATTGCATCTGCCGTAGAATAAAATGCCAACCCTAGTTTTAGTCGTTGCCGCATACCCGATGAAAAATTTGCAATGGCTTTATCTCTGGCATGGGGCAACTCAAAAAGTTCAATCAACTCATCTACCGTTTTGTTGTCACGTACTTTCTTGAATTTAAAATGAAACCGAATCATTTCAAGCAGAGTGAATTCATCGATCAAATCCAGATAGGGGGTTGCAATGGAAAGATGTTTATAAACTTCATCACCAGGAATTTCGTGACCTTCGTTTTCATAGATTACTTTTCCCTGACTCGGCAGCATTTGTCCCCATAAAACCTGAAGCAAGGTGGATTTTCCCGAACCATTAGGTCCGATAATCGCATATGTTTGAGGTGCTGAGAATTGATAGGTGAGGTCTTTAAAAATCCATTCGCGATTGAATCGCTTGCTTAGATTTTTCGCGGAAATCCTCATTCAAAGGCTGCCGTGTTGGTAGAAAATCCTTTTAATACTCCGCGTTCGCTGGTACGGATAAAGGATACGATATAATCTCTTTCGGTGCTCGGAGCCAGTTCGGATTCTACAAGGTCTAACGCTTTGGAATTATTCAAACCCTTAAGAAATATATAGCGGTAAACTTCCTGAATCTCGCTGATCTTATCGGCAGAAAAACCTCTTCTTCGCAGGCCTACTGTATTGACGCCTGCATAGGTGAGGGGTTCGCGTGCAGCTTTGGTATAAGGAGGAACGTCTTTTCTCACAAGAGAACCACCGGAAATCATGACATGCGAACCGACTTTAACAAATTGATGAATGGCACTGGCACCACCGATAATAGCCCAGTCTTCAATAGAAACATGACCCGCCAACTGCACGGTGTTCGCGAAAATACAATGGTTGCCCACAATACAATCATGAGCCACGTGAACGTAAGCCATCAACAAACAATTCTTGCCAACTTCGGTGCGAAATTTATCACTGGTTCCGCGGCTGATGGTAACGCACTCACGAATAACCGTGTTGTCACCAATAAAAGTTTCGGTTTTTTCTCCGGCAAATTTCAAATCCTGAGGGATAGAGGATACCGAAGCTCCCGGATACACCTTTACATTTTTACCCAGGCGGGCTCCTTCCCAGATTACTGCATTAGGGCCAATCCAACTATCATCTCCGATTACTACATCGGCTTTAACAGTTGCAAAAGGTTCTATTATTACGTTGTTGCCAATTTTCGCCTCTGGGTGAACGTTGGCTAGCGGATGATAACTCATGAATCTTTACGAACAATACTTGCAGTCATAGACCCCTCGCACACTAAGCTATTGCCCACATAGGCTCTGCCATACATTTTCGCGATACCTCTCTTGATGGGCGCAATCAAATCGCATTGGATTACTAATGTATCACCAGGTAAAACCATTTTTCTGAATCTGAAATTCTCAATGCCTAAAAAATAAGTCCAATAGTTTTCAGGATCAGGTACTGTGTTCAGAACAAGAATACCCCCGGTTTGTACCATGGCCTCCACCTGCAACACACCAGGCATTACAGGATTGCCCGGGAAGTGACCTTGAAAATAGGGTTCATTAAACGTTACATTTTTTACACAGGCTACAGTTTCATTGTCAAGGTAAATGACCTTATCAATTAACAGGAATGGATAGCGGTGGGGTAAAGTGCCGGTGATTTTGTTGATGTCCATCACGGGTGGCAGACTGGGATTATATTTGGGCCTTCCCTTCTTGTCATCCTCCTGCATTAACTTTTTAAGCTTTCGCGCAAAAGCAACATTAGCTGCATGGCCTGGTCTTGCTGCAAGTATCTGCGCCTTGAGCGGGCGGCCAGCTAAAGCCAGATCACCAATAATATCCAGCAACTTGTGGCGGGCTGGTTCATTGTTATAACGAAGCTCAATGTTATTCAGGATGCCCTCTTTCTTTACTTCTACTTTGGGCTTGCCAAGCATCTTGGCAATGTTTTCTAACTCGTGGGTTTCTACTACGCGATCTACGATTACAATCGCATTATTTAAATCACCGCCTTTGATAAGATTGTTTTTATAAAGCATCTCAAGCTCGTGCAAGAAACAAAAGGTGCGGCATGAGGCGATCTCTTTTTCAAATTGACGAATGTTGGTGATGGAGGCGTGCTGGCTTCCTAATACCGGAGAATTATAATCGATCATTACCGTTACCCGGTAATCATCCAATGGCAATGCGGCAATTTCAACATTACGGGCTGCCTCGCGATAAAAAATACTATCCTGCACTTCAAAGAAATCGCGCAGTGCGTTTTGTTCTTCGGCCTCAGCTTCCTTTAAGATGTTTACAAACTGTATGGAACTGCCATCCATGATAGGGGCTTCGGGGCCATCCAATTGAATCAGTACATTATCGATTTCAAGACCCACTAAGGCTGCGAGCGTATGTTCTATCGTGCTTACCCGGGCTCCACTTTGTTCGATGGTCGTTCCCCTGGAAACATCGACTACCCGATCGCAATCAGCATCGATAATGGGTGAACCTGGTAAATCAATACGTTGAAACTTGATTCCGTGATTGGGCTTGGCAGGCAAAAAGGTCATATTGGTCTGCACTCCGGTATGAAGTCCCACTCCAGAAAGTGTTACCGATTTCTTAATCGTCTGTTGCTTATGGTTTAGCCTCATAGGTAAAAAGTGGGCAAAGTTAACTTTTTGGCCCGATTCCCAAAAACCTTAAAAACTACCCTATTGCCCGTTTTCAGGGGTAGACTCGATAGACAACGAGGCGGAGACCTTTTTTTCAAGCTCGCGTAGCCGGTCATTCAACTCGGGCAACCGTTTGAAAACAGCATAAGACCGGAAATAGCCTTTTATGTTGATTGCTGGATAGCCTAATATTTGTTGTCCCTCTTCGGTTATGGATTTGGATATCCCTGATTGTGCCCCAATTTGAGTGCGATTGGCCACAACAAGATGGCCGGCAATGCCCACCTGGCCTCCAATCATAGAGTTTTCTCCCACCTTGGAAGAACCGGAAACGCCCGCCTGTGCGGCAATCACTGTGTTTTTACCTATTTCAACGTTATGAGCAATCTGGATAAGGTTATCCATTTTTACACCTTCCCGAATAATGGTTGAATCGCCAAACATGGTGGCACAATCAATCACCGTATTTGCGCCAATGGTCACATTATCTTCGATCAATACGTTGCCGAGTTGCGGAATGGTTTTGTACGATCCATCTTCCTGAGGGGCAAACCCAAATCCATCGCTACCAATCACAGTTCCCGCATGAATCACACAGTTGTTTCCGATCCGCGAGCCTGCATAAATTTTCACACTCGGATGAAGAATAGTGTTATTCCCAATAACTGAATTATCACCTATATACGTATGTGGATAAATTCGTACGTTATCTCCGATTTTCACATTATTACCAACATAGGAAAAAGCTCCACGATAAATGTTTACTCCGGTAGTAGAACTCTCACTTATAAAAGAGGGTTGTTCAATGCCTGACTTTTGAAATGAAATAAGTTTGTGATATTCCTCCAACAAGGCCGTGAAGCTTGAGTATGGATCATCAACCAAAATTAAGGTTGTGGAAATGCTCTTTTTAGGAATAAAATCTTTTTTAACAATGACTGCGCTCGCTTGCGTAGCATAAATAAAATGCTCGTATTTTGGATTGGATAGAAATGCAATCTGGCCATTCTTAGCATCCTGAATTTTGGCCAGCATATTAATCTTGTCTGTTCCGCTGCCTTTTACTTCTCCACCCAGCATGGCGGCTATTTGAGCAATACTAAACTCCATAGGGTTTCTAATAGTGAGATAGAAGGTAATGAAAGTTGAATGAGACCATTACAAAGATACATTTTTAGGCCAGCATAAATAGTTTTTTTCAACGATTTTGCTAATGGCTTTTATGCTGGGTAAATCCGAAGCTTGTGCGATATCAACGATCTCACCTTTCTTGGTTAAGATGTTGATGGACTTGCCCCCGGATATGTAGGCTTCATTGCTTACAGTTCCCAATGAGTATAAATAGTTAGTATCCTTTCTGAGTATTCCATAAACCTGATGAATTTCTTGCCTTACTTTTTCAACCATACTTTTTTTGATCGGGTCGGTAGATAAAATTATTTGAAATAATTCGCGTTGTAAAAGACGATTGCATAATCCTGATAAAATTGCATCAGCACTACTTCGCCAGCATTTGATTGCTCCCCATACATCGTTGTCGTCCATTTGTCCGAACAGATCAAGTAATTCAACGCGCTCGTTGAAATCTGTAATCTTATAATCATGCATCAGGAAATTTTTTAAGGCATCGGTCGCGGGCAAAGGTTCACCGGCTTGCATCAGATATTGTGCTCTTCGTATGATATTGACCATCATGCGTTCGGCACTCAAAGCAGTCTTGTGCAAATACACCTGCCAGTACATAAGTCTTCGTGAATGCAAAAAACTTTCAATGCTGAAAATTCCTTTTTCTTCAACCACGAGTTGATCGCGATGCACATTGAGCATAGCAATGATTCTGTCTACGCCAATAGTACCTTCCATTACGCCTGTGAAAAAGCTATCACGTCTTAAATAATCGAGGCGATCAATATCCAACTGACTACTCACCAACTGATGAAAAAATTTTCGTGGATAACTGTTTCTGAAAAATTGTATCGCCAGTGAAAGAGCCCCGTTAAACTGCTTATTCAACTCTTTCATAAACAGGTATGAAAGACTTTCGTGATTAATGTCTTGTAAAAGAGTTTCTTCCAGGGCATGAGACAGGGGACCATGCCCGATGTCATGAAGTAAAATGGCTATTTGTGCGGCTTCGGCTTCCTGTTCACTGATCTCAACACCCTTGAGTTGCAGATTTCTCATGACGCGACTCATCAGATGCATGGCGCCTAAAGCGTGATGAAACCGAGTATGTAAGGCACCCGGGTAAACAAGGTCACTTAATCCCAATTGTTTGATATACCGGAGACGTTGGAAATAAGGATGTTGGATCAGATCATAGATTAAATCACTCTCTAATGAGATGAATCCATAGACCGGGTCGTTGATGATTTTCTTTTTATTCAAATGATCGGTTAAGATTGCGGTATATAGCGTAACTTGGAGATATTTTCACTCTGATTACATGCAAAGATATAGCATTTTGTGGGCCGATGATGAGATTGATTTGCTGAAACCGCATATTTTATTTCTTCAACAACGTGGATACGATATTACACCGGTTAACAACGGATCGGATGCGGTGGATATGAGCGAGGCCCGGCATTTTGATTTAGTGTTTTTAGATGAACACATGCCCGGGATGTCCGGCCTGGAGGCGCTGAGTCAAATTAAAAATGCAAAGCCAAATCTTCCGGTTGTGATGATCACCAAGAATGAGGAGGAGCAGATTATGGAGGAGGCTATAGGTTCTAAAATTGACGATTACCTGATCAAGCCGATTAACCCAAGTCAGATTTTGCTGGCTATTAAAAAAATCCTGGACAACAAGCGGCTTGTTATTGAGAAAACAAATCTCAGTTATCAGCAAGAGTTTAGAAAAATCAGCATGGCTTTTTTAGATGATATGAGTCATGAGCAATGGGCTGATATTTATAAGAAGCTTGTCTATTGGGAACTTCAGATGGAAGAAGCTGATAACCGCGATATGGGGGAAGTGCTTGATATGCAAAAGGTGGAGGCAAATTTAAATTTTTGTCGTTTCATTAAACGCAACTATGAAAGTTGGTTAAACAATACCAACATCGATAAGCCTCTTTTATCGCATCAGGTGATGAAGAAGAAAGTGTTCCCAGAAATTAAGCCTGGCGAGCCATGTTTTTTTGTATTGATTGACAATCTGCGATTGGATCAATGGAAAACAATTGAACCCGTTTTATCCGAATACTTTAACGTGGATAGAGAAGAAACCTACTATTCCATACTGCCAACCACTACAGCGTATGCCCGCAATGCAATTTTTTCTGGCATGCTACCGTCCGAGATGGCTAAAGTGCATCCTGATTTGTGGGTAGGTGAAGATGAGGACGAATCAAAGAATAACTATGAAGATGATTTTCTGGCTAAGCAAATCAGAAAGAATAATCTGAATATTAAGTTCTCGTATAATAAAATCAAAAAGTTAGAGGAGGGTCGCGATCTGGCAGATTCGATCAACAATCTTTTTCATAATGATTTAAATGTAATTGTTTACAATTTTGTCGATATGCTTTCGCATGCCCGCACCGACATGGCCATGGTGCGTGAGTTGGCTCCGGACGAATCGGCTTACAGATCCATTACAAAATCTTGGTTTATTCACTCGCCCTTATTTGAAATATTAAGGAAGATTTCAGACAAGAAAGCCAAAGTAATAATTACAACCGATCACGGCACCATTCGTGTGAAACGTCCTTTTAAAATAGTTGGCGATCGAAGTGTTAACTCCAACTTACGCTACAAGCAGGGAAAGAATTTGGGTTTCGAGGGCGATAAGGTGTTTGAGGCGGCCAAGCCAGAACGATTTTTTCTACCCAAAATGAATGTTTCAACGTCCTATGTATTTGCTATTGAAGACCAGTTTTTTGCATACCCCAACAATTACAATTACTATGTAAATTTTTATAAAGATACTTTTCAGCATGGTGGGGTAAGTCTGGAGGAGATGATCATTCCTTTTATTTTATTATCTTCGAAGAATGCCTGAGGGGTGGCAACGAGTTGGCGAAGGGCCAGTGACACTTGAGGATTTGCCGCAGGTAGTGGAAGAGTTATTGAAGCAAGGCCGGGATTATACGGTTTGGCTTTTATTGGGCGACATGGGTAGCGGAAAAACAACCCTCGCGAAGCAAATAGTTAAAGCAACTGGGGTGGATACTTTAGTCACGAGTCCTACATTTTCAATTGTCAATCAATATGGAGGTGCGGGTGGCACAACGATTTATCATTTTGATTTCTATAGAATAAACAATGTGGAGGAGGCCCTGGATCTTGGTTTTGAGGAGTACCTGGCTTCAGGTAATTTATGCCTGATTGAGTGGTCGGAAAAAATAAAAGCATTGTTACCCGATAAATTTTTTGAAGTCAGGATTCAGCACCATGATTCTTTAAGTAGAGAGATATATTTTCGCAGACATGACAGAAAGGAAAAAGACAGGATTTGAGGCATTGGCCAAATCGAGCCTCTATCCGCAGGAGGAAATGTTGAAAGTAAAGAGGAGCAAACATTCCTTTTGTATTGGATTGCCCAGAGAAATCTCCTTACAAGAAAATCGAATTAGTCTAACCCCCGATGCCGTTGCTTTGTTGGTAAATAATGGCCACGAAGTGTTGGTGGAAACCATGGCCGGAGAAGGATCTAAATTTTCAGATAAACAATACAGTGAGGCGGGTGCAAAAATAGTGTATGCTGTAGACGAAGTATATAAGGCAGAGATAATTCTAAAAATCGAACCGCCCACGCTCGAAGAAATCGAATACTTCAAACCGGGCCAGACGTTGATATCCGCGCTTCAAATGGGGCATTTGAAAGAAGAGTGCATAAATTCTTTGTTGAAGAAACGTGTTACTTCGCTCGCCTATGAATTTATTGAAGATAAAGTAGGAGGAATGCCGATCGTGCGGGCCATGAGTGAGATTGCCGGCAGCACAGTAATGTTGATAGCTGCGGAGTATTTGAGCACGGTGAACAAAGGCAAAGGGATAATTCTGGGAGGTATAACAGGCGTGCCACCTACTAAGGTTGTCATTATTGGTGCTGGTACGGTAGCAGAATATGCAGCACGGGCAGCACTAAGTTTAGGGGCCGAGATTCAGGTTTTTGATAACCATCTTTATAAACTGAGAAGGATCAAACACACGCTTGGAAATCAATTTTACACATCCACCATTGATACGATTACGTTAAGTGAGAGTTTGAAAAATGCGGATGTGGTGATCGGGGCACTTCGGGCCGAAAAGGGTAAGGTTCGACATGTAGTTTCTGAGGAGATGGTACGAAAAATGAAACCTGATTCGTTGATCATTGATTTGAGTATTGACCAGGGTGGGTGCATTGCTACTTCCGAAACGACTAGTCTTAACCGACCTGTTTTCAGGAAGTATGATATCATTCATTATTGCGTTCCGAATGTAGCCTCACGAGTTGCCACAACAGCAACCACCGCGCTCAGTAATATTTTTACACCCACTATTTTGCGCGCTGCCGAAGAGGGCGGAGTTGAAGAAATGATCTTCTCACACAAGTGGTTTATGAAGGGGGTTTATACCTACAAAGGTACGTTAACCAACGAATCGATTGCCCGCAAGTTTGGTATTAAGTTCAAGAACATAGAATTGCTGTTGGCGATTCGGGTATAATCTTTCCGGTTATTAATTCAGTTCCTGCAGTGTGATTTCATAAGAACGAATCTTAGCCTCGGCATCTGCTTTTTTCTTACGTTCTGCTTCAATCACCTGTGGCGGAGCGCTCTTTACAAATTTCTCGTTAGATAAGTTCTTTTCTACCGAAGCAAGAAATCCGCGTTGGTATGCTAAGTCCTTTTGAATGGACTCACGCTCTTTGGCAAGATCAAGTTTTCCCTCCATCAGTATTACATACTCTTCTGTTCGTACCAGAAACGAAATCCCTAAAGGCTTTTCAGTGGAAGAAAAAACTTCGTTGATGTTGGATAGCTTTTTTATGATTGGCCAAAAGAACAGGAGATTGCTGCTGGCTTCTTTTCTATAAAGCTTAATGGATTCTTTTGGAGAGATGCCTTTTGAGTTTCTGGCATTTCTGATTTGAGTCACTGTTTCAAAAGCAATCTCAGCTTCTAAAAGAATGGAAGCATCCACGGAGGAAGGTGTTGGCCACGAAGCTACAATAATACAATCACGTTCAGATCGTTTTTTTAGTTCACCCCAAAGCTCTTCGGTGATAAAAGGCATAAACGGATGCAAGGCTTTCATCAGCAATTCAAAATAAGAAACGGTTTGAGAATAAGTGATTGAATCGATAGGCTTTCCAAACTCAGGCTTTATTATTTCCAGATACCAGGCACAAAAGTCGTCCCAGATCAGTTTGTAGACGCACAGTAACGCATCAGACATTCTGAATTTTTCAAAATGATCATTCAGTTCATTAAGGGACTGATTTAATTTCGATTCAAACCATCGAATAGCAATCCTATTTTCCTCTGGTTGTTCTATAGTTGTATCAACCTCCCATCCATTCACCAACCTGAAGGCATTCCAGATTTTGTTGGCAAAATTTCTACCCTGTTCAACCAGTTTTTCATCATACGGTAAGTCGTTACCAGCGGGTGAGCTAAATAGCATTCCTGTTCGTACAGCATCCGCACCATAACTATTGATCAGTTCAAGAGGATCAGGTGAATTTCCGAGGGACTTGGACATTTTACGGCCTTGTTTGTCACGAACAATACCAGTCAGATAAACATCTTCAAAAGGTTTTTTATCCATGTACTCATACCCCGCAATTATCATTCGTGCTACCCAGAAGAAAAGAATTTCGGGTGCTGTAACCAGCACTTTGGTAGGATAGAAATAATCGAGCTCCTTATTTTTTGAAATCAGAATCTTACCTTTCTCTTTGTCAAAGTATTCGTCTTTGAATCCATCAAATACTTCAATTGGCCACAACCACGAAGAGGCCCACGTGTCTAACACATCAGAATCCTGACGCAGATCTTTTTCGGTTAATGTGCGGCCACATTTTTTAGAACCCAATTCAATAGCTTCCTTTAATGACTCCGCTACAATAAAATCATCTTCACCGGCACCATAATAATAGGCAGGTATTCGATGTCCCCACCACAATTGTCTTGAAATACACCAGTCGCGCACATTTTCCATCCAATGGCGATAGGTGTTCTTGAATTTAGCCGGGTGTAGTTTAATCTCATCCTCTTCAACAGCCTGATAGGCTTTTCGAGAAATTTCTTTCATCTTCACAAACCATTGCAATGACAGCTTCGGTTCTACAACCGTGTTGGTTCTTTCCGATCTACCAATCCGGGTAACGAATTCTTCCTCCTTAATTAAATGGTTGGCTTCACGCAAATCTTTAATGATTTCTTTACGAACCGCAAACCGATCCTTACCAAAGAATTTTGGCAATTCACATTTTTCATTCAGTGAGCCGTCATCGTTAATGGTGTCGATTACCGGTAAATTGTGACGCACGCCAATTTCATAGTCATTTACATCATGAGCTGGAGTTACTTTGAGGCAACCGGTCCCAAACGTTTTATCAACATAGTCATCAGTGATAATTGGAATCTCACGATTGATAAAAGGCACCAACACTTTTTTGCCAACTAAATTTTTATAACGTTCATCCGTTGGGTTTACTGCAATGGCCACATCACCCATGATCGTTTCAGGGCGTTGGGTAGCAATCACAATCCAATCATCCGCAGTGTCTTTAATTTTATATCGTACTGAATAAAGAATAGACTTTTCCCCATCTTCTTTATAGAGCACTTCTTCGTTAGACAACGCAGTTTTGGCTTCGCAATCCCAATTGATCATGCGTAAGCCGCGATAGATATATCCTTTTTTGTATAGATCAACAAATACTCTGATAACTGCTTTGTAATAATCTTCGTCCATCGTAAACGAAGTCCGATCCCAATCACAGCTAGCGCCTAACTTTTTTAATTGCTCCAGGATGATTCCTCCATACTTTTCTTTCCATTCCCACGCATATTTCAAAAACTCCTCACGTGATAAATCAGACTTCTTAATTCCCTTTTCACGAAGCATGGCTACCACCCTAGCCTCCGTGGCGATTGACGCATGGTCTGTACCCGGTACCCAGCAGGCTTCCTTACCTTCCATACGTGCCTTGCGTATAAGCACATCCTGAATCGTATTATTGAGCATATGACCCATATGCAGCACTCCGGTTACATTCGGGGGAGGAATGACGATACAAAAGGGTTCTTTTGACGGATTAGCTTTCGCATGAAAGAATCCCTCCTTCATCCAGTATTGATACCACTTATTTTCTACTTCAGAGGGGCTATATTTGGTTGAGAGTGCCATGTTATAATAGTGCCACGATTAAGAGCGCAAAAATAGGAAAAGGATGGGTAATTGTGGTGGTCTAAACTTTTTGAAATCAGGAAGGTTTGTATAATTTGAATACCTAAAATTGTAAACGATGAATGACGTAGCAACGGCAGAAGGTGTCAAAACGGATCACATTGAATGGAAGCAATTGTGGAGCCTAGCGGCATTGTATGGTTCTATAGTGATCGGCTGGATTGCTTATCACAACTATCAGCCAAAACTGCTGGTACAATTTAACTTCACCGAATTCACTTTTTTGTTGATTATGGTTCAGGGTTTGATCTTGGTAATTACGCCTCCGATAGCCGGAAAAATCGGGGATCGTTTTCGTTTCCGCCAAGGCCATCGGATACCTATTATTTCATCGGGAATCAGTTTTGCAGCCATGATCTTCATGGCGTTTGCATTCACTTTGCTCAGCAATCCAAACGAAACATTCCGCTGGATTTTGCCTTTGTTGATTGTATTGTGGTTAGTCGCCATGAGTATTTTTACAAGCCCAGCCTTATCAACGCTTGAACTATTTACGCCTATCGATAAGCTGCCTAAAGCCATGGCAATTCTTACCATAGTCGCGAACCTCATCTATTCCCTCGAACCCGTTATTGTCGATTTGATTGATTATCTCGGTGCACCCATCACCTTTATTTTTGGTGGTTTAGCTGTTTTTGTATCAGGTTATGCATTGAAAAAAAACTCACTCAGTTTATTCAATAATTCCTCCAGACCACGAACCGAAATCAGGTTTGACACACAACGATCTAACTACGGTTATATTCTTTTCTTAGGTGTTGCCCTGGGGCTTTCAACAACCTTGCTTTTCAACTATTTCCCGGATTTGCTGGAGGAAAATCTAATGCCCATAACTTCATTAGCCGGAAAGTGGATGCTGGTGATTGTGCTCGTGCTTACAGCGATTTTTTCACTACCCACCAGCACAATCATTAATAAGTATGGCAATGGAAAATCATTTTGGTATAGTCTTGCCATCAACTTGGTGATGATCATAATCATTTTCATGACCGGCTCACCCACCTTAACTGTATTAGCACTATTGATTTTCACACTCTCATTCACGGTACTTTCCATCAGTTCGTTGCCCTTGGCCATCGAACGGGCTAATTATTATGAAAAAGTATTTTGTGTTGGAATATTTTTTAGTGGAGTGGCAGTGCCAGATGGAATTGTTGAGGCACTCCAGGCTATGGGATACTAACCTGAAGCATTGGCATTCATTCGAATCCTCCAGGAAGAAGGATAGAGGTTATTGATCCGGTTACCCAATTGATTAATCCAACCGAGCACATTTCCGTTATATGTTACAAGCGCAAATCCTCTTTTACCTTCACCCACCACAAGGTTATCTTTTCTGAGATACGCTAACGCTTGATCTGATGTCAATTCAATGGCTGGAAAGTATTCTTTATTGAGATGAATCGAAAGTGCTATCGCATGTTCCGGAATTAATTTTTCGTGTTTGATTTCGGCAATAGCAGTTCCTTTGCTCACAGTATGCAATTGACTGCTGATAAACCCCATATCATCATACAGTGCATCTGGGATTTGAATCAGCAAATCTTCCTGCCGGATGGTTCTAAAATAGTTGGCATCATTTATCCATGGAATGAGTTGATCCGAGATTTTTTTGGAAGCAAGTGAGAAATTTTTTCCAGACCTGATTCGGATACTCGCTTCGGTCTCTGCCTTCCGGATAACAGAAAGAAAGAATCCATCACCAATCAATCGGTGGGGATAAAACCGATAACCCACGACCGGTCCAACCTTTATTTCTTCAATGTTCCATTCGGGCTTTACCGACAGACTCACGAATTCTACTGTGTGATTTTCTGCAAGCCAGGTCAGGTTCTCTTCGTTCTCTTTTGCATTGTATGTACAGGTACTATAGATTAAAACACCGTTTTCTTTTAAGGAAGGCCAAACGTCCGTTAAAATTCTCCGCTGCCGTAGCGAGCAAAGATTAATATTATCCTCTGACCATTCCCTTGCAGCATCCGCATCTTTGCGAAAAAGTCCTTCTCCCGAACACGGGGCATCTACCACAATTACATCAAAATATCCGGGTAGTTTTTGAAAAGTCTGTGGGTCACTGTTTGTGACGATCACATTTGCGCAACCCCACTTTTGTATGTTTTCTGATAAAATTTGTGCGCGGGATCGTATTACCTCATTCGCGACTAACAGCGAGTCTTGATTAATCAGACTCAGTAAATGAGTTGACTTACCGCCAGGTGCTGCAGATAAATCCAGTACACGCAAAGGTTTATCAAGTTCGGTAGTTTGCTTAAGCGCTTGTTCTAAAAACATAGAGCTTGCCTCTTGAACATAATATGCACCCGCATGAAACGTTGGGTCTAAAGTAAAGGCTGGCCGTTCTGACAAATAATAGCCAAAGTCTGACCACGGTATTTTATTTCCGTTTAACCCTTTGCCTTTGGCTGGATTCAACCGGATGCTAACAGGCGATGCGTCTTTGTGCGCCTTGGCAAAATCAGTCCATTCTCCTCCCAAAGTCGCCTTCATTCTGGTTTCAAAGGGCAATGGGAAAATGTAATCGGGCATGAATTTTAACTTGCTGTATGGAGATGGAAAGAAAAGAAATTAACTTGTGAAAGTTACTGACATTTATGATAAAGGCTAACAATCCTGCACTGCGAAGTTGGATAGACATACCCAAGGGTTCTGATTTTCCAATTCAAAATTTACCATTCGGAATTTTTAAGACAAACTATTTATCAGCCGTAGCGGGGGTAGCTATCGGTAATTACGTATTGGATTTAGTATATCTGCATGAACATGGATTTTTTGATGGCCTCGGTCTACCTTCTGGTATATTTAATCAGAAGTACCTCAATGACTTCATTTCGCTCGGAAAGAAAAAGACACGTGAAGTAAGGGAGCGGATTTCCGAATTGCTTCAACATGACAATGATGAACTTAAATTAAATGTAGGAGCACGCGAGCTGGCACTTATACCCATGGATGAAGTGCAGATGTTATTGCCTGTAAGGATATCCAACTATACCGATTTTTATAGCAGTGAAGAGCATGCCTTTAATGTGGGATCCATGTTTCGCGACCCGAAGAATGCTTTGCTACCCAATTGGAAACATCTTCCGGTTGGCTATCATGGCCGGGCCTCTTCTATTGTGGTTTCAGGAACACCAATTCATCGACCTAAAGGACAAATAAAACCCGCTGATTCGGAGCTCCCTGTTTTCTGTCCTTCGCAAAAACTCGATTTCGAATTGGAGCTGGCATTCATCACCTGCCAGGAAACGAAATTGGGGACTCCAATTTCTGCCAGCGATGCCGAGAATCATATTTTTGGGTTTGTACTTTTTAATGATTGGTCGGCCCGCGACATTCAACAATGGGAGTATGTACCCTTGGGTCCATTCCTCGGAAAAAACTTTGGCTCAACTATTTCACCTTGGATCGTTACGATGGATGCACTCGAACCATTTCGGGTGCAAGGTCCGGAACAATTCCCGCACGTGTTGCCTTACCTCGTAACCGAAGGCGCTAAAAATTTTGATGTTACTCTGGAAGTGTTGATTCAACCAGACAAATCGGATGAGACTACCTTAAGCCGATCTAACTTTAAATACTTGTATTGGAACGTGAACCAACAACTGGCCCATCATACTGTAAATGGTTGCAACGTTCAGGTGGGCGATCTTTATGCATCCGGCACCATCAGTGGTCCGTCACCGGGTTCTTTTGGTTCATTACTTGAATTATCCTGGAACGGACAGCGACCTCTTCATCTGGCCGATGGTTCGGAACGCAGGTTTATAGAAGATGGTGATACGATTATCCTGCGTGGACATGCAGAACGGGATCATGTTCGGATTGGCTTTGGTGAATGCAAAGGAAAAATACTCCCGGCTCTATGAAGTCGCGAATATCTTTTTATGCGCTAATCATCGTGTTAACTGTTATGGATGCTTTCCTGATTTCAAATCCAAATTTGTTAGGAAAACTTGGCTTCGTTATCTACAAGTTTAGCTATTTGCGCACCTTTCCTCGCGCCTTGCTTACCGTTTCAATAGTCGTAGGGGTTTTATTTATTATTACCCAATCCGTAGTGTGGCTAAGCAAAAAAGAATGGCTTCCTAAAAAATTAAGTGTATCAGTATTAGTTTTTGTGCTGCTATTGTTTGTCCTGATCTGGGTGAAAACCGCCTATGATTTTCAAAGTTGGTCATACGGCCATTCAGGTCTTAAACTGAAATATGGCGCTTACCTGCTTCCATTTATTTTAATAGTTGTTACCGCCTCAGGTTTGTTTCAGGTTTTCAAGTCAAAGCCGCGATTTTCCTGAGTTATCTTAAAATAAGACTTAACATGATCATTCGCCCTTCAGAGTTGCCGGTTCCTAAACTGCAGACATATCTGCAAAGCGCTGTAGCACCCCGGCCTATTGCTTTTGTTAGTTCGATCGATGCGCAGGGAAGTGTGAACCTGAGTCCGTTTAGCTTTTTCAATATGTTTAGTATGAATCCACCCATACTAATCTTTTCTCCATCCAGGCGCGTGCGTGATAACTCAACAAAACACACGCTGCAAAATATGTTGGAAGTACCCGAAGTGGTGATCAATATTGTTTCGCATAGTATTGTTGAAAAAGTATCGCTGGCCAGTTGTGATTTCCCGAAAGGAACTAATGAGTTTGTGAAAGCTGGGTTCACAGAAGTGAAATCGGAATTAGTAAAACCACCACGCGTGGCCGAGTCTCCTGTTTCTTTTGAGTGTAAGGTAAATGAGGTAGTTCCGTTGGGCAAAGAAGGGGGCGCTGGTAATCTGGTAATTTGCGAAGTATTGTTGATGCATATTAAAGAGGAGATTCTTGATGCAGAGGGAAAGATCGACCCCCACAAACTGGATGCAGTGGCGCGAATGGGGCAGGATTATTATTGCCGTGCTTCCAGTGAAAGTGTTTTTGTTGTGCCGAAGCCAAACGAAAAAGTCGGGATAGGGATAGATCAGATTCCGATGAAAATTAGAAACAGCACTATTTTGACGGGTAACGATTTGGGACGATTGGGAAACATTGAGAAGTTGCCGAATGAAGAAGCGATCAAACAATTTCAATCGCAGAATTTCTGGCGTGATGTATCGAGCAAAAGTGATGAAGAGCTTCATCGACTGGCACAGCAATATTTAAAAGATGGAAAAGTGGAAGAGGCATGGAAAACCCTTCTATAAAAAAAGCCAGAATAATGTCTGGCTCTCTTTCATTTTATCTTCAATTCTTAATTCTTAATCTTTGTACATCACCGCTTTCACAGCCTTCACCGTTCTTGCCACATTGGGTAAGATCGCATCAATCAATGTAGGTGCGTAGGGCAGGGGTACATCTAAGCTATTTATTCTGTGTATGGGTGCATCCAGGTAATCGAATGCGTGTTTTTGTACGTGGTAGGTAATCTCGGTTGCTATGGAAGACAATGGCCAGGCTTCTTCCACAATCACTAACCGGTTTGTTTTCTTCACTGATTCTACTACCGTTGCATAATCAATCGGGCGAACCGAACGTAGATCAATAATTTCAGCTGAGATTCCTTCCTTCTCTAGTTCCTGAGCAGCCGCTAAAGCTACCTTCATAATTTTTCCAAATGACACGATCGTTACATCAGAACCACTTCTCTTTATATCGGCTATACCGATAGGAATCAGATATTCCTCGGTGGGCACCTCGCCTTTATCACCATACATTAACTCCGACTCCATGAAAATAACCGGGTCATTGTCGCGGATAGCTGTTTTCAATAGACCCTTGGCATCGTAAGGCGTGTATGGAACCACCACCTTTAGTCCAGGCGTATTGGCAAACCAGTTTTCAAAATTTTGTGAGTGTTGTGAGCTAAGCATACCGGCATTTCCGGTAGGGCCACGAAATACAATAGGGACATTAAATTGCCCACCCGACATGGAAAGCATCTTAGCTGCAGAGTTGATGATCTGATCGATCGCTACCAGCGAGAAATTAAATGTCATAAATTCAATGATGGGTCTGAGGCCATTCGATGCGGCCCCAACACCAATTCCTGCAAAACCTAATTCAGAAATTGGAGTATCAATTACCCGGCTGGCGCCAAACTCATCCAGCATTCCCTGGCTTACTTTATAGGCCCCATTATATTCAGCTACTTCTTCGCCCATCAGGAAGATACTCGGGTCTCTTCTCATTTCTTCGCTCATCGCTTCGCGGAGTGCTTCTCTGAATTGAATTTCTCTCATAGCTGCCGTTAGTTTGGAAAGCCCGTAAAAATAGGGATCAGGAACATTAGGTTAAAGGGAATAGGGCTATTTTTTCCCCGAATCAGAAATAAAGGACAACAAAAAACCCCGGTTTTGGCCGGGGTCTTTGGTATAGAAATCTATCTGATTATTTCAAAGCGTTACGGAAAGCTTCAGTCGTAGCAAACTTGGTAAACTCAAGGTCTGTTAATGCCTTTTCTTTCAATGAAGAATCAACTCTAACAGCGCTGGCCAGGTTGCTAACCACTGCATCGCCATTGCCTGCACGGGCAGCTGCAACAGCGGCTCCATAATAAGCTAAGGCATAATTGCTGTTCTTGCGTGAAGCTTCAGCAAAAGATGAAGATGCATTGCTAAAATCCTTATTCAACAATTGAGCTAAACCTTTATTGAAAAGATTTACATCGGTATCAAGAGCAGAAGATGTTGAACTTACAGCGGCACTATAATTTGCCATGTAAATTTCAGAAGCACCTTTAACGCCATTTACACCACGGGTTACATCATTGCTGGCACCACGTAAGGCCTTGGTTGCATGGCTGTAAGCCTTGTAAGGATTTCCTTTCCACAAAGCTATGGTTGCCAAGTTTGCATGTACTTCTGGAGTTTCACGAAGTTTAGCCGCGATTTCTACTTGTGCAGCAGCTTTATCTGCATATTCAGCAGCCCTTGAAGGATTTTCCATTGCTAATGTTAAGTAAGAAGCTCCTAAGTTATTATGGGCGTTCCAGTTGCTTCCTTTTTTGGTAGCAGCTTCATAGATGGCAGCTTTCTCTTCGGTTGAAGGAGTAAGGGTTGCAGCGTACATCAATTCTTCGAAGCTAAGGGTATCAGCTTTTGTTTGACCAGAAGTAATTTGCTTGGCTAATACAGAAATCTCAGCATCTGTCTTCTTGTCCTTGATAGTCAGAATTTCTGTTTTTGCAGTACGTAAACCAGGATATACATCTCTGAAAACTTTATTGTAGGTTTTCAATTTCTTTAACTGCTTCTCCTGATCTTCAAAAGAACCACCGCTGTTAATGATGTTCAGGTATTGAGACTTGTCATCAGAAGTAATTCCTTCGTAGGCGGCCAATGCGTTTTTGAATTCTGTCCAATCGTCAACTACTGGCTTTAAAATAAACTTGATAGAATCTGCCGCTCCTTTGTAATCATATTTTTTCATCTGGGCGCGATAGAATTTTTCAATTGCTGCTGCACGCTCTTCAGAAAGTTTGCTGTTAATGCGTTCTGCACCTTCGGGGGAGTGAGTACCGGTAATAGTTACTGTGCGTGTAACGTTTTTGGCAGCAATAAAAGCATCCAAAGCCTTTCCTTTTTCAGCTCTTGTTTCAGAAGTACGCAATACTGAGCGGCCTCTTTCGAAGATGAAATCAGGAATGATTACAGGAACAAGTTCTTCCTGGTTATTGTATCCATGTTCTGCGAAAGCAGCATAATATGAGTTTTGAACCAACTTAGAAGTGGTGATGATACCAGTTGCCAATGGCAAGCGTGGTGTAGTCTTAGACTTAGTGCCTTTGGAAGCAACACCTTGTACTTCAACGGTACCCACTTTATAGGCATCCTGATAAGGAAATGAGAATGCTTTCGCAACCTTTACCTCTTCTGTATTGCTGTTAGGATAATCCTCAGCGCGGAGAGCCACTGGATCGAGTGCGAGTTCACTCTCACCATACTTATAGAAAGTATTCAGTGTGTAAACTGTTCCTTTTTTCAACATTTTAACTGGTAAATTGCCAGCAAGGTCAAAATTAACCGTGTCCTTATGAACCTCAAGTGGATTCGGAGTCACTTCCATTTTTTGTTCCTTGGCAGCTTTGATCATTTGGGGGAGGGAACAGCTCGTAAAAGTGAGTGCTCCAACGATCAGGAATGCGTAAAATAATTTTCTCATGGTTTTGATTTAATAGGTTTCTATAACGAGGTGCAAAGTTAACCTTAAACCCCTTATTTATTGCAATTATAGGCAAAAAAATAACAAGGCTGTGGTTTACATTGGGCACAAGACCGCTTATATTTGCAAGGTGAGTTTTAAGTCGTTAAAGGGACATTTACTCAGGTAAATGGATGATTTGGCGGGAAAATGATGGAATTGTTATGACAGACTTAATTAGGGGGATTCAAAATTTTTTTGAGAAACGTGCATTTGGGGTTTGCACCTCTCTTGGAGAAAAAATGGGTGTTGCAACCTCATCAATCCGGCTTTTCTTTATATACGCCTCCTTTTTAACTTTCGGATCTCCGATAATTATCTACTTGTCTTTAGCTTTTGTGTTAAATATGCGCAGGCACCTGCGAAGACGAAGTACAATTTGGGATTATTGAATCCACCCCAGATTTTTAAATATTTTCTTGCCTAAAATATAAAAGTCAACTACCAGCAATCCTGGATATTGATATCCTACCAGATAGGCCAACTTCTTATTCGCTAATTTTCTTCTCTTTTCAAGATCGGACTGAAGTCTTGAAAAAAATCCTTTGTGCGCTCTAAGAACAGCCCATGAATCAAGTGGGGCTCCCTGCAGTAAGAATTTCACGATTGCCGTCCAGTCAAGCATAATCCGCAAGGGAAGTTTCCACCACAATGTTGTTGCAGGTGTATGCTTGATTAGCAAGCTAAGTCCATTCCTAAAATTCAAAAAAGTCTTTTGCGGGTTTGATTTGGAAAGTGTACCGGCACCCACATGATACACTACACTGTTACTCACGTAATAAACCTTGTGACCGGCCCGATTGAGGTGCCAACACAAATCTATTTCCTCCATGTGAGCAAAGAAGTCTTCATCCAATCCACCAGATTCATGAAAAGTATGGGACCGAATAAATAAACACGCACCGGTAGCCCAGAGTATAGGTCTGGTGTCTTCATATTGTCCAGAATCTTTTTCTAAAGAATTAAAAATCCTTCCCCGACAAAACGGATACCCGAGGGCATCAATATAGCCGCCTGCCGCGCCTGCGTATTCGAACCTATCCTTTTGATGATAGGAAAGAATTTTTGGCTGTGCGGCTGCAATCATGGGGTCTGTTTTGAAAAGATTTATGATGGGAGAAATCCAATTGGGCGTAACTTCAACATCGGAGTTCAGTAGCACAAAGTATTCTGCTTCAATTAATTTTAAGGCCCGGTTGTATCCTCCGCTGAAACCGTAGTTGCCATTGAGTTTTATAATTTCTACTGCGTGAGAAAAATCTCTTTCAAGAATTTCGAGGGAATCATCCGTGGATGCATTGTCGGCAACAATAATTTTGGCTTCAGTACTATAAGCAACAACAGATGGCAAAAACTGCCGCAGAAAATTACGGCCATTATAATTCAAAATAACAACCGCTACTTCGGTCATCCCATCAGGTTACTTAAATCCATACCGGGGATGTTGGGCAGTAAACCTTCGGTCGATTTCTTGAGTTCTTCTTTCGCCAGTATTTCTACCGATTCGGAAGCTTTGTTGACAGCGGCAACAACCAGATCCTGAATAAGCACTTTATCTTCCGCACGCAGAATCGTAGGATCAATATCAATTGAGATCACTTGCTTTTTTCCATTCACGATAGCTTTCACCATGCCGCCACCGGATTCGCCTGATGCATTCACACGAACTAAATTATCCTGGGCTTCTTTAATTTTGGCCTGCACCTCTTTCATTTTGCCCATCATCTTCATCATATCAAACATATCTGTGCGGATTTAATAATTTAACAAAGGTAAAGATTAACCAAAAGAACCAGCTAGTTTTTTTTCTTCAGAATAACCACTGTGCCTTCGCGAGTAAAATCCCGTCCGGCAAGGTCATTGATGCGTGCTGTCCACACATAGGTCCCCTCAATCAAAGCGCGGCCATTGTTCGTGCCGTTCCAAGGTTCGTTGTTCTCAGTAATAAAAACCATCGAGCCCCAGCGATCAAAAACTTTCAATTCGAGTTTTACAATATACTGACCTAACACGGTAAAGGTCTCATTCTCCGGGGGGCCTACGCCATCCGGAGTGAACGCAGTTGGGTAGAATAGATTTACTTCTTTTGTTACCACTACCCGATTGGAAAGAGAGTTAACAAGCCCAGCTTCATTGGCTAGCGCGATGATCTGGTATTGAACTACCTGATTGACAGCATCATGTTGATCGTCAACCCATGTTGTATCGGTACCTACGTTAATCACCTGCATCAAGCCACCACTTTTATCGAATTTTTCGATCCGATAATTGCTTACTCCATTGCGCCAGCCTTTTAGGGAATTCCAACGCAATGTGATTACATTTTCATTATCTATGGTGAACGCTAAGCGGATGGGACAAATCAAATCTCCGGGTTGACTAGCATTGCCACACAGGTCGCCATAATTAATGCGGTAACAAAAATTTCCTTCGGTCGTGTAGGTGATATCGCTAAAAGTAGTTGCTGTTGTTTTACCGAGAAGACCAAAGGTATTTCCCTGGCCACGCAGTATAGCATACTCATCAACCGTAAATAAAGGATTTTGCGCCCACAGCAGTTCAACGCCATTCGCGCCAACCCGCGAAGAGGTATTGTCAATAGCGGAAGGATTGACGGTAGTAAACGCTTCGCCACATTTCTCAAGCGAAAAGCTTTTGATTCCGCCAGCATAATTATTGACGACCTGATAACAATAATTGGTTTTGCAAATCACATCCACATCGTTGAATGTTGAAGGGGCTCCGGGTATAATAACATAGGATGCACCGTTTCGCACAATTTCTGTGGAGAGTACACCGGGTGAGCCACTGGCCCAGGTTAGATTATTGGATCCATTCTGAACAGAAAGATCAAAATTATGACTGCATATAGGTGCTGAATAGGTATTGGTGTTTGTACACGGATCAAAAGAACTTAAGCGAAAGCAATAGAAAGTATTGTCGGTTGTTAAGTTTGGAATGGTTACACTGTTAACGCCATATAAAGTTTGAAACTGTTGAAATGTAGATGAATTATTTACCGCAATCTCCAGCTTGTATTGAATATTTTGCTGGGGAGTAAAATCCAACCGGAGGGAAGTTGCATCAATAGCGGTGAGAGCTGTGAGTTGGGGAGCCGGTAAGGTGAGCAAGGAGGTAAAGGGAATTATCTTGGCAGCGCAATTGTTGGCCGCATTAATATCTCTTCCTTTTACACTGATATTAAAATTTCCGGCAACTCCATAACTGTGGGTAGCTGTTTGATTGTTGCTGTTGGGAATAATCGTTTCCAAAGTTCCATCATTATTAAAATCAATCTGATACTGATCATAATTCTTATCGGTGATTTTGATGGAGGTTTGCAAGCCTGCACACGTATAGACTTCAAACTCCGGTTCAATGTTAGGGTCCACGGTGATCACAATATCATCGGCACCAATGCTTTGATACAACACGGCAAGGGTGAAGGTTCCAGCTTGGGGATAGGTGATGGTAAATTGATTTTGCTGTTGAGGCGTTCCGTTGCCGGCACTCATCAAACAGGGTTTGCCCGGAGTACATTCTCCCGTAGTAATAAGATTGGTATCGAGAATAGTAACTGTAAAAGGTGCGCACCCTTTTATTTCATCAACCTGAAACCGACCCAGCCGACTGGTGTATTGAGCGTGGAGATTGCCAGCAAAAAAAACAAGGGATAATATAAGGGTAAGTTTTTTCAATCTTCCAATTTAGTCTCTTTCAAAAACTTTTCTGCATTTACCATGTCTACATGCAATTCGCGATCTGTTTCTATAAACGGAACAACCGCACGGAAAGTATTCACAAATTTCTCAAGCACCGGAGATGTCTTTAACGGACGTCTGAAATGTAATGCTTGCGCTGCAGTGATTAACTCAATAGCTAAAATCGAATAGAGATTGTTCACCACCCGATACGATTTGGTGGCTGCATTGGCACCCATACTTACGTGATCTTCTTGTCCATTGCTCGAAACAATAGAATCCACGGAAGCGGGAGTGCAAAGTTGTTTGTTCTGGCTCACCAACGAAGCAGCTGTGTATTGCGGAATCATCAAGCCTGAGTTAATGCCCGGATTGGCCACGAGGTAATTCGGTAAATCACGGGAACCGGAAATTAGTTGATACGTTCTTCGTTCGGAGATGCTTCCCAACTCGGCCAAAGCAATGGCTAAAAAGTCCAGCGCCAGTGCCAGCGGCTGCCCATGAAAATTCCCGGCAGAAATAATTTTATCTGTCTCGGCAAAAATGTTTGGATTATCGCTTACTGAATTTACTTCCGTAAGAATAGTTTGGGTTACGTAGTGAATCGCATCATGACTGGCACCATGCACTTGTGGGATGCACCGAAACGAATACGGATCCTG
The DNA here is from genome assembly GCA_022841475.1 of Cyclobacteriaceae bacterium. Lineage (GTDB taxonomy): Bacteria > Bacteroidota > Bacteroidia > Cytophagales > Cyclobacteriaceae > ELB16-189. Next base: position 107,065 of record JALHRJ010000006.1, on the reverse strand, counting down.
CACATGTTTTTTGGTTTGTGTAATAATGGCGCTGCCCTCCAGAATTTTCTTAATCTCTGCAGCCACTTTTATTTGTCCCTGATGTGGCCTGATCTGATGCACGGGTTCTTCAAAGGGTTCAATACGACCATCAAATGCATCGAGCGAAAGCGCACTGATTAAACTGGTAAGTTTCATCAACCGATGCGCATGTAATAAACACCAGATTCCGTAGGCACTCATAAACTGAGTGCCGTTTAATAAGGCGAGTCCTTCTTTTGCTTTAAAGTGAATTCGTTCCCAACCCAGAAGTTTCAGGATTTCCGCACTCGGATAAATTTTATTTAGGTGATGAACTTCTCCCAACCCAATCAGCGGCAACGATAAGTGGGCGAGGGGTGCAAGATCCCCCGAGGCACCCAGCGAACCCATTTCATAAACACGGGGAAGTACACGTTGATTAAACATGTCGATCAAACGCTCTACCGTTTCTACCTGAACACCCGAATACCCATACGAAAGAGATTGCACTTTCAGATAAAGCATCAACAACACGATTTCGCGCGGAACTTCGGGGCCAGTGCCACATGCGTGCGACTTCACCAGGTTTTCCTGTAGCTGTTCGAGTTGATCTTTCGGAATGTTTTTGTTGTAAAGCGAACCAAAGCCTGTGTTGATACCATAAATAGGATTTACTGAAGATGCCAGCTTCTGATCCAGGTAATCGCGACACCGGATAATTTGCTGACGCGAACCTTCGGACAATGCAATTTTGGAATGCCCATGCAGAATATGGTCAAGTTCCCAGAGGGTAAGTGTTTTGTTGGATATGTGGTGCGTAGGGCTCATGCTGTAAAAGTAGGCAGTTGGCAAAAAGCAGTTGGCAACAAAATAGTTTGCCAACTGCCATTGCCTATTGCCTATTTAATAATAAGGTAAGGATTTCATCAATATTCACTTTAGTCTGTTCTCCGGTTTTCATGTTCTTAAAAGCAAGTAGTCCGCTTTTTATTTCTTCTGAGCCAATCACAATTGTAAACGGGATCATCTTTTTATTGGCGTAGTCGAGTTGCTTCTGAATCTTAACCGAGTCAAGATAAATTTCGGAAGCAATACCGTTGGCACGCAAGGCTTGTAAAACCGTTAAACCATAGCGCTGACTTTCTTTATCAAAATGTGTGATCAGAACTTTGCTGGAGATTTGTGCTTCCTGCGGAAAAAGTTTTAATTCTTCCATGGCATCATATAAACGATCGACACCAAACGAAAACCCCACACCCGAAACACCGGGTAAGCCAAAGCCACCGGTGAGGTTATCATATCGGCCACCGCCACTAACGCTGCCGATAGAAACGTTGTTAATCTTTACTTCGAAAATGCAACCCGTATAATAACTAAGGCCTCGGGCCAATGCAATGTCGAACTCAACATGCTCTTCCGTAGCTCCGTACCCTGAAAGCAAATCCAAAACTTCTTTAAAATCAGCGATTCCTTTTTGTCCGGAAGCAGTGTTAGAGAATTTGTTTGAGAGAAATTCAATTTTCTGTTTTGTGGTACCTTTGAAGTTCAGGATTTCAAACACAATGGTTAGACTTGCTTCTGAAAAACCGCGACCGCGCAATTCTTCCTTTACTTTTTCTTCTCCAATTTTATCCAGTTTGTCAATAGCAATAAAAAGAGAAGATTCATTTCCTGACTGGCCGGTAGGCAGGCCTTTTGCATTGCACAATTCGGCTAACCCTGAAAGTATTGCACGATGATTGATTTTGATGCTGTAATCTCCAATGCCTAATCCCTTAAATACCTCTTTGATCATCAACACAATCTCGGCTTCGCAGAGTAATGAATCCGTGCCCACTACATCCGCATCGCATTGATAGAACTCACGGTATCGACCTTTTTGTGGTCGATCGGCCCGCCACACGGGTTGTATCTGGTAACGCTTAAAAGGAAACGTTATCTCGGCCCGGTTCATTACAACATAGCGAGCGAAAGGAACGGTGAGATCGTAGCGGAGACCTTTTTCAGAGATTTCATATTTATCTATCAGGTCCTGATACCTGGTTGTTAGCACATGTTGTTTCGTGGAATAGATGTTATAGATATTCTCAACAAAATTTTTAAAAACTTCAAATTTTAACTTGTTCTGCTTAATATCTAGAAAGAGTAATTCTAATATTTCATTGAACTCCTCATAAAACTCATTAAGCTTATCAACCTCAACCTGATTCACTTTGTAATTTTCGTTGAGATAATTTTCAGTTGATCCTATGAAGTGTTTTATAGTGATTGTATTATCTGCCTTGAGTATCCTTTCAATATCATTTAAAATTAGGGGAAGAAAGACAGGAGAGTTTTTCTCTCCACGTATGGCAGCATCACGATAAAGCTTTAAGAAATCTCCAGAGTTCAGAATTCGAAACAGCAACTGATCCCCTTCGTCCCCATACTTTCCCGTAAGGGTTGTGAGATTCTCCATAGCCGGAGTTTCGAGTGGTTGGAAGCCATATTTTTGAAATACCTGCCGGATAGTGTTTAATATAAACTGGCGCTTGGCCATTTGTGCAGGGCCAAAGTCGCGGGTGCCTTTCGGTAAAGTGGGTTTTTCCATATTAAAAACAGGGCAATTTAAGGATAAGCCACTGATTCACAGATTGAGTGTGGGTATATTACTCAGCAATTGTGTGATTGCTTATCAATTAGTGGATTTTAAACCATGATTTGAAATATTCTTGGAATCTGTGTCAATAAATTGCAAAACCTGCTTATTTTTGCACCCTTTAAAAGCAAAAGTTATGTCAGTTACCCGTTTGAAGAGAAAGGGCCGCAAAGATAAAGCGAAATCAGCCCGTAGAAGAACCAGTTTGAAAGTGCAAAACTTCAAGCCTGTGGCAAAATCTGTTGATATAGAGAAGATCAAGGAAGAGTTTAAAGCCAAAGCAGCGGCTAAGAAATAATTTTGGCGGAAGCCGATTTGAAAGCCAATGTTGATCACATTGGCTTTTTTAGTGTCATTACATGATAAGTTGAATCACTTCAATGCTCCGCGCTTACCCAACTCAATCACTTCCATATTTCGAATCTCTTTACCAACAATCTCAAACCGTAGGATTGTTTTGATTGGATGAAAACCGTGGTTGCCTGCGGCCCCGGGATTCAGGTAAAGCATGTTTTTGTAAGCCGGATCTTTTTTTACCCTTAGAATGTGCGAGTGACCACAGATAAAAATGTCGGGAACCTTATCTTTTAAAATCTTTTTTATTCTTGGATTGTAATTTGGCGGGGCACCACCAATGTGTGTCATCCACACGGTAAGCTCTTCGCAGGTAAACCACAAATCTTCGGGAAAGCGAACCTGCATGTCTTTGTCATCAATGTTGCCGAACACGGCCCGCAGCGGTTTGAATTTCTCCAATTCATTTGCAACGGTCGCATCACCAATGTCACCGGCATGCCAGATCTCATCGCAGTTGCTGAAGTAGCTGAGAATTTTTGGATCGAGGTAACTGTGCGTATCAGAAAGAAGTCCAATCTTCATGATAAAATCAATTGACAGTTTACAATGAACAATTGACAATTGAGATATCTGTAACCACAAATATTGTCAATTGTCAACTGTCAATTAATTTTTAATAATTCTGTTCCCGGGGCATACTCTTCCAATCTCTACTTGGTCTTCGGGAAGAAGACTGGGTCGAGTTTGCTGGCTTAGTAGAATTGCCTGAGTTTGATTTTGCTGTATTGGCCGATTTAAACGACCCTGATGATGATGGGCGTTTGAATCCTTGTCTGCGTTGTGAGTTTTGCTTTGGCGCTTCCACCGGGCGACTCATGGCTGAACTGCTCAACGGATAAGGATTGTTTTCAGCAACGGGCACTGATTTGCCAATCAATTTCTGAATGTCTTTCAAGTACGCTCTTTCCTCTGCATCGCAGAATGAAATAGAAATACCACTCGCACCGGCACGGCCTGTGCGACCAATACGGTGCACATACGTTTCAGGGATGTTGGGTAATTCATAATTAATTACATGCGAGAGCTCATCAATATCAATTCCACGAGCTGCGATGTCGGTCGCTACCAGTACGCGGGTTTGTTGCGACTTGAAATTACTCAAGGCACGTTGTCTTGCATTTTGAGATTTATTTCCGTGAATAGCCTCGGCAATTACTCCGGCACGATTCAAATCTTTAGCAACGCGATCAGCGCCATGCTTGGTGCGCGTAAACACAAGCGCAGTATTGATCACATTGTCCTTTAGCAAATGAAGCAACAGTGAACGCTTATTATTTTTATCCACAAAGTAAATTTCCTGACGTACTGTATTGGCAGTAGAAGAAACCGGGGTTACCTCTACGCGTACCGGGTTGGTTAAAATGGTATCTGCCAATTTTGAAATTTCTGGCGGCATAGTAGCCGAGAAGAAAATTGTCTGACGTTTAGCCGGAATGCGACCAATAATTTTCTTTACATCATGTATGAAACCCATGTCGAGCATGCGATCGGCTTCATCGAGTACAAAAGTTTTGAGATGTTCAAGACGTACGAAACGCTGATCCATCAGGTCCAGTAACCGTCCGGGTGTTGCAATCAGAATTTCAACACCAGCCCGAAGTGCATCTGTTTGTGACCGTTGAGGGACGCCTCCAAAAATTACGGTGTGCTTGATGCGAAGAAGTTTTCCGTAGGCTGCAAAACTTTCACCAATCTGGATGGCTAACTCACGCGTGGGTGTTAAGATTAACACCTTAATACCTGCTGGTCCTTTTTTATAAAGTTCGTCCTGATGAAGATGTTGAAGAATAGGAATAGCAAAGGCAGCGGTTTTTCCGGTACCGGTTTGAGCACATCCCAGAAGATCTCTGCGTTCTAACAATACCGGAATGGCTTGTTCCTGAATAGGCGTAGGGTTGGTGTAACCCTCCGCTTTTAAAGATTTCAAAATAGGTTCAATGAGATTTAATTTTTCGAATGACATTTTTTAAAATGGTTGTAATACACGGTATCCCGTGAATAGATTTTTTAATTATGAATTTAATTGTTGACGCCTCTTGGCTCGAATCCGCCTGGGCGGCTACGTAGAAAGCGCTTTTCTACGGGAATTTGGAGGAGTGACGCGCAAAGGTAATGAAATAATTATGGAGTAGCACCATTTTTAATCGATGAGTCGTAAACACGATGAAATGCGTTGCGACCTTCTTCAATGATTTCATTCGCTCTATAAAATTCAAAGACACCACAGGCATCGCGCGAAATGTTGATCACAAGATCTGGTTTGTAGATGTCAATCATCAATTCAGTCACACGGTCTTGTGTGAGATCATAGGATTTGTTAAGAATATCAAAGAGCCCAAGATTTGCCAATGATTCTGTTTTGGTATCGAATTTCGGAAATGAAGATTGAATCGCAGTAAACATTTTCAGGTAGGCAGAGGGTTCTTTGTCGGCCAACGGATTGGAAGGTTGGTAGGGAAGGTTAGCATTAAGATTTACAGCCACCACCCAGTCGCCTTCTTCTTTGTGTACTAAATTCATCGGTAATGGATTCAGTACCCCGCCATCCACCAATTGCGAGTTGCCTTCTCTTATGGGAGTGAAAACCGTTGGGATCGCAATGGATGATCGTAAAGCCTTAAACAAACTTCCGGATCGGTAATGAACTTCTTTTTTGTTGGTGATATCAGCAGACACTGCTGTAAAAGGTATTTTGAAATCTTCTATTTGATGATCACCAATAAATTCCTCAATTGCTTTAAAAACGCGTTCGCCTTTTACAAACCCTTGGGATGACAAAGTAAAATCCAGTAAACGAAAAACATCCAGTTTGGTGAGTTTGATCAGCCAGTGTTTATAATCGGCAAGGTAACCCGCGCAATAGATGCCACCTACCACGGCACCCATAGAACAACCTACAACCTCTACAATTTCAAACCCCGCATGTTCTAGTTCTTCAATCACACCAATGTGTGCCATGCCCCGTGCCCCTCCACTTCCTAATACTAACCTTACTTTTTTCATGTTGATCTAATGCCTGCCGTCAAATATAATCTCATGAATTTCAAAAAGGAATTATTTTGCGACATGAAGAAGGATAATGTTGGTGATCTGAATTTGGTGCAACTGATTACTCAGGAGATGTGGAAGCCCGAATTGGAGCGTGCTTCTTCCCGGTTTCATGTTACGGTAGCCTGGGTGGCGATCATTCTGGATCCTGTTTTTGCCATCACCGATTACTTTAATATTCCTGGCAGTTGGCAAACTTTGTTGGTGATGCGTCTGTGCGTTTCGGCCATCACATTAGCTACAGTGTTAATACGGAAGAAACTTCAGGTACCATCTTATATAGTAGCAATCGTTCCTTTCTTATTAATTTCATTACAAAACGCTTTTGTTTACAGTGTGATTGATCTTGACCATGTACTAGGTCAAAATCTGAATTATATGGCGTTGCTAATAGGAGCTTCCATGTTTGTATTGTGGCGTTGGGAATATTCAGTAGGGATTATACTTGTTTCGGCATTCGCAACCATGGTATTTCTTCAATCAAATTCCAGTTTAACGGTTGATCAGTTTTTTGTGAATGGTGGATTATTGTTGGCAGCCGTAAGCATCTTTACGGGCGTGTTAATTCAAACCCGTTACAATCTTGTAATAAGGGAAATTCGTGCCCGCCTTGCTTTAAAGGCCAGCAATGAAGCGATTCGCATGCAGGCTGAACAAATAAAAAATATTAATGCAAATCTTGAACGATTGGTGCACGAGCGAACGGCAGAACTGGAAACAAAAAACAAAGCCCTTGAGGAAGCAGCTTTTATTAATGCTCATAAATTGAGAAGCCCGCTGGCGAGCATTCTCGGGTTGGTTAATTTAATGAAGTCTGCACCCATGTCAGAAGAAGTTCAGCTAATGAATGGTCACCTGCAGGAGTCGGCAGAAAAGCTGGATGCTATAGTTTCGTCCATAACTGATGCTATTGAACGGGGAGATAAACCTTAATTATCTTCCGTGGCTATGACTAAAAATCTTTTCCTGTTCTTTCTTCATCCCGCGCGTTTTGGAACACCAGGATGGGAATATCCGTGTAAAGGGAGATTTTTTGGGTCAGACTTGGATTATAGAATTTTTCAAAGAAGTTTCTTTTGAAGGTTGAAAGGGCCACCACATCAATATCAGATTCCTGAATGATCAGGTCCAACCCCATGCTAACATTGTGGTCGTTCACAATACGATAGGTAATATTCGAATAATCACTCGTGAGTTTAACTTCACTGATAAATTTTTGCATAGAGATTTCTTCCGTTTCATCTTCTTCCGGAGAAGTATCAACATGGCCAACCATGATTTCCGATTTAAACGCCTTCGCCAGTGTTGCCAACTTAGTTACCGCCTTAATATCATCAAACGAGAAATTAGTGGCGAATAAAATTCTTTTTGGAATCCGAAAAGTATACCCTGCCGGAATGCACATTACAGGACAGGTAGACGCTTCTATGACAGAAGCGGTATTGCTGCCAAATAAACTGCGGGTTAAATTACTAGCGCCCAGCGTTCCCATAATGATTAGATCAACCGACAATTGATTGGCAACTGTAATGATCTCAGCAACAGTCTCTCCCACAGCAACCTGAGTTTTGCATGAAATACCGGAATATTCCTGTTCAAGTGTTTTGCGCACAACTTTCAACTTTTCCAGAATTTCTTTTTTCGCATCTTCTACTTCATCTGTGATTAAGGCACTGATGATGTTACTTTTCGAAACTGCTGGGGTGTAAACATGTAACAGCACGAGCGAAGCTTCGGTTAGCTGAGCGATTTCAGCCGCATACTCCAGCGCATTGTTGGCATTGGCAGAAAAATCGGTTGGAACAAGTATTGTTTTCATTTTTGGAATTTCTTAGTTGAAAGATGCACAATGATCATCAGACGATCAATGATGGTTGTCAGGTTTTTGAATGATACAAGCTTATTTGAAAGAGCTCAGCATTAGTCAACCTAATTCAAGTTGAATTGTAATTTTTTGCTGGATTGTCCGTTACTTTGTAAAAAAAAATAGAAAAATGCGCTTCCTCTCTTCCTTTCTTCCCGTACTTATCCTGCTTGTGGTTTTCATGTCGTGTCTTGATAAGGACTCCGGTCCCACTTTATCTGTTGAAGAACAGTTTACGATAGACACTACAGCTATAGGAAATTATTTGAGAACCAACAATATACCAGCACTTAAAGATGCCAGTGGGGTAAGGTTTGTGATTGAGTCTTTAGGAACTGGTTTTCCACCTAAACTTTCAAGCACGGTTAAAGTCACATATGTAGGCAGATTTTTATCAGAAGTGATTTTTGATCAAGGCACAAATTCAACGTTTCAAATGAACGGCCTGATTCCTGGATTTCAAATTGGCCTGGCGCTATTGCCGGAGGGAACGAAAGCAAAAATCTATATACCTTCTGGCTATGCCTATGGTAACAGAGGTGTGAATGATATCCCAGCGAATTCTAACCTGATTTTTGAAATTGAATTAATTGAAGTTGTTACTTCGGAGTTGGAAAAAAACCAGTTAGGCGCAGATACAGTTGCTATTGATACCTATCTGGTAAATAATTCTATTACCGCCATTAAAGACAAAACGGGTCTCCGATATGTTATCACAGAGGAAGGATCTGGACCGAAGCCCGGTTTATACGATAAAGTTAAATTGGCGTATACAGGTAAATTACTTAAAGATGGCACAGTGTTCTTTTCAGGTACCAATGGGCCCACGAACACATTTGACAGTCGCGTGATCAACTACATCTATGCCTTTCAGGCAGGCGTACCGAAGCTTCCGGTTGGAAGTAAGGCGACTTTTTATGTTCCTTCGGGCCTTGGATTTGGTAACCAGGCTGTATCCAACTCAACGGCATCTATTCCGGCAAATTCAAATCTGATATTTGAAATGGAGGTTCAGGAAATTTTTGAATAGTACCTAGGATAGGGCTCGTTCAGACTTTTCCCAAATTACAGATTGCTGTTTACGCAATAAGCGACCAATCCCCGCAAAGACGGACAGGTTCATCATGGAAAAATAATAAGGGACAAAAAACCCTTTAACAGAAATTTTTTTGTCACGCAAAAAATGTCCTGCCAGTGCAATCGCGTAAAAGAAAATCTGGCAATAAAAGGTAATCTGGTAGAGAAATGATTCGTTGAAAAGAAAATAATTTGAAATCAGGATCAAGGGTAAAGCCAAGGGAGCAAGAGTCCAGCGCAACACCCGGTGCGAGAGGTATTGCCAGCTAATCAATCCATAGCGAAATGGATTCAAAAGTTCAGGAAGTCTGAGAATAGCCTGGATTCCGCCAGCAGAAATACGCACTTTTCTTTTCCATTCATCTTTTAGTGTGGCTGAGGCTGTTTCGAGCGCGTAGGCTTCAGGCTCATAGACAAACCGATATCCTTGGGCAACGATCTTCATGGAGGTTACAAAATCTTCTATGATGGTATCGGGTGCTGGTTCATGATATAATTCAGTGCGCAAGGCAAACAGTTCACCCGCTGCCCCAATGGCAGTCGACAGATTGGAATCAAGCGTTTTTAGTGTGGACTCATATTTCCAGTAAAGTCCTTCTCCGGAACCAGAAGCATTATCCTCTTTATTAACAGCAATTCTTTTTTCTCCTGCTACGCCACCCACGTTTTTGTCCTGAAAGTGACGCACAATATTTTTTATTGCATCCGGATTCAGGTCGGTATTGGCATCAGAAAAAATGGTGATCGAGGTTTTAACAAATTTCATCACCCGATTCACAGCATGGATTTTACCTTTTCTTTCGGGTTCGTGGAAAACTTTGATGGTGGGAAAACGTTGGGCAATTTCGAGTGTCTTGTCTGTCGATCCATCGGCAACAACCCAGATGTTCAATTTTTCTACTGGATAGTTTAAACTAAGAGAGTTGTTTATTTTTTCGGATATAAATCTCTCTTCGTTGTATGCGGCAATCAGAAGCGTTATTTCTGGAAGTTTATCATCTGCCTGATAATCAGCAATTCCATACTTGCCCCAAACCTTAGAAAAAATGTAAATAATCAACCCATATCCTACATAGGTATAGACTACCAGAATCACCCCAATCCAAAAAATATATAAACTTAAACTAATCACGGTTTTTCAATCGTTTAGAGGGCGAAACTACGAGTTACATTTAGAATTCTGGGCGGATAAACTCAGGTTCTTTATGCTAACTTTGTGGGTTCGGTTCAATTATTGTTAAATTTTAAATGTAAAACTTACGGGGTGGCGACTGATTTGCAGAGGGTTTGTTTTGCCGAATTTTTGATCAAGTCGGTCTTTAATCAGGTCATTAAATTTTAATTTTTAAGGTTTTTGTCTATTCCGTGGCTTTGTGATGTCTACCTTTAGTCTATCCATATATTTCAGGGTTTTCCTGAGTTTGGTGCTTATTCAGTTACCCGGGGCTTCGCTTTTTGCTGAAGTCAATGCCGAAACCCGGAGAAATGGGGAATTATTTACCCAGGATTTGCAGGTTAGCATTGCAGGAACTCCCGTTTCTAGTGGTGCAAGTCAAAACTTTGGTAATGTCAATTTGTTGGCCACCTCATCGGCTATAACGGTAACCTTAGAAAACATAGGTTCTCCGGAAGACCTAAATATTACGGGTGTAACACTAACCGGAGCCCATAGTACAGATTTTGATTTGAACACCACAGGACTAAGCACACTGCTGGTACCTTCAGCTACAACCAGTTTTACCATCTCATTTGTACCAACCCTGAGCGGTACCAGAAATGCAGCTATTCAAATTGCAACTGATGATCCCGACACTCCCTTTATTATCAACCTGGTAGGTGAGGGGATCAAGCTCGATCAAACAATAAACTTTAGCGCACTTGCCGATAAAACTTATGGTGAGACAAGCTTTTCGCTTGGCGCATCAGCCTCTTCAGGTCTGTCGGTTAGTTATATAAGTAGTGATCCCCTCGTGGCAACGATCAGCGGTTCTACGGTAACAATCGTGGGAGCAGGTTCCACAACCATTACAGCATCGCAGGCAGGTAATGCAACCTACAACCCTGCTTCGAATGAATTGCAATTACTGACAGTTAACAAAGCTTCTCTTACTGTGACAGCCGAAAATAAGACGAGATTATATGGCCAAGCGAATCCTGAATTTACATTTCTCTATGCTGGATTTGTACTGGGTGAAACTTTATCCGTGTTGGATGACCTTCCGGGTGGTTCCACGTCAGCAAATGCTTCCAGTTCTGTTGGGTTTTATGACATCATCCCAGCCGGTGGATCAGATGCCAATTATTCGTTCTCTTATATAAATGGCACATTAACAATAAACAAAGCGACTCCAGTAATTACCTGGAATGATCCGGCACCAATTGTTTATGGAACCCCCTTAAGTGCCACCCAACTGAATGCATCAACACCCGTTGCAGGTTCATTCACCTTTAATCCTCCGGTTAGCACAGTATTGAATGCTGGAATTAATCAAGCATTGATTGCTGACTTCATACCAAGCGATGGAACCAATTACGAAAGTGTACTCGGTACTACCGTTTCAATCACTGTTAATCAAGCGTCACTCACGGCAACAGCAGATAATAAATCCAAAGTGTATGGTGAAGCAAATCCCGCATTAACGATTAGCTATTCAGGTTTTATTACAGGAGATGATGCATCAGTCTTAACTGTGCAACCTACCGCATCGACTACGGCTATTACTAATAGTTCGGTTGGATCGTATCCGATTACGTTAACGGGTGGATCTGACAATAACTATGCGATTACGAATGTCAACGGCACGCTTACCATTTCAAAAGCAACTCCGGTCATAACGTGGGCAAATCCTGCGACCATAGTTTATGGCACACCGCTTGGCGCCACGCAATTGAATGCTTCAGCAAATGTTCCTGGTACGTTTACTTATCAGCAACCGGCTGGAACTGTATTGAATGCTGGTGTTGGACAAACCTTATCCGTGGGTTTTGTACCTGGCGACCCGGATAATTACAATTCAGTACCCGTTACTTCGGTACTGATTACAGTCACTAAAGCGAACCTCACCGCAACTGCCGAAAATAAAACCAGGGTGTACAACACAACGAATCCGGTTTTCACAATTGTCTATTCGGGATTTGTAAATGGGGATGATGCATCAGATTTGGATACTCCGCCTACAGCCTCATCGATAGCTGATAATAGCAGTCCGGTTGGGCCCTACGCCATTACGCTTTCCATAGCATCGGATAATAACTACAATATTTCTACCGTGGATGGCGTCCTGACGATCACAAAGGCAACGCCTGTTGTTACCTGGTCGCCTCCGGCAGCGATCACCTATGGAACCTTATTAAGTGGTACGCAATTAAATGCCTCAGCTTCGGTATCAGGGTCTTATAATTATTCACCTGTAGCAGGAACATTGCTGAATGCTGGTGTAAGCCAGACTTTGTCTTTGAATTTCATACCGTCAGATGCAAACAATTACGAATCTGTAAATACTTCCCAGTTAATCTCAGTAAATAAAGCAACGCTAACCGCTACAGCTGAAAACAAAATCCGTTTATATGGTGCCGCCAATCCAGTATTTACGATAACCTATACGGGGTTTGTCAATGGAGAAACCATTGCCGTAATAAATTCCTTACCTACAGCATCTTCAACAGCAGTGACTACCACGCCTGTTGGTTCAGTTCCGATTTTACTGACCGGTGGTTTGGATGAAAATTATGACATCGTCAATACAGCCGGTACACTTACCATCAACAAGGCAATGCTTACGGTTACAGCCAATAATCAGAGTCGAACCTATGGAGCTGTCAATCCGGTTTTTAGTGTAAGCTATTCGGGTTTTGTAAATAGCGAAACTGTGTCTGTATTGGATACACCACCGTCCGGATCATCAACAGCGATATCTACTTCCCCGGTTGGCGCATATCCAATCGTGGCCGGAGGCGGCATCGACAATAATTACGATTTTACTTATGTCGCTGGTACACTTACAATCACGAAAGCATTAATTGTTGCCACGGCCAACAATCAATCAAGAACCTATGGATCAACAAATCCCGTGTTGACGATAAATTATTCAGGTTTTGTGAATAGTGAAACGGTCACCGTGCTAAATACATTGCCTACGGCTTCAACGAGTGCTGATTTAATCAGCAATGCAGGATCCTATTCAATCACGGTTGCAGGTGGTGTAGATGATAACTATGATTTTACTTATGTTTCTGGAACCTTGACAATTACAAAGGCCACACTCAGTGTGATTGCTAATAATCAAAGTCGCACCTATGGAGCCGCTAACCCGGTTTTTACAGTAAGTTATTCCGGATTTTTAAATGGCGAGACTTCATCTGTGATTGAGTCTGCACCCCTTGCAACATCCGCAGTGGTCGGTACTACTCCGGTAGGAACATATCCCATTACTGTTTCCGGAGGCTCTGATAATAATTATGATTTTGTTTATACTTCCGGAACGATTGCTATCACAAAGGCGACCGTAACTGCCATGGCGGTTGATGCCAGTCGAGTGTATGGTTCTGCGAATCCGGTATTTACTATTACCTACACAGGCCTGTTGAATGGCGAGACGGCTGCCGTATTGGATGTTGCGCCTATGGTTTCTTCTGTTGCCGGATTGGCTAGCCCGGTAGGTACTTATGCCATTACAGTAGCCGGTGGATCGGATGACAATTACAATTTTTTATATACCTCAGGAACACTGACAATCACGAAAGCTACGGTTACGGCTTCGGTGGCCAATGCAAGTCGTGTGTATGGTGTAGCCAATCCGGTTTTTCCAATCTCTTATACGGGATTTGTAAATGGCGAGACAGTAACCGTGCTGGATGTAACTCCATCAGTTGTAACAACCGCAATACTTACAAGTCCTGTAGGATCTTATCCAATCACGGTATCGGGTGGCTCTGATAATAACTACCTTTTCAATTACGTTAATGCAACACTAACAATCACAAAAGCTACACCTATTGTTTCATGGTCCAATCCATCAGCAATAACGTATGGCACACCCCTTAGTACGACTCAGTTAAATGCTACAGCAACAGTTGCAGGAACATTTATTTATACACCGGCAGTTGGAGCAATCTTAAATGTAGGAGCAGGTCAGTTACTGACGGCTAACTTTACTCCAACAGATTTGACAAACTACAATGTGGTGAATGGCACAAACGCGGTCATTGAAGTTACCAAAGCAACCCTAACAGTAATTGCCAATAATCAAAGTCGTGCTTATGGTGCAGCCAATCCGTCATTTACTATTAGTTATTCAGGTTTCTTGAATGGTGAAACGGCTGCCGTGATAGATTCCGAGCCCACGGCAACGTCCGCAGTAAATGCAACCACCCCGGTGGGATCGTATCCTGTTGTTCCTTCCGGAGGTTTGGATAACAACTATAATTTTGTGTATACACCCGGAACAATTTCTATAACAAAAGCGACCGTTACTGCTATTGCCGTTGATGCCAGCCGTGTGTATGGTTCTCCGAATCCAACATTTACAATTACCTATGCTGGATTTTTGAATGGGGAGACCTCCACAGTATTGGATGCCACTCCTACAGCTTCATCTGTTGCCACTTTAACGAGCCCGGCAGGTCCTTATGCCATTACGGTTACAGGAGGATCGGATAACAACTACAATTTTACTTACACCCCTGGCATCCTGACAATTACCAAAGCAACCATTACAGCTACAGTCTTCAATGCGAGCAGGGTTTATGGTGTAGCTAATCCTGCTTTTCCAATCACCTATTCGGGTTTCGTAAACGGAGAGACAGCAGCGGTGCTCGATGTACCTCCAACCTCAACTACCACAGCTATCCTTTCAAGCTCTGTAGGAAACTATCCAATTACCGTATCGGGCGGCACAGATAATAATTATCTTTTCAATTATGTAAATGCCACCTTAACCATCACAAAAGCAACTCCCGTTGTTACGTGGACGAACCCAGCGCCAATAATGTATGGAACACCACTTAGCGCTACACAGTTAAATGCCACAGCAACCATTGCAGGAACATTTATCTACACACCCGCAAGCGGTGCCATTTTAAATGCAGGACCAAATCAGGTTCTGTCTGTCAATTTTATTCCTGGTGATATAACTAATTATAATACTGTTGATGGAACAACGACACTTATTACGGTTAATAAAGCCAATCCCGTAATTACGTGGTCCAATCCATTATCGATAACCTATGGCACAGCATTAAGCGCTACACAACTCAATGCAACGGCTAGCGTGCCGGGAACACTGACTTATACTCCTGCTGCAGGAACAATTTTAAATGCAGGTGTAGGACAGGTTTTATCGGTAAATTTTACACCAACGGATGGTGGCAATTACAATCCGGTAAATGGAACAACTGTAATTATTACTGTAAATAAAGCCACCCCGATTGTTTCATGGTCTAATCCTGCACCAATTACTTATGGCACGGCCCTAAGCGCAACTCAATTGAACGCCACGGCTAATGTTCCGGGATCATTTGTATACGCTCCGGGACTTGGCACCATATTAAACGCTGGTATGAATCAGTCCTTGTCGGTTAATTTTACTCCAACTGATGCGGTTAACTATAATAGCGTTAATGGAACAACTGTTTTAATTACCGTTAACAAAGCCACACCCATTGTTTCGTGGTCAAACCCAGCCGCCATCACATACGGAACAGCATTGGGTGCAACGCAGCTAAACGCTACAGCCACAGTGCCAGGCACGTTTGTTTACAGTCCCCCTGCGGGAACAATTTTAAACGCAGGAGTGAACCAGTTACTAACCGTAAACTTTACGCCTTCCAACACCACCAACTATAATTCGGTTAACGGAACTACGGTAGTAATCACAGTAAATAAAGCAACTCCAGTAGTTACCTGGGCTACGCCTGCGCCTATAACCTATGGAACAGCCTTGAGTGTTACACAATTAAACGCGACATCCAATGTGTCAGGAGTTTTTGTTTACACCCCAACGGTTGGAACCTTATTAAATGCTGGCCCTAATCAGGTTTTGTCAGTCGATTTTACACCTACCGATGCTAATAATTACAATCCGGTAAATGATGTTCAGCGATTGATTACTGTGAACAAAGCAAACCCGGTTATCACCTGGGCTAATCCGGCAGCAATCATCTATGGTACTCCATTAAGTGCAACCCAACTGAACGCTACCTCTAACGTTCCAGGTGTTTTCACTTACACACCCACTTCCGGCACTGTATTAAATGTTGGGACCAATCAAATCCTGTCGCTTAATTTTGTTCCGACCGATGCCATTAATTTTAATTCGATCCTTGGAAGAACAGCCTTGATCTCGGTAACGAAAGCCACCCCGGTGGTTTCGTGGTCAACACCACTTCCCATCAAGGTAAATGAAGTGCTTACCAGCACTCAACTGAATGCAACTGCTAACGTTCCTGGTACTTTTGTTTATTCACCAACTGCAGGAACTTCCTATGCTACGGTAGGAACCTATACGTTAACAGTGACTTTTACGCCCACTGATGCAGCCAACTACAATTCGGTACCCAGCACACAGGTTCAGATTACAGTCAACAATAAAGATAATCCTGTTGTCACCTGGAACAATCCGGCAGCGATCACCTATGGAACCCTATTGAGTGCAACCCAACTAAATGCTACTGCCAATGTGCCGGGAACATTCGTTTATACACCCGCCATAAACACGTTACTGAATGCAGGAGTTAATCAAACCTTATCCGTTAACTTCATTCCAACGGATGGAGTCAACTACAATTCGGTAAACCGTAACGTTCAAATCACAGTAAACAAAGCGGTAATTACTGCTACCGCTGTTAGCGCAAGCCGATTGTATGGATCAAGTAATCCAACGTTCACCATCAATTACACCGGATTTGTTAACAGTGAAAATGCAAGTGTACTTGACACACCGCCCACGGCAACGAGTTCTGCTATTGCAGGGGATAATGCAGGAGGGGTATTTCCAATTGTTCCTGCTGGCGGAGTGGATAATAACTACATGTTCAATTTTGTTAACGGATCACTCACAATTACAAAGGCACCACTGATCGCCCGCGCGGATGATAAATCCAGATCGTATGGTCTTGCTAATCCTACCTTTACAATCAGCTATTCTGGCTTTGTAAATGGTGACACGGAGAGCGAAGTAACGAGCCCTTCGGTTACGACAACGGCAACCAGTTTGAGCAACGTTGGCTCTTATCCGATAACACTTGCTGGAGGCGCCTCCATTAATTACAATTTTACACTTCAGCATGGAACCTTAACGATCAACACCTCACCCCTTATTGCAAAAGCCTCTGACCTTACAAAAACGTATGGCCAAACCAATCCAACCCTAACCATCGTTTATACAGGTTTCTTAAATGGCGATAACGCTACATCGATCACGCAGCCCTCGATTACAACAGCTGCCAATCAAACCACTGCCGTGGGAACGTATCCGATTACGCTTAGTGGAGGTTCAGCGCTTAACTATGGAATTATCCTGCAACCGGGTACCATGACCATCAACAAAGCAACACTTTCGGTAACGGCTACAAATCAAACACGCACCTATGGTGCAACTAATCCTGCTTTGACATTTACTTATGCTGGTTTTGTAAATGGGGAAACGGCAGCAGTAATTGATTCTGCACCGTTGGCAACTACGGCAGCTAGCGCATTGAGCCCGGTCGGAACATACACTATTAACATAGCAGGAGGGAGTGATAACAACTATGTATTTAACTTTACACCCGGCACACTTTCCGTTACGAAAGCTAATCTTACAGCCACCGTTGCCAACACGAGTCGCACTTATGGCGCATCAAACCCGGTTTTTGTAATTAATTATTCAGGCTTTGTAAATGGAGAGAATGCATCGGTTATTGATGTGGTTCCGGTACCAGCCACATCAGCAACGGTTACCAGTTCAGTAGGAACCTATTCAATTACTGCGGCAGGCGGATCTGATAATAATTATAGTTTTACTTATGTTGCAGGAACCCTTACGATTTCGAAGGCAACCCTTACCGCTACAGCTGCCAATGCTACAAGAAGTTATGGCTCCCCCAATCCTGCATTTGTAATTTCGTATACAGGATTTTTAAATGGTGAATCAGCAAGTGTTATTGACACTCCACCCACGGCCACCACAACGGCAATTGTTGCAAGTCCTATAGGTACTTATCCCATCACGGTAAGCGGAGGGCTAGACAATAATTATTCATTCTCTTACTTAAATGGAATTTTGACAATCATCAAGGCAACCCCGGTGATCACATGGAATAATCCGGCTGCTATTACTTACGGTACGCCTTTGAGTGGTACCCAACTTAACGCATCAGCTAGTGTAGCAGGAACGTTCACTTACTTACCGGCCAGCGGAACAATATTAAATGCCGGAGCGAATCAGGTGTTGTCAGCTAATTTTGTTCCGACTGATGGAACAAACTACAATAGTGTTGCAGGTACTACGGTTTTAATAACAGTAAATAAAGCGACTCCAACCGTTACGTGGACAACACCAACTGCAATTACCTACGGCACAACTCTTACTGCGGCCCAGCTGAACGCCACTGCATCTGTTCCAGGAACATTTTCATACACTCCACCTGCAGGAAC
The DNA here is from genome assembly GCA_022841475.1 of Cyclobacteriaceae bacterium. GTDB lineage: Bacteria > Bacteroidota > Bacteroidia > Cytophagales > Cyclobacteriaceae > ELB16-189. Next base: position 88,447 of record JALHRJ010000006.1, on the reverse strand, counting down.
AATTTTGAATGCAGGGCCAAATCAGATATTGTCAGTAAATTTTACTCCAACGAATGTCAATTTTAACAGCGTAGAAGGTACAACCGTGCAAATCACTGTGAACAAGGCTACCCCGGTTATCAATTGGGCAACTCCCGCGGCTATCACTTACGGCACCGCCTTGAGTAGCACTCAACTTAATGCGTCCTCAACAGTGCCCGGCACGTATACCTATACTCCGGCTGCCGGAACCATTTTGAATGCAGGTGCGAATCAGAACTTATCCGTCAATTTTGTTCCAACCAATACAGCTAATTATAATGCTGTTAACGGAACCACAACTCAAATCACGGTAAACAAAGCGACCCCAATCATCAACTGGCCTACTCCCGCCCAGATTATTTTCGGAACTGCATTAAGTAGTACCCAATTAAATGCAACGGCAAACACAGCCGGCACCTTCGTATACACGCCTGCCAGTGGCACGATTTTGAATGTGGGCACTAACCAGATCTTGTCAGTTAATTTCACGCCTACCAACAGCGCAAACTTCAATTCGGTTTTAGGAACAACCGTCCTGATATCGGTAGTTAAATCCTTCCCGGTAATTACCTGGTCAAATCCGGCAGCTATTTCTTATGGAACACCATTAGGGTCAACCCAACTAAATGCAACAGCTAATGTGCCAGGCACCTTTACTTACACTCCAGCATTGGGTGAAATTTTAAATGCCGGGGTTAATCAATCGTTATCCGTTGATTTTACGCCAACCAATACGTTGGATTATGGAAGCGTAAACGGTACAACTGTTTTGATAAACGTTAACAAAATCAACTTAACGGCTACTGCGAATGATCTGAGTCGAACCTACGGAGCTGCCAACCCAGCGCTTACAATCAATTATACTGGATTTGTAAATGGTGAAATAGAAACATCACTGGACACAGCACCTGTTGCAATCACCACAGCGGACGTTGCTTCAACTGCTGGCGGCTATCCTATAACTGTATCTGGCGGAAATGATAATAACTACAATTTCAGTTACGTTTCAGGATCGTTAACAATAACCAAAGCAACCTTAACGGCAACCGCCAATGATCAAACCCGGTTGTTGGGAACACCCAATCCACTCTTGACAATTTCTTATAGCGGATTTCTTAATGCGGATGATGAAAGTGATCTGGATGTTACACCCCAGGCAACCACCACGGCCACTACCTCGTCACCGGTAGGCGGATATCCCATTACGGTTGTCGGGGGGAGTGATAATAATTATAATTTCACGTATGTACCGGGCACCCTCACGGTGACGCCAAATTTTCCACCTGTTATTACAAGTTTCAATATTGAAACTCAGGAAGACATACAGTTCAATTTTAGTTACTCAACTTTTACGGACAATTTTACCAGCTTTTCGGGTAGCCCGATTGTTTATATAAAAATTGTTAGCCAGCCCACCAATGGCGTGTTGTTTTGGAAGGGAACGGCTGTTGCCGTGGGTGCCGAAATTATGGTAGAGAATGGCTCCATTCAAAACTTCTTTTATTTGCCCAATACAAATTTTAACGGAACAGATTTGTTCCGATGGAATGCTTTTGAAGGAACATTTTTAGCTGCACAAGAGGCAACACTTTCTATTCGGATTACAAAAGTAAATGATGCCCCGGTGTTAAGTAATATTGAAACCACACCTATACTATACAGTCTTGGCGATCCTGCCATTCCAATTACCACCACCACGGTGATTAACGATGTGGATGATAATTTTATCTACTCGGCCAAAATCTCAATCACAGAAAACTTTACCACCGGTGATCTGCTTTCACCAGGTACCGGTGTGAGTTTGGCCATCACGTCTTCCTTCAATGCCACTACGGGTGAACTTGAATTAACAGGAAGAGATACCCGCGCAAACTATGAATTGGCGTTGGCCAAAGTTTTATTCAGTAGCCCTGTTACGGGAGATGCCACCGTATCCGATAAACGAGTAAGTATAATTGTGAAAGACAGTGTAGACAATAGTAATGTTATCTCCAGAATTGTTTCGATCACCGAAGTATTTCCAGAGTTGAGTATTGTCAACTCCTTTACTCCCAATGGCGACAATGTAAATGACTTCTGGGATTTTGTGAATCTGGAGTTTTATTCGAACATCAATATTTCTGTGTTCGACCGGAATGGAAGGTTGGTCTATAATTGTAAAACGAAAGATTGTAAATGGGATGGTAGGTTTAATGGGATGGAACTTCCTGCAGGAACGTATCTATACACCATCTATTTGAATGATGGCAAAAGGAAGTATCAGGGCGATGTAACTATATTACGATGATCAGTTGGTTAAGGATAGTGAGTGTTTATAGTGCAACTGTAGTGCTGCTTTGCATTGATGCAAAAGGGCAGGAGGATGACTATACCCAATATTATCTAAACCTGCCGGCCGTCAATGCGGGCTTCACAGGCATGGATGATTTTCTGGATGTGAAATCAGGCGTGCGAGAAGGATGGAATAATTTTGGGATTAAAAACAACAATCTTTACCTCAGTGCTTATGGGGCGTTAAACAGCGCTTCCCGTTCGGGCCGGAGAAATAATTCGTTACGCGTGTCAAACCCGCAAGTTTTTGACGATATCCAGAACGATAAAAAATTCAGGAGACGGCATGGGTTGGGCGGGATGCTTACAAACAGAACAGTAGGACCGTACCAGTCGTTTGGCGCCAACATGAACTATGCTTATCATCTGCCTATTTCCGGAAAGCTGAATATCTCGTTGGGTACGCGGTTGGGCTACACCAACCAGCGCCTCGATTTTTCTGGCCTGGTGGTGCGCGATGATGTCAATGATTTGTTTTATCGAAGCCTGGTAGAATCGGGCCAGGGAAATCAAAATACTTTTTTGGTTGACTTTGGCACGGTGCTCTATTCCAAAAAGTTTTTTCTGGGCTTATCGACTTCCAATTTTGTAACCGAAAGACTCAATGGCGACCAACTCTTTACCCTTAACCAGGAATCTCGTTTTCGACTTCAAACCGGAACGGTCTTTACATTAAACCAGGAACTTGATCTCGCACCAGGCGTGCAAATAATCTATGCGGAGGGGTATGACTTACTCTGGACTGCAAACGTCAGGGTGCGATATAAAAATTTATTGTCTTTGGGAACTGCTTATGGATCGGATTCGAGAGTGTCTTTGTTAGTTGGATTGTCTACCACCAACCTCGCCATCAATTATTCGTATGACATCTATACTTCAGAGGTTAATAACTTCAATGTAAATACACATGAGTTGGTGCTGGGCCTTACGCTCTTTAATAAGTTTAAGCTGAGACCGAGATTTTGGTAAATGCGCATGAGAACGATTTTACTCGCTTTTATTTGTTTGTGGGCCTCGCACGTGAGCGGGCAGGATTTGGTATTTAGTGAGCCGATCAAGTTAGGTTCTCAAATAAATTCCGATGACGAAGAGTTGGCCCCCTTGCTATCCCGCGATGGCAAGACATTATACTTTTCCCGGGCCTTTCATGCGAACAATATGGGTGGCAAGTATGCGGGCACCGACATCTGGGTTTCCAAAAAGGATGACAATGGTAACTGGATGCCTGCTGCCAACATGAGTTATCATTGGAATAACAAACGGTCCAATGCCGTGATTGGTGTTAACCACGACCACACGGTTGTCTATCTGTTAAATGCCTATTCCAAAAAGAGCGGCATTTCGTTTTCCAAACTCAGCAGCGGCATCTGGGGTGAGCCAGAATTTATCCCCATTCCGGGGATCAACCGGGACGATTTTGTCGGCATCTACGTCCACCCCGACTTCGATGTTATCATGATCTCCATGAAAGGAACTGACAGTTTTGGGGAAGAAGATTTGTATGTGAGCCTGAAAGATTCTTTTGGCAATTGGACTAATCCCAAGAATTTGGGACCTACGATCAATACCAAAGGATTTGAAATCTCCCCGTTTTTAAGCCTCGACAAGAAGCGACTTTACTTTTCCAGTAATGGACATCAGGGATTTGGCGATGCAGATATATTTTATTGTGATCGTTTGTTTGACTCGTGGGAGACGTGGTCTACTCCAAGAAATTTGGGAGAAAAAATTAATTCCAAATTCTTTGATTCATATTTTTTCCTCCACGATACCACTGCCTTTTTTTCTAGCATTAAATTAAATAACAAAGCAGATTTATTTGAAGCTGAGGTTAATAAGAGAACTATTGTTTCCTTAAGTTTTGATAGACAGTATCTAACAGCTAAGGAAATAGGAGATCTCATTGGCACTTCCGTGTCAAGAAAAATAATTTTTGCGAAGGGTTCTGCAACTTTAACATCCGGACAAAAAGAACTCATTTACTTTATTGCAAATAAATTACTCGTTAAGACAGAAATTAAATTTCAATTGACTGCTAGTGGGAATGAAAGTAAGCTGATGAAAGATCGGTTAGCAGTGATTATTGAGCAATTAGCTTCGGTAGGTATAGGTAATTACCGTATTAGGCTCGAACAAACAGTAGAAGAAAATGAAAATTCTGATACAATTGAAATAAATTTCTTCCGATAGTTCAGTTCCTAAATGGCTTATAAAATTGAGCGTGGGCAAGTTTTAACATCTCCTGATCACCCCTCGAATCGCCAAAGGCAATAATGTGATCAAAAGAGGCAAGGTCATATTCTGATCGAATTCTTTTTTCTTTCTCTATTCCATTGCAATTGTTACCCTTGATTTTACCGGTTAATTTATCTCCCTGGATCTCAAGCTTGGTCGCAATACAGGAAAGTGAATTTTTATCACACCATGGCTTTACCCAGTTCTCTGGCGATGCTGTAACTACGGCAATCTGGTATCCTTGTTTTTTGAACTCAATCAATTTAGCGATTGCGGCTGGGCGAGCGATAGCATCTACGATCTTGGAGAAATGAGAACAGGCATTGTTAAAATGATCAATACTACTGCCCCTAAAAAACCACGTTAAGACAACTTCTTTAGCTCGTTGATTTGAAATAATATTCAATAGGTGCAAGCATAAAATTGGACTGAGTAAAAGTAGTCCTGCTAAATACTTTCCTCTTCCATGGTAGTATTTAATAAAAGTAAATAATGTATCATCCCGGGTGATAGTACCATCAAAATCGAATAAAACTAGAGTTCTCACTTCGAATAGATAATGAGGTAAAAACTAATTACCCAGCCCAGTATTGTTAACAAAATGAACTTATCAGTTAACAGAATTTCTGTTGGCGAACCGCTTCTCTTCTCAACAAAAGTAATTTGAAGGTACCGCATAATACCGGCCATAACGAAGATGGATGTCGCGAATAAATAGTCGCTTGAAAATTTTTCGGATACTTCCGGTGAAACTGTGTACATGATATAGGCAACCAAAATAACAGAGGAAAGTAAGGTTAAGCATGAATTTATGAATTCCACATTGTATGACTTGGAGACTTCACGTAAATTTTGACCTGTTTGCTCATGGAGAACTAAATCGTCACGTCTTTTAGCGATCACGATGAATAGAGCCAGTAAAAGAATCATAATAGAAAGCCAATGAGAGACAAAAACATCAACAAGAACACCCCCACTATAAACACGAAGGAGAAATCCAGAGGCAACAATAAACAGATCCAGGATGGGGATATTTTTTAAACCAAAGCAGTATCCGAGATTCAGCATAAAATAGGCTAGCAGAATAAAAAAGAATTCCAGCTTCAATGTCAGTGCGATGGCGAGTCCCGCCAGGATAAGAACGAGTACTAAAATTAAAGCTGTTTTTCCGGAAATCTCTCCGGATGCTATCGGTCGGTATCTTTTTTTAGGATGTATTTGATCGATCTTTCTGTCATGGTAATCATTAATTACATAAACCCCGGAAGCCACCAGGCTAAAGGCAAAAGCGCCTATTGCTAAAACGGATAGTTGTGAAAATTCGAATATATTTCCGGCAAAAAATGTAGGGATAAATAGAAACAGGTTTTTAACCCATTGCTTTATTCTAAGAAGTTTTATAATGGGTTTCATAAGAAATCCAGTTACCAGATATTTTCAAGGTCTTCCTTCTTATAAAGGTGATCACGCGTGGTATAAAGACTATTGGATCCTTTACCTTTTAGTTGCAAGGGATCTTTCGTGAATAGACGTGATAGCCATGCAATCGGCAAAAGGAAGACAAAGTAAACTACAGAAAGCAGTATCCGGGAGTTAATCCAGCCTAATCCCAGTGCAATTTTAAACCATATCCATTCAACCCATTTGGCAATTTTGGGGAAAAAGACACATAACGCACCGATTCCAGTGGAGATTTTGGCAAGTATTGGGATATTAAATATCCAGGATATGGCGAGAAATCCGGTTACAATTACGAGTATGGTTTTATACCGATCTTGATTGTGCACAGTTAAATATTTAGAATAGTGTATAAATAAATGGAGCTACGGCTGAGCCTCCACCAACAACGATTAATATACCAATAAATATTAACAGGAGAATGATAGGGGTTAACCACCATTTCTTTCTTTCGGTCATAAACTTAAAAAGATCTTTTAAGAAGTCCATAGCTATATATGAATTAGTTCGTTATGTATTTTATACAATTAATCAAGAGTAAATTCCTCTTTCCAATTATCCTTTTCCAGCCACTCAGGTTGTTGTTTTTTATCAAAAACAAAATTTCCAACTACTAAAAAATCCATTTCTGTTCGCATAAAGCAACGATATGCATCTTCGGGTGTACAAATAATGGGTTCCCCGCGGACATTGAAACTTGTATTTACAATAACACCATACCCTGTAAGTTTCTTAAATTCCTCTATGAGTTCATAATATTTGGGATTGGTTTCCTTGTGCACGGTTTGAATGCGGGCAGAGAAATCGATATGAGTTATGGCTGGCATGTCAGATCTAAGATGATAGAGCTTTTCTTTTAATGACATGGCGTTATAACCTTCTGGTAACGTTTTTCTTCTTTCGTTTATAACAGGCTGAACCAAAAGCATGTAAGGGGATGATGAATCATGATCAAAATACGTTGCACAATCTTCGGCCAATACAGAAGGTGCAAACGGCCGGAAAGACTCACGGTATTTAATTTTTACATTCAATTTTTTCTGCATCTCCTCATTCCTGGGATCACCAATAATGGAACGACCGCCTAAAGCGCGAGGCCCGAATTCCATACGGCCCTGCATCCAACCAATTACATTTCCTTCGGATAACTTTAGGGAAATATGTTTGCAGAGTTGCTCAAAATCCTCATAATGGGTAGCCTGAGCATTGTATTTTCTTTTGGTGAGTTCTACATCGAGGTCGGAATACTCCGGGCCCAGATAGGAACCTTTCATGGCATCCATTCCATTTGGCAGAATGCGATCTTTTTCAAAGTAAATATGATAGGCAGCTTGAGCGGCTCCGAGCGCTCCACCCGCATCTCCGGCTGCAGGTTGAATAAACACGTCTTTAAAAATCCGGGTGTTATAGACCTTTCCGTTGGCAACACAGTTTAATGCAACTCCTCCGGCCATACATAGGTACTCTGAGTTAGTTAGCCTTTTAGCCTCCTGCGCCATTCTGATAACCGCTTCCTCAGTTATTTCTTGAATAGCTAATCCAAGATTGCAGTGATGTTGTTCCAGTTCAGCCTCCGGTTTACGATACGGAAACCCAAAGAGTTTCTCCCATTTTTTTTCATTCACCATGCGAAGTCCTGTGGCGTAATTGAAATACTCTTGATTGAGCCAAATGGAACCGTCCTCTTTCAGATCAATCAAATTCTTTTTGATGATCTCAACATATTTCTTTACATCTTCACTGCCCGGTACGCCATAAGGGGCTAAGCCCATGAGTTTATACTCACCAGAATTTACTCTAAAACCTAAAAAGTAGGTAAAAGCAGAATAAAGCAACCCCAGGGAATGAGGGAACTTTAATTCCTTAAGGATTTTGATATCCTTCCCCTTACCATGGCAGATAGAAGCAGTTGCCCACTCGCCCACGCCATCGATCGTAAGGATGGCTGCATCTTCAAACGGGGATGAGTAGAAGGCACTCGCTGCATGAGATAGATGATGTTCAGGAAAAAGAAGTTTAACTTTTTTCTTATCGTAACTTTCGATTTTCGCAAGCTCTTCATGAATCAGCCTTTTAAGAAACATTTTTTCCTTAAGCCAAACAGGAATAGCGGTAATAAAGGAGGATAATCCTTTGGGTACGAAAGCGTAGTATGTTTCTAAAAGTCGTTCGAACTTAAGTAATGGCTTATCATAAAAGGCAATCGCGTCAAGCTGATCAATCTTAACCCCTGCATATTGAAGGCAAAACTTCACAGCATGGGAGGGAAAATTTGGATCGTGTTTTTTGCGCGTAAATCTTTCTTCCTGGGCAGCAGCGATAATCACCCCATCTTCAATAATTACAGCCGCAGAGTCATGATAGAATGCTGAAATACCGAGAATTTTCATTGATATCCGATTTCTAAATAAGAATTATCGCATTAACTTCCAACGTCATTCAATACTCTTGATTTATTAATTTTGAGGTCTAATGCTTCCAAATATAGCATCTGCAAATTATGGCAAATAAAACGAAAGGCGCAGTGGGTTATGACGCGATTTTGTTGGTTACTGGATCACGTTGGGATCAGGATTATTCTTCTGCTTCTATTTCAATCGCAAAAGAGCTATCAAAGTCGAAATTGGTACTTTTTTTTGATAATCCCTTCACTTGGAAAGATGTTATAAAAGGCTGGAGAAGCCAAATTATCCGCAAACGAATCAAAGCACTACTCTTTGGAATTGGAATTTATCATCAAATTGATCCAAAAAATAAAAATTGGATTGCGATCACGCCACTAGCTGTGATTCCAATAAATTGGTTACCAAGCGGTTATCTATATGATTTATTTTCATCTTTTAACAACCTATTGTTCACAATCAGTTTAAGAAGGGCAATAAAAGACTTTGATCTAAAAAATTATATACTTTTCAACTCTTACAATCCTTTCTACGCTTATCAATTACCAAAGGGGATAGACCCGAAACTGATAATTTACCAATCCAGAGACAACATAAAAGAATCAGAATATGTCAAAAAACATGGCCCTTATCACGAACTGAAAGCACTGAAAGCGGCAAATTTAAGGTTAGCTACCTCGTCAGATTTGGTTGAAAAATTGTCAACAATTAACAACCCAGTTACATTTTTCCCAAACGCTGCAGATTTTTCGCTTTTTAATCAGGCAAGTAGTCGAATGGAAAGCCTTCCGGAATCTTTGAAATCTCTTAAAAAGCCTATTATAGGTTATATTGGTAATATTTGTCTTCGTTTGGATTATACACTCATTCGTTCAGTAGCTCATAGATTCCAGGACTGTACGATTTTAATGGTGGGACCTAGAAATGATGCTGGCCATCATAATTATAGGTTCGAAGAACTAACTAACGTTGTTTTTGTGGGTGCTAAAAAACTGGTTGATTTGCCACAGTATTTATCTGTAATGGATTGTACACTTTTGCCATTTAAGGTTAATGAATTAACACGTAGCATTTATCCATTAAAAATCAATGAATATATGGCAGCGGGCAAACCCGTTGTTTCGACCGAGTTCTCTGTTGATATTAAATTATTTCAGGATATCATTTATATAGCCAAGAATGATGAAGACTTTTTAGTCGGAATTGAAAGGGCGCTTTCTGAAAAAAGTTTGGAAATGAGACAAAGGAGGATAGCGGTGGCAAAGGATAACACATGGGCCAATCGAGTTAAGCAATTCTGGGACTTGGTGGATAACAATCAAGTAACATAATTTAATTGTTACCTTTAAACAGGTTCTTGTATTATTAAGTCAAATAATTTCTAACTAAAATCAAAGGCAATCGATGGATATCGTTTACATTATAAAGATTCTTTGGCGAAGGAAATGGTGGTTAATTATAATTCCTGCCATATCTGCTGGAGGAGCCTATTTTTTCTCGCTAAGTCTCGTAAATCAATATAAAGCATCTACACAGATTGCGACAGGCTTTACTACAAATGAAGCTATCCGCGTCTCTGATGAGAGAGCATCGCCCAGAGACATTGAACTGAATTTTAACAATGTTTTGACTTCAATGAATTCAGGTATTTGTAATAATCTTATTTCCTATCGTTTGGTTCTTCATGATATTGATTCCACCAAATCGGCTTTTCGCCAAATTTCGAAAGATGAAAAGTTTAACATAACGGAAGATGATCTGAATTTGTCCAAAAGCGAGTTTAGAAAGAAGCTAAATGACTTACAATTACTTACAATCGATGACCTAAACTCTGAGATTTTATTAAAGACATTGGACGCATTTGGATACAATTATCAATTCGTTAAAGGAGGATTAAAAATTTATAGGGTTCCAAATACCGATTTTATTCAGATAGAGTTTGTTTCCGAAAATCCAGCTTTATCTGCATATGCAGTAAATGCATTTTGCGAGGAGTTTCTTCGATATTACCGGGGGCAGCGCGAGGAAGGATCTAGTATATCAGTGAGTTTTTTTAAACAACTTGTTGAGCAGAAAAAAAGTGAAATGGACGAAAAATCTGAATCATTAAAGATGTTTAAAGCAACAAACAGCTTTGTTAATTCAGGTGAAGAAGGGAATTCAAAATTACTTCAAATTTCAGAATTAGAAACGCAACAAAGTACAATTGAAAGCAATATTTATGGTTTTAATTTGTCGTTAAAAAGGTTTAGGAATGAGCTAAATGCCTTAGAAGGTGGAAATTCTTCGATAGGATCAACAGGAACAAATTCAAGAGTGCTTTTTTTGCGAAATAGAATTAATAGTTTGAATGAAAAATACATCACATCGGGTTCTAACAATTCAGTATTGCTTGACTCTTTAAACCTTCTAAGAAATCAATTAAAGATTGAGATGGCAAATCTTAGTCAAGGTTCTGGTAAATTGTCTGGTTTAACTAAATCAGAATTAGTAAATAGGATTAACGACCTCGAAATCGAGATTGCTATTGAGGAATCGAAATTGAGTTCGATTAGTAGTAAACTAAGAAACCTACGTGGAAGCATTTCTGGCTATGTTTCCAAGGAGGGCGTTGTGTCTAGCCTGCAGGCTGAAGTAGATGTTGCTACTAAGGAGTATCTTGAAGCCGTTAATCGGTTTAATGAAGCAAATAATAAATTACTTGCTTCTACGGGCACTATCAGACAATTATACAAGGCATCAGCTCCTGGTTATCCAATAAGTAATAAGAAAGTACTGTTGATTGCAGCCGCGGGATTTGCTTCGCTTTTCTTTTGCATTTTTGTTTTTGTGGTAATCGAGTTAATGGATTCTAAATTAAGAACTGTTGGAATATTTAAGCGCGTTGTGCAATTGGAATTAGCCGAGCAGTTAATTAAAGTAAATACTCAAACTCTTAATTTTAATACACTTTTTGAATCCAAAAGCAATGTGCTTGAAATGGAGATGTTCAAAGAATATGTTCGTAAACTCCGGTTTCAGATTGAGTTAACAAATTCAAAAGTGTTTTTGATCACGAGTTGCAAGAAGGGAGAAGGAAAAACTTTTATTATTTATACTCTTGCGTATGTTCTGAGCCTCGTCAACAAAAAAATTCTTATAATTGATACAAACTTCAAGAATAATGGCTTAACCAAGTGGTTAAGTATAAAGAAAGGAGAGATTAGGTTATTGGAAGGATATAAGGATCACGAAGTAAAACTTCTTACGAAGGGACAATTTGCTCAAAAGGACTTTGATCAGGGGGAGAATAATATTTATGACTTAGTAAGTCCTACTCCGTTTAAAAACATTTTTATAATTGGAAATAATGGTGGTTACGAATCTCCTGAAGAGATTTTATCAGGTAGGAGTTTTGATCAGTTGATTAGGGCGGTATCAGTTGATTATGACTATGTGTTCCTTGAAGGAGCTGCATTAAATGATTATTCAGACTCGAAGGAACTAGCTAAGTATGTTGAAAAGGTAATTCCAGTCTTCTCAGCCGAAACATCCTTCGGTCAACTTGATAGGGAGTCAATTATCTATCTCAAGTCATTAAAAGAAAGATTAGCTGGTGGAATACTGAACAAGGTAAATATTAAGGATCTTGAACTTTAAGAATCTTCATATCTTCCCTTGAAATATTTTCCTTACTATAATATTTTAAGGCGATTTTTTTAGCGATTTTTTTGGCTGTTTCTGGAGCCAAACTGGCGATTAGTTCGTGCTTTTCTGCATATCGTAACCCTCTGTTTATCCTTGCTGGTGTTGCGTATTTGTTAAAGAGTTGTTGATATGATTTAATATTAACATCTTTTATTGTAATATTTTGTTCTATTAAAGAGAAGACTTCGTCACTATCCTCAATATTTTTATTTTCCAGCAGGTGATAAACTTTTAGTACTTCATTTGGGTCAATGCTTTCAATGATTTGTAAAACTTGGTCCAGGCTTAGATCTAACGAGTCGGCAACTTCTAAAATCTGCTTATTGTACTTATTTAATGGCTCATGAATATTTTTAACTTTTTCTTTGTAGGAGTCAGGGATAAATTGCGGGATACTATCCTGCATAATTACATCGGCTAAGTAACCAGGCAGAAAATATTTATATCCAATGATAAAACTTGTCGCTAAAACAATCAGAATGAAGAGAAGAATACTTATTTTTTTGTTCATTTTTGTTGTACTTATATGAACAAATTTAAAATAAATAAATGGTTTAAGCCTGGTCTTTACACCACTATGGATAAATTTTCAGTAGTATTTCTGGGATTTGTAAGTTTCTTTATTTTAGCTAGAGTTTTATCTAAAAATGATTTTGGTGTTTGGGTTTTATTTATGAGTCTCACATCAATTTTAGAAACTCTTCGTGAAGGTTTTATAAAGCAACCATTAATTGCATTCCTTACCGCACCGACCAACCGCGACCAAACAGGATCGGCCTCATTTTTTCTTAACCTAGTCTATTCATTAATTATATCGATCTTAATATTACTAGTCTCGTATCCTTTGCAAGCATTCTGGAATGCTGAACCTTTAAGCTATCTACTGAAAGTGTATTCAATTACAAATCTTCTGTTTGTTCCATTTTCGCATTTTGAATATTTACAACAATCGAAAATGGATTTTAAGGGAATTTTTTTTAGCCATTTTACACGCGCGTTAATTCCTACCCTATTAATATTGGTAGCTGTTTTATTTGACTTTGATCTCCAGCTAACTATGCTTGCAAACATAAGTTTGTTAGGTGTATTATTGGGTGCATTAGTAAGTTGGTATTTCGGCAGTTTTTATAGACATTCCTTTGTCAAGCTGTCATGGGTAAGTGTTAAGCAGATGATAGGCTTCGGAAAGTATTCATTAGGGACCAACCTAGGATCATTGATTATGAGAAACATAGATAGTTGGATGCTTGGAAAGATGATTTCGACAGAATCGGTAGCAATCTACAATCCTGCTATTCGTATTTCCAATCTTGTGGAAATACCCACGTTAACCATAGCAAATTTAGTTTTCCCCAAAATGGCGGAGAATTTTGGAAAGCACGGTAAAGATATTAACGCGCGATTGTATGAAAAATCTGTAGCCCTGCTTTTAGGTTTGATGATTCCTGGTGCAATGTTTGTTTTTTTCTTTTCTGATTGGATTGTACTTGTAATAGCGGGCAGCAAGTATGTCGAGTCAGGTTATATTTTAAAAATCACTGCATTCTACATGATCTTTATTCCATTTATGAGACAATTTGGAATATTGTTGGATGCTTCAAGGCGGCCGGAGATCAACTTTCTCTTTATAATAGGAACCACCTTAATGAACTTAGTTACCATGTATTTATTCATAGAGGCTTTTGGAATAGTGGGTGCGGCTTTTGCAACGTTAATCACTTATACATTTAGGTTTGTCGCGCAGCAAATTATACTAAAGGGTATGTTTGAAATTAGCCTTGTTAACATTTTTAGATTAATAATTAAGTATTATATTAGGATATGGGCACTTATAACACAGAGGATAAAGACGAAAATAGAGAGCAAGGCAAAATAACGGATATTCACTTGGTTAAGTGGGGGTCTGTTATATTTGTATTGGTTATATATTTATATCTTATTCTAAAGATTCTTTTCATTGAGTGATGTTAGTAACTGCCAATGAGAGCTAAATACATTTTTTCATCTTGCCATCCATGGCTGTTAGGTGTTTTATTAACGCTTTCGAGTTTAGTAATATCATTTTCTGTTGCTAGAATTAGCCTTTTTATAGGTCCAATTATTATTCTCGTAATCATAGGTGTTTTATTCTGTGTCTTGATTTTTAAGGATTATCGATGGGGGTTTTATGGTGGAATTTTTGCTACCTCGGTAATGTTTTACTTTGAAAGATTAGTACCGGTTAGTATCCCTTATGGAGTACTATGTGAATCTCTCTTTTTATTATCCTTTGTGTCTCTTCTTTTTAATGCTAAAGAGACTCAATGGAAGCAGCATTTGAAAAATCCCATCACAATAGGCTATCTCCTTATCTTCTTATATCATCTTTTTCAGGTTTTTAATCCCAATCAGGTGTCTATTACAGGTTGGCTGTTTTCACTTAGATCATTACATTTTCTGTTTATCTTGTTCGTATCTTTTGCTGCTATAGGCACAAAAGAGGGGCTTCGATTTCTTGTTTTAACATGGCTTTCAATTGCATCGGCTGCAGCTTTTTATGCTATTTATCAAGAAATATTTGGGTTGACTGGCTTTGAAATGTATTGGGTAACATCTGATTCATTGCGGTATGGATTGTATTTCATTCTTGGACATATGAGAAAGTTTTCATTTTTATCTGATCCTGCCGCATTTGGTGTTTTTATGGCCTACTCGATCCTTGCAATATTTTCATTATTTTCTTCTCCTATAAGTTGGCGCTATAAAGGTATCTTATTCATTGCAATGACAGCTATGATTTTGGCCATGTTATATTCAGGCACAAGAACAGCTTACGCAATGGTAGCTATCGGTTTAATTTTCTTTGCTTTAATTTCATTACGTAAGAAGACCACCTTCATATTTTCATTTTCAATTATCATGGTTTTTTTATTTGTTATGTTCGGACCATTTTATAATCGGTATGTAAACCGATTACGAACAGCGTTCAAGCCATCTCAGGATGCATCTATGGAAGTAAGGGATGTGAAACGTATTAAGTGGCAGTCTTACATACTTGATCACCCTATAGGAGGTGGGCTCAATACAACAGGATCGCCAGGTGTAAAATATTCTGCCGGCCACGAACTTGCCGGTGGATGGGACCCTGATAGTGGATTTCTTAAATTAGCTCTTGAACAGGGTTGGATTGGTTTCTTAATGTTGATCATTTTCCTTTTTTTTGTAATGTATAAGGGGATACATAATTATTTTCAATTAAAAGACCCAATGCTGCAAGCTTATAATCTTACGTTTATAGTTCCTCTTCTTGGGGTGACGATTGCGAATTATACACAAAATGCAATTTTGTATAAACCTATATATATATTTGTTATAATTACTTTTGCCGTTGTTAGTTCTATTCGTGATTTAGATAGCCAAAACAAAAAAATAACCTGATATGAAGACCCCCTTTATAGCACTTCTACTTTTTATCCCTGTAATTTTTTCTAAAGCCCAATCAGTTGATTATAACAAAATCATTTTGCCCGAAAATGCCAGCAATATCGAGTTTGAAGAGAAATTGGTTCAGCTCGCTTGGAAAAACCATCCTTCCAATCGGGTCCTTTATAACAATTTATCAGCTGCGAAATATGAAACAAAAATGGCTTCTGCTGAGTGGTTAAATATTGTACGTTTATCGGGTAACCTTAATGAGTTTAATGCCCCATGGTCGAATGATGAATTAGGTAGATCGCAGTTTTTTCCCAGGTACAACATAGGTGTTATGATACCCTTAGGTATTTTTGTCAGTACACCCAGCGAGGTAAAGCGAGGTCGCGAGATGGAGCAAGTAGCACTGCATAACATAAACAATCAGAAATTAGCCATGCGGGCACAGGTATTAAGACTCTACAATGACTATCTGATGAATAAGGAAATATTTAATATCCGTTCGCAGGAACTCGAGGAGGCTTCAGCTAACTTTTTATTGTTGCAACAAAAATTTGAAAAAGGAGAGGAGCAGTATGATCGGTATATTCAAGGACTTTCCGCATTTAACAAAACTAAAATTGATAGGGCCGCAGCGCAGGGCGACTACTTAAATTCTAAACTAAGTGTTGAGGAACTGATCGGCTTGAAACTCGAGGACGTAAAGTAAATGATTGCTGATAGTAGTACTGTAAAAGTCTCCCATCGAAGAGGTTGGATTGACTATTCACGAGGGGTTGTAATAATTTATGTGGTGTATCGCCACGCAATGATTGGATTGATAGGAGCAGGTGTTTCGTTGAATAATGCGGTCTATCTTGTTCAGGAGGTCAGTATGCCTGTTTTTTTTATTGTTTCCGGACTTTTTATTGGCTCGAGCACGTTAAAGCGCGGACTTGGAGAGTTCGTAACATTTAAAATTAAAAGTTTACTCTACCCTTACTTTATTTGGGGATTTATTCATCTAACAATACAAATACTTTTTAGTCATTATTCCAATTCAGACAAATCGCTAACTTATTATTTGTATTTATTTATTGCACCCCGGGCTATCGATCAGTTTTGGTATCTCTATACATTGTTTTTTTCCATGTTCATTTTTGCAGTTTTAAACTTCACCGTACTGAAGTTTAAGATTATCCCTAATGTAATAGTTGCCGTTGTTTTTTGTCTTGCATCGTACTTTATTAAAACGTTGTGGTTTTCCTTTACCGATATACTTTTTTACTATCTTTTTCTGGTGGTTGGTTTTTTACTTTCTGATTTCATTTTACCAGCCAATAGCCAATTCTCTAAAGGTAAGTGGTTATGGCCTGCCCTTCCGATTTTTGCAGTACTTCAACTCTTTTGGTGGATGCGCTACCCCGATATTGACAGGCTTGTTGATCTTGATTATGTAGGATTTTTAGCATTTATTCCTATTACGCTATTAGGTGCACTTTTACTATTCATTTTTTCGCATAAGCTTGAACAATGGGAGATTTTGAAACCCCTGCGGTATATCGGAAGTCACTCTCTTTACATTTATATTATGCACCTGATTTTTACCGGTGCTATGCGAGTTCTTATACTGAGATTGTTTCCTGGATTGCCACCGTTGGCGATGTTGGTTATTGTTATGGCAGGTGGAATAATCTTTCCAATCGTCTGTTATCGCCTTATACAGAGATTGAATCTTGGCTTTTTACTGGAGCCCCCGGAGTCCTTTAAAAAACTTCTTTTCTCGAGTAAACCTCAATAGTTCCCGGGTAAACTATGCGAGGTGCTTCAAAGGAATCAATAAGTTTGTAGTGTTGCATCAGTTTTTCGCGAATAGGGAATGGATAAAAGTTATTAAGCAAAGGAATATTCTCATACAGTACGACATCATAATAATTTGACTCAATCCGCGAATTAAAAAAATCAAGTTCACGTTCAAACATACCAACCCCTAAGTGAAACCACAACGGACCTTTTTCTAAATTGAAGGGAGTCTCCAAAGCCAAAGGGGTTAATTCAGACATATTCAAGACAAGGGGTTTGGTTTTTAATTGGTTAGTTCGATTTAAAAATCGATCAATGCCCTCTACTGTTGATACGGGCATCCTAACATGGTTAAACGAGGGCACGCGTGATTCCGTCCAGGTTGAAACATCAGAATAATATCTACATGCTTCCGGCTCAAGTATATATGTGTTTATAGAGATTACATTTTTATCTGGTTGATGCGGAATGACTTTTGCGATAACCCGATCTATGTATTTCCAATACTTTTCAGCCCACCATATGCATACAAGAATACTTAGAATCAGAAAGGTAGAACGAAGAGCAAATGCCTGAATATGCTCTAGTTGATAGAATATATAGGAACAGGCAAATGCATGAAAGAATATATTATTGTCTCTTGGTACATAGCTGGTAACCTGAAAAATCATCGCCTCTATCAGAATACCGAGAACAAGAATTGTAAATAGAATCTCCCCTTTTTTAATTTTATCTTTCTGTATTCGGATAAAGAAAATGGCGAGTACAATAACCAAATAAAGTTTTTCCCACCTGGATTCTTCCATAACAATCTGAATTATGTCACGAATAGAAATTCGCGTATAGTGAGGTGCCTGTCCATAGTTAAACCAGTATGAAAAATCGAATTTCAAAAAAGGAACGATTGCCAGCGCAAATAATATTATTAGTGATAATGCGGCCATCAGTATAGATTTATATTCTTTTTGACTGTAAGCATGAAATAAGAATAACATGGATCCAATTACGATACCAAGCCCACCTGCATCTTGTTTGGTAAAAAATGATATTGTAAAAAAAAGACAAGAAGCAATCAAAAACAGCCAACCATACTTTTGCTGATCATCTCGGAGGTAATGAAACAGAAACCCAAAAGCTACAAACTGAAATACAATTACGGTATGATTGTATTGCGGCCAATATAATCCTAGAATGAAAGTGAGCGAAAAGACAAGAATACTTAAAAAACGTGTTTGGAAGGAGGCTCCAAGACTTAACAAAATCCAGCGAAAGGATAAACCAGAGATTATATTCAGGAATGCTTGGGCTTTTGCAAGAGTAAAAAGTGTTGGACCAAACATTTTAAAGAAAAGAGCGGGGATAATCCAGGAGAAAAATCCCATCGGTATTCCAAAATCACGATAAGGAACTTCGCCCATATAAATGCGATAGGCGCCCTCCCAGATCATATAGAGATTTATCTGATAGGAGAGATCAAAAAAAAGGGGCAATAGAGCGCATCCCAGAATGGGTAATAACTCAATTGCAGGGTTTTGCAATTTTTTCATGACTTAGCGTAATCCGTGAATAAGGAAACTCAAGCAATTCAAAGCCACAGCATAGATAGTGAAGGAACGGAAAAGCCACCTGGGAATGTTTTCGTAACTCAAGGCAATCAAAACCATTAGGGCGGGGAGGAAATCCAATGAAAACCGTTGCGCATTTACCTGCATCCAACCATTGTTGTGGTATAATAATATTCCAGTTAAAATAGACAGAATAGTAATCCACAAAGATATTTTTAGTCCCTTATCCGCATTTGCCTTAAAGGAGAATATAATGAATGGAGATGCCGCTAGAAGCGAAGTGCCAAAAAGATCCATTCCCTTAATTCCAAGTTGGTCAACCCCACTAAAAATAATATTATGACCTTTGATAAACATATGGTAGAAATTATAGGGGAGATAGTGGATATCAAATATTCCGTATTGCCGCACACGAGCCCCAATGGCCGACTGATATTGTAAATACTGATATCCGGGTTCAAAAAAGTTGTTAAACCGGTAATAATTAAAAGCTAGATAGGTTAAGGCTATTGAAATGAAAGTAAGGGCAACTGGAAGTATCTTTTTCACTGCCTCTTTTCTATCGGAATTATCAAAAAAAAGAAAATAGACGATTAGAAAGCCATAAAAAATTGTCATCTGTCTTGTTAAAAAAGCGAGACTCCAAATGATCCCTATCCAAATCGGGCGTTGCTTGCCAGTAAGTTCCAAGAGTAGCAGAAAAAGTAATGCAGTACATACAACGTGTGCAAAGCCATTGATGTGATCACTGGTGGCAAAAGCCAGCCAATATCCGCTGCCAAAAAAGAAAGCTGCAAAAACCCATTTTTTAGCACCGGGGTCTGGCATTAGCCTACACAATAATGTGTAGAACAGATACATCGTAAAGCAAGTAATCAATAAACTGACTAGGATTGAATTTACCATGTTTCCAAAAACAGCAACGAAAGGCATCATCACGATAGCAGGAAACGGGGGGAAGCAGACATAATATTTACCTTTAAAAACCGAAGCATCCCAAAAGTACTTGCTAATCTCTAATTTGGCATTTAGAAAAGCTTCCGCCTGGTAAACAGCTAAATTATTATCGTATGAATTGGATAGGATTACCGGGATATGGACGATAAGATAAACAATAGAGATAAGGAGCCAATGGCGCCAGGTAAGATTTTCAAAGCGCAAAATTTCAAGAAGAAATTTCTTCATAACTAAGAATTAAAGCGTAACTATAGGTGTTAAATATATACGATTTTATCCTTAATGATTAGTGATTACGTTACGAATTGGAATAATTATCCGCGCGAGAAATCTTCTCTATGGTATCCTGTTTTTAATCAGGATTTTAGCAATTTATTGAATGAAAAAACATCCTTTATAGTACGAGGCAATGGGCGTTGTTATGGGGATGCTTCGCTGGCTCCTTCGATAGCCAGCACCTTAAAATTTAATAGAATTATCTCGTTTGATGAGACCCGGGGGCTACTCACATGCCAAAGTGGATTGATGTTATCGGATATCCTCGACATCATTGTATCCAGAGGTTGGTTTTTGCCGGTTACACCCGGTACCCGGTTCATCACCGTTGGGGGTGCAGTAGCTTCCGATGTGCACGGCAAGAATCATCACAAGGATGGCTCCTTTTCGCAGCACATTGTTTCCATGAAAATTCTCAACCCCAAAAATGAAGTTATTACCTGCAGTGCAACCGAAAACAGTGATTTTTTTTGGTTTACCTGTGGGGGCATGGGGCTCACAGGCATTATTCTGGAAGTTACCTTCCAATTGAAAAAAATTGAAACGGGTTATATTAAACAACTCCAGATTAAATCCGGTAGCCTTGATGAGGTGCTGGATCTATTTGACCAATATAGTCACTACACCTATTCGGTAGCCTGGATTGATTGCCTTAAAAAAGGACCGCATTTTGGACGGAGTATTCTCATGTTGGGTGAGCATGCAAGGGTTGCCGAATTGAAGGGTCAGAAAAATGTATACCCGCAGTCATCCAAAACACTCTCTGTGCCACTTTACCTTCCTTCGTTTGCACTGAATGGGTTATCGGTGAAGGCCTTTAACGGTGTGTTTTATGGAAAAAACTATAAACGGGAAATGCATTCACTTGCTACCTATGAAAGTTTTTTTTACCCGCTAGATGCCATCCTTCATTGGAATCGGATATATGGTCGCAATGGATTCGTTCAATATCAGTTCGTAGTTCCCAGAGATCGTGGTAAAGCTGGGGTGCGTGCAATTTTGAAGCGCATCAGTGACAAGGGGTGGGGTTCTTTTTTGGCCGTGCTAAAACTTTTTGGAAAACAGGAAGGCCCGATCTCTTTCAACATGGAAGGTTATACGCTGGCGTTGGACATTCCGATTAACCCCAAACTATTTGCTTTTCTGGATGAACTGGATTGTATGGTGAAGGACTTTGGCGGGCGGATTTACCTTACAAAAGATGCGCGTATGAAGCCAGAGATTTTTCATAGCACCTATCCGAATGCAGCGAAGTTTACTTCCTTTCTTGCTCAGATTGACCCCGAAAAGAAAATCGTATCCTCCATGTCCAGGCGGCTTGCGATTAAATAAATATATTAACACATGAAAAGAGTTCTTATCCTGGGTGCCTCCTCCGAAGTTGCTTTGTCTTTAGCAGATTTAATGGCGGAAGAATCATGTGAAATTATTCTTGCCACAAGAAATATTGAAAGACTAATTCCTGTAAAGAGCGACCTGTTTGTGCGTTTTGGCATCGAGGTAACACTCTTTGAATTTGATGCCCTCAAGACGGAAACGCATGCTGAATTTTATAGTAACGTGAATCCGCCACCCGATACGGTCGTCTGTTTTTTTGGCTATCTGGGAAACCATGCCCAAGCGCTCACCGATTGGCAGGAATGCTCACGGATACTGGCTTCTAATTATACAGGGGCAGTTTCAATTTTAAATCTCGTGGCCAATGACTTTGAAAAAAGACAACAGGGTACAATTGTCGGGATCAGTTCGGTAGCGGGGGAACGTGGAAGACAAAGTAATTATCTTTACGGAAGTGCAAAGGCTGGATTTACAGCGTACTTATCCGGATTGCGAAACCGATTATTTAAAAGTGGTGTTCATGTGCTTACAATCAAGCCCGGGTTTATGCAAACCCGGATGCTGGAAGGAATGAAAACCCCCAAAGCACTTACGGCTCAGCCTGCACAGGCAGCTCGACATATTCTGAAGGCGATCGCAAAGAAAAAAAATGTGGCGTACGTTTTTCCAATCTGGAAGTGGGTAATGCTGATCATTAAAACAATTCCGGAACCCATCTTTAAGCGTATGAAGCTTTAATAACTAAGGTTGCTTCAAAAGAACTTGGGTCAGCGTATCGGCTACTAATTGATTGCCCTGTTTTGTAACATGGCAAAAGTCGATGTAGATGTAATCTTCTCCATCGAAGGTAGGCGTGAGGTCGTAGATCCAGGCGTGGCCTCTTTCATGTATCATTTGCTTTAGTTGTGCATAAATAAACCGGAAGTTATTTCCCAGCTCCTCATTTAATTCGAGGTGATCAAGACGCGGAGAACCAACGTACGAAACTGGTTGCAGCACAGCAATAAATTTACCACCGCGGCTGGTAACCAGGTCATGGGCTATTTCCCAATTTTCCAGCATCATGCGCGCCACTGCCTCTCCTTTCTCAGTGTTGAGACAATCGTATAAGGAAGGTTTATCATTCCCTGTGTTCCGGTAATGACGGATGAGCAACAAAATATTTTCGGCAAATAAGTTATTGAGAATACTTACAATAAGTTGCTTTTTACCTCCATAAATTTTTTGCTGAAATAAAGGAATAAGTCGGTGGCCTGGTAATTCCTCAATTTCACGGGGACAAAGAAAGGCGGCATCGTTAACGCCATCATAAAAGACAACAACATCAGCTTTTTGCCCACTTGCATAGAGCGAGATCAATGCATCCAGACTTTGCCGCGAATTATAAGCGAGCTGTGCGTGGTTGATTACCGTGCCTGCATTTATCTCTTTGTGAACCAGGGCTGGAATTGTATTTGTATCATCCGAACCTTCGCCCCACATGGTGGACCCACCAAAAAATCGGATTACGGGTTCAGTGGTAGCCCCGGCTGGCGGAACATGCTCACGAAGTCCTTGCTCGTTAATATGCAACGTTTTTCCTGTATAGGGTAACATCTGCCATTCGGTAAAAGGCTTGTAACGATGTGCGATGCTGTGATAATCATGGAAGATTTCTTGTGCGTAGTTGGGATCCTCGGAGTAATTGGGGAGTTCGTTTCTTTTCTCGCCACCTATTCGCGAGATATAAACTCCGCATAGCCAGTTGGTAATAGCCACCAATACAAGGAACACAAAAAGACTAATGGAAATGTTTTTCAGGTTCGATGCTAGGCGCTTCAACATAGACATCGTAAAATTAACAGAGTATCACGGAATACGAAACAAGGGTCGGGTAGATTACCGATTATTGCACAATCAATTTCACCCGATAAAGCAATGATTCATTTTCAAGAATAACCAGATAGATTCCCGGAGCCAGGGAAAGCGCGATTTTGTTATCACCCATGTGCGTGAGAATCCGGCCTTTCTGAACTTCCTGCCCCAGTGGGTTTCGGATAGAGTAATTCGTAGCAACACGTAGTCCTGTAAGCGTAATCGTGTTCCCGGCTGGATTGGGATAAAGACTTACCGCTTGATTTTTTTCAATCCCGGTTACTACAAAGGCGATTGAGGTCGAGGTGCGGATACACCCGCCCTGCATAATTCGCAATTGATAGTCGCCACTCTCTACGGGACTATAGATTGGTTCGGTGGCTCCGGGTATTTCTTCTCCATTCAGCAGCCATTGATTTCCCACTTCTATGTTGGACTGGAGCTGATTACTCTGAGCAGAAATAACTGGTTGCGGAAGTCGGGTTTCCATGCGCAGTTGAAATCTTTTTTTCCCAAACGACAATGGGTCACCAGAAATTGCGAAGGAATAAACAGTTTGCTGAGTTATCTGAATCAAAGAATCCTGATAGGTGTCGTATAAAAAAAGATCTTTTAAATCGCTATCAAAGAATGATCCTGCGAAGCCTAGCGCATAGGAGGCTGGTTTCACATCTTCCAACGCCAGCGCTACTTGCAGCTGACACGAATCCGGCAGGTTTTTTATAGCAAGCGAAACCGAATCGGAGGAGAGAACGGAAAGATTGAAATACCCGTTCGGTTTTTTCACACCATCATAATTTGGATCGAAGCGACTGCCGGAGTGAGTAGTAAATTTCAGATAAGCGCGATCGATGAGTTCTGCCTGCTTCAGAGTAACTGATAAATTGGGTGGTGTTACAGATTCACCTTGTGTGCGAAAGAAGGTAGCCTGCGTAGAGGCTTTGTTACTTTCCCGAATCGTTAACATGGGCGAACCGGTAATAGCCTTTACCCAAAATGCCTGACCCTGTGCGATCAACCCTCCAAATTCAACATCGCCAACGTCCCCATCCCAGGAGAGAAATCTGCCGTCAGGGTAATCATTGTCGCGCATGTAGATGGTCGGATTAATTCCGCTGGCGGTCCAATCATTTCCCCACTGAACGGGGGCCGCATAGGGATTGCCAATCAAACTCCAACCCACAAACTGATTTTCAGTGCCCGGCTGGATGGAAAAATTAAAATCCCCGGTATGAATGTCTCCTTTCAGCGACAATTTGGTGGTATTAACCTCTTCACGAATAAAAACGGAGTAACCTCTTCCGGGTATAAATTCCTCTGTGTTGGAAGTGGAAGGATAGTCGATCCAGCCAGTGGGTTCTTGATAGTAAAACAGTGAGGGAGCAGCTGAAGATAATCCCGGACCTGTAGAGGCACCCGTAAAAGTACCGGTAACCGGAACGTTGTTGTTTTGAAGATCGCTCACCTTTATTCCAGAAATCGGAAAACTCAGGTACCTGTACTTTCTACCGGGCTGTATGGTCCGTTGAAATTGAACGGCTCCAACAATATTTCCTGTTCCCTCCACCTCAGCAATACTCGCTGTTTTTTCTTGCGTAGAAACCAACGCCAGAAAACCATGAGTATTAATTGTCCCATTTATACTTTTTACAGAGTCCGTCACATAGAGGTTGCCTTGCAGGTGAAGCACTCCGCCACCCGTAAGGCCTACGGTAATTGAGCTTACACTATCCATATCATTGCTTGGATAAATATAGGATTGCGCAGCGGTCGCAGACAGGAGTGAAAGTTTACTGTTGCTGAACCCGAGCTGGCCGGTTTGATTCTGACTGTTGATAGCACCTTGCCCAATAACCGATAAATGATTTTTATTTACCAGGAGCTCGCCTGTGTTTTGAACAATTAACCCGCCTCCTGTTTCTGAACCCACTTCCAACGTAACCGGAACCAGCCCTTGCGTAACCGTAACGATAGCGGCTCCCGGAATAGTGAGTTGATTAAAGGCTGCTTTCGTGCCCAATAGATTCAGGGTATGTGGACTGCCACCGGTAAGCGTGAGCGCGAATTTGACTGCCGGACTAAAAATACTTTCTTCCTGCAGGGTGAGATTGCCCGCGAGTTGGATCGTACTGCTATTATCCGCAGCACCATTTACCAGTACATCATTTTCGATCAGCAGATTGCCTGCAATAGTAGTAGTGTCAGGCGCGAGTGTTTTTGTGGTGCCTGCACCTTGCATAACCACATGGCCGAAGGTGCCTGCAGGAATGGTTGTAACATTGCCACCAAAACGAATGGTAGAAGTAGGCGATACGGAACCAAACACAACAGGTTGATTAGTATTGACATTTACAATACCATTTTCTTCTACGTTAATTATTCCCGTAAACGTGTTGTTGAGAGTAAGCTCACCTCCACTCACAACCTTAATCATGCTCTTGGTTCCACTCACCGTCCACGGGTTATTTTGTAGTACAGTGCTATTGATAGTAAACACTTGATAGCTTTCTGTGAATGTAATGGGCAGTATGGGAGGAGGTGGTGGGGGGGGCGGAAGTTGAGGTGGGCTGGTACCATCAGTGTTCGAACCCCAATTAGCCAAAACAGAGACATCTGAACCTGGTATAGGAAAAAACTGATTGAAGACGGAAATCGTAACGCACTTGGTTATTCCATCAGTTCCGGTTCCATTTGCTGCGGCATTAGCGGTCGCGCATATAAGATAATCTCCACTGCCTATACGCCACTTGATAGTGGAACTTGGAGTGAAAATCATAACATTGTTTGGAAAGAAATTAGTTACTGTTCGTGAGTTTTGATGTTCATTGACACGAAATCTGACTCCACCACCTGAGGAAAAAGCTTGCACATTAATGTCAGTTATTCCCATTGTATTCTTATAGATCACCTGTCCGTCTTGAACGTTTTCAAATAGGATAGGGGAGTTATTAGGACCGTTTACAACGTTTAAACTGGTAACAGCAGGAGTAGGGGTTCCATTAAATATCTGAACCCGCACCAGGTCAAAATGTTGCGCACCTAAGTTATCGGTTACGCGCAGCTCAAAATCAAATGTACCCACTACAAGATTAGTTATTTTGAGTTGTGTTGAGGTTGTGTTTTGTAATGTTAGAGGAGGGCCGTCCGTTTGTGTCCATTGTACCGAGGCGATGCTTCCATCAACATCAAAGTAATCTCCATAGAGATAAATCGTGTTTGCTGACAGTACAAACTTTTTGTCAATTCCGGCATTTACATAAGGCGCCTTATTCGTGCTCACATTTTTGCGGAATTGCAACAGCCAATCATAAATTTCAAAGCCGGCAGACCGATCATAAATTGAGTTCCAAAAATCTCGATCATGGCGGTTGGGTCGCAACAACGAAAGACGGGGTTTAAATGGAACCTCATTACAGGCATTGATTGCATTCACCATGTTAATGGAATTGTTTACGTTAACGGTTCCATCTTCCGTTCCATGAAATAGCCAGGTGGGGATGGTGGCGAATGTGCAGGCGTCATTTAAAACTTCGTTTGTGCGACTACACAAAGGCACCATAGCCGCAACCTTATCCGGATAGGCTGCCGCATAGATCATACAGCCTTGCCCGCCTAAACTCAGTCCTGTTAAATACACCCGGTTTATATCAATTGTACGTAATGTCTTTACATATTCAATTACTTCGTGGATATAAGCGGCTTGCCAATCTTGTTCTAACCCGGTACCATCTGGTTTTAGTTGAGGTGACACAACAATAAAAGGTCTTGAGGACAGCCAACGCCCCTGAGCAATCAAGTATGCTGGCGTTGCATCAGTGTCTTGCGAAATGAGTGTAGTAATATTACTACCAATCTGACCAATTCCATGCAAACTTACCAGCATCGGTGCCGGAGTTCCTGCCGAATAGCTGGCAGGTGTGTAGAGCCAAAAATCTGTTCCACCAGGAGTGGTAATTGCTACTTGAGCTTGACTGCTGGAGTTAAAAGCAACCCCCATAAACATTAGGAGGAGCGCTGTCAATCGGAGCATAAAACTTACTTGTTGTAAAAGATGCAGCACTATTGTGTATTTGAATAAGGAAGATACCAAATCTTGTAAGCGTTTCAAATTTTTGAAGCCGGGTTCTGGGTGGCCACCACAAAATTCCATCCAATTCTTAAATACATTACTTTACCGTAATGTTTTGCAAACATGAGGGCCTTTATACCCATCATTTCCTGGAGCTATTGAATACGTACACCAACCTCACACCTAATTGCTTTATGTGTAGAATGAAACAAGATTATCATAAGCCTGCTCAAGAACCACGAACTTAAAGCAACAGCTATTAAAATAAAAAAAGCACCCTGATCACTCAGCGTGCCTTTTTAATTAATCCTGATCAAAACGTAACCACCAACTTACGCTGCATAGTTACTTCACCCTGTTGAATGGTAACTAAATACATGCCCGGCATGGTGGTTTGTGGAAGCGTAATTTTATGTACTCCATCCACCCCGGTGCCTGTAAGTTGGGTAGTGAATGATTTGCGCCCTGCCATGTCAATCAATGTTACAACTACATCCTGCTTCGATGGAGTCTCCAGCTTGATGTATAAGTTATCGTGGCTGGCCGGGTTAGGATATACATAGGCCGCAAAGACATTGTCTGTTTCCGGTTCCACCGCAGTAATTGCAAAGTTAAACGGATTAGAAATTCTGGAACACCCATTCGATGAAAGCAACACCGTGTATTGCCCTTCCTCTTCAGGTTGAATGAAGGGAGTAAATACATCTAACGGCTCCTGATCTTTATACCACTGAACAAAAATACCTTGAGGCACACCTCCTACAAGCGTAATGGCTTCGCCATCAAAATCAAGAATGGGTACCTGAACACTTTCTGTTTCCACATTAATTTCAATTCGTTCACCTTCGCAACCATTGGCAGTAACCGCGGCTACTTCATACCGCGTTGATTTCTTAATCAAATCGGTGTATAAGGTGGCTCCGGTTTGATTGGCTATCAACTCCCCATTGGCGTACCAATGGAAGGATGAGCCCGCCAGTGTTTCGGCCTTCAGGGTAAGCGGAGTTCCCTCGCAAATTGAATAGAAGTATTCCTCCACGCGGATATCCGGTGCCGGGGTGAAGGTAAAGGTGAGCGGTGTAGCCGTGAGCAATTCGTTACTGCAACCTTTAAAACCGGTATATATCACCAAATTATTTATACCTGCCTGCAATTCATTCACCGGAACATCCAATGTAACGGTGCCCCCGTTACTCGTTACTTCTGCACTTAGGGCAGCACTATCGCCCGGAATAGTAGCGTAATAAAATACACCTGCCTGGGTGTTGGTCAATTGGATCGAGGCTTGGGTATTGCCGCACACATTAGCCACGGTTGCTACTGCAGTCTTTTGTAAGGCAGGCCGGTTGATGTGCAGCACAAAGCGAGCTGTGCCCTTGCTGGCAGCATCGCTGGTTACCGTAAAATTATAAGCTTCCGAATCGGTGGCGGATATAGTGGTGTTGGTAAAATTATCAGTGAGCATAATTTCACCCACGCCCACCAGGTTGTTAATATTAGCAAACGAAAGGGTGTAGTTACCGACCTCCACATCTTCAATGGTAAGCGGCACTGTTTTTTCACAGAAGCTATCAGAAAGTTTATTAAACACGAGGTTTACCTGATCACTGGAGCGCGTGCTCAGGTTAACTACTTGATTTTTATATTTTGTACCATCGGCTGCCGGTTCAAAAGTATCCGCATACTTATCGCCCAAAATAACATAGGCATTATCCTGCTGGGTGCTGCCGCTCAGCTTCACCACAAAGTGGTTTGCCGGGTTGCTCCCTTCGCGGTATAGGGCAGAGTTATTGGTACGTTTCGCCTTTTCAGTAACGGTAAGCGTAGGCGATGCATTGATGGTGCGCACCCAAAAGGCTTGCCCCGGAGCAATGATACCACCGGTTAAGGTGCCAAGGCCCGTTACAGCATCATAAGTTCTGAACACTAAGGTCCCGGATGAATTATCAGGAACAGAAACACCGGGAGCAATGCCGTTTTTAGTCCATTCTGTAACTACGTTATTCCATTGGATAGCAGATGCATACGGGTTTGCGATCAGGTTCCACCCCAACGTGGGTGTGTTAGCTGCATTGGAGGTAAGTATTGAGGTATACTCTACATTGCCCTGATAGGGGTTTCCATTCATGGTCAGTGTAAGTGGATTATTTCCATTGTAATTGAAAATAGCATAGCCGCGACCTTTTGTAAAGGTTACCTGATTGGTGCCACCCGCAGGCGGATATTGTTTATAACCGCCATTGTTCTCGACATAATAAAACATAGAAGCTGCGGTGGCATTTGTATTAGCTCCTGTAAAGGGTCCTGTAACTGGCATGTAATCCTGCCAATCAGCAACCTTCAAGTCTGCCACCACGCTGCTCATATACCGATATTTGCGCACGGCACTAACCCAACGTTCCACTTTCACATCTCCGGTTAAGGTGCCTGTGCCTTCAATTTCATGCAGGTAGGCAGTTTTGGAGGCAGTAGAAACCAACCGGATGTTTCCGGCCGAACTTACTTCACCGCCTTTTATTTTTAATCCATCCGAAATGATTAAGGGGCTTTGCACCATCAGCTTGCCAGTACCACTAAAAGTGCTGGTTACCAAACCTGCGGTGTGAAGCGCAGCATCGAGGTGTAAATTAGAATTTTGTGTCCTGCTGCTGGCGAGGGTTAAGTTGCTGCCGTTAATCGCCAGCTTTCCGGTTTCGCCACCGGGGTTAATCGCACCTGCAAATTTCATATTCAAATGATTGTTGCCCAGCGTAAGCGCAGAGCCGTTGGCCAACACAAGCCCACCACCGGTAACGGAACCTACGTTCAGCGTAACCGGGCTTGAACTGTTGAGTGCAACTGTTGTATTGGGTTGGGTAGTGATCCGATAAAAATCAATGGAGCCTGCTGTGGTAATGTTTTGCCCTGTAGGGTTAGCAAGAACCAAATCCAATGCATTGTCGGATGCTATCAACCCGGGTATGTCTGTTATCTCCAGGTTGCCATGCAACGTAAGTTTAGAAGTGTTGCCGGGTGCGCCTTTTAATGCAACCTGGCCATAAGCAGTGAGATCACCAAATATTGTGGTTTCACCAGCATTAAAGTTTTTATTACCACTTCCTGTCAATACAATGTTACCATATTGACCCGCTGCAATCGTGTTAGAGGCATTGAAGTTAATAGTACTTGTAGGTGAGACAATAACAAATTCGGGAGTGGTTTCATGATCCAGTTGAACCACGGCATTGCCCTGCACTTCCAGTTTTGCACTCAGGGGTTGGTCAACAATGAAGGTCACATCAGTAGGAATAATTAAACGCGAAGCAGTACCCTGAATAGTAAGGCTCCCACCCAGGTCAGTACTGGTGCGGTTTGCGACCTGATAGATCTGACCATTCAACGTAAAGTTGGGTGCAGTACCGCTTCCATCGGTATTAATACCCCATGTTCCTGTGACGTTAAGATTGCCAGTACTTTTAGAGTAGAAGATTTGACCCAGGTTGGTAGTTACTAGCAATCCCGAAGAAGCAGCCGATTTATTACCCGAAGCGTCAAAGGCTTTTACTGTAAAGTTGTAGATCGTTCCGGGATTGAGATTCATCGCCATATAACTGGTAGTAACGATAGTATCTGTTACAACCCCATCAATCAACACCTCATACCCGGTTACACCAATGTTATCTGTTGAGGCAGTCCATGTAAAGGCTACATTGGTATACGTCTTACTGGCCAACGTTAAGAAAGATGGAGCAGAAGGGGCTAGGTTATCGGTAAAGGTTTGAGCTGAAACCACTGTACTAAAAGCCGAAGACCCGTTTCCGTTAACAGTTTTTAGCTTGTAATAATACATGGTGCCCGGTAAACCTGTGTTATCGGTATAATTTTGTATAGTGGCACGGTGAATTATTGAATATTCACCGTTTAAAGTAGTAGCCCGATAAATTTCAAACTCATCCGTACCCGCACCTCCGTATAGCCAGGCTAAGTCTATGGTGGTCATCCCGGTTGCGGTGGCGGATAAGCTTGTCGGTGCAACGGGTGCAGTAGGAGCGATGTAATTTCCACTGCGCAGGGGTAAGTTAGATGGGTTATTTGTACTGCCACTGATTTTAGGTAAGGGAGCCCAACCAGTGAAATTATTAGTGCCTACACGTCTGATACGGTATTCAACCGTTAAACTTTGACCACCGGTGCGTTCAAAATAGAGTATCACAATTCGATGCGGACCCGGTGTTAGAGTAATATCGCCCGATGCTTCCGTTGTGTTGCCATGTAAACCATCATTATCTACTTGCTGGTATAAAGTCAGGTTATTGGGATCAAACCCATCAATGAATAGCATACTGCCATCATCTGAAGTGGTGCGAAACTGGTAGGTTTGGGTCAAAGCAGGAGTGCTGGGGATAGCACTATTATCTGGCACATCGATATAGCCATCAAACATAAAATTGTAGAAGTCAGATTGAGTGGCAGAGCCGCCCGTGTTCAAATTGCTGGGTTGAATATTGACGTTAAAATTCGGGTTTGTAATGGTGCCATAAAACTCAAACGTATTCCATTGCATAGGGGGCGTGTCCCCAGCACCAGCAGAAGCAACAGGATCAATCCATGTCCACGCGCCCGTAGAGTGCCCAAAGAATACTCCTTGAATATAGGTCGAACCCATTACCTGATTGCTGGGTTCGGAAAGATTACCTCCCAGATCCTCAGCTTGCACCGTAATCGGGTATACCGAGTTCAGGGTAAGGCCGGTAAGAGTAAAGCTTGTGAGGGTTGAATTTGTAGTTACAGATTGCCCGCCATAGGTAACAACATATTGTTTTATACCCGAGTCATCTGTGGAGGCTGTCCAGGCTAGTGTAATAGCCGTTGCGTTGTTAGAAGTAATGGTAAGATTTTGAGGAGCCGTAGGTGCACTACCATCATTCGGGGTACTCACTACAAGGTTGGTGTTTACATTATCCGAGGGTGCGTGAACAGACCGGGCGGTGTTACTTATGGCCCGCAGCTTATATTGGTAGGTAGTATTAGGTTCCAACCCTCTGTCTTCATAAGACACCGCGTCTTCGGTTGTACGTACAATAAACTTAAAATTGGTTTCTCCGTCCTTGCGCCTCCATACTTCAAAACCTTTTTCAGTGTTCGAATTATCCGTCCAGCTCAGAAATATGGTTGAGTAGGAGGTGGCCTGCCCCGCAAAGGCAGAAGGCGCAGTCAGGGTAGCGGGTGCATTCCACACAAAATATTCTTCATTGGACAACGGGCTAGGGCAGTTACCAAAATCAGCTGTGCGCAACGTATAAAATCCTGCTCCACCACCATTGGTTAAGGTCATTTGTGAAATGGTGTCTTGAGACGCAGCTAATGTGCCTGGATGAACGAATGGGGTTTCACTTCCATTCTTATACCAATAGTAGCGATCAGCCTTTTCCGATGCATACAACTTTACGCTATTATCAATCAGGGTACCATTGATAGTAGGAAATACCATCGTGCCCGTTGCTGCAATAACCGGAGCTATAGGGGTACTTTCTGTAATGGTTACCGGCTTCGACCAATGGTTCCAGTCGCTTTCACCAGGGTTTGGCTTACGACTAAAACGGGCTCGGTACGTGCCCGGCAGGTTAGCCGTATAGAAATACGTATTTTCTCCTGAGATTAGGGTGCCATCTTGTTCCCATTGGTAATCATAAAAGCCCTGCGCCAGCTCTAGAACTACTCCGTCTCCGGTGGTTCCGCAAATCTCTGTTTTACCATATCGCACAAAAATATCCGATTTGTTATACTGCAGCATCCAGGTGAAGAAATCGGGCTCGGCATAGGCATTGTTCCACACCCCATGTCCCAGATTAGGGTATAAGGTATAGCGGGCGCTCATTCCCTGGGTCTTGTATTGTTTAATATAATCTTGTGTTTCTATGGGAGTAGGATTTCCATCCGTGCCACCCTGAAAAGCCCATACAGGAATAGTCCTGACATATTGAAACAGATTATGATTACTAATCTGGGCATTATCCACAGCCGACATGGGTAGCACCGCAGAAAATAACCACGGTGCCGATCTTGCCACCTTGTATGCTCCGGCTCCGCCATCTGATAAACCGTGAATATAGATCCGGTTCGGGTCAATGTTGTACTTTTTCATCAGCAGCCGGATTAATATAATCACCTTGCTATCTTCCCTGCGACCCGTGGACCAGGTATTCATATTTTGTGGAAAGAGTACAAAACCCGGAAAAGCCCGTGTGGGCATGCTCGGGTCATCGGGCGTCATGCCTGCAGGCACTGCATTAACAGCTGTACGATGCACGGCCCCGCCATGCACCATGTTGTGGTCGTTGTTAAGCAGTTGCTGGGCGACCGTTGGTTTTGCAGCTAAGGCTGTCGCTGTTCCTGAAAAGCCGCCCGAAATACTGACTGTAAAGGTAGTTGTAGTTGGCAACGGATTGGCCACAACGTTAAAGGTACCATTATAAGCAGGAACGGTAGAATTACTGATGAGCACCTGGTGCCCATTTAAGGTAGTAACGTTTGAAAACTGGTGCGCGGTGCTGGTTGTGAACGTAACCAAATTTCCGCCCGCACTGGCGGCCGAGGTAACAGTGTTTACCATGGGAATGTACCGTTCAATCGTTCCGGAAGTGAAGCCAGCCCTATAGCTTATCAAATTGGCAGTGGCAGTGGCGTTTGCATTATAATTGCTAGAAAGCCGGAATGTGGTGTTATTGATTTTTACAAAACGCCTTATGCCATCGAACCCATTGCCTTCATTGGTGCGTATCATTACAAGTTCACCATTACCACTACCTGTATAAGGCGACATATTTCCACTTGCGGGAGTAAATAGCCCTTGGTTCAAGGGTTTTACAACTGCAGTTGTAGTTCCATTCCATGCTACGCTTACTGTGATGGTGGTACCTGTAACAGCGGTAACAGTTCGGTTACCATTATAAGAGGCTTCACTAGCTCCAGAAATATTGATGACATTAGTTCCAGTCGTTAAAAGATGTGTTTCGCTGATGGTAAAGATTACGGAATTTGGATTGACCCCATTTTGAGCAGCACTTATAACATTATAGGTTTTTGGAACAAAGTCGCGTCTTTCAGGGGTGGTTTTGGCGGGGTCCCAATTTTGATTGGGAAAGTAGCAGGATCCGCCATTTATAGCATTGCTACAGTTTCCTATTTCGCCCAGTCCATGGGTCATTACGATAAGGGGATAACCATCCTGAAATTCGGGGTTGGAGGCGTAATTTTTAGGGTGCAATAACCGATAATTCATATCAAAAAGATCTGCTCCAAAAAAAATACGTCTCAAATTACCTTGAGTGTAATCTTGTGAAGCAAAGCCAGCCATTGGGAAATAAGTATCAGTTCCGCGGTAACTGAACGTTTTTCCTTCTTGCAGGTAGTAGCGCACGCTCCCAGAACTGTAGTTTATGCGTGCGTCAATGCTTTGGCTAGCAGTATTGTAGGGTACACGTACGCCACTTGTTTGATAACCATAATGCAACCAGGTGCTGTCAACAGGTCCCGGAGGGATACCATATCCAGGATCGCCTTGCTGAGCCCATATTTTCTGCGTAGGAAGTAAAACTGTAATAGATAAGCAAAAAGAGAAGACAAAAAGCCTCAGCATAGTTTTAAGATTAAAGCACACCTACTAATATCCGCCAAAGGTCTGAAAAGTGACAGCCTTAGACGTACTTTTTCATATTAATTTATTAACAAACTGGAGGCCATGAAAGTTGTAAAACCCCCATATTTATCTGATAGGCAAATTTTGATGATTTTATCGGTTTACGGGGCCATGTAAGATTTATGATTACAAGCCATGAAGTTGCCGTAGTTTGACTTTGTAGAAAAATTACCCCACAGAGAAAAAATCTATTTGTGTAGTGTTATCCCGAGTGCTAATAGCCTAGTGATTTAGGGACATTCATGGCTGGAATCTTTGATCCAAGGCTAGAGGTTCCGCAAATAGGCAGTCACCCGATGATGGCAGGTTAGCGCGTTTACTTAATTACTTAATCCACAGTTAGAATCCAGGTTTCGCGCAGTGTAAACTTATTCTCATGGCGATATTGATCCCGCAGCTTTTTAGCTTCTTCCAGTGAAGTTTGATTACCCATATGCACGAGATAATAATTTTTTGCTTCTGAGTAAGAAACAGTTGCGGGGTAACCCTCTTGTTTGAGGTTGCTCATGTAACTGAGTGCATTCTGATTGGAGCGGAAAGCACCTACCACGATGTAATGCCCGGGTTTGAGACCCCTGCCACTCAGGGTGGTTAATTTATCTCGCACGGTTTCGATTTCTGCTTCTACTGGATGAGCCTCTTCAACTACCGGTTTTTGGTCTACTACGATAGGGGCAACCACTACCTCTTCAACTTTTTCTTCTTCTGGTTTGGGTTGTAGTTCTTCGGTTTTCTGCTTTTCAACTTCAGGTTCCTGGGAAGCCATTGGTTCGGATTGTTGTGTGGTTTCCGCAACTGGCCGTTCATGTTTTTTTTCCCCAACTCGAAGGGCGATTTGAATTTCATGCGAACCGTTTCCAAACCCCGTTACCTGCGAAGGAGCAAACTCATACGCATATCCCACCCTTAATTTTTCCTTCAAGTTAAAACCTAAAAAGGCGGCAGCTCCATAGTCTTGTCGGTAGGATGCACCGGCCCAGGCTAAATTATCCAGCTTGACAACGCCCAGCATTTCGAATTGACTATCGACACCCTCCATCGTGCGGTATAAGAAAAAAGGTTCGAAGGAAACGCGGGGGTTAATTTCAAAATTGTAACTGATGGTACTAATTGTGTTGTTTAGTTGGTCTAACTGGGGTGTATTAAATCCGTCTTCCGAGACTACACTGGTAACAAACAACCGGGGTAAAGCAAATCCGATCTTTAGATTATTAAACTGATAATTTATACCAAACTGACCATCCAGACTATTCGTCTTATTGTTAAGCAGGGCGGGGTCATCGGGGTCATCCACAACACTTAGATCTATACGATTCATGGTTACTCCTGCTGCCAAGCCAAAACCCAGCCGATGTAAATCGGAAGTGCTCTTACCTAAATAAATCTGGTAGGCAAACGACACTACACCGGTATTTGTTTGCAAGACCCCGGCCTTATCGTTATACAGATTAACCCCAAAGCCCATGGCGTGATTAATGGGCACCTGCAAGTTCAGGGTAGCTGTAACTGGGGCATCGGTAAACTGCGCCCATTGCCTGCGGTAATTCAGGAACAACTCCGAATAACCGCTGGGTGCGATATAAGACGGATTGTATAAGTAAGGGTTCATGAAATAATGGTTGTAGGTAAGATTCTGTTGAGCCAGCAGAAGCCCTGTAGTTTGTTGAAAAAGCAATAAGAAGAATGCAGCTCTGAAGAATCTCATACCTAGTTCCGGATTAAAGTTACCGACCCGTTAATGGCAGTTTTGCCAGGGCAACTAATTACATAAAAATAAACCCCGTTAGGAAGAATCTTCCCATTAAAAACGCCATTCCATTCGGTTGCATAGCCTCGGGATTCAAAAACTTTTATCCCCTGACGATTATAAACAACTATATCACAATCTGATATCAGATCAGCATTTGCTATGTACCAGGTCTCTGTCCTGATGTCGCCCTTTCCATCAGGTGAAAAGGTATTGAAAGGCTTTGCAACTGGATCTTCTTCGCGTACGATCAGGTTCATCTCGTCTGAGGCTTCCAGGTTGTCAGCATCTGTCACAGTAATAACAAAAGAATAGTTACCAGGAATCAGTTCGGTCAGGATTAGTTCATTGGTATCATCAGGGCTAATTGTAACAGGATTACCAGATGTTTGAGTCCATTTAAAAGAGGCAATAGCACCATCGGGGTCATTGGCGACCGCAGCAACAGTAAGGGAGTTAACCGGGAGTTGGATCATCTGATCTTCTCCGGCATCGACAGTTGGGGGAAGATTAGTAGGGGCAACCGGAAACACAATCACGGTAACTTCATCTGAATCGGTTAGTCCGCCATCATCGGTTACCGTTAATCTGAACAGGTAGGTGCCTGCAGTCAAATTGTTAGCCGTTAACTCGGTGGAGTTACTTCCCAATAAAAATGCCGGTGGGCCTGACACTTTTGTCCACAGGGTGGTAACAATGGTGCCATCGTCTGTCGCTGATCCAGTTAGCGTAGCGGTATTGATAGGAAGAAGAACATTTGTATCGGGGCCGGCATTGGCAACCGGGGGTGTATTGACAGTTGCTGCCAGTACATTCACGGTTACATCATCAAAACCGCTGGCACCCTGATTATCAGTAACGGTTAGTCTGAACACATACGTACCTTCCACCATGTTGCTGACCGTGAGGTTGGCTGTAGTGGGGTTTGTCAATGTACAGGTGGGGCCGGCTACTTTTATCCAGATGCGACTGGCAATAGTACCATCTACATCAATACCAAGCCCTGATAAGGTGATGTTGTTAAGCGGAAGTTTGATAGTCTGGTCACTGCCTGCATTTGCTGAGGGTGGTTGATTCACTGTTGCTGCATTTACAGTAACCTGAACTTCATCAAAAGCAGAAGAACCCTTATCATCTATGGCTGTTAAACGGAATGTATAAATGCCCTCTATCAGATTATTGACGGTAAGCAAAGTACTGGTGGTATTGACCAGTGTAGCGGTAGAAGGACCACTTACCTGTGTCCATTCCTGTGACGCGACACTGCCATCAGGATCGCTGGTGGAACCAGAAAATTGAACTGTATTTGTTGGGAGGAAGATGATTTTGTTAACACCTGCATTAACCACCGGAGATTGATTGGTGCTTGCCGGATTGACAGTAACAGTTACATCATCAGTATCGGAAGCTCCATCATCATCGGTAACCTCGAGTTGAAAAACATAAATACCTTCTATGAGGTTACTCAGTGAAAGGATGGGTGTATTGCTAGCCCCGGTGGTTACCGTAGGTCCGGAAACCTTTACCCATGCATACGATGCGATGAATCCATCTGAATCGCTACCGGACCCATTCAGGTTTGTTGAATTGGTAGGCAGAGTAATCAATTTATCAGTTCCCGCATTGGCAACTGGAATTTGGTTTGTAGCAACGGCATTCACGATTACGGTAACATCATCATTATCCGTTGCGCCATCATCATCGGTAACGGTGAGACGAAAAATATACACACCTTGTACCAGGTCGGTGATAGATAGGTTTGGTGTGGATGCATTGGTTAACGTTGCCGCAGGTCCGGAAAATTTAGTCCAACTGTAAGCGGCAATGGATCCATCAGTATCGCTTCCGTTACCAAATAAGGTAACACTATTTGCCGGAAGTGTCAACGTAACATCTGCACCACCGTTCGCTATGGGTATTTGATTAACTACTGCAGGTAATACAGTCACTGTAACCTGATCGGATGAAGTTAACCCGCCATTATCCGCTACCGTTAATCGGAAAATATAGGTACCCTCCAACAGGTTGCTCAGGGAAACGGTGGCATTGGAAGCATTCGTTAAGGTTACTGTAGGACCGCTTACTTTAATCCACGAATAAGAAGAAATTGAACCATCTGCATCTGACCCTGTACCTGTTAAATTCAAGGTGTTTTGTGGAAGTGTAACGCTTCTATTTAATCCGGCATCGGCAACAGGTGCCTGGTTAACGGCTGCAGCGGTTACGGTAAGTATAACATCATCAAAACCCGTGGCCCCGTTATTATCTGTAACTGTTAGCCGGAAGGTAAACGTACCTGCCACAGCCCCACTCACCGTGAGAGTAGTGGTATTGTTGTTGGCAAGGGTTAACGCGGCACCACTGATCTGAGTCCATGTATAATTGGTAATAGTGCCATCTGGATCCGAACCTGAACCTGAAAAATTGGTGGAATTAGTTGGAAGCGTAATGGACTTATCTGGCCCGGCATTAGCCGCGGGTGATAAGTTCGTTGCCGTTTGTACGATCACTGTAACATTGTCGAAAGCTGTGGCTCCATTATTATCTGTAACGGTTATTCGGAATACATAAGTGCCAGCTACGAGATTGCTAATGGCAAGTGAACTGGTTGTTGCTCCTCCCAACGTGGGAGCAGCAGGCCCAGAAAGATTTGTCCACAAGTAACTTGCAATTGTGCCATCCGGGTCGCTGGCTACCGCGATTAAGTTTGTTGACGAGGTGGGCAGTGTGATTATCTCATCATCCGAAGCAACCACCGTAGGCGGTTGGTTGCCACTGGCTACCGTTACATTCACATCATCATTGGCTGTTGCACCGAGATTGTCGGTTACGGTTAGGCGGAAGATATAATTGCCTGCTACCATACCAGTCACCGACAAGGTTGTCGTTCCTGCACCACTCAACGTTGCAGCGGGACCACTAACCTTGGTCCATAAATAAGTATTAATCGTTCCATCCGGATCACTTGCCGAGGCGAAAATATCAGTGCTGTTTGTGGGTAAAGTCAATGAGAAGTCAGGTCCGGCATCTACTAATGGTGATTGATTAACCGCAGCGGGTTGTACGGTTACGGTAATGTTATCGAATCCTGTCGCGCCTAGGTTATCCGTAACGGTCAATCGGAATACATACGTTCCGGCAACAAGGTTAGAAGCAGTAAGAGTGGTGGTACTTTGATTAGTGAGCGTAGCTGAAGGTCCACTACTTTTGGTCCATAAATAAGTGCTTATTGACCCATCTGAGTCATTTCCAGAGCCAGCGATAACCAGAGAATTTGTGGGTAAGGTAATTGTTTGGTCAGTTCCTGCATTCGCGGTCGGAGCTGAGTTAACTGGGGCTGCATTTACAGTAACTGTTACATTGGCAAAACCGGTGGCCCCCAAATTATCAGTAACCGTCAATCTAAAAGTATAAACCCCCTGAATTAGGTTGCTGGCTGTCAGGGTGGGTAAAGTGGAATTGGTGAGTGAAGCCGTATTGGGTCCAGCGACTTGTGTCCAGGCATACGTTGCAATGGATCCGTCTGCGTCCGTACCCGAACCAACAATATTTGTTGAGTTGGTAGGCAATGTAATTGTAATGGCACTACCGGCATTTGCGATAGGCGCCTGATTTGCTGCAATTACGGTTACAGTTGCCTGATCATTAGCAGATGCACCATTATTATCTGTTACAGTAAGCCTGAAAACATAAGAACCAGCTATCAATCCAGAGAGTGATAAGGTAGCTGTGTTTGCATTAGTCAACGTGGCCGCTGGACCACTTACTTTGGACCATGAGTAAGTTGCTATTGTTCCGTCTGGATCACTTCCGGAACCAGTTAATGTTGTTGAATTTGTGGGTAGATTCAGAGTTTTGTCTACCCCTGCATTGGCAACAGGATTTTGATTGGTTGCTGCGCCATTGATCGTTACAGTAATAAGGTCAGTGGCAGTTGCACCATTATTATCAGTGACCGTAAATGAAAACACAAAAATACCGGGCACTAAATTGTTTAATATTAAGGAGGCTGCGTTTTGCGCACCCAGAGTAATAGTGGGGCCACTCAATTGTATCCACACATAGGAAGTAATAGTTCCATCCGGATCGGATCCGGTTCCGTTAAGTGTTAGAAAGGAAGGGAGGGTTATAGTTTTATCGGCACCAGCATTTGCAACCGGGTTTTGGTTTCCGGAGATCACATTAACTTTAACATCGTCCGTATTGGTTTGTCCTAAACTATTAGTAGCAGTAATTCTGAAGGTATATATACCGGCCACCATGCCGCTTAAAGAAACAATGTTTGAGGAGGCATTGGTAATCGTAACTGCAGGACCACTTACTTTTGTCCAGGCATATGAGGTGATAGTACCCGAGGAGGTGGAAGCAATTGCAGAAATCGTGGTTGAGTTCGTTGGCAGGTTCAAAGTAACATCCAGACCGGCACTAACCGAAACTCCTCCCTTTGTAAATCCCATCATCCATTCGTAAACATTGGGCGTATGGAGTGAGTTATCAGTCCGATAGGCATAGTCCCAGGCATTGTGGGCAACATTAGGGTAAATGGTTAAAATCGGTGTAGGGTTGATAGCGGGAACACAAGCTTTAATTGCATTAACCATATTTACCGTCCGCGACATAGGTACAACTGTGTCTTTGTCTCCATGGGATGCCCAGATAGGAATATTGTTATTGGCTAAAATACAAGCTTTAGAAGTTGTATTGTATCCTCCGCAAACAGGAACTAAGGCGGCTACTTTTTGTGGAAAGGTATAACCATATTCCCATGCACCACCCCCTCCCAAGCTTAAGCCTGTTATATAAATTCTAGAGGGGTCAACTCTCAGATAACTGCGAACATGTTCAACCACTTCATCCATATACCACGTTGGCCAGTTGCCAAACGAGGTTTTTAATTGTGGAGAGATTAAAATAAAGGGGAACTTATACCCATTTTTTACAAACTTAGGTGGACCAATATTAGAGACTTTGTTTATCTCGGTGGTTCCATTTCCTCTTTCGCCCATGCCGTGAAAAAAAATGACGATTGGATAATTATTCGAGTTAGTGAAATAGTCTGGAGGCAAATATTCATAATATCCAATCTGACTAACAGGAGTTAGCTTTGCAGTTTGATTTTGCGCGTGCAAAACGCTTACGGCAAAAAGAATACAAAACATGGACAATACTCCACGTTTAGAGAGCATAAGTTTAATCATAACTTAGAACAATTTAAAGTTTACATGTGCATAGCAAACTTTCAATCAACCTGAAAATACGACTTCTAAATCTACTATTTTGATGCTTGGTAAGCAATTTGACTGGCGGATTATTGTATTTTAATGCTGTTAAATTCCATAAATGTCGCTAAAAATTGAATTTTCTAATTTTTATAGCGCGAAATATCAATCCTATAGAGATTGCCGCCTAAAATTTCAAATTCCTTTTCGTCAACTATATAAATAATGTTGTTACCATAAAAAGAAACACCCGCTTTATGGGTAAAATCTGGTAATGTTATTTCTGATAGTGAGCCTGTTGAAAATTTTGAGCCTTTGAAATTGTTAATGACCCAGAGTTTTTCATGGCCTAGTAGTACCAAAGTCTTTTTATCCGGACTCATATCGGCCCCCGTAATCCAGTGTTCCATCATAGGCCCACTACCCACAAAAATACTATCCACTAACTCAGCCTCGTATTCTCCGTGTTGTTGAGGAAGTTGATACACCCGCGTAAAACCGGTAAATGGTTTTGTTCGGTTTTTTGTAAAGATGTATAAGGAATCTTGGAAGGCAATTAAGGCGTCTGCATCATAATTGCGGTTTGCTTCTGCCGGAGGAAAAGATACCTGATCACTGTATTGATATTTAATAGTTTCTCCCATCGTCACTTTGGAAGTGATTGAATCCGGTGACTTAATTTTATAGATAGTCAGATCTTTTCGATCATTCCGATTGTTGCCAAAGGCACCAATGTAAACATTGTTATTTTCATCGTGTGCAAGATCTTCCCAACCTTTATTGGGATGGTTCAAATAGACTGTTTTTAATATTGTACCTGTTGAGTCAAAACAATACAAAAAGGAATAACGGTCATCATTATGGCTCCAAAAGTTACCCTGCTTGTCAATATAAAGACCAGAAGCTTCTTTCAGAATTTTAGGCAGTGTTGTAACTACGGTGATCTTATCTTCCGCGATGGAAATTTTACGAATCTTGACTGCCGGTAGTCCCTGTGCCACACCTTGCGAAACCAGGAGCAAAAAAGAAAACAGAAAATAATTTATTTTCTCAGCCATGTTGTTTTGTGGACACTGTAAAAAATCCTCCTGTAGCCCATCGGGGAAGATAATCGACTACCCAACAATCCAATCGCTGTAGCATGATAATCCGGTTAGCAAAAAAGGAAAAGGGGAATACATCATCTATAAAATTAGCTTTGCCAAATTGAATGATTTTAAAATGGTGGGTACTTAGTAGATTATGCAGATGAGTATAACTAAAAAATTGAATATGATCTAAGTTATCGGCATTTGACTGAGTGGTTTTTCCACTGTAGCCAAAAATGTTTTTCGTTTTCTTAACCATTTTTGTCAGGACATTATTTTTTCGCTCGAGGTAAAGCATCGGCTTGGTTACAAATTGTTCCCGGGGGCCTTTGCCATTAGGTACGGTAGCAATTAATATTCCATTAGTATTGAGAATGGCATAGATTTTTTCTAGTAACTCACCCGGGCGCTCGAGGTGTTCCAAAACCTCACTGCAAATAATGGCATCAAAAGATTGACCTTCTTTAGATAATTCTTCAGCACTTTTTTGCTGGAAGGATACGTTACTTTGAGTATTCTGACGGAGAGCTGTTTGAATAGTTTTTTCACTGACATCAATGCCCAAAACATGAAAACCAATCGACCCTAAATGCATGCTGATGACTCCATTGCCACATCCTATATCCAAAATTTTGGAGCCTTTAGGCAGACGGGAAGAAATATTTTCAAGGATGAATTTTAATCTTTTTTGATCAGCAATGCGTGTATAAGAGGGCAGGTTTTTAATCATTTAATTTTCATTTTAGAAGTTGCTTGTAAATTGCTTCCGTGCGTTGAGATACTCTATGGGCACTGAATTCGGAGCTAATTGTTTTATATGCTTTTGCTTC
The DNA here is from genome assembly GCA_022841475.1 of Cyclobacteriaceae bacterium. Taxonomy (GTDB): domain Bacteria; phylum Bacteroidota; class Bacteroidia; order Cytophagales; family Cyclobacteriaceae; genus ELB16-189. Next base: position 44,499 of record JALHRJ010000006.1, on the reverse strand, counting down.
CAATCTAATGCGCAAATCCTGATTTGTAAAGAGCAGTCCCATCTTATTTATTAAGCCTTGTGTATCCTTTTTAGCAATAAGCAGACCGTTTTCATGGTCTTTGAGAATTTCCAAGGTGCCATCAACGCCTGTTGCAATAACGGCTTTACCCATGGCCATGGCCTCCACTAATCCAATTGAAAAGCCTTCCCAAAGCGAGGGCAAACAAAATATATCAATGGCTTGCAACAATGCGGGAATATCTTTCCGAAAGGGCTGAAAAACAATAAGGTCCTGTAGGTTTAATTGATGAACCAAAGAAACACACGCATCTTTTAAATCGCCATCACCAACAATAAGCAGGCGCGCCAACGCATTTTCTTTCGAATACGCTGAAAAAGCATGGATGAGGGTGAACGGATCTTTTTGTTCCGTTAAACGGGCTATGAAACCAATTACAAAGGCGTCTGCCGGAATGCCAAGCTCTATTCGGATAGATGGATAGAGTTTTTGTTTATCGAATACGGTTAAGTTTACTCCATTATGAATTACTTCCGATTGAAATTTTTTGATATGTTGTTCGCCCGTCATTTGATTATTCCGGGAAACATTAATCACTTTGGAAGACCTGCGGGTAAAAAGACGTTCTGCCTGGATAGCCAGGAATTTGCGTAAATAGGATTGATTGGAATTAAAGGACCACCCATGTACAGTATAAACAATAGGTACTGTTTTTTTTATTTTCGCAAAATACAGATTCGAGAATGCACGGGTACCATGAATATGGATGAGATCGGGAAGGACTGAGTCCAGTAATGAGTTAACCTCTTTTCGCACCTGTAAATCAAAGGGTCTTTTAGAATGGATGACATAAGTAGCAATATTTCTTTCCAGAAAGTGAGTGATCATGGCACCGTCCGAAAAGGACAGAACAATTGGCTCATACACCTCTTTGTCTAAAAATTCTATCAGGTCAATGAGGTGGCTCTCGCCACCACCGATGGTGCCTTGCCGAATGCAGAAAAGAATTTTGTAACGCGATGGATGACTCATTTTGAATTATAGACCAGACTTTTCTGAGAAGTTAAATGCCAGAGTATTCCCATCCCAAATGCCCGCAGGTGTTTAATTTTACCTTTTATTAAATAGGACAGCACGTTTTTAGGAATCGTAAATAAAGAAAAGAAAATTATGAAGATAGAAAGCTGAAGGGATGATGCATTCCGTTTCATGAACATCAATCTGTTGCGTGTTAAGTAATAGGTCTTTAAAGGGCTTTCTTTGCCTGTCGTCATGGATTCCTTATGATAGATCAAAGCGTTGGGTTGATAATAGATTTTATATCCTTTGCGCTTTATTTGTTCACACCAGTCAACTTCTTCGTAGTACAGAAAATAACACTCCGGCATACTACCTACCGAATTAATTATTTCCCGGGATACCATCATGCCTGCGCCATGAGCATAATTTGTTTCTTTGAGTTGATTGAATTGCCCAATATCTTTTTCCATGTTACCCACCATTCTATTTTTGGCGGTAAGAAAATTCATTTTATGATAGCCCGCATATTCAATAATGCCAGGATGGTAGTAATAATGAAATTTAGGACTTACAATACCAACCTTAGGTTGTTCTTTAATTGTATTGACTAAGATATCAACGATCCCCGGTGTAAGTTCAGTGTCATTGTTAACAAAGAATAAATAGTCGCCCGTTGCATTCCGGATACCTAAATTGTTTCCACCGGCAAAACCCAAATTTTTCTTGCTTAGAATAATTTTTACAGCCGGATAAATTTCGAGAAGTTCTTTTGTTGGATTTGCCTCAGAGGCGTTATCAACAACAATAACTTCTACGTTTGAATAAGAAAGCGCCAAGAGGGACTTTAGTAATTCGCAAGTAACCCCAGTGCTATTAAAGTTAACGGTAATAATGGAGACCAATGGAGGTTCAGTGAGGTTCATTGTTTTTGAAAACGCTGTCAACTTCTACCTGAGAGTGCGTAGTGTGAATGAAAGTACTGGCACCCTTCATTCTCATAGAAGCTTGGACTAATTTTATAAAGGCTTTAGGTATTGAAAATAACGCTAAAAATAATTCTTTAGAATATAATTTAACTGGTAAAGCGATTGCAAGTGTAAAAATGAAAGCAGAAAACAACACCCACCAGATTGCCAGGAAATTGGAGTTAAAAATGGTTGCTAGAATGCTAAGCATAATAAGAAGAACCAATGACATTAATCTTGGAGGGAAAAGGTTATTGAGAACCGCAAAATTGTAAAAATTAAGGTTGCCTTTCAAAAGCATTTTATGGCCGGGGATAAAATTCTGGATGAGACTACTGAATTGTGCGTAAATCCATCTTCTCCGTTGGCTCTGAAAGGAAGAAGCATTATCGATTTTCTCATCAAACACCAGAACGCCTTCGAGGTAATTGATTTTATAACGCTGCTTGGTAAGTTCGAGTTGAATTTCCCGATCCTCATAAACTGATTCAATTTTTGATAGCGTATTTTTAAAGAGGTTATAGTCGAATGCCATTCCCGACCCGATAAGACTTGATGAAAGTCCCAGCGCATTGGTGCCCTTCCTGAATAAGTGATTATTAATGGCCTCACTGCATGCATCAAGAATGGCAAAGGATGTGTTTGTATTTTTGGCAACACGTTGCGTCTGAATCACACTCATGCCAGAGTTCATAGCATCATTAACCTTTAACAGGAAGTCTGGCTGTGTAATGTTATCTGCATCCAGAATTACAGCTACATCATACGTTTTTGTTACTTTAGAAAGTGCAAAGTTTAATGATTTGGCCTTTGAGCTTTTTTCAAAGTTAACGGGTATTAAGGTAACAGACATCGCGGCTAGTTTTTCCAGTGTTTCTGGCTGAAAAGAATCAGCAATAATAAAAATGTCGAAAAAATCTTTGGGATATTCCAGTTTACTTAGTTTTTCAGCAACCACCAAAATCACAGTATCTTCTTTATACCCAGGCACAAATACAGCCATTCGTTTGAAGGAGGAACTCTTAGGGAAAGTATCCTTTTTATAAAAATGTCCGGCAATGCCTAAAACCAGTGTATAAAGTACGGCTGCAGAAAAATAGAAAATCAGAACGATTTCAAGAAAAATCATATAACCGGTCAAACTTTCTCCTTTTGAAATAAGGCTGGGAAGGTTGAAAAAATAATTTTCATATCCATCGAAAAAGAATTTTTCATAGCGTATTCCATATCCAAATGGATGCGTTCATCTAATGACATATCTTTTTGACCTCGTTTGGTGACTTGCCATAGGCCGGTGATGCCTGCTGGGGCAATAAATCGCCAGGCAATCTGATCTTTCGTGAGGCGTTCTGCTTCGTAAAGGGGAAGGGGACGATTACCGACTAAGGACATATCGCCTTTTAGTACATTGATCAGTTGCGGTAATTCATCCAGACTGGAATTCCTTAGAAATTGTCCAAAAGGTGTAACCCGAGGATCGTTTTTAATTTTAAAGAAAACCGATTCTTCGCTTCCTTCTGCGTATTGATTGAGATGAGAAAGGTTTTTTAATTCCTTATCAGCCCCAGCCCGCATGGAACGAAATTTATAGAAGTCGAAAATTTTATAGCCAGATCCAGCTCGTTTGGAGATATATAGTACAGGACCTTTTGACTCTAATTTGATAATCAGCGCAATTAAAATGAGAATAGGAGAAAGTATTATAATCGCGAATAAGGATAGAATTATATCAGAGGCTCTTTTCAATCGCCAGATCTTAACCGATTGCATCGGTTGGATTTTATTTATCTCGTACGGTTTTTCTTTTCGGGTGTTCTTGTAGGCTTTGATCTTTCGGATAAAAAGAAGCCTCTTTTGCATCGACTCCGTAAGAGCACCGAAAAGGTAATCATCCACCTTTAATTCTATGGCTTTTTCTTTAGCAGCAACATCATATTTCTCAGTATATAAGATAAATGGAATCTCATGTTTTTTGAGTAATTCCGACAACTTATCCATCTGTTGAAGTACTGCGTTGGATTCGATAAAGACAGCATCAGGTTCCAGGGTTCCGTCCAGAATACCCAGGGAAAGTTCATCGAGCTGGAGGGAGGAGATAAGCCAGTTATCCTGGGTATACTCAATGATTTTTGTAGCATGATTGCCTACAAAAACTATGTGGGTAGAGATACCGGGATCTATCGCTTTTTGAAAATTTTTCACAGTAGTATCAGCATCAATTTTCATCGATCTATTACAAGGGGGTTATCAAGCCTTTTGAATGTATTCTCAATCTCTTCAATTAGTAACTGTGGTTCAAATGGTTTAATTAAATAGTTGCTTGCGCCTAAGGCAAGGCATCGTTTTCTTTTTTCAGGCTCGTCTGAGGCTGAAAGCATGATTACAGGTATATCTCTTAAAATGCCACTGGAACGGATATTTTCAAGCAATTCAATCCCATCCAAGGTAGGCATGTTTATATCGGAGATGATAAGATGTGGCAAATTACCATCAGAAAGCCAGGAAAGCCCTTCAAGGCCATTTTTCATGATGATGGGTTCATACTTGCCAGTTAAGATCTTTTCCAATAGCCAGCAAAGGGGTTCGTCATCCTCTATTATTAATATCTTTTTCAAAGCCACTCGATTTAAAGCCAAAACCACTATTTGCACCACAATTCGTTTAAAATCATGGAAATTTGAAGGTTTTACCCTACTGACCCTTTAGTTCCAATTTAATAGACGGGTTAAATCGAAACGGGGTAGGCAACTTACTAAATACTTCTTTTTATACCAATGATTTAAGATACTTTCAAGTTTAGATGCTGGATGTAACCTGGAAGTTATTGCTGCTTGAATATTGTGTTATGTGATAAAAAATGGATTATAAACCATTGAAGGATTAGGTTGACGTACCAAAGTAAGCCCTCCTTATTATTATCCGAAATATTTAACTAAACCTTGTTATTCTTTCCTTGAACGATTTAATTGGCTTATAATCCATTTACAGTTCAACTTTTGGAGAGTAAAAGGTAGGTTGCTGGTTGATTCCCTAAAGTTGTATCATGAAATTGATTTTGACCATAATATCGATCCTGGTTGTAAGCCCCTTGTTAGCACAACCTGCTTTTAAAGCAATAGAAGATAAAACTTTAACGCTGCAAGAGCGCTATGAGATGATGAAGTCAGGTTCTCAGACCTACCAAGACTATAAAGTAATAAAGGGAGTTATTCTGGACGGTTTCTGGAAGATTAACACCGACTCTATTAACAAACAACATGCCCAACTTAGACTTGCCAATAGCCGGATAGATTCCCTGCATGTTGAGTTAAAAAATGTTCAAAAGGAACTGGTGGATCAGAAAGCTTCCATGGAGGAAATCGTATACGATAGTAAACATATATCAGTAATAGGGATTCCATTTGGCAAAGGAACATTTCTTGTTTTGGTTGCGACCCTACTAGCTGGCTTGCTGGTATTTCTGGGCATCATCCTGGGGCGGATGAAAATTTTAAATTCCGGGATGAAAGAAAAGTCATTGATTGCTCACACAATTACACAGGAATTTGAGGAATACAAACGCAAGGCACTCGAAAAGCAGACCAAATTATCGCGGGAGCTTCAGAACGAAAGAAATAAATCCCTGGAGCGCGGACAAAAATTGATTTGATTTTAGATTTTGGTTGCTTGCCGCGAAACCAATTTCCAGAGTTTTCTTTGCTTAACATAAACCTCTGTGTAAAGGAGATGAATGTTAAATTCAGTGTTATCTGTCATTAAGCCTTTAAAATATCCTTTACCCATTACCACTGCACATTTATCAAAAAAGGAAACAGTTGATTCTTCAACAGCTACGGAGGTATAATTAAGCTTACCGGATTTCAAGTCGTCCATTACTTCGACTTTGGATTGAATCCAACCGTTGGAATGAATATACTTTACCTGATCATCCATTATCCAATTCAATGAATCATATTTTTTATGGATCAGCCATTCAAATTTTTTCTTATGTAATTGATTCACTTTTTCAGCTTCTGGATTTTGACTGTAGGCCTGAATCCCAACAATCAATAATAGAGATAGTAGAATTTGTCTCATCTTATAATTAGAGTTTTAACTTTTGTCAATTTCCTACTGCCCAATACCCAATACCCAGCTATTTATATACCCTAACATAATCCACTTCCATCCTTTGCGGCCAGATCGACTCATCAATACCCTCTTTACCGCCCCAGTTTCCGCCCACTGCAATATTCATAATCAAATGAAAGCGCTGATCGAAGGGCCAGCCTTTAAAATCTTCGTTCGGATCGCGTGTAACAGTATGATAGAGTTTGTCATCTACGAAGAAGTCCATTTTATCTTTTGTCCAATCAACAGCATATACATGAAAGGCATCCATACAATCTTCTACGGTGATCTTTCCCTCCTTTTGTGTTCCTATTCCGTGGTTGTATGATTCAGTGTGAATAGTACCGTGGATCACACCCGGATCATATCCAACATGTTCCATAATATCAATCTCACCACTGGCCGGCCAGCCGCCATATTTCCAATCAGTCGGCAGCATCCAGATGGCAGGCCACGTGCCTTTTCCTCTTGGGAGTTTTGCTTTTACTTCCATGCGTCCGTAAAGCCAATCACCTTTGAACTTACTCACCATGCGGGTGGAGGTGTATGCCTTCCCGCCAAGGGAATCTTTATGTGCTTCGATAACCAGGTTACCATTTTCAACACGCACGTTTTTTGCGTCTTGGGTATAGTATTGTGCTTCATTGTTACCCCAACCACATACATTAGGGCATCCATCTCCTAAGTCATAGTTCCATTTAGTTGAATCAGGCGCACCGACATGATCAAATTCATCCGACCATACTGGTTTTTTATCAGTGCAACTGAATATAAACGCACATAAAATGATAAGGAGGATGGAAGACTTTTTCATAGTAGAATGAATCAAAAGGATAAAATTAGAATAAATCCTGTAACCATTTTCAGTACCTTCAGTTTCCCTGTTTGATTAAACCTTGAATTTGGAAGCGCTTTCCGATAATGTCTTGATGATGAAGGTCAAAGAAGGTGACCTGGACAAGATGAGCCTGCTTTTTGAACGCTATAAAAGACCGTTGTTTGGGTTCTTCTATGGCCTTTGCAAAAGGCAGGAGCTCAGCGAAGACCTCGTGCAGAACACCTTCCTCCGCATTTTGAAATATCGCCACCTCTTCCGGGGCGAGCCTGCCGGCCGGACAGGCGGAGGCGACTTCAGGGCGTGGATGTTTCACATTGCGCGTAATGTGAACAATGACCATCATCGGAAAAATAAAATCAAGGCCACGGAAGAGCTTGAAAACTGGCAGGAGCGCATCGGGCATAACGACAATCGCGCAACAGAAATGCAACAGATGGAAGAACATCAATTGCTATCCATGGCCATGGAGCGATTGCCCGATGATAAACGCGAGGTGCTATTACTTAGCAAGTTTCAGGAAAAGAAGTACAGCGAAATCGGTGAAGTGCTGGGCTGCACCGAAGGCGCGGTGAAAGTGAAAGTGTTTCGCGCCTTGCAGGAATTGAAAGTGATTTACAAACAATTGGAGAAAAGTCATTAGGTAAGGTTAAAGTTAATACTCTCATCCCTCTCCTCTGGAGAGGGAACGAGGGTGAGGTAGAATTTTAAACATAATTCGAGCATGGAAAAGAAGCAGCAGCAAGAATTGATAGCTAAGTATAACGAAAGGTTGGCCGATCCGGCCGAAATCAGATTGATTGAACAATTGATTGAGTCGGGTGAGGTTGATCTCACAGAACTTCGCGAACTATCAGGATTGGATGAGCAAATTCAAAAAATTGAATCGCCCGTTCCTTCTATCCAGCTGGATGATCAGTTCTATGCAGCGCTGGCCAAAGAGAAGCGTGCACTGAAAACTAAAACATCATTGACCATACCCGATTGGAATTTTCTCTTTCCACGATTGGCCATGGCTGTAGTTCTTTTACTGATTGGATTCTCTGCCGGATTTTTTATTCAGTCACCTTCCGAAAATAAAGAAGTAAGTCAACTGACGGAGGAAGTAAGTGAATTAAAAGAACTGATGATGCTGACCATGCTGGAAAAAGAATCTGCGACACAGCGCCTGAAGGCAGTGAGCCTCACTTCGGAAATGGAACAGGTAAGTGAAAAGGTGACCAATGCATTATTCACCACGCTCAACAATGATGAGAATGTGAACGTGCGCCTGGCTGCACTCGAAGCTCTCAAATCATATTCAAAGGACAGTGCAGTGCGCACCAAACTGATTGCATCCATTGCCGCGCAGGATTCTCCACTCGTCCAGGTGGCGATGGCCGAGTTGATGGTGGCCATCCAGGAGAAAAAATCGGTAGAAGCCCTGAAGCAACTTTTGCAAAGTGAGAAAACACCAAAAGAAGTAAAAACTAAAATATCAGAAAGCATAAAAGTACTAATCTAACCCCTCACCCCGGCCCTCTCCCCGGGGAGAGGGTAGGGTGAGGGAAACCCACAACAACATGAAAACAATAATCTTAATAATAGCCACGCTCATTCCATGCTGCCTGTTTGCTCAGTCATTCACGGAGAAAATTACGAAGGAGTTGTCCTTCGAGAAGAAAGGTGTTGACAATGCGTTGATTATCGCCAACATCAACGGAAACATAAAGGTATCGGGCTATGAAGGCGACAAAGTACTTGTAGAATTAACCCGCACCATCAAAGCCAAAACCACAGAGCGTCTTGAGAAGGGGAAAGCGCAAATTAAACTAGGTATACTGGATCGTGCCGACACGCTCATTCTTTACACCGAAGGTATCTGCAGTCGCTTTGGAAGAACTTCAAAAAATAAAGGCGACTGGACGCACCGCAATGGCTGGGGCTATCAGTGGAGCGATCAGGATGAGGATTGTAAGGAATTGGTTGATTACACATTTAACTATGTGATCAAAGTTCCGATGTCATTGAATGTGCTGGTGAGTACGGTTAACCAGGGAGATGTTGAAGTAGAAAATCTAAAGGGCAGTATCGTTGCCAACAATGTAAATGGCAGCATTAAGCTTTCCAACATCACACGCGCAGCTACGGCCAGCACCATCAACGGAAACGTAGATATCACGTACACAAAAAATCCTGAGAAGGCTTGCCGCTTCTACACGCTGAATGGCGACATCAATGCCTGGTTTCAAAAAGGATTATCAGCCAACATGAGTTTTGAAAGTTATAATGGTGAATTGTTCACCAACGTGCCGCGACTGGAATCCATGCCGGTGGCAATAGAAAAAAAGGAAACAGAGAAAGGAACAAAGTTCAAAGTCAACGGCAACCGGTTTAAGGTGGGCGATGGCGGTGTGGTCCTCGACTTTGAGACCTTCAATGGAGATGTGTATATAAAAGAAAAAATTTAATTGAAAAGAAAATGAAAAAGCAAATAGTGATAGCACTGATAGTATGTTTAGCCACGATGACGTACGCGCAGAGTTCCGGAGATTTTCCGGTGCCGTTGAGCGACCCGGCCAAACGAGGCCGGTTAAAGGCTCATCTTAATTACGGCTCCATTACGGTGAAGGGCACTGCCCGTAAAGATGTGCTGGTGAAATATTCTTCCGTTAGCGAAGGCAATGACCGCGGTAATAAAACTGAGAAGGAAGGATTGAAACGCATCAGCGGTGGCACCATGGATCTGGAAGTTTCGGAGAACAGCAATTATGTAAAAGTGGAGTCCGGATCGTGGAATACTAAAATGGACCTGATGATTGAGGTGCCCACTGGGTTTGACGTGAAAGTAAGTTCCTACAATGACGGAGATATTCTGATTTCCAATATTGATGGTGAGGTAGAAATCACTACCTACAACGGAGAGATTGCTGCAGAAAACATATCCGGTTCGGTGATTGCAACTACATACAATGGCGAAATCAAAGTCACCTTTGATAAAGTGAAAGAAGGTGTGCCCATGTCGTACTCTACTTACAATGGCGACATTGACATTACTTTCCCGGCAACGGTAAAGGCTTCCTTCAAAATGAAAACCGAGCAGGGCGAAATCCTCAGCGGGTTTGATATGAAGATGATCGAGAGCGGTCCGGTGCAAAAAAAGGACACCAAGTCAGGCACCTACAAAGTGGTGATTGACGAGTGGATAAAAGGTGAGGTAAATGGTGGTGGCCCGGAGATTTCGATGCGCAATTATAATGGGGATGTAATTATCAGGAAGAAGTGATTGTGATTTATCTTAGAAGAGTCAGTGTTCTGCTGACTCTTTTTTTTATTCAATGACGAGCCCGATTCCTTTCGCCATGAAACCCGCCAAAATAGGAATGATGAATAACAGCAACAATTCCATGCGCAGCAACCAGAAAATAGATTTGGGAATGGTGATGCGTTCTTCCGGATTACCTTTTCGATTCTTAAGAAAAAAAACGGTTGGGTAAATGGACAATAGCCCGATACATATGAAAAGGGTGAGCTTAGTATGAAAAATCCAGTTTTTGGTGTAGAAGATGGCAGGTTTGCCAAACTCTCCCAACCAAAGTGTCAACCCTACACCCAGCAAGGTGAGCGCAGCAATTCCATACGCACCATCGATACGCGCAATCCGATCCAGTTCCAGGCGGGTCATTTCTTTTTTGAGCAGCAGATGCTCTGCAACCAACGTACCAACAATGGCGAAGATGCTGATGAAGTGGAAATAGCGTAAAACAAGTTCTGTGGTCATGTGGAATTAGTTAGGTGTTAAATAATAACCATAGGTAGGAAAATGGTCAGAAATTTTCATGGTGCGATTAACCTGATAGCCAACCGCTTTAATATCGGATCTGTAAAACTGGTGATCGATTCGCAATAGATAAGGAAATTCGTTGAAAGTAAAACCAAATCCATTTCCTGTTTCTTCAAAGGCGTTAAGAAATTGTTCTTTTAATTCTGAATAGACATAACTATAAGGAGTCTCGTTGAAATCGCCACAAATAATGAATGGATAGGGCGATGCTTGAGTATGAGCAATAAGTGTTTTTATCTGTTCACTTCTTTTAATCGATCCGGATTTAAGTCTTTTGATCTTTGAAAGATTATTGTGTAAGCCTTTAGTTTTAGTGAGCTCAAGATTCATGGAGGCCAGATGAACATTGTAAATTCTAACAATTTTTCCTTTGATCATTAGGTCAGCATAGATGGCGCCATTCAGGGTATTGATATCCTCAAAGACAATACCAGCATCCTGCATTTCAAATTTACTAAAGATCGCCATACCCGGATTGTGATCGCTATCAGTTACACTTGCCTTAAGCATGTAACCTTTATAACCTCTTCGCTCAACCTGAGCGGTAACATCCAGTAGCGGCCATCGATCATTGGTGCTGTATTCCTGCACGCATTTGATATCAGATGAGTCATTCGCAAACCACTGAATCGTTTCGGTGGAGAATTCGCTGTAGGTACCTGGTTTGCGAAAGAGTTTTGTATTAAAACTTAAAACCCGGATAGAATTGGTATCTGAAAATATGGAGGAATGAAGTGATAAAGTACTTGTTAGAAAAGGCCAACCCAGTAAGAGTAGTAAGAGCGGAACAAGCGCATTTTTCTTTCTACGGAAGGCTAGGACCAGCAAGACAAAAATCTGTACTATCAGATAAAAGGGTATCAGTTGTGATAAAAACCCTGCTGGCCAAAATACGTCAGGCGACACCAGAACACTTGCATAACTAATAAGAGTAAGAAAAGTGAGTGCGACAAGAATCCAATGACGGGATAGAAACATGATGATCGATTTCATTCAGAATAAAAGGATTTCAAAGCTACTATTTTAATGGATAATTAGGCGACAGGCAAACACCCCGCCTGTTTCAGATTCCTTGTTTTATTTTCTAAAATTTAGTTAATTGTGAATAAGACGGTATCCAACTCTACTCAATCGGTAACCGACACTTTAGTAGAATGAAAGCAGCTTTCCTTTTAATAACATTGTTTTTGTTAAACTCTGTGACGCGTGCCCAGGAGGATAAGATTTATAATTCCCTTGCTGATGCTTTAGTAAATCCGGGGGTTGTAGTTACGCTTGATTTAACACTTAACGACCTTAGCGAGTTACCCGAAACAATCGGCAGTTTTTCGAATTTGAAAGAACTTTATTTAAACGCCAATAAATTAAATACACTGCCTGAAAACATTGGCAAACTAGGGAATCTGAGAATCTTAAGTTTAAATGCCAATGCAATAACAAACTTGCCATCTGCTATTGGGAAACTGACCAACCTCAAAGATCTCGAATTGCAGGATAATAAACTCACTGAGTTGCCATCGGGCATGGGTACGCTGGTCCGTCTTGTAAAACTGAATTTAATTAATAATCAATTACCAACACTTCCTGAAACCATTGGAAAACTGAACGAATTGGCGACTCTTGAGTTGGATGATAATTTGATCACTTCATTACCCGTATCTATTGGCAATCTTAGTAAGCTTACTACTTTGAGTCTGAATAATAATCAATTAACCAACTTACCAGAAAGTATTGGCAAACTGAGCGGCCTGCAGTCGCTATATCTTGGAAACAATCAACTTACCGCACTACCGGCAAGCATTACTAAACTTACAAACTTGAAGTATATTCATTTGCAGGGTAATCCCAATCTTGTTCTGACACCCGCACAAAAGGAATTTATAGAAAAGATAAAATGACAGTCAATCTAAATTGGTAAAACCATCGTATTAATCAGCACAATTCAGGCTGAGGCTCCCAAAGCCTCTTAAAGTTTAAAAAAAATTTTCTTTCGATAGAGAAAGTAACACAATCCCCATTCTAACGAAAAAACGAAGAGTGGAGTGACAATCATGGTTAATGGTTGGGGTGTATTTATGATATCCATGAGACCATTCGAGATGGCTCCCGCGTATTCTGTAAACCATCTATTCCCAACGATCTCAAAGAACAGATAGATAAAAATTGAATTCATCCCCACGATAGTAAAGAAGTCGAGATGCCTTCGATGATTCTTAACATCAATCCACCAATAGGAGATGGCAAGCGCTATGAGACACCAGCCTCCGGAAGCAATCGTAAACGAACTGGTGGCAATCCTTTTGATGATGGGAGTAATCGTCCAGTCCATGGCGTAACCAATCAGGAGACAAATTACCCCGGCAATCAAAAGGTATTTTATTTTCTTTACTTCTTCGATTGAATTTATTAATAGTTTGCCTGCTACAGCACCCCAGATGGTGTGAGCAGCCGTGGGAATGCAATTGATGGCTACCCAACCACCCGCGTTGATTTTATTCATCAACACCAGGTCCATGAAATTTCCAAAATTATGCTGATCTGTAAAGGGTTGATCAAAGCCTGGAATATAAGTAAAACGATAAAGCACTTCAGTTCCTATCAATAAGCCAATGCTCATCAAAATTTGATTAGTTGCAGTCCAACGGAAAATTAAGAATGCAACTAAGGTGGTAAAGGATAGTTGGGTCAGCACATCCCATAACTCGAAAGAAAGACCTCCTGGGCGCACGGCATAGTCAAGCACGCCCCAGAAAAAAAGCCAGCCGCTTCGCCTGAGTGTTTTGGTAAATTGATTTTTCCACGCTATGCCGGCCTCTGTTTGCCGGTGTAGTGAAAATGCCAATGCAGTGCCAGCGATAAACATGAATCCCGGTTGAATCAAATCCCAAAACCGAAGCCCATTCCAGGGATGGTGAAAGAATTGAATAAAAAGATTCTGGATAAAAGTACCCTGGGATAGTTCGAAAATATTGTCGTAGAGCCGCGTACTCTCTAGCGCCAACAATACCATAATGAAGCCACGGAGGAAGTCAAGCGAGAGAAGTCGAGTGGTTTTATCTTGCGTCAATTAAGAACTGGATTAAATGAGCGGGAAACGGGATTCGAACCCGCGACTTTCAGCTTGGGATCCGCCAGCTGGCGGACTACCAACTGAGCTACTCCCGCATAATTATTTCGAATATGAGATTTCAGATTGAAAATTCAAATCATTTCGGGTGAAATTTGGAATGCCAAACTACTTCAGGGCATCCAATCGTTGTAACAACGGTGGATGTGAATAATGAAAGAATACGTAGGCCGGATGCGGATACAAATTGCTGAGCGAATCCACGGAAAGTTTTTTTAATGCATTGGCTAATGCCTTTCCATCAAAAGTTTCCTTTGCGTACGCATCCGCTTCAAATTCATTCTTACGGCTAAGCATACTCATTAGTAAACCTGTTATACCTGAGATAGGGGAGAAGAGAATGCCAAAGGCGATCAGGTTAAGATGTATCGCCTGCTGACTTCCCCCCAAGGCGATAGAGAGATTATCATTGAAAACCATTTTAGAAAGTATAAACAACACAAAAAAAATCTGAACTATTGAAATCAGATAACTCCAGATAATATGTTTCTTTTTGAAATGACCCACCTCGTGCGCGAGTACTGCCACTAATTCTTCCTTTGTATGATTATTAATAAGGGTATCGTACAATACAATCTTTTTCTTTTTGCCTATACCCGAAAAGAAGGCATTCGCTTTAGCGGATCGTTTCGATCCATCCATGACAAAAACATTGTCGAGGGGAAAGTTCACTTTTTTGGCAAAGCCTTCTATGGTGGTCTTTAGCTCACCTTCTGCCAATGGGGTGAGTTTATTAAATAAGGGTAAGATCAGCGAAGTGTAAAACATATTCACGAAAAGTGTGAAGGCTGCGGCCAGGAGCCCGAACCAAATCCAGAAATTGGGCCCGATTGTATTAACGAGGTAGATTAATATAAATAGCAATGCACCCCCAATCAATCCACCCAGCAAATAGCCTTTAAGTTTATCAGCAATAAAAGTTCTGATGGTAGTTTTATTGAAGCCATATCTTTCTTCAATCACAAAGGTACTATACCCTTGAAAGGGGATTGTTAGGATATCTGAGACAATCATGATCGCGCCAAAAAAAACAAGGGCTAATAAGATTTCGTTGGTAACATAAGGCCGGAGTAACCCGTCCAACCATCCAAAGCCACCAAACACCAGCATGCTCAGGGAAAGTAGAAAACTGAATCCGGCCGTGATGAAGGAGAAGCGCGTTCGATCCCTTTGGTAGTCGAGTGACTTTTGATATTTTTCCTTGTTGTAAAAATCTTCTACTTCTGCAGGTATGTCTTTACGTTGTGCTTTCAGGTTGATATAATCAAGGATCTGATCGAACAAATAACTGACGATGGAAATACCCAGTATAACCGAGAGAATAAGTTCAGGCTTCATGTGTGATTAGTCCTTCAGTAGGTGGTTAATGGCGGTAGTGGTTTTTTCAAATTGAAACTTAGCCACTAAATTTTCGAAATTTTCCTTTACGTGCTCATTCATCAGATTTCCGATGCTTCCTTCATGCGTGTGCTGAACCTTTGTAGTGTAAGTGAATTTCCCTTGTTCAATATCCATCCCGACTTTTTTATACGCATCCCGGAAAGGAACTCCTGACAACACCAGATTATTAACCTCTTCTACACTAAAAAGATATTTATATTTTTCATCATGAAGTATGTTTTCCTTTACCTGAATAGCTGAGATCATCAGGTGGGTCATACGTAAGCAATCTTTCAACGTGCTGATTGCAGGAAATAATTTTTCTTTTAGCAACTGCAAATCGCGATGATAGCCGGAAGGAAGGTTGGAAGTGAGTAATGTCAATTCGTTGGGCAGCGCCTGCAAAACATTGCACTTTGCCCGGATTAGTTCAAACACATCCGGATTCTTTTTGTGCGGCATGATGCTCGAGCCTGTAGTCAGTTCATCGGGAAAGGAAATGAAATTGAAGTTTTGATTTAAGAATAACGTGGCATCCATCGCTAACTTGCCTAGCGTAGCAGCTACATTGCTCATGGCCTGCGCCATGATGCGCTCGGTTTTACCGCGTCCCATTTGAGCGTACACGACATTGTAATTCATGTCAGCGAAGCCAAGTAATTCGGTAGTGAGTGAGCGATTCAGTGGAAAAGACGATCCATAGCCCGCTGCGGACCCCAACGGATTTTTGTTGACGATCGTGTAAGCCGACTGCAACGTTATCGTATCATCTGCAAGACTTTCAGCATACGCGCCAAACCACAATCCAAATGATGAGGGCATTGCAAGTTGTAAATGCGTGTATCCAGGCAATAGGTTGTCCTTATGCTCTTCACTTTTTGAGATCAGTAATTGAAAGAGCGATTCAATTTGTTTAACCAATTCCTCAATTTCATTTCTTAAGTAAAGTTTAATGTCAACCAGCACCTGATCATTCCGCGACCGTCCGCTGTGAATCTTTTTGCCTACATCACCCAATTTTCGGGTCAACAGTAATTCCACCTGCGAATGAATATCTTCAATACCAGCTTCGATTTTAAAATCACCTGCGATGATTTGTTTATAGATATTTTTTAGTTCCTGACTGAGTTGAGAAAGTTCTTCTTTAGTAAGTAAGCCAATCGACTCTAGCATAATAATGTGCGCCATGGAACCCAGCACATCAAACGGAGCGAGGTGTAAATCCAGTACATTGTCTTGCCCCGTAGTGAAGTCAGTTACTTCTTTTAGTGATTCTTTATCTTTGGTCCATAGTTTCATATGTATTGTTCTTGTTGAACCTTAGCGCCTCTGCGTCTTTGCGGTTCCAAAACCATAAAAGCTCCAAGTTACACTAAGTTTATAAAATAGCGTGAAGTTTCAGGTATTGAAGCAACATGATGGTTTTGCCATCTTTAATTTCTCCGTTGTCCATCATGTGTAACGCCTTTTCAAACGGAAGTTCCAACACTTCGATATCTTCACTATCCACTCCACCACCGGATGATGTCTGCATGTCCCTCGAATATTCAGCGATAAAGAAATAGAGAATTTCCGTTACCGAACCGGGTGACATATATACCTCAAAAATCTTCTTTACATCTTTCAAAATAAAGCCGGTTTCTTCTTCGGTTTCTCTGCGAATAGCGTCTTCGGCATTATCCTGATCCAATAATCCGGCACACGCTTCAATCAGCATTCCATCCGGATTACCATTGATGTAGGTAGGTAGTCGGAATTGCCGGGTTAGAATAACCGTTTTGGTTTCTTTATTATAAAGTAAAATGGTTGCGCCATTTCCGCGGTCATACGCCTCCCTATTTTGTTGCGTCCAGGTTCCATTCTTGCGCTGGTAGTCGAACGTTAATTTTTTTAACGTGTACCAATTGTTCGAAAGTATTTCCGTTTTTAAAATTCGTACCCGATCGCTCATTGGATTTTTTCTAGAAGGGTAATGTACGAATCAATTCCAGTTTCGATTTCATGTGCAAAGATAAACTCATCGGCACTGTGCGAACGAGCCGAATCGCCCGGGCCCATCTTAATAGAAGGAACCGGAATCAATGCCTGATCAGAGGTGGTTGGAGAACCATACAGCTTTTTACCAATGGCAGTTCCTGCTTTTACCAGAGGATGATCTTCCGAAACACCGGATGGTCGCAAGCGCAATGACCGAGGCATTACTTCACAGGAAACATGATGATTGATGATGTCCAATACTTCCTCCAGAGTGTATGCGTCTGTTACGCGCACATCCACGGTGAACTTGCATTCCGCGGGTACCTGATTATGTGCCTGGCCTGCATGAATAACAGTAACCGACATTTTTATTTTGCCTAACGATTCAGAGACTTTTGGGAACTGGTAAGTGCGAAACCATTCTATGTCTTGCAAAGATTCGTAAATCGCATTCACACCTTCTTCGCGTGCTGCGTGTCCGGCTTTACCTTTGGCAACACAATCCAAAACCAGCAATCCTTTTTCGGCAACAGCAATGTCCGTCAGCGTGGGTTCACCTACAATGGCGAAATCAATTTTGGGAAGCTCATTCCAGATCAGTTCAATACCATTGGTCCCCGAAATTTCTTCCTCGGCAGAAGCAGCCAGTACAAGGTTATACTTCAGGTTCTGTTCATTATAGAAATAGAAAAAGGTCATAATTAAAGACACGAGAGCTCCACCCGCATCATTGCTTCCTAATCCATACAATCTTCCATCTTCAAGATCTGCTGAAAAAGGATCGCGTGTGTAGGCGGGATTGGGTTTTACCGTGTCATGATGAGAGTTAAGCAAAATGGTAGGCTTGTTAGGATCAAAATACTTATTTATTGACCATACATTATTTCCTTTCCGCATGGTTTCCATGCCATGATGTTTGAAAAAGCTAACCAATAGGTTGGCTGTCTTTTCTTCCTCCTTACTAAATGATGGAATGGATATCAACTGTTGGAGTAAGCCTATAGCAATATGAGGCAAGTGCTCCTTCATACTTGTGTGATTAGAGTTCCTTTTGTTTCATAACTGGTGTTGGCCAACAGGTTGGTATGCTCCCCAATCAGCACTTCTTTTACTCCGGATTGAATGGCGTTAAACGCATTCTCAAGTTTTGGCAGGATGCCATCATGAAAAGAACCCTTTGCTAATAATTCTTTATACAAAGAGAGATTGAGATTGCGAATGACAGAGTCTTCTTTATTCACATCCATAAGTACACCTTGTTTTTCAAAACAGAAAATCAGGCGCACATCAAAATGCTTGCTCAATGAAATGGCCAACACGGAAGCAATGGTATCGGCATTGGTATTCAGCATCACTCCATTGGCGTGAGTGAGTGGTGCAAAAATCGGAATGACGTTTTGTTTCAATAAGAAATACAACAGGGTACTGTTTACACTATCCGGAGTTATATCACCTACAAAACCATAATCCACTTCACCTACGGGTCGCTTAACAGCTTTTATAAGATTTCCATCGGCCCCGGTTACGCCCATCGCGTTGCAATGCTGCGATTGAAGCTGCGCTACAATTTGTTTGTTCACCAGGCCACCATAAACCATTGTAACAAGATCAAGCGTTTGGGCATCGGTAATTCTTCTTCCTTTTACATAATGTGATTCGATCCCCAGTTGTTCGCCCAATTTCGTAGCAATCTTTCCACCTCCATGTATCAATATTTTTGGGGCCTGAATAGAAGCGAAGTCTTTCAGAAAATTCTTCAGGGACTTTTCATCATCCAGCACGTTGCCTCCGATTTTTATGATGTATAGTTTATTCATATCTTTTAAAATGTAGGCAGTAGGCAAAAAGCAATATGCAATCTTGCCTATTGCCCTTTGCCTATTGCTTTTTGGATTTAAGTAGTTCCGCCAACACTGCCTGAGCAGCCCACACGCGATTTCCGGCTTGTTGTGTTACGATGCTGCTTGAGCCGTCTAATATTTCATCGCTAAGTTCTACGTTTCTTCTTACGGGTAGACAATGCATTACTTTTGCTTTGTTGGTAATGGCAAGTTTTTCATTGGTGAGCATCCATTCCGGATCATTGCAATAAATCTTTCCGTAATCAGTGTAGGTGCTCCAGTTTTTAATGTATATAAGGTCAGCATCTTTTAAGGCTTCATCCTGATCTAGTGTGATGGTTGCACCTTTTGTGAATTTACTATCCAACTCATAATCTTCCGGATGGGTAATTACGAAATCAGCTCCACCCCAGGCATTGACCCACTGGGAAAAACTATTGGCAACACACTGTGGCAGTGCTTTCACATGGGGTGCCCACGTCAACACAATTTTCGGTTTTCTTTTTTCTTTAAAAGTTTCCTGAATGGTAATGATATCGGTAAGGCTTTGTAGGGGGTGCAGGGTTGCGCTCTCCAAGCTTAACACAGGCACACCGGAATATTTGATAAATTGGTTGATGTATAGTTCGCTATAGTCGTCCTCTTTATTTTTCAACGAAGGGAAGGTACGAACACCCAAAATATCAAAGTATTTACCAAGCACTGGGGCAGCTTCTTTTACGTGCTCCACGGAAGTGCCACTCATGATGGCTTCATCTTCGAACTCCAACGACCAGCCGTCTTGCCCAACGTTGAAGACGATCGCATCCATGCCCAGATTTTTGGCCGCTATCTGGGTGCTGATACGTGTACGCATGCTGGGATTAAGAAAGAGCATGCCCAATCTTTTGTTGTGACCTAACTCCGCGTCTTTAAAGGGATTGGCTTTATAGGCAAGGGCGTTATCAACAAGCTGAGATAGATTGGTTACTTCGTTTACGGAGAGAAAATGCTTCATGATAACACAGGCTTTTTTAATTCAATAGAAAGAGCTTCCAGGAAAAGGACTGCTTCGTTTTTTGTTAATGCCAGCGAAGGAAGTAGTCGCACGGTGTTAGGTTTAGCTTCACCCGTGAAGATATGATGTTGGAATAATAAATCCTTCCGAAGCGCAGACAAAGAATCGGGCAGATCAAATCCAATCATCAGACCTTTGCCTCGCACTTCGGTAATGGAAGCAAAAGAGTTAAGCTGTTCCATCCAATAGTTTCCTAATTTCAAGGCATTATTCATCAGGTCTTCCTGTTCGATTACTTCCAGCACAGATAAAGCAGCTGCGCACGCTAAATAGTTTCCGCCAAACGTAGTGCCCAACATGCCGCTCCAGGGTTTGATGTCGGGATGGATTAATACACCACCTACAGGAAATCCATTGCCCATACCTTTAGCGATGGTGATCAAGTCTGCTTCAATACCTGAATATTGGTGGGCAAAGAATTTTCCGGTGCGACCATAACCAGATTGAACTTCGTCTAAGATTAGCAATGCACCAACTTCTTTACACTTAGCGGCCAGCAACTTCAGAAAGGAATCATTAGGTAATTGAATTCCGCCAACTCCCTGAATTCCTTCAATGATAACGGCTGCGATGTCTTTGTTAATGGTCTCAGTAAATGCCTTGTCATCATTTAAAGGCAGGAACACTATATCATGGCCCGCATTGAAGGGCGCCACGATTTTTGGATTATCAGTTGCGGCAACAGCACCGGAAGTTCTCCCATGAAACGCTTTCTTGAACGCGATCACTTTTTTTCTTCCGGTAACGAACGAAGCAAGCTTCAAGGCGTTCTCATTCGCTTCCGCTCCTGAATTGCAGAGAAAGAGTTGGTGATCGGGGTATCCCGAAAGTTGACCGAGCTTTTCAGCTAACTTCTCTTGTAACGAATTTTTTACGCTGTTGGAATAAAAACTGATTTTGTCTAATTGACTTTTAAGTGCCTCTACAAAGTGAGGATGGTTGTGACCAATAGAAATCACTGCATGCCCGCCATAGAGATCCAAATATTTTTTCCCTTCACTATCCCACAGCCACGAACCGGTAGCTTTTATGGGTTCGATTGGAAATAATGGGTAAACGTCAAACAACTTCATTGATAAATATTCAAAAGTCAAAAATCAAAATAACTGCCTACTGCTGATTGCCTACTGCCTACTTTTTAGAACACCGTGCTCTTCAACCTAAGCCCCTCTCTCTCATCAAACCCAAACATCAAATTCATATTCTGTACGGCCTGTCCGCTTGCTCCTTTTAATAAGTTATCAGTGATAGAGTGAATCGCCAGTTTACTTCCCACTTTCTCCAAATGGATCAAACACTTATTGGTATTCACCACTTGTTTCAGATCGATCATCTCATCGACTACTTGGGTGAATGGATGCGATGAATAATATTCTTTGTAGAGCTTGTTTGCTTCTTCAAGAGTTAAAGAACAATCTAACACTGAAGTGACAAAAATGCCGCGCGTAAAATCTCCCCGCCAGGGCACAAAATTGACAGTCTCTGAAAAATCAGGTTGAAGTTTTTTCAATGTCTGATTGATCTCACCCAAATGTTGATGAGTTAAAGTCTTATAGGCGGAAATATTATTCGCGCGCCACGTAAAGTGTGTGGCGTCTTGCAATTTTTGTCCGGCACCGGTTGAGCCTGTAATGCCGGTTGTATGAACTTCTTTTAGTAAACCTACTTTCGCCAATGGCAATAGTCCCAATTGAATGGTAGTAGCAAAGCAGCCGGGGTTGGCAATATTTTTGGCTGCTATGATTTTATCGCGTTGAAATTCCGGTAGACCGTAAACAAACTCACGACTGTCTGTTGTATCACCTAACCGGAAATCATTTCCCAAATCTATAATGCGTGTAGTTGCCGGAAAAATATTTTCACTCAACAACTTCTTACTTTCTCCATGACTCAGGCAAAGAAAAAGCACATCTACCGGTTGATTGAAATCAGAAGTATAAACCAGATCAGTTTCGCCAATCAGATCAGAGTGGGTAGTGGTTACCGGTTTTCCTGCCTGACTTCTACTCTGCACAAAAGCAACATCCACGTTAGGATGCGATAACAACAGCCGCAAAGTTTCCCCGCCAGTATATCCGGCTCCGCCAATGATGCCTGCTTTTATTTTGTTTACCATATTTTTTTTTAAGCTAAAAGCTCAAAGCGGTAAAGCTGAAAGCTTTTGGAATTACTTAAATTAGCTTTGAGCTTTTTACTTTCCGCTTTCCGCTTCGTTTCTCACTTGATGATAAATCCCCACCTGGTTGCCGAAAATCTTCGTGAATCCTTTCACGTCATCGGCTGTCCAGCCTAAGTTCATTTCCCCATACTTACCAAACTTAGCCGACATCAAATCATATTTTGACTCAATGCCATTGATCTGGTAGCGATACGGATACAAGGTAATCGAAACTTCACCTGTTACGTTTTGCTGTGAACTTGTTAAAAATGCTTCCATGTCGCGCATGATGGGATCGAGGTATTGGCCTTCGTGAAGCCAGTTACCATAAAATTGTGCCAACTGATCTTTCCAACTCATTTGCCATTTGGTGAGCACGTGCTTCTCCAACGCATGATGTGCTTTGATAATCAATACCGGAGCTGCTGCTTCAAAACCTACCCGGCCTTTTATCCCAATGATCGTATCACCTACATGGATATCACGTCCAATCCCGTAAGGACCAGCCAACGTTTGTAAATAATGGATTGCCTCTACGGAATGAGAAAACATTTTTCCATTCACAGTCTTCAGTTCGCCTTTCTCAAAACCAAGTTTTACTTCTTCGCTGCCTTGTTTGGTCACTTGTGTGGGCCAAGCTTCTTCAGGCAACTGCCCCATGGAATTCAAGGTTTCCTTTCCGCCTACGGATGTGCCCCAGATCCCTTTATTAATAGAGTACTTCGCTTTCTCGAAGTTGTAGACTACGCCTTTTGATTTCAGGTATTCAATCTCGGCTTCACGACTTAATTTTTTATCGCGGATAGGGGTGATGATCTCTGTGCCCGGAGCCAGGATCTGGATAATCATGTCAAACCGCACCTGATCATTGCCTGCCCCGGTGCTGCCGTGTGCAACAGCATCCGCCTTTATTGCTTTTGCATATTGTGCGGATGCTAATGCCTGCGACATGCGTTCAGCACTCACGCTTAACGGATAGGTTCCGTTCTTTAATACGTTTCCATACACCAGGTAACGAATTACCTTTTCGTAATAGGTTTTGGTTTCGTCAACGGTTTTATGCGAAGCCACTCCTAAGCTCAAGGCGCGCTTTTCGATCTCCTTTACTTCTTCTGCACTAAATCCACCGGTGTTCACAGTAATGGTGTGAACTTCATACCCAAGATCTTTCGATAAATAAATGGCACAGTAGGAGGTGTCTAACCCGCCACTGAATGCTAAAACAACTTTCTTCATAACCTCACCTCAACAGGAGTTTGATTTTTTTAAGTTTGATCTTTTAATAATTAAGATTCATTTCTGCCACTAAGACTCAAAGGCACAAAGAACGGTTCACCTGGAATTTGCCTTCAAAAAACTTTGTGTCTTAGTGACTTCGTGGCACTATAATTAAGATTCATTTCTGCCACTAAGACTCAAAGGCACAAAGAACGGTTCACCTGGAATTGCCTTCAAAAAACTTTGTGTCTTAGTGACTTCGTGGCACTATAATTAAGATTCATTTCTGCCACTAAGACTCAAAGGCACAAAGAACGGTTCACCTGGAATTTGCCTTCAAAAAACTTTGTGTCTTAGTGACTTTGTGGCACTATATCTTACCAGAAGTAAAGGAAACTCATGAAGGAAGACTTTTTACCTTCTTCGCCTTCTTTTTTCTTCCGGCCCTTAAGCAGAACAAACTGCTTAAAGCGCACCCAGCGTTCAAATAGCTTAAAGTTGCCTTTGAACTCACGCTTACGATGGTGTTCCAGATCTCCTTCCGGAGTAACCACTGTCTTGGCAATTTCGGCTTTTTTCTTTGCATCCTCAACGGGATCGAAGAGCATCGCAGTGCACATACAGTTCTTGCGTTCCTTGCTCGTCAGGATTTCAAAGTTCACACAACTGCGGCAGCCCTTCCAGAACTCTTCATCGGTGGTAAGCTCAGAATAGGTCACCGGCTCATAACCGAGGTCAGAGTTGATCTTCATCACAGCAAGTCCTGTGGTGAGCCCGAATATCTTAGCGTCAGGATACTTCTTACGCGACAGTTCAAACACTTTGCGTTTGATTTCAGTTGCTACTCCCGACTTGCGGAAGGGAGGTGACACAATAAGTCCAGAGTTGGCTACGTACTTTTCGTGTTCCCAGGCTTCGATGTAACAAAAGCCTACCCAGGTGCCATCGCGGGTAATTGCAATAACAGCTTTGCCTTCTTCCATTTTCATGGTGATGTACTCGGGCGACCGTCTGGCTATTCCGGTGCCACGCGCTTTCGCGGATTCGGCCATCTCATCGGTGATGGTCACTGCATAATGGATGTCATCAGCGGTAGCTGGTCTTACAATAATATTATCTTCCAAAGTTATAATTCGTTAATAAGTGAAAAGAAACAAGAATGCTTAAAAGCAATTCAGACGTAATCTGCCTTGCAGACTCGCCATACAATTGTTAGTAAGAGAAGGTATCAGATTCTGATTTGCCTTCGAAAGCTCATGAACCCCGGTCGGGGTGAGAGTTCGTTGCAAATGAGCATGGTTGCCGGGATGGCAAAGCTGAAGGTGTTGTCAGCGGGCTCAAAAGGGGTGATGGTTGTTTTCAATTCAGGTTGTTGTGTTTAAATCGTCAGATAAAAGGCATTTAGAAAAAGTTTATACAAAATTAATAGAATTACAAACGATTATTCTACTAGTTGGTTGATTTTTATGACAGTTATTTTTGATTAGGCTTAAACAGTTAAGTACAGATGGAAAGTTTTTTGAATCAATACGGATACTTCGCACTGCTGTTAGGCACATTCATGGAAGGAGAAACGGCTATCCTGATGGCGAGCTCACTTATTCATCGTGGGCTTTTTAATTTTCCTTTTACGGTACTGGTGGCCTTCTTTGGTTCCTTCGTCAGCGACTGGATTTATTATTTGATAGGCCGCCTCAATGGAAAATACTTTCTGGCCAAACGCCCCAAACTCAACGCAAAAGTTAAACCCGTCACAGATTTCTTTCTTCATCACAAGATGCAAATTCTGTTTAGCTACCGGTTCTTGTATGGTTTCCGGATCCTCATCCCGGTTGTTATTGGCATGAGTGGACTTCGACCGCTACAATACCTTTTCTACAGTACCGTTTCGGGGTTACTCTGGGCAACGGCTGTCAGCACCACCGGCTATTGGATAGGCAGACTGCTGGATATCAAGGTGCAATCTTTCGAGGACAACATCTTGTTCATTATCCTCGGCTTCGGTAGCCTCGGCTTCCTGATCGGTTATGTGATCAAACACGTTGCCATGAAAAAGATGCACGTGGAGTGACTTTTATTCATAGCGCAACGTATTGCTCGGGTTGGTCATAGCTGCCTTTACAGTTTGTGTGCTTACTGTAACCAGCGCCAATAAGATGGCCGCTACTGCGGATAGCAGATAAATCCCGACATTCATGTTGATGTGGTAAGCAAAAGAATCAAGCCACTGATTCATAAAATACCAGGCCAACGGCCAGGCAATCAGGTTGGCAACTATAATCAGAATAACGATCTCCCTTGAAAGCAATGTTAAGATGCTGGGTACAGAAGCTCCTAATACTTTACGGATGCCAATCTCCTTCACGCGCTGCAATGTGTTGAACGTTGCCAGCCCGAACAATCCCAGGCAAGCGATGAAGATGGCGAGTCCGGAGAAGATGGTAAAGAGCTGACTTTGCTTTTGCTCTGCCAGATACAAGCGTTGGTAATTCTCACTCAAAAACTGGTAGGAAAAGGGACGGGTTGGTAAAAATTCTTTCCATACCTTTTCAATGTGCTCCAACCCTGGTTGCATCTGGTTGCCCGAGATGCGAATTGACAAGTTGCTAAAAATTCCAGGCCGCGACCAGAACACAATGGGAATAATGGATTGATGCAGTGACTCAAAGTGAAAGTCTTTGACAACGCCCACCAACTTGCCTTTTATGTTGGCATAGCTGAAGTCTTTGTCGAGGCCCTCGGAGATATTATTCCAACCATAGGCTTTGGCTGCAGTTTCGTTTATGATAAATGCCAACGAATCATCGGTAGTAATTGCTTTTGATAAGTCGCGTCCCGCTGCCATTTCCATACCAAAAGTTTTAAAAAACTCCTGGTCGATGGCAACGTACTTGGTAGTAACGCTCGAGTTGATCAAACTATCACCTTTGGTTATTAGGGGTGGGCCCGAGCTGTCGAGCAATCGGCCCGTAGGGATTCGTGATGAGCGCCCCAGATTTTCAATAGCTGAAGATTTAGTAAGTTCATTATAAAACGCTTCGTAATTGTTGGCCAATTCGTTGTAATAACTCAAAACTATAACCTGGTCTTTTTCATAGCCAAGATTTCGAGAGTTCAGGTAGCTCAATTGCTGAAAGGTAATTGCTGTAGCAATCAACAACACAATAGAAATTGCAAATTGTGTTACTACTAATGATTTCCTCACGAAGCCTTTGCCTTTTACAGAACCTTGCTGGCCCTTCAATACCAAAGCTGGTTTAAAGCTCGACAAAATAAAGGCTGGATATAATCCGGCAATAATTCCTACTCCTATTGCAACCATGAGTAATCCAATGAAAAGCGGCACTTGCGTTGCAGGATTAAGCGATAAGAATTTTCCTGTAAAACTATTAAGCCACGACACAGCCACAAGTGATAGAATGATGGCGAGTATCAGAGAGAAAAATGAAATCAAAACCGATTCGCTTAAATACTGACTTACCAGCTGACTTTTAAAAGCTCCAACCACTTTTCGGAGGCCCACCTCTTTGGCTCGTTTGGTAGCCCGAGCAGTAGAGAGATTGATAAAATTAAAACAGGCGATCAGAATAATGAACAAACCGATGATGGACATCATTCTTACATTATTAATATTTCCATTCACTTCCAGTTCATCATCAAGGTGCGAATGAAGATGTATGTCAGTAAGCTTTTGAAGAAAGAGGGTTGTTGCTTTCGAAGCTTTGAAATCAGGAGGCGCACCGAAGTTTGTTTTAGCAAAATTGGCGAAGTGGCGCTCCATAAAATCAGGCAGACCCGTTTCTACTTTTTTAGGATCGGCACCTTCTTCCAGCAACACATAGGTGCCAAAAGCATTGTTACCCCAATTAGTTTCAAGTGCATTTTTACCATAGATATTATCTTCATTCAATGTGCTGAACGACACCAAATATTCCGGATGCCAATGAGATTGAGCCGGGAAGTCTTTGAAGACACCCGTAACTTCAAGATCAAATTGACTATTCACACGAAGACGTTTACCTACGGCATTCTCAGAATCAAAAAATTTCCGGGCTGATTTCTCAGACATCATAATAGTGAAGGGTCGGGTTAGGGCCGTGGTTTTGTCACCGGCTATCACGTCAATGTCAAAGATTTTAAAGATGTCGGGCTCCGCTACGAAAAGAAAGTTCTCGGAAAAGTTTTTAACTAACTCTCCATCTTTCTCTAAGCCAATTACCAACCCAAAATTGATAGCACGCGCCATAACTTCAATTTCGCCAAAGTCATTTTTAAGTAACGGACCAATGGGCGGAGCCACGTTGGCAAGATGAAGGTTAGGTTCGCCATCTTTATTCAGAAAGTTGCGGGTAACGCGGTAGGTTCTGTCCGCTTTTGTATGATACCGATCATAATTCAATTCATCGGATACAAATAAGTAGATCAGGATGCAGCACATCATCGCCAACGCCAGGCCAGCAATGTTGATGAAGGCAGTGAGCTTATTCCTGAAAATGGAACGAATGGCGACTTTCAGATAATTTCGGATCATGAGGTGCGGGGTTATTTTTTGTTCAACTCTTTTTTTTCAAAAAGGTTTCCGGTAAATGACCATTGGCTTCCCCATACGTTGCACTCATCCTCATTTCACCTTGTGCAGATGGAAATGATTACTAAATTAGAATTTTAAACCTTCATTATGTACATACAAGGAGATGCAGCAAAGGAAATGACGTATGATGCGATTGTCATCGGATCGGGGATAAGTGGTGGTTGGGCTGCCAAGGAGTTGTGCGATCAAGGACTCAAAACCCTTGTTTTGGAGCGTGGCCGCGATGTCAAACATTTGAAGGATTATCCAACGGCCACTAAAGCCCCCTGGGATTTTCCTTTGCGCGGAAGATTGCCATTGGATGTAACAGCTGCCAATCCGATTGTGGATCGGTGTTATGCTTTTGGGGATGCTACCAAACAGTTTTTTGTTAAAGATGCCGAGCATCCTTACGTACAGGAAAAACCTTTCGACTGGATCCGCGGCTATCAAACCGGTGGCAAGTCTTTACTGTGGGCCCGTCAAGTGCAACGCTGGAGTCGTTTTGAGTTTGAAGCGCCCGGTCGCGATGGTTTTGCAGTGGACTGGCCCATTCGGTACAACGATCTTGCGCCCTGGTACTCTTATGTTGAAAAGTTTGCGGGCATCAGTGGCAATCGGGATGGCCTTGAAACATTGCCGGACAGTGAAGTGATGAAGGCCTGGGAGATGAACTGCGTGGAGAAACATATTCTGGAGCGAATCAAAGAAAATTATAAAGACCGGGATGTGGTGATGGGTCGTTGTGCCCACCTCACCGAGCCACAGGAAATTCATAAACAACAAGGTCGTGGTCAATGCCAGGCGCGCACGCTTTGCGAAAGAGGTTGTCCATTTGGAGGTTACTTTAGTTCCAACTCCTCAACTTTGCCGTGGGCAATGAAAACCGGAAATATGACGTTGAGGCCACATTCGGTTGTGCACTCTATTATCTATGATGAGGCAAAAGGAAAAGCGAGTGGCGTGCGTGTGATTGATGCTGAAACCAAAGAAGTGTTTGAATTTTTTGCCCGCATTATTTTCGTCAATGCAGCCACCATCAATTCCAATTTACTTTTACTCAATTCAACGTCCAATCGTTTTCCCAATGGTCTTGGTAACGACAATGGCTTACTGGGTAAGTTTGTTGCCTTTCATAATTACCGTGGCTCCGTGGATGCCATCTTTGAAGGGTATGAAGATACTTATTACTACGGTCGCAGGCCAACACAATTGATGATGCCTTCTTTCCGTAATGTGCGCAAACAGGAAGAAGATTTCATGCGCGGCTATATGTCGTTTTTTGGTGCTTATCGGATGAATTCACGTACCGAGGCTATCGGGGCAGAATTAAAAGATACACTTGCGAAGCCCGGCACCTGGGCAGTATCCATGATGATGCAGGGCGAAACTGTACCGATTGAAAGCAATCATGTACGGCTCAGCACCGATCAGAAAGACCCATGGGGGATTCCGCAATTGATTACTTCCATTGAACATACCGACAACGATGAGAAAGTCATGAATGATTTTCTGGAGCAGGCTCAGGAGATGCTTGACAAAGCCGGTTGCAAAAACATCAGTCCCCGCGATAGCAAACAAGCGCCCGGTTTGGATATTCACGAAATGGGTGGTGTGCGCATGGGCCGCGATCCAAAGACTTCTTTACTGAATAAGTGGAATCAATTCCATAGTTGTAAAAATGTTTTTGTCACCGATGGTGCCTGTATGACTTCTACTGGAAATCAGAATCCATCGCTCACGTTTATGGCGTTGACTGCCCGTGCGGCCAATTATGCTGTAGATGAAGCGAAGAAGGGGAACTTGTAGAATCCTATTTCACTTTGGTTTACTGGTTTTTTACCGCAAAGGCGCAATGACGCTAAGGGATTTGAAAAATTGGAGATAAAATCTTCACTATTGTTACGAGCACAGAATGATCTTCACACATTAGGCGTCAGACCGCTTTGAGCGGTCAGACGCCTTGAATACATTCCTTATTGGCTAGTACATACTTTGCGCCTCTGCGCCTTAGCGGTTTACTTACCGATTATAACTCTTGTTACTGATCCCTTACTTCTTAGTCTTAATCTTGCCAAATTTTTTATCTTCCAGTAAATGATCTTCTCCTTTTTCATAAATCACATTCGAGCGGCCTACGATCAGCGGATCTACTCTTCCAATCATGTTGGTATCCTTATTACTATAGGGAATTTTGGTCAATACAAATCTCATAGCATTTAATCGTGCCCGTTTTTTGCAGTTTGATTTTACAACAGTCCAGGGAGCATCGGAGGTGTCGGTATGAAAAAACATTTTTTCCTTTGCTTCGGTATAGTCTTTCCATTTATCCAGCGAGGCTTTATCAATGGGAGAAAGTTTCCACTGTTTTAAGGGATGCGTTTTTCTGTCTTTGAACCTTCGTCTTTGTTCATCCTGGCTTACCGAAACCAGAACTTAAATAAGATAATGCCGCTGCGTACCAGGTTGCGTTCAAACCCCGGGGCCTGGCGCATAAATTCATAATATTCATCCTTCGTGCAGAAGTTCATCACTCGCTCAACACCGGCACGGTTGTATCACGAGCGGTGAAACAAAACGATTTCACCATGGGTAGGCAAGTGTTTCACATAGCGCTGAAAATACCATTGACCTCGTTCTTCATCGGTGGGTTTCTCCAAGGCCACCACCCTGGCGCCACGTGGATTCAGATTTTCCATCATGCGTTTAATGGTGCCTCCTTTTCCGGATGCATCCCTGCCTTCAGAGAGAATAATTACTCTGCTTCCGTTGAAGACCCGGTAATGAATTTTAATGAAAGCAAAAATCAACACTTCGATCCCGCGCGTCTACTAACTCCATGGCCTTTTAAAATAAAAAAAAAGAATAGAGATAGAATGGGGGTAAATCCATAGGTGATTGTCATTACATCAAATATATTACGATGCCTCGTTCAATTCCCTATTACAGTGTTTTAACCTGGATTTTACTAAGCTCTGCGATTAGTCCGAATGATAGATTCATCAGCCTTGATTTTGTTGTGTTAAAAGGTTCTGAACGATTGGGAACCATAACTATCTCCCAACAAATTGACGCGAATCGAATTACCTATATACTCCGTTCCGATGTGAATGTGGATTTTATATTCTCTTTGAACATCCTGGAGAAAATCACCGATGTGTTTGAAAATGGAACATTGTCTAGTTCGACCCATCAGCGGTATATCAATGGAGTATTGAAGTCAAGTAACTCGCTATCAAAACATGGGAATGAGTACCTGGTAGTTTCATCGAACGATAAAGTAAAGCGCCTGAATGATTACATACCAACCAGTGTGTTGAGCTTATACTTTAATGAGCCCGGGTCGGATGGTTGGATTTATTCTCAAAACCATCGGCAGTTGGTAAGACTCAGGAAAACGAGCGACCATCATTATTGTATCGACTTACCTCAAGGTGGAGTCACTTGTTATACATATCAGAATGGAAAGCTTAACAAGGTCGAATCGAAAACTCCTTTGGGAATGGTAAAATTTGTCAGTATACATTAATTGCTCACTTGATATTTTATGAAAGAGATAATTACCTATGCCGTGATTACGGGTGCCAGCAGTGGATTAGGAAAGGCATTTGCATTCGAACTGGCAAAACGAAAAGTGAATCTAATTCTAATCTCACTGCCCCATGAAGGATTGGAAGAAGTGGTTCAGCAGTTAAGAGCTTATCTGATTGAGATATCCTGCTATGAAACTGATCTACGATGCAGTGAAAATATTGTATCGGTGTCCAATTCGATCAATTCAAATTTCAACGTTTCGATGTTAATTAATAACGCGGGTATGGGTGGAACAAAACGTTTTTTAGATGCCGATACCAACTATCTTAATAATATCATTCAACTGAATGTCATGTCCACTTCCTTGATTACAAGGGCATTGTTGCCTAATTTACTGCGACAAAAACAATCTTACATTTTGAATGTTTCCAGTATGGCCGCTTTCAGTCCCATGGGTTTCAAAACAGTGTATCCGGCCTCTAAAGCGTTCATCCATCATTTCTCCCGTGGCCTTTACCAAGAGTTAAAGGATACGAGTGTTTTTGTAAGTGTCGTGAACCCGGGGCCAATGAAAACAAACAAGGATTGTACAGACAGAATTAACCGACAGGGATTATTGGGAAAATTGGGATTACTCACACCCGGGAAAGTAGCTGAAATCTCCATTCGACAACTGCTCAGGAAAGATACTGTAATTATGCTTGGCTTGGGTAACGCAATCAATTGGTTGTTGATGATGATTCTTCCTATATGGGTTAGATTGCCTTTGCTCACTAAAGTTATTGAGCGTGAGATTAAAAAGGATAAGTGTTTTCAGAAAGTATGAAAGTCCTGGTAACCGGTGCTAACAGTTTATTGGCATCCAACACGATTCTTGAATTAGTAAATGCCGGAATTCCGGTCAGGGGTTTCATTCGTGATCCATCTAAGTTTCTACTTCCTCCGAACCACTTGATTGATCTTGTATCGGGCGACCTAGCAGATCTGGCTGCAGTTGAGGTAGCCACTGAAGGTTGTACCCATGTGATCCATATTGCTGCTCTCACCGAACAAGACGAATACGATTATAGTAAATACAGAAAAGTAAATGTGCATGGTACTCGGCATGTATTGATGGCAGCTCGCAAGCATCGTGTTCAAAGGATTGTATTTGTCAGTACTGCCAACACCCTGGGCTATGGCACCCTGGTGGAACCGGGAAATGAACAGCACCCCATGAAGGAACCATTTACAAATTCTCTATATGCGCTGAGTAAAAAGGAAGCGGAGGATGTGGTTAAAAAATTCTCCAATGAACTTGATGTTGTCACCGTGCATCCCACATTTATGTTAGGTGCTTATGATGCCAGACCCAGTTCTGGCAAAATTATCACCATGGTTTACAATAAGAGGTTAATTTTCTATCCGCCTGGCGGCAAAAGTTTTGTCCATGTTCAGGATGTAGCCTTCGGTATCATCAACGCGTTGACGAAAGGAAGGAGGGGGGATCGGTACCTATTGGCGAATGAGAATTTGTCATATAAAGAATTTTTTCTGAAAGTATCAAAGTGGTTTACACGCAATCCTGTTTTAATACCAATCCCATCGTGGATTCTTTTACCCTTGGGTTATTTTGGTAACCTGCTTCGGCTTACTGGAATGCGCACTTCTTTATCGTTGACTAATATGAAGATATTATGCATCACCAGCTACCACGATAATACGAAGGCAACACAAGATCTTGATGTAATATTTCAATCTACCGACTGTGCCATTGAAGCGTCAGTGACGTGGTATAAAGAAAAAGGAATATTGTGATTGTATCTTTTTGAATACAGAGGCTCAATGCCTGGTAGGAAATCATATCTTCCATCCTGATTTATTCGCACTACGGGAAAGGATTCCTCTTCAGAACTGAAAGAAGTAGCGATTAAACCCGGCACCTGGTATGTGGGCATGATGATGCAGGGCGAAACTATTCCGATTGAAAGCAATCATGTACGGCTAAGTACCGATCAGAAAGACCCATGGGGGATTCCGCAATTGATTACCTCCATTGAACATACCGACAACGATGAGAAAGTCATGAATGATTTTCTGGAGCAGGCTCAGGAGATGCTTGACAAAGCCGGTTGCAAAAACATCAGTCCACGTGATAGCAAACAAGCGCCCGGTTTGGATATTCACGAAATGGGTGGTGTGCGCATGGGCCGCGATCCAAAAACCTCTTTACTAAATAAGTGGAATCAATTCCACAGTTGTAAAAATGTGTTTGTCACCGATGGTGCCTGCATGACCTCCACTGGGAATCAGAATCCTTCACTCACGTTTATGGCTTTGACGGCACGTGCAGCTAATTATGCGGTGGATGAAGCGAAGAAGGGAAACTTGTAATATCTCTTTTCGGATTTGATTTGTGTTTTTGTTGGCTTCTTTACCGCAAAGGCGCAATGACGCTAAGGGAGTTGAAAAATTGGAGATCAATCTTCACTATTGTTACAGAATGATCTTCACACAGTAGGCGTCTGACTGCTCAAAGCGGTCTGACGCCTTGAGTACATTCCTTATTAGCTAGTAAATACTTTGCGCCTCTGCGCCTTAGCGGTTTATTTTACCGCAATGATGCTAAGGGATTAAAAAAAATGCAGATCAAATCTTCACTACTCTTTTATTAGCATCGGATGATCTTCAACTAGTAATTACTTTGCGCCTCTGCGCCTTAGCGGTTTATTTACCGATTATAACTCTTGTTACTGATCCCTTACTTCCTAGTCTTAATCTTGCCAAATTTTTTATCTTCCAATAAATGATCTTCTCCTTTTTCATAAATCACATTTGAGCGGCCTACGATCAGCGGATCTACTCTGCCAATCATGTTAGCATCTTTATTACTATACGGAATCTTGGTCAGCACATAGCGCATGGCGTTTAATCGTGCTCGTTTTTTGCAGTTTGATTTCACCACGGTCCACGGAGCATCCGAGGTGTCAGTATGAAAGAACATTTTTTCCTTGGCTTCGGTATAGTCCTTCCATTTATCCAGCGAGGCTTTATCAATTGGGGAAAGTTTCCATTGTTTTAAAGGATGCGTTTTTCTGTCTTTGAACCTTCGTCTTTGTTCATCCTGGCTTACCGAAAACCAGAACTTAAATAAGATAATGCCGCTGCGTACCAGGTTGCGTTCAAACTCCGGGGCCTGGCGCATAAATTCATAATATTCATCCTTCGTGCAGAAGCTCATCACTCGCTCAACACCGGCACGGTTGTACCACGAGCGGTCAAACAAAACGATTTCACCATGGGTAGGCAAGTGTTTCACATAGCGCTGAAAATACCATTGACCTCGTTCTTCATGCGTGGGTTTCTCTAAGGCCACCACTCTCGCACCCCTTGGATTCAGATTTTCCATCATTCGTTTAATGGCTCCTCCTTTTCCCGCTGCATCTCTGCCTTCAAAGAGAATGATTACCCGGCTTCCGGTTTGTTTTACCCACGCTTGTAATTTCAATAACTCAACCTGCAGATTGTACTTTTGGAATTCATAATTCTTGCGTGACATTAAATACTTGTAGGGATATTCACCCTCCTGCCACCCATCGGTAAGCTCACCATCCCGCGTTAATTTTGATGGATTCAGTGCAAATTCTTCTTTAAGAATTTTCAGCAAAAGTCTCTTTTCCCCCTGCGGAAAATTGGAAAGATAATTTTCAACTGTGGCTCTTTTATCCCCGGGCTGCTCGAATTTATTTTTCAAGGCAGCCGCCTCGCTGTTTAGTTTTGCTCTTAATCGCCTGTTTACAGTGTTGGCTCTTGCCGCTTCAGGCGTATCTCCCGTTATGATGTCGCCTGTACTTACTTTTCGTGACATATGTTCAAGGGCCTTCACTTCGCTTACGATGGGGGTTTTCTTTGCCATGTTATTTTAATTATCTGATCTTAAATGACGCGCTTTTTTTGGTAATTTTTTGATATTGGCACACATGATTTATATCATTGTTTCAATCTGAGTCCATAGAAAAGTTATGCAGGTATAGGTATTTGGGCCTGCTTTTACGAAATTGAGAGAGCAATGGCATTTATTTTTTAATGATGAACTAATGAAAGGTATTCAATGGATCGGGTTAATGGCAGTCCTTTTCATCGCGTGCCATCCTAACAAAAATTCAAATAGTAACGACATGAAAGATCAGGAGATAACCGTCATTGGAACTGCCCGAAATGGTAAAGGCAACGCGCTGATTGTTACGAAAGAGAAAGTCGCCTACTATATAGACGGGTTGGACGCCTGGGAAACAGCTGTTGAAGGCAAAGAGATTTCGGTCACTGGAATTCTTACCATTGAAACTCTGACAGAAGAAAATTTGAAGAATGAACAAAGTGAGTGGAAGCAAGGTGTTGCCGGTGACCGAAAAATAATGACTAAAGCGCGCTGGCTACTTATTACAAAGTAAATGTAAAGTCTGTTTGGTTTGCCTGGTTCAGAATTTGAATAAATCGGGATCATTTGCGCCAGCTCAATGTTCCCGAATCGGAGGACAAATTTTGCCTTGCATATGGTTAAATTATATCCGTATTTTATTCTTATCTAATGATCAGCTTTACACGATGAACAGACTTTAAATAACTTAATGAATTAACACGAGTCGAAAATGATCCGCCTTCTTTTAATATCCATCTGTATCATGTCTTTTACCCAAACTATATCCCAATCAAAGGGGAAGAAAACTTTTCACCTGATTGTGGGCACCTATACCAACCGGACTTCAGAAGGTATTTATGTGTATGAGTTTAACGCGCGAACAGGAGCTGTGAAATCAGTTAGTGTTGCTTCAGGTCTTAAGAACCCATCTTTTCTCACCGTTGCTCCAGGCGGAAAAAATATCTATGCGGTCGCAGAAAATGAACCCGATGGCAGTGTATATGCCTTGCAATTCAATTCGGCAACCGGACAATTGAAGTTAATGAACGAGCAGTCTTCCGGTGGGGCGCATCCGTGTTATATTGACATTGATCATGCTGGTAACAGACTTGTGGTGGCCAACTACACGAGCGCCAGTGTGAGTGTACTCCCGGTAAAGGAAAACAAGTTGGTAGGAGAGTTGCTCCAGAATATTCCACACACCGGATCCAGTATCAATCCGGACCGGCAAACTTCTCCCCATCCTCACTCCGCTGTATTCGGTGCGAAGAATAACGATGTATTTGTTCCGGATTTAGGACAAGATAAAATCATTCAATATCAGTTAGAGAAAGCCGGCACCTTGAAGGAAGTAGGATTTGTTCAGGCAGAGCCGGGCAGTGGACCACGGCATCTGATTTTTCATCCCAATCAGAAATTTGCCTACGTGATCAACGAACTTAATGCATCTATCATTGCCTATCAATACGATAAAACATTAATTCCTATCCAAACAATAAAAACTCTGCCTGATGATTTTACCGGAAAAAACTGGTGTGCGGATATTCATGTGTCACCGGATGGGTTGTTTTTGTATGGCACAAACCGTGGGCATGATAGTATTGTTTGCTATAAAATAGATCCGGCCACCGGACAATTGACTTTTGTAGAGCGGCAATCGGTGCAAGGCAAGTGGCCGCGCAATTTTATGATTGACCCCACAGGGAATTTCGTGCTGGTGGCTAATCAGGAAACCGATAACATTACCATCTTCCAGCGAAATAAGACCACGGGTAAACTTACTTTTACTGGTAACGAAATAAAGGTTTCCATGCCTGTATGTTTACGAATGGTAGAGAAGTGATTGAAGTGAAAAATCCCTACCA
Source organism: Cyclobacteriaceae bacterium (assembly GCA_022841475.1). GTDB lineage: Bacteria > Bacteroidota > Bacteroidia > Cytophagales > Cyclobacteriaceae > ELB16-189. Next base: position 7,121 of record JALHRJ010000006.1, on the reverse strand, counting down.
GTGTCTATAACTTCACCACATTATCAAGATTGAAGTTTGCAACCTCGCGACCAATTTTATTATCCGTGACTGTAAAAATGAGATCGTTATAATCATTGGTTTTAGGCCCGGGAGCCGAGAGAGAGATGTCCTCAAATCCAAGAATAACTTCCTTGAAATCTTTGAGCGTGAACAGTACATGCTGCTGATCGTTATTGGGATTATAAGCCATGTCGGTGAATAGTTTTTCGCGATCAAAGTGTACTTTCTCTGCTTCCCAACCTTTGACGATGATAAAAAATCCTATCACGGTGCCCGCAGGGTACGTGGCTGTGCCCACCTGTAACATATCACCTTGTTTAAGGATTTGATCATTTACGCTGGGAAAAAGAATGCGTAAATCAAGCAGGGTCGTGTCCGCAGGTAAGGCTGATGAATTATACGTGTAATAGCCTAACGAATTATGATTGCTGGCACCTTCTGAGACAAACGTGATATAGACTTCCGAGGCCTTGGATAATACAATTCGCTTTTCAGCTTCAGGTACAAACAAACTTGGATGTCGCGTAATCGCGTTGTTTAGATCCGGAAACATCACGCCAATGGTATGCAGGGTTTCTACACGCACAGTGGACGGTATTATGTTCTCTGGAAGACCTACATCTTCATCTTCGGCACACGATACCATTAACAGAAAAGGAATAATCCCCGCCAGGTAGAAAAGTATATTTTTCATAACTATAAATTTATAAGTAAACTTTATCGCCTATTTCTAGATGATAATTAACAAGGCTCAAATGCAATGCCGTAGAGTATCACCGCTGAGGGCTGCGGTTAGAGAGTAATTAGCGTATATACAAATGAAATGATGATTAAATACGTAGAGTTAATTCTACGTGGGCGATGGATTATCCCAGTAAGTTTAGTTCTTATTAAAGAGCCGTTTGAAAAAGCCTTTCTTTTTGTCACCAAACTCTCTTACCTGGGTTTCTTCTTTCTTGCCAAAAATCCGTTCTAAAAGATTCATGTCTTCCTGAAATAAATCGCAATCGATTTTACTTTCCCATGCGGGAGGGAGTGGAGCGAACCGCGCGCGTGTGATGGAATTTAATTCTTTATCCTGACTGGAGAGTCTTAAAAATTCACCGACAATGGGCAAAGCTGTTTTTGAACCCTGGCCCAACGCAGTAGAACGAAACCGGATCTTTGGATCATCAGCGCCTACCCACGCACCCATCACAAGCTTTGGTGTAATGGCCATAAACCAACCATCCGTATTGGATTGCGTGGTGCCTGTTTTGCCAGCAATATCATTGGTGAGTCCAAAACGAGTGCGCAAACCCGAGCTTGTGCCTTCATTTACCGCGCGTTGTAACATCTTTATAATTAGCGCTGCACTTTCTGCCGACATCGCACGGGTTGCTTTCGGTGATTGATATTGCTCAAGCACGATATCATCATGCGAGGCAATCGTTGTAATGTAGAACGGTTCAACGGATTTGCCTTTATTGGCAAAGCAAGTATACGCGCGTACCATTTCTATCATAGAAATAGTGGGTGTGCCCAGCGCAATAGATGGCACTGCAGCTAACGTACTATTGATTCCCATCGCATGAGCCAGTTCAATGGTATTATTAATACCAGCCTGTTCCAATACGCGCACGGCTACTGTGTTTACAGAATGAGCTAACCCTCCGGCAAGCGAATATTTTAGCTCATAATTATTTTCTGAATTGCCGGGCGTCCATGTCTCTTCCTTACCTGTGTACGTAACTTTTTCTGCGGAGATGAATACGCAGGGATCCACACCCCGTTCCAACGCAGCTGCATACACAATGGGTTTAAACGTTGAGCCCACTTGTCGTTTAGTACTTTCCTGCACATGGTCGTATTGAAAGTAGCTATGATTAATGCCACCTACCCAAACGCGTACGGCACCTTGCACAGGATCAATCGCAAGCATGCCGGCATTTAAAAACTTAAGGTAATGTTTCAACGAGTCGACCGGACTCATCATCACATCTTCTTCACCTTCCCAATTAAATATTGTCATCAACACAGGTTTGTTCATGATCACCATAATTTCATCATGGTCCAGACCCTGTGCTACTAGTTTATTATAGCGTTGTGATTTGCGAATTACGTCTTCCACGTAGCCGGGGTATTGATGCCACGGATCGCGTTTACCCCAATGGGTAACAAACTTCTTTTGAGTTTCGGCCATCTGACGTTCCATCGCTTGCTCGGCATATTGCTGCAACCGCGAATCGATGGTGGTGTAAATCTTCAAGCCATCCGTATACAGATTGATGGACTTTTCATTTTTCAGATTGTACTGGTCGCACCAGGTTACGAGCTGGAGACGCAGGTATTCGCGAAAGTAAGGTGCCAATCCTGTGTGATGTGTCATCCTGTTATAATTCAATTCAATGGGCAAAGCTTGCAGCGAGTCGACCTGATGTTCCTTTAAAAACTTGTACTTGCCCATTTGTGCCAGCACCACATTTCTTCGTTGCAAAGACTGTTCGGGAAATAATCGTGGATTGTAAGAACTCGTAGCCTTCAGCATTCCCACCAGCACACCCGATTGGTTGATGGTCAGATCCTTGGTAGCCACAGAAAAAAAACGTTGTGCGGCAGTTCCGAGGCCATACGTGTTATCCCCAAAGGGAATTGTATTCAGATATAAGGTAAGGATTGCGTCCTTGTCGTAGACGGCTTCAATGCGTTTCGCGATAATGATCTCCCGCATTTTGTTGATGAATAAAGAAAAAAACCGATAGTCTTTGCGGGGATATAGATTTTTGGCGAGCTGTTGTGTAATCGTACTGCCACCACCTGAAGATTCGCGTTGCAGCAAAAGACTTTTAACCAACACGCGGCCTACGCTGCGCATGTCAATGCCGCTGTGCTTGTGAAAACGAATGTCTTCTGTCGCGATAAGCGCCTGGATTGTATGAGCCGGAATTTCCTGAAACGTAACATTCGACCGCTCCTGAATAAAATAGCGACCTAACAAAACACTGTCGGCACTGTATACCTCCGAGGCGATAGGATTTTGTACCAGCAGCAATTCCTTTTTATCCGGCAGCGAACCAAATACTCCGGCCCAGATTAAAATCACAAAGAGAAAAAGCAGCGCGAATACGCCTGCGACAGCTTTGCCACTGAATACCAGGATTTCTTTTAACGTGAGACCTTTAAGCCAGCCAGAAAATTTTTCGAACAAGAGAAGTGCACGGAGAAAAAAGTAGTTCATTCAATTATTTTGTTTCCATCTTTCGGTTTGCTTCTATACACCACATGAGTTCTTTAACAAACGGTTCTACCCGCTTTTCTATTGCCTCTTTGTCTGCAGGAATTCCGGCTGCATCAAAAAGTTCGTGGGCTTTAGGCATGGGGCACATAGCCGGTACTACCCACGCTTTCATCTTAAAAAGTATAAACTGCAAAGCAGTAATCACCTGCGATCCACCAAACACGCCATTTGAAACAGTGGAGATCGCAATCGGCTTTCTGCGCCATTCGTCATAGAGCAGGTCAACCACATTTTTCAGACTGGCCGGATATCCTCCGTTATACTCGGGAGTAACAATGACTACCCCATCCGCTTTTTTTATCTTCTCAGCAAAATCAAGGACTTCGGGCAAAGGATAAGGCTGGTGACTTAACCGTTCTTCAAATACCGGAAAATTATATGCTTTCAGATCCACAATCTCGCTGGTGGCGATTTCATGCTCATCAATATAATTTTTAAAGAAGAGTGCTACCCGATGACTTACCCGGTCGGTGCGTACGCTGGAGGAAATAATGGCAATATGCGGCATAGGTTTAAGTTTGTGTCAAACAATATGCCCAATATCGCAAAAGGCCATGGCATGTCAATTGTTGAGGTTGGTTTGCAGAATGGGCCATTCAGCAGACTTGCCGGTGAGGTTATACATTTAAAGGAAGTAACATTCTGTGAATTAATTCCCCAACTACGGGCTAAATTCAAAACATTTTGAGGTTTAATCGACTTATAACAGAGAATACAGGATGAAGTTCACACAGCAATATTTGAATAACCAACGACAGCGAACTGATGATGCCGCAGACGAATTGGTAAAACGTTTATTTGCCAGTGGCCGGCAGACTGAGCTGTATGCACTGTTTCAACTTAAGGACAACGAACTTGTGCAGGCTAAGTCATCTTCAACAAAAGAATTTTTGCTGGCCCGCAAGCCGTTGCCGGTCTGGTTCGATGAAAAGAAGTTGCAACGCGGTCAACAGGTTTTCGAAACTTACGCGATGGAGATCATGACCTTGTTGGGTGCTTTGGCGTTGCCATATTGTTATGCAGGTTCGCCAGGTAACAAAGCACTCTATCTGTCGGAAAAAATGCGCAAGGCTCCGGGGAAACGATTATTCGATACCGCGCAATTTATTATCAGTGTTTCTACCCCGGGTGGATTAACACAGTCGGGCACGGGGCATATCCATATTAATAAAACGAGACTCATTCACGCCATCGCGCGCTATTACCTGCAGCAAGGAAACTGGAATGCTGCGTGGGGCCAACCGATTAACCAGGAAGATATGGCGGGCACCAACCTCGCGTTCTCTTATATTATCTTACTCGGTCTTCAAAAATCAGGCTTTATCCTCACCGAAATCGAGAAGGAAGACTTTCTCTTTTTATGGCGCTACATCGGTTATCAATTAAATCTTGAACAAGAGTTGTTGCCGGATTCTTTTCAACAAGCAGCCACCCTCGCGCGCACCATTGAAAAACGAAATTTCAAAAAGTCGGAGGAGAGTGTGGGTCTTGCCAAAGAATTAATGAACTATTATAAAACGGTAGTGCCGCCCCGGCAAGCCATTTTTATTGAATCGCAGCTGCGTTATTTTCTGGGGCCGGAAGTTGCCGGGTATCTGGGGCTGGAAGAAAACCCGATTCGCGATGGTATCACCAGCGTGATGAGTACATTCAAAGAGTTAAAAAACATCTTTCAGGTTCATACTCCGAGTTACATGACCATGATCGCCAACCAACAGCGGTTGAAGATGCCAAAGTAAATTCAGTTGCTAATCATTCTTTGCCGCCAATCCGGAAGCCTAACGAATTTCTTTCTTGTTTGATCTCTTTAATCTCAAACTCGGCCACGTCACTCATGATAATGGTCGACATCAACTCTGGTGTGCGATCTTCTTTTTTCATAGCGGCCAGGCGCAGGTGTTGGTTCTTTACACTTTCGCCTACCACCTGACGCACGGTGCGGGCATTGCCAAAATGTTTATCCTTTGAAGAATGGATAAATGCAAAATAATTTTTCAGATGGGCCGCTGCTGCGGCATCGGGGGTTGCCTCTTCTCTCGTAAACAACGAGGTAGCGATGGCATTCATCTCATCCACAGAGTAATCATCAAAAAGAAAATATTTATCAAACCGCGATTTTAAGCCGGGGTTGGATTGAATAAACTCATGCATGTTGTCGGTATAACCGGCTACAATGACACCAAACTTTCCGCGCATGTCTTCCATACGTTTCAAAATAATCTGCACCGCTTCCGCACCAAAATCATGTTGAGAACCCCGGCCACTTGCCAGCGAATAAGCTTCATCGATAAAAAGGACCCCGCCCATCGCCTCAGTAACTTTCTCACCCGTCTTGATAGCTGTTTGGCCAATGAAGCCGGCCACTAAACCTTCGCGATCTACTTCTACGAGATGACCCTTTTCTAAAATACCCAGGCCCTTATAAATCTTTGCCAGGATCCTTGCTACCGTTGTTTTTCCTGTGCCCGGATTTCCTGTGAACACGGTATGCAACGAAAATTTATTGAGCACATCTTTTCCGCTTTCCTGATAGAAGCGAACCAACTGCACCATCTCGTTCACTTCATTTTTAATGTGTGTTAAACCCACCAGCGCATTTAACTCCGCCAGACTTTCATGCAACAAATCATCTGGTGTTTTAGCACCGGTAATACCAGCCTGGTGTGTGGCGGTTTGTTTTATTAATTGTCCTGAGTCGGTCACGATGGGCACATCGCCAGCCTCAACTGCTTCGCCTATCGGAAAAGGAACTGTGGCAATAAGATTATCCATGAACACAACTTCCAGTGTATAATTGTCATTACTCCAGCGGCCCGGTGTATCTCCGCCCCAGCCGGGATATAGAGTATAGGATTGTCCGTTCGTGTTCACGGCTACATACGTGAGCAACGACTGGCTGCCTTTCAAGCGACCGGCTTCATCATAGAAGTTGAAAAAGAGTTCAGTAAAAAAGTCTTTGGTAGTTTTTGGTTTGAACTTGAATTCGCACCACACAAAGCGGGTGTCTTTCTGACTGAATTTTTTCAAATACTTTTTCTCCGGCAGGGTAGAGGCGAGGCCATCGCCTTCAAATAATTTTATCGATTCAATATCGAAGTATAGATTCTCGCCTTCCTTGGCTTGCCCCAGATCTTCTACATAAAATTTTGCCTCGCCCACTTTTACATCATCGATGTAACCTTCCCATAAATAATCGCCCCGAAACCAATACGACCCCGCAGTGGCGTTGCCCCAGGCCTGCCGCACATACACAATGTTTTCATCTTTCAGAATCGTACGCTTTGTTTCCAGGTTGCAGAGTTCATTTTTGTTGCTGCCATTGATATAAAAACATTTCAGGCGCACGCTGGCTTCCCAATCGCCTTCGTCAAACAGTTTGTTGAAAAAGGAAAACTCCGCCCGCATGTAGGTGGTTTCGTACCGATCGAAAACCTTGCGGTATTTTTTGGTGGCATCCGCCATCCACTCATCGGAGGAATGCACTTTGATATCGCGAAACTTGTATTGCAGCGGCTTTTTTGGGCCTTGAGTTTCCTTGGGGGTATTGGTGTTATCCTTGTTGGACGTATCCATAGCGGGGGTAAATTTGGAGATCAAGGTAATAAAAAATACCGCACTAGAGGGCTGGCCAAAAAGTCAATCTGTCATCGCGGCCTTTGAGCCGCGATCCCGCGGAGTGCGCACAATTCGGGATTCCGGGTCAAGCCCGGAATGAACTGTGTTAAAATCCAAATAGTAGATAGATTTCATGCAAAAGAAAGTTCTGTTTTATACTGTGTTTTATTTTTGACTACTGCAAAAGCTTGCCTGAGTAGTTTATGAC
>JALHRJ010000005.1 GCA_022841475.1 Cyclobacteriaceae bacterium | reverse complement strand
AACCACCAAATGCTGGGTATCCACACAAACCCGAGACAGATAGCCACCACAATCAGGCTTACCCACCATTGTTGCTTTAAAATAGCCTTCAAAGCCATTTTTATATAGTCTTTCTTTTCAAGGCGATAGTTACGCGTCTTCACGATCATGGCACAATTCCAATTTTAAGGAGCGCAAAAATAAGGTGGAATTGCGGGATTTTCTAATCTGAAATTGAAGCCATAGATTTTCGGATTCCATTAATCAGTGAATCTGTGGCTATGAACTTAAGAAAAGTTATTTCTCCACCTTCAAACTTAAGTCCAGACTTTTTACTGAATGTGTAAGTGCACCTATTGAAATATAATCTACACCGCACTCGGCAATAGCAGGTAAGGTGGTTTCAGTTATTCCACCACTGGCTTCAGTTTTATATTTTCCGTCTATCAATTTCAGTGCCTGCTTCATGTCTTCAATATTCATATTGTCAAGCATGATTACATCAATGCCACCCACCGCTATTACTTCCTCCACCTCCTGCAGCGTGCGGGTTTCAACTTCTATCTTCAGATCCTTCTTCTGTTCTTTCAAATAAATTTTGATATTCTCAATGGCGGGTCGGATGCCGCCAGCCATATCAATGTGATTATCTTTTAACATCACCATGTCATACAAGGCATACCGGTGATTCTTCCCGCCTCCGATGGCTACCGCCCACTTTTCCATCAACCGGAAGTTAGGTGTTGTCTTGCGCGTGTCCATGAGTTGGGCCCTGGTGCCAGCAATCAATTTGCTTAACCGGTTGGTGTAAGTAGCAATGCCACTCATGCGTTGCATACAATTAAGCACAAGTCGCTCGGCTGATAGAATGGATTGTGCCGCCCCTTCCACAACAAATGCTATATCACCCTTAACAACCGGGAACCCTTCCTTCTTGAGAAATGTAATGGTGAGGCTTGGATCTACCTGATGAAAAATCTTCCCGGCAATGGTGAGGCCGGCAATGATGCCTTCATCTTTAACCAGCAATTTTGCTTTACTTATTTTAGAAGCTGGCACAGACCCGAGCGTAGAGTGATCTCCTTCGCCAATATCTTCGGCTAATGCTTGTGTAATAAAATCATGAATGGCTTGATCGGTAAGGTAGGCGGGCACCATTATTCCTTCACAAAACTGATTTCATGAATAAGGTAAACATTGCCCGCTTGCTTTACGCGGATGAGCACATTAAACTGTTCGTTGTTGCTCTTGTAATTACCAATGGCATACTGTAGTCCGCTCTTGGAGGAACCGGTATGTTCTATGGTAAAGTCAGAGGCAGGATACTTTTTAAAAAAATCACGCAGCACAAACTCAGACTGCGCTTTACTATAGGTATTTACTTCACCTTCCAGGTTAATATCTACTGATTGATTAACATGTTTCACTAATTCTTTCGCGCTTCCTGCCTTCAACGCATCCTTCATGGGCGCAAAGATGTCGGCCTGAGCCCACATCAATTGCGAAATCAGGACGAAAACGAATGTAAAAACCCATTTTTTGCTCTTCATAGCGGTTCAGGTTAAACCAAAATTATGCCATTATTGCGGTATCCAAAAATTTGTCAATCACTATTCGAAACCTAACATTTGTTTTTATGTCTGGCAAAGAAGACAAACATAAAAAGCGCTACAAATGCGGTTAATCACAGGTATATTTGGCCTCTCAAATTGAAATTGTCTCCTTATGAATAAGAAAGTGTTGTTGATGATCCTGGATGGCTGGGGAATAGCGACAAACAAAAAGGTATCTGCTATCGATCATGCCCAGACTCCCTACATAAACTCTTTATACAAAAAGTATCCGCATAGTAAGCTGGAGGCTTCTGGTCTGGCTGTAGGATTGCCTGCCGGTCAAATGGGTAACTCGGAAGTAGGACATATGAATATAGGTGCCGGTCGTGTGGTTTACCAGGATCTGGTGCGTGTAAACAAAGCCGTTGATGAAAAAGAACTGGATACCAATCCGGTGCTGTTAGAAGCATTTAATTATGCCCAAAACAATAACAAATCTATTCATCTGATTGGTTTGCTTTCCGATGGCGGGGTGCACTCACATATCGACCACCTTAAGGGCTTGTGTTCGATTGCAAATAATCAAGGCCTTAAAAATGTTTTTATTCATGCGTTTATGGATGGCCGGGATACGGATCCTAAAGGAGGTGTTGGTTACTTGCAGAATTTGAAAAGCCATCTCGCAAAAACCACCGGGCAGATAGCCAGCATAGTGGGGCGTTATTACGCGATGGATCGGGACAAGCGGTGGGAGCGTGTGAAACTTGCGTATGATGCGATGGTGCATGGCACAGGAGAAAAAACCACAGATATAATTCGAGCGGTTGAGCAATCTTATGCAACAGGTGTAACGGATGAATTTATCAAACCAATTATTGCTGTTGATGCAAGCGATCAACCTATAGCTACCATTCAGAATGGTGATGTGGTTCTCTGCTTCAACTTTCGCACCGACCGCGGACGGGAAATTACCATGGCGCTCACACAGCAGGATTTCCATGAGCAAAATATGAATAAGCTCGACCTGCATTATGTTACCCTCACCAACTATGACGATTCCTTTGTTGGGGTCAAGGTGATCTTCGATAAAGATAACCTGGCGAATACGCTGGGAGAAATTGTCTCCAAGGCTGGCAAGAAGCAAATCCGGATTGCCGAAACAGAAAAATATCCACATGTTACATTCTTTTTTTCCGGTGGCCGCGAAGATGTTTTTCCGGGTGAGTCAAGATTGATGTGTCCTTCTCCCAAAGTAGCAACCTATGATTTGCAGCCTGAAATGAGTGCGCGCGACATTCGCGATACAATCATTCCTGAACTGGAAAAGAAAAGTGCTGATTTCATTTGCTTGAATTTTGCCAATCCAGATATGGTGGGTCATACCGGTGTATTTGAAGCCGCAGTAAAAGCAGTTGAAACGGTTGATCAATGTAATGAGGCTGTTACTGAAATCGCGCGGAAAAATGGATATGCTATTATTATCATTGCCGATCATGGCAATGCCGATATGATGATCAACGAGGATGGCACACCCAATACGGCACATACTACTAACCTGGTTCCGTGCATTCTTGTGGACGATTCTTATTCTGGTCAACTTAAAGATGGCAAATTGGGCGACCTTGCTCCCACCATTTTAACATTAATGGGTGTTGAAATTCCTAAAGAAATGACAGGCACAGTGTTGATTGATTTCTAATGATAGTGAGAACTCTTTTTTTTCTTGGAATTGCATTCGTGCTTGTTTCGTGCAATAAAACAAATCAAGTATACGACAAGCCTTATGTTGATTTTGACAGCCTGATAAACTCTCAGATAACCTCGCTGGTGCGGGCAAAATCTTCCCTAACAAAATCCGTAGTGTTAGATGGGAAATCGGATCAATCAACTTTAAAAATCGACAGCGCAATAGTCGCACATGAACTCGATGTTTTCAGGCAGCTAGATTTCATCAACAAACCCCTTTACAGAAATGGTTATGAAGTTATTGATGGTGAGAAGGACACACGCAGCAATCTTACAACAAGAAAATACCAGTCTAAAAACCCTTCGCCCATTCCCATCGTAATTTTCTATTATCAGAATAATTTTTCTAACATAAAAAAAATAGAATCGGTATATCAGGAAGATAATACACTCTATTCAACCAGGCGAGAGCTCATGCTTGAATTTGATGATGCCTCCGGTACCCAATTGCTCACCCGCTATTCATTAAAAGGCAAACAAAAAATGATCTTGAATGATACGGTTATGTTTTCAATTGAAGGGTCTTTCATTCCTGGTCTGCACTAATTCGATTTTTAATACGTCTCTACCTACATGGCCAAACGATCTGTTCTTAATGACGGAGAAAAGCGTCCTCTTAATAAATCCGGAGTTCAAAAACTTCTTGGAATTTTTCGCTTTGTTCTTCCCTATCGGTGGACGTTTATTTTGGGACTGGTTGCCTTGGCGCTTTCCAGCGGAACGTTGCTGGCCTTCCCTTATTTTGCCGGCAAACTATTAGATGTTGCACAGGGCAAAAAGGATTTCTTTTTTACAAGCATCAATCAAATTGCTTTAGCGCTGATTGGTATTTTACTCATTCAAAGTGTTTTTTCTTTCATCCGGGTTTATACGTTTACATTCGTGAGTGAGCGAACGCTGGCAGATCTGCGCCAGCATGTGTATACAAAAATTGTATGGCTGCCACTTTCATTCTTTGACAGTCGCAGGATTGGTGAACTAATAAGCCGGATTACTTCCGATGTCAGTACACTGCAAGATACATTCACTTTCACCTTAGCAGAATTGCTGCGCCAATTGCTCGTACTTGCGGTTGGGATTCCGGTTATCTTTATTCTATACCCCAGGCTCACCATTTTCATGCTGCTCACTTTTCCGGTGTTGGTGTTGGCCGCTCTTTTCTTTGGCAAATTCATTCGCAAACTGTCGAAGAAAACCCAAGATCAATTAGCAGGCTCCAATGTAATAGTGGAAGAAACGCTTCAATCCATAGCCGTGGTAAAGTCATTTACCAACGAAATGTTCGAAGTGCTTCGTTATAAGAAATCATTAAATGAAGTGGTGAAAACAGCTATTTATGCTTCCCGTTACCGCGGATTATTTATTTCGTTTACCATTGTTGCCCTTTTTGGAGGCATTGTAGCTGTAAGCTGGTATGGTGCTTTTCTTGTTCAATCGAAAGAAGCCGAAGTGGGCGAACTCTTTTCGTTCGTACTCTATACAGCTTTCATTGGCGGATCTATTGCCGGGCTTGGTGATATCTATAGTCAATTGCAGCGGTCGGTGGGAGCCTCGGAAAGAATTCTGGAAATCCTCGATCAGCCGGATGAGCAATCGGAAACGAAGCATACTACAAAACTAAAAGGCAATATTGAGTTTGACGGGGTTTCGTTTTCTTACCCTACCCGGCAGGACGTTGTAGTATTAAAAAACATCAGTTTCAAAATAAAGCCAGGCGAAAAAGTAGCGCTTGTGGGGCCGAGCGGATCAGGCAAGTCTACTATCATTAATTTATTGATGCGTTTTTATCCGGTAACAGCCGGCCGTATTCGTGTGGATGAAATTGTAAGCCAGCAATACAATCTCTATGACTATCGTCACAATATTGGTATAGTGCCCCAAGAGGTAATTTTATTTGGCGGCACCATCCTCGAAAACATTGCCTACGGAAAACCAGGCGCATCACAAGAGGAAATAAAAGAAGCTGCCATCAAAGCCAATGCGTGGGAGTTTATTGAAAGTTTCCCAGAGAAATTGGAAACGGTAGTGGGCGACCGGGGCGTAAAACTTTCGGGCGGCCAACGACAGCGGGTGGCAATAGCCCGTGCTATATTAAAAGACCCTGCGATCCTGATCCTGGATGAAGCAACCAGTTCGCTGGATGCGCACTCTGAAAAATTAGTTCAGGAAGCGCTGGAGAAGCTAATGGAAAATCGAACCACCGTGGTGATTGCTCACCGGCTGAGCACCATTCGCAAAGTAGATCGGATTATGGTTATCAAAGAAGGTGAAATTGCCGAATCCGGATCACACAATGAACTAACCGCACTCGATAATGGTATTTATAGTAACTTGCTAAAACTGCAATTAGAGGTGCGATGAAAAAGCACGAAGATCAAATTCTCAAAGACTACAAACTGCGAACGACTACCAGTCGTTCAGCCATTCTTAATCTTTTCATGAAGAATTCCTTTGCTCTTTCTTACTCTGATATTGAGCATGAAATTGCTTCTACCTTTGATCGTGTTACTGTTTACCGCACTCTTAAAACCTTTCTTGACAAAGGAGTTATTCACAAGGTATTGGATGATGAAGGAAGTTTGAAATATGCTTTGTGCAGCGAACCCTGTTCTTCGCACGAACACCATCATGAACATGTTCATTTTAAATGTCAAAAGTGCGGTCAAACCAATTGTCTCGATGCGGTAACAATTCCTGAAGTATTTCTACCAGCGGGATTCCGTGCTCATGAAATGAACTTACTTATACAAGGCACTTGCGATAAGTGTCAATAATGATTGATTAGTGTGGTTTCTTTTTCGGTTGGTGGTGCATAAAGACTAATACCACCATGGTGGAATTGAATTAATTTGTAGCTTTGGCGGCAAATTAAGTAGTGATTACCCGCCTCCAAAGGCAGATAATCACTTCTTTTTTGACCCTAAAAACCCTGGAAAAGACATGTTATTGTTCACCTTGTTTGGATTTGATCTGAGAGATGAGTCTTTTCTATACACCGTTTTCGGGATTATTATAGCTTCATTTCTATTGTTGGATCTTGGCTTTTTTAATAAATCAGCCCATAAAATCTCTACCAAATCCGCCCTCTATCAATCCATTTTTTGGGTAATAATCAGTACTATTTTTGGATACCTGGTCTACCGGATGGGACCTTTTGAGGCGTTGGAGGGAGGCAAGATGACTACGCTTTCTGGTTATGATGCTGCCGTACAATATTTCTCTGCCTACTTAACTGAATACGCTCTCTCGGTTGATAACATTTTTGTTATTCTGCTTATTCTTAAATTCTTTAAGGTTAAAGAAGAGTACTTTCATAAAATACTTTTCTGGGGTATTCTGGGAGCTGTATTCTTTCGGGGGATTTTCATTTTCGTTGGTGCTCTTCTTATTCATGAGTTTCATTGGATACTTTATATCTTCGGAGTATTCCTTATCTATTCAGGTATAAAAATTTATTTTGAAGACAGCGATGAAAAAATCGATCCTGAGAAAAATCCTATCCTGAAATTCTGCCGCAAGTATCTGCCTATTACTAAAGATGAAATGGGTGGCAAGTTTGTCGTGCGTGTGGATGGAAAAATAATGTTCACGCCTCTCTTCCTGGTAATCGTATTGATTGAGACAACCGATTTAATTTTTGCCGTAGACTCGATACCCGCAGCCTTTGCAATAACCACCAATGAATTTATTATTTATACCTCCAATATTTTTGCGGTGATGGGTCTGCGCGCTATGTTCTTCCTCTTGTCTGGCATTATCGACAAGTTTTACCTGCTTCAAAAAGGCCTGTCAATTATTTTGTTTTTTATTGGCGCTAAAATGTTGTTGGAAATCGGTAGGGGTGTTGACTTCCTGCCAGATGTGTTGACAGATATGCCGCCCACAATTTCCTTCATTGTGATTCTGGTAACTCTTACCTTATCCATTGTTTTTTCTGTCCTGATTCCCCGAAAGGACAAGGAATCGGATGAGTTGAAAGACTAACTGATTAGGCTACCTCGGCAAAGAAATTAGAAGGCAATATTTTTAGCAAGATTGGTAAGGTAAGAAATCGTTGAGGCAATGAAATAATTACAAAGGTAGGTATCGTTTTCAGTGCCATGATCAGCAATTCCTGCATTCGTTGCTTTTCATCTTCGGCAAGTTCATGTGCCCGTGCCCTTCTTAACAACTCCATCAACTCTTTACTTTCCTGCACTTCCTTGAGTAACCGGCTCTTGTGGGTGCCTGTTATCCTGGTCATTCGCTCAATAAACTGCTCACTTACCTGTTTATAATCCTGCTTGTTCTGCAGGTAATTTAGCTTATCCCAATACTCCAAAACAAATCCCTCAATTGCCAACATACTATTCTCAAGATCTTCTTCATTAAATCCAAGATAGTTACTCAACTGCTTCAGGAAAGCCCGTTCAACTTCTTCAACACGTTTATCTGCCCAAATGGTAAGTATGGCTATTTCCAAAAAATACCTTTTGAGGATCCACGAATTATTAGTTGGCAAATTGATTTCGTTCAGCGCAATTCCTTCATCAAATATCTTTTTGGCTTCTCTCTTTTTGTCTTGTGGCAAATCAGTGCTTTGAAGAAAAAACTCTAATAGTCTTCGCTCTTCATACTCAATTTTTGAATTGGCATGTGCCGCACAGGCAATTATTTTAACTACCGAGAAACGAAGCTCTTCCCGTTCATATTTAAAAAAGTCGGATACGATGCGATCTGCATTGGTGTGAATCCATTGTCCGAAAATGAAAATATCGAGAAAAAGTAAACTGTTATGAAAAAACTGTACCCAGAAATTGGTGTCAAACTCGGATGTGTATTCAATTCGTTTGTCTAGGATCCTCTCAGCCAATTCTAGCGGTGATTTCTTTCGCCCAAAAAGGGTTTTTGTTGGGGTTGCCAACTCGGGAAAAATATTGTTATAAAAATTACTTATGTTTTCAAGCGTTTTAAGAATCACACTGGATAGTTCTTCAGGATTCTTAATGGATTTATTATGAAACAGGAGGGAACTGCTGATCAGACTTTCCGCCAACAAAATCTTCATACGATCCTTTTCATCCCAGGCATCCGACTCAGGTAAGTTATAGGCCCCCATGGGTTGGCCATACATAAGGCCCGTAGGTTGAATGACACGGTAAAGAGAGTGTTCGGGATGCGAAGCGCGTTTGCTTTCGAGGGTGAGATCTTTTAGTAAATCTTTTCGAAAGTTAAGATATTCTTTAAGCCAACCCTTTTCTCCGGGATTCATGTAATGATTGAATAATGCGTGGAGAAAATTACGTTTTTTTTACTACACGTTTAACATTTATTCAATGTTCTTCCAACCCTTCTTTTCAATGGACCGAAAGGAATCCTCCACTTTCTTCTGAAGTCCTTTTTTAAAGGCATCGAGATTTTTAGAGATTACCTTGTTTTCTGTGCCCAAGATTTGCGCAGCCAGGATGCCCGCATTCTTTGCTCCGTTCAATGCTACTGTAGCAACCGGAACGCCCGAAGGCATTTGAAGGATGGATAATACAGAGTCCCAGCCATCGATGGAATTGGAAGACTTAACAGGCACGCCAATGACTGGCAAGGATGTAAATGCGGCAACCATACCCGGTAGATGCGCTGCACCGCCTGCCCCGGCCACAATTACTTTTAACCCGCGCGAGCGGGCCGAAGCTGCGTAGTCTGCCATGCGTTGCGGAGTGCGGTGTGCAGACACCACCGTTAATTCAAAGGGGATATTCATTGATTCTAAAAATTCAGCCGCCTCCTTCATAATTTTAAGATCGGACTGACTTCCCATAATGATACCAACCAGGGGCTTCTTCATGCCTTAACTTTAAGTGTCTGTTTTACAAAATTGACTTTCTTTTTCAAACTTTCCAGATCGCAATCTACAATTGTTACATGCCCCATTTTACGAAATGGTTTGGTCAGTTTTTTTCCATATAGATGAACATGTGCACCTGCGATGTTCATCACTTCCTCCAGGCCTTCATATTTTGCCATCCCTGAAAAACCTTCTTCACCTAAGAGATTTACCATGGCACTAGGCCTAATGATAGATGTATCTCCGGGAGATAAATTAAGGATGGCCCGTAAGTGTTGTTCATATTGGCTGGTCACATTGCCCTCAATGGTTTGATGACCACTGTTGTGAGGGCGCGGAGCAACTTCGTTTACTAATACTTCACCATGGCGGGTTACAAACATTTCTACAGCCAGTAATCCAACCATTCCTAACTTTTCAATTACACTTCGTGCTACAGTGTCCGCTTGGGTGGCAATCGTGGGTTCCAGTTGTGCTGGTGAAAAAAGAAATTCAACCAGGTTGGCTTGCGGATGAAAAACCATTTCCACGGCAGGGTATGAAGAAAGTTCGCCACGTTCATTACGAGAAACGATGACCGAAATTTCCTTTTCAAAATCTATAAGGTGCTCCAACAATCCAGGGGCGTCAAATGCTTTTGATAGATCGGCTTCAGAACGAAGAATCTGAACACCGCGGCCATCGTAACCTTCGCGACCCAGTTTATTTACTGCAGGTAAATAATTGATACTCTTTTTTATTTCTTCTTTATTCTCGACTAAAATAAATTCTGCGGTTGGAATTTTATTGTTCTTAAAAAATTCCTTCTGCTTTCTCTTATCCTGAATGAGTTCCAGAATTTCAGGCTGTGGAAAGACTTTCTTTCCAGCACTTGCTAAATCTTGCAGAGCCTTTGTATTTACGTTTTCAATTTCAATGGTTATCATATCGCAAGACTGACCAAATTTCCACACGGTTTCATAGTCAGTTAATTTGCCATTTGTAAAATCAGCAAGTTGGCAGCAGGGTGCTTGCGGATCGGGGTCCAAAACCTTGAAGTTGAGATTCAGATCAATTCCGGATTGAATAAGCATACGACCCAATTGGCCGCCACCCAGAATTCCCAATGTAAAATCTTGATAGAATGAGTTCGCCATGAGCAAACAGAAAAATCATTTGGTAACAGAAGCCCAAATGTGCTCAAAAAAATGTTAATAATCAGTAATAGACTGAGCGCGTTCTACTACATCATTAAATTCGATGCCTGCCGTTTTAATTGTGTAGAGTAGTAACCTGACTTCTTTAACATGTACCCGGCCATCAACTTCAGACATTTTGTAGAGGTGAACGAAAGCATTTAATTTCTCTTCTTCCGAACAATCATTGAGCAAGTCGATTCCTTCTTTATAAATCTCGCGCTCTGTCTTTCCAACAATCTTTTCTTCAAATTCCTTAAAAACCGAATCAGGGATGGAATCCTTGGCTTTAATTTTAGATAAAGCCTCGTATTCTTTTTGATCGATTACCCCATCAACACTTATGAGAAGATGAGCTATATAAAGTAAACCTAACTGTGAATTATGGGTAGAGTTCATTTAACATGTTATAGGCCGAAATATAGCAGAAAAATTAATTGAACTAACAACGTTCAAATAAGCATGTAAGATTAAGATAAAGTTTGATAAATAATAAAAGCAGAAAGATAAGCGACTGCAGTCATGTAGGCTAACTGAATCAAGGGCCACTTCCAACTTTTTGTCTCTCTTTTCACTACTGCTAAGGTACTCATACATTGCATGGCCAAGGTATAAAAAACTAAGAGGGAAAGTCCTACGGCCGGTGTATATCGGGGACCACCGGTTTCCTGGTTAATTTCAGACTTCAAACGTCCTTTAATTGTCTGTTCATCATCGGTGCTTCCAAGGCTGTAAATCGTAGCAATTGTACTTACAAAAACTTCCCGGGCAGCAAAGGAAGTGACAAGGGCAATGCCAATCTTCCAGTCATATCCTAAAGGCTTAATGGCCGGCTCCAGTGTTTTTCCAATAATCCCGGCATAGGAATGTTCCAACTTATAGGCGGCTATCCTGCTTTGTAATTCATCTTCCGTAAGCTGCAAGTTGAATGATTGATCCTTCACAATCTGCTCTGCCTGACTCATTTTTTCGCCCGGACCATAGCTGGCTAGTACCCAAAGAATGACTGAAATTGCCAGAATGATTTTACCTGCTTCAAATACAAATGATTTTGTCTTTTCAATAATGGTGTAGCCTACATTAGCCCACTTGGGTTTGCGGTACGTAGGCATTTCCATAATCATATAGCTACGCTCCTGGGTTTTAATAATCAGCTTAAGCAGAAACGCAGAAAAAATAGCTGCAAAGAAACCAAGTAAATATAGAGCCATGAGAACTAAACCCTGGTAGTTAAAAAACCCAAAGAGTTTAACATCCGGGATAATAAGTGCCACCAGAATCGTAAACACCGGCAACCGTGCCGAGCAACTCATAAACGGAGTGACAAAAATGGTAATGAGTCTGTCCTTCCAATTTTCAATAGTGCGTGTAGCCATAATGGCGGGTATAGCACAGGCCATTCCGGATATAAGAGGCACTACACTTTTGCCACTCAATCCAAATTGACGCATGATTTTATCCATCAAAAAAACTACCCGCGCCATGTATCCGCTTTCTTCAAGCACTGAAATACAGGCAAAAAGAATTGCGATTTGAGGTATAAAAATGAGAATGCCTCCAATGCCAGGAACAATTCCTTGGGTGATTAAATCAAAGAAAGGGCCCTCGGGGAAAAATTCTGCCAGTGAATTGCTTAAACTGGCAAACGAACTATCAATAAAATCCATGGGGATTTGAGCCCACGCAAAAATAGATTGGAAAATCAGAAACAATACGGTAAAGAAAATTAAATAACCCCACACTTTGTGCGTAAGAACCTTATCAATCCGATACGAAAATTTCTTCCATTCCGGATCAGAAGTTTTAAGTATAACTTTATTTAGCAGATCCTGGATAAATCCATACCGCATTACAGTTTCTGCCCCCTGGTATTTATGAGGAAAAAATTGTCCAGCCTTGGCTTGGGCGAAAATGTATTCGCGATCTTCCTTACTTAAAAAGATAAGATTATCAGTCTGCTGTAAAAACTGATAGGCTTCGTATTCGGTGGCCAGGTTAAACCGATCCTTAATTGTGCGAACTAATGATTTTATTTCGCTGCCAATCTGAAAAACAGATTTGCGTGAAGGGTTAAAGGACTCAACTATAACTTTTTTTAATTCCTGAATTCCTTGGCCCGTTCGCGCATTAATCATCACGACAGGCAGGTCCAACGATGAAGATAACTCCTGAATGTCTATGCTCTGCCCAGATTGCGCTGCCAGATCCATCATGTTGAGAGCAAGCACGGTTGGCAGCCTTAAATCAATCAACTGCGTGAGTAGCAGCATACAATTTTTTAGGTTAGTAGCATCGGCCACCAACACAACATAATCCGGAAAATGGGCTCCTTTTTTGTCGGCTATAATTTCGGCCACAATCTTTTCATCGAGGGTGCGAGGATAGAGACTATAAATCCCCGGCAAGTCAATAATTTCTGCCTGCTGATAATCACTGAGCTGACACACACCAGTTCGTTTGTCAACCGTTATCCCCGGGAAGTTTCCGATTTTTTGATTAAGGCCTGTGAGTTGATTGAACAGCGAAGATTTCCCTGAGTTGGGCTTTCCTGCAAGGGCAATCTTTATTTTTTCTGCCATTACTAGTTTAAAATAATAATGGTGGAGGCTTCATTAATTCGTAACGATAAATCATAGCCAGATACACTCACGCAAACAGGATCCCCGAAAGGAGCTTTGAAATTGAAACGAACAGCCGTGCCTGGTAAAAAACCCATCTCCAACAGCTTAACTGAAAAAATATCATCTGAAAAGCCGGAAATTACGGCCGTTTCGCCTGGTTTCATGTCAGCCACGCTCTTTGTGCGCTCCACTTCTTATTTAGATTAATTTTAAACAGTGCGAATATAGGTTTACAGGGAGAGTTAAACAATGATTATCTTCGGTGATGAAAAAGAAAGTTATTAAGCCTAGGAAGGTCAAAAAGATTGATGAGAAGTCCTCGGCAGTACCGCTGCCAAAAGAGCAAGAGGATCGTTTTGATTTTGGTGGACTTCCGGAAATTAATTTGAAAAAGAATCTGGGCTGTGGGTGACTCGGAATAGAATGCAAACTATCACGTTATGAAAAAACTACTCTTCAAAACACTCGCAAAAGTTAACAAAGTGATTATGCCACGATATAGTCAGCGCGATATTACGCGGCTCTCAAAATTTGAAAAAGGATTAGTTGCTTATCGATATTGGGTTACCCTCAATGCCCTGGATTAGGATATTTTCACTAAAAACTTTCTGCAAAAAATACTCGCTTCACTCTCTCACTCGTATGTGTTAAAATTTCATACGGAATGGTTTGTATGGAGGAAGCTACTTCTTGAATAGGAAGACCTTCTCCGAAAATAGTTACATCATCACCTACCCGGGCTTCAATTCCGGTGATGTCAATCATCGTCATATCCATGCAAACATTTCCAAAAACAGGGGCAAGTTTTTCGTTCACTAAAACATGACCCACCCCGCGACTAAAACTTCTGCTAAAGCCATCGGCATAGCCAATAGCAATTGTTGCGATCGTTCTCTCACGATCAGATTTTCCCCTACGGCCATAGCCTACCGTTTCGCCAACATCGATTCTTTTTATTTGCGAGATAACTGTCTTTAATGTTGCAACAGGTTGAAGTTGGTTGATTGCATCAGCTGTTGGATTAACGCCATACAAGCCAATTCCCAATCGCACCATATCCATTTGATATTGCGGCAAACGTAAAATACCAGGCGAGTTTAAGATATGACGAATGGGTTTAATTGCTAACTCGCTTGCAATTTTCCCGTACGCATTCATGTATAACTCATATTGCTGGGTTGAATAATTATCGTGCTGTTGTTCGTCTGCTCCAGCCAGATGCGAGAAAATGCTCGCGATGCTTATATTTTTATTGGCTTTAAGAACCTGGATTACCTCAACTATATCTGCCTCTTCCAGGCCAAGGCGATGCATGCCTGTTTCTAGTTCCAGATGTATGACGCACGGTCTTCCTTGTAAAAAGTTAACCCATGAATGAAGCAGCGTAATGCTGTACATAACGGGCTCGAGTTTATGAGCTACTAGCGCACCATAACTTTCCTCGGTTGGGTTCATCACCATGATGGGAAGTGTAATCTGATTTTTTCTCAACTCCACTCCTTCATCTGCATAAGCTACTCCTAAATAATCTACCCGATGATATTGTAATAAGTTAGCCACTTCTTCGCTTCCACTTCCATAGGCAAAGGCTTTCACCATGGCCATGATTTTAACGCCCGGACTTAATCTGGATTTAAAAAAATTGAGATTGTGAATCATCTTATTTAAGTCAATCTCCATGCGGGTGCCATGTATCTTCCGTTGCAATTGCTTCACAATCTTCTCAAAGTGAAAAGAGCGGGCACCCTTAACTAAAATGATTTCGTTACTGAATTCGTCCCATGAAGTCTGTGCTAAAGCTTCTTCGGTACTGTGGTAAAACTGCGTTTGAATGGATAGTCTCTTAAATAGAGACTGCTGCCTATACAAAAGAGGGCCAATACCCAGTAGCTTTTGAATCCCGCTATTGGAAATAATCTCAATTATCCGGAGCGTTAGCGCCTCATCGTCCAAACCTGTTTGCAGTACATCCGAAAGAATCAATGTCTTCTTTCTTTTTTGAACACTGCCTAAAAAATCAAGACTGATTTGCAGTCCACCAAGATCATTGTTGTAACTATCGTCTATGATCTGGCAATTATTTATCCCTTGCTTCAGTTCCAATCGCATGGGCACCGAATACAAAAGTTGAATTCGTTCCTGAATGACTTGCCGAGAGTACTTCAGGTGCAACATCAATACCACACAATGCAATGCATTCTCCACCGAGGCTTTATCGACAAATGGAAGTATTAACGTTAATTCATTCTTACCACTTCGTATACTGATGTTATTGACTTGCTGGTTAATCTGATAATCTGCTTCAGTAGAAAACCCCCACGAGATGGCTGGGATTTTTGTTTTACGAACTTCCCTGGCTATAACTGCGTGATCCGAACAATAGACAAGCTTTTCAACGTTCGAAAATAGTTTTAGCTTTTCCCTAACCTTCTCTTGTGAATCAGAAAAACCCTCATCATGTGCGCTACCCAGATTTGAAAAAATACCTATGGATGGCTGGATTACTTTCGCAAGATTATCCATTTCCCCAGGGCGGGAAATACCGGCTTCAAAAATTCCAAGTTGATGATGAGCTTGCATCTGCCATATGGAAAGTGGCACCCCTATTTGTGAGTTATAACTACCCGGGTTTTTTACGATTTTATAATCGGGTGATAGGAGTTGAAAGAGCCATTCTTTAATAATGGTTTTACCATTGCTACCTGTAATGCCAATAACTGGAATGGAAAAATTTGATCTATGGGTTGTAACGATTGCTTGCAATGCTGTCTTTGATGAGACAACCTGAATAAAATTTCCTTCCGGGTACTGAGAAAACACCACGGGTTTTTCAACAACAAACTGACGGATGCCAGCATTATATAAATCTGGAATATACTGATGACCGTCATGACGCTCTCCTGAAATGGCAAAAAACAACGCATACTCTGAAAGTAATATTTTTCTACTATCAATGATCAGATCGCGGACCTCCCTTTCTTTGTGTTGTTGATGAATTTGGCCCTGACATATAGATGCCAATGATGAGAATAAAATCATGTTAAAATAGTCTGGCTCCGTTAGGAACTGCTTTATCAATTTTCGTTAAAACCACCCGATTAAACTCGTCTGGAAAACCGGTTACTAACACCTCTGAGATGAAATTTGCAATTTGCCTTGGATTAAAGTTTATCACCCCCACCACCTGACGACCTGGTAAGGAATCCAGCGAATATAAATCCGTAATCTGCGCGCTGGATTTTCGGACACCCAATTCCGGTCCAAAATCAATCCAAAGCTTGAAAGCAGGCTTTTTAGCCTCAGGAAAAGCCTCCGCCCTGATGATTGTTCCTGCTCTACAGTCAATTTTATTAAAGTCCTCTAAGTTGATCATTATCAAAAAATTATTATTTTGCATAGCTAATCCCGAAGGTAAACCGTTGAATTATAAGTCTTGAATAGATGACGATAAACTTTTCACGATTACTGGCACTTATTACAATCATTCTTACCGCAACTGCTTTTAATTCAGTTTTTGCGCAAGAAGGCTCGCCTAACAATGAAATACCGGAATTGAGTCCCAATTTTATAGATCCCAATTTCCGAGAAGAAAAACCTTTACTTTACGAACCCGAGGGAAAATCCAATAATTCAAGAGAACAAATCATTAGTCCGGCCCCTACAAAGGCTAAAATAAAGTCGCCCGAGCCAACCAAAACTCCTGCTACCAAAACTGAAGAAGATGCCCTTTCCTTCAATTTTCTTTACTACATAATTCAAAAGTTTAAGATTTCAGACATCGTGGATCAGTAAGTCCTGGTCTTCATACACACCGCATGTGGTTATTATTCACTAATTTTGCAACTTTGTTGCAAAATTGAAAAAGTACCTTTTCCTTCTTCATTTCCTTGGTTATTCGGTTGTAGCCCCGGGCCAACAGCCGGATAACTGTAATCTTAGTTTGCGTGGTCAGGTTTTGGATGAAAGCGGCAAAAGTTTACCGGGGGCTACGCTATTCATTCGGGAATTGAAATCGGGTGTAGTGACTGATGAAAACGGAAATTTTTCGTTCTCTGGTTTATGTCCACAAAGTTATGTTTTCGAAATCCAGTTTCTTGGCTTTGAAACGCTTGAGAAGAAGATTCGGCTCACGAAATCAGATGCAATAAATTTTCAACTAACTCCAGAAAATAAACTTCTGCAGGAAGTTGTTGTTTCCGATCATCATCAGATTGTTAATAAAACAAATACCTTTTCTACACTCACCTCTGGAGCATTAGAGGAAGTAAAAGGCAAATCCTTAGGCGAAACCTTGCAGGGCTTAACGGGTGTTAATTCCATCCAGACCGGACCGGCTATTTTCAAGCCTGTAATTCATGGTGTACATAGCCAACGGATTTTGATTTTAAATAATGGGATTCGACAGGAAGGACAGCAGTGGGGCGCTGAGCATGCTCCTGAAATTGATCCGTTTATAGCCAACAACATAGTTGTGATTAAAGATGCTGGCGCTATTAAATATGGAACGGATGCGATGGGCGGAGTGATCATAATTACTCCTGCCGACCTGCCTACGGATCAAAAGCTAGGCGGTGAATTTCACCTCATTGGAAATAGCAATGGAAGAGCTGGAACCGTTTCGGGGTTGTTGGAAGGTGGACTTAAAAACCTGGAAGGTTGGGGTTGGCGTATTCAGGGAACGGGAAAAAAATCGGGAGACTCACAGGCAGCTGATTATAATTTATCCAACACTGGATTTCAGGAATTGAATTACTCTGCCTCCGCGGGCTATCATGAGGAAACAAAAGGAATGGAAATTTTTTATAGTCACTTTAATACCACCATTGGCATTTTACGTGGGTCTGCAATTAATAGCACCGAAGATCTGTCTAACGCGATTGAGATGGAACCCCCGCAATACACGGAAGACTTTACCTATGCGATTAATCAGCCGCGCCAGGAGGTTAAGCATGATCTACTCAAGCTGAATGCTCATACTAGAAAGGGTAATAATCTTTTCAACATTCAATATGGTTTACAGATTAACAAGCGACAGGAATATGATTTGCGAAGAGGAACATTAAAAGAAATTCCGGCTCTCGGCTATCTATTGTATACGCAAACACTCGATGTAGATTGGGAAATAACTAAAAACGAAAATCATTCCCGTTGCGTAGGCATGAATGGAATGTGGCAAGACAATAACAAAATTGATGGCACACAAACTATACCTTTTATTCCCAACTTCACCAACTATTCGGCAGGACTCTATTGGGTTGAGAAACTCGCAACAAAAAAATGGGACTTGGATTTTGGTGTCCGTTACGATTTCCGATACACTAGTGTAGTAGGCTTTGATTTTCGCAATGAACTTTACCGATCACAATTTTCATTTAATAATGTAAGCGGTACCCTAGGCGCCACATATAAAATGAATCAAAGCTCAGCGTTTACTACAAACCTCGGCAGCACCTGGCGCCCACCCAATGTTGCAGAATTATATAGTTTGGGAACGCACCAAAGCGCGGCTGCAATAGAATATGGTCTCTTATTAGATGAACTAACTAACGAGGTTCTTGACATTGAGGATGTGAATTTTAAAACCGAGCAAGCTTTGAAATGGGTAAACACTTATCGGATCCAAAAGGGAAAAATGAATTTGGATCTTTCCGGCTATATAAATTATATTTTTAATTACATCTATCTAAAGCCACGGGGGGTAACCCAAAATACAAGAGGGGTATTTCCATACTTTCGCTACACACAAACAGATGCTTCATTTGTGGGGTCCGATCTTTCTGTGCAATATGCGCTTTTCAAAGCCCTGGCTATTGGTTCCAAAGTCTCTCTGCTTCGGGCAGCTGATATAACCCAAAATGACTATTTAATTTTTATTCCGGCCAACCGGTACGAAGTTTCGCTTCGGTACGAAAAAAATAAAATTGGAAGCTGGGTTAATTTTTACACCGAAGTCAAAGCAAAATATAGCGCCACTCAAACCCGGGCTCCCCGTATAGTACCTATAGAGGATATAATCAATGCCTATGAGCAAGGAACCGATTTGATTGGGGAAGACTCACAAAATTTTGATTTTATCGCACCACCTAATGGATATATGCTTCTTGCTTTTAATGCCGGAATCTCTAAGACGCTTAATAATTCTAAAATTGATTTTCGCTTATCCGTTGACAATTTGACCAACACTTCTTATCGGGAATACACCAACCGGATGCGCTATTATGCTGATGACTTGGGCCGCAATGTTGCATTCGCTTTAAAGTATAGTTTTTAAATAGTTGAAGGAATTTGGATTTGGGTTAATTATACGTATGTTTGCAACATTGTTGCATTTAATGTAGTTCTATGAAAAAAGCCCTTAAACTTTTAAGTCTATTGTCCTTGATTAGTCTGATTACAATCTTTAATGGTTGCAAAGATGACGATCCTGAACCTGAAAACATTCCTGAGCTTATCACCAAAGTCGTACTGCGTTTTACGCCAGTTGGAGGCACACCCGTAGTTGTTAGTGCAACAGACCCGGATGGTGAAGGTTCACAAAACCTTCAAATCGATGGGCCAATCAACCTGAGTAAAGGAACGACTTACACTCTCACAATTGAATTGATAAATGGTCTTTACAATGAAGGCGAAGATGGATACGATGTAACGGAAGAAGTGCGCGAAGAAGGAGATGAGCATCAGCTATTCTTTGGCTGGTCTAATGAAGTTTTCTCTTCACCCACTGGAACCGGAAATATCAGTCGCACAGGAATTGTAAATTATCAAGACGAAGATGACAATGGAAGGCCGATTGGATTAACAACATCATGGACAACTGCCGCCTCTTCAACCACCGGAAACTCATTTACGGTTTTGCTTAAGCATCAACCCAATATAAAATCCAGTTCGACTACTTCAATAGATGGAGAAACCGATCTCGACATCACCTTCTTTCCGCTGAACATAAATTGATATATCCCTTTAAACTAAAATCCCGGTTCATCACCGGGATTTTTTTAATTGCTCTTCACCAGAAATTGTTCGAGGTCCTTCAGTTTAAGAATTCCTTCATAATAAGCTTTACCAAAAATTACTGCGAAGATCCCCATATCGTTCAGGCGTTTGATATCATCAACGCCACGAACCCCACCACTGGCAAGAACTTTCAAATCAGGAAAATTATCAATGATATCCTGGTAAAAGGAAAAGGCAGGACCTTCCAATACTCCATCTCGCGAAACATCCGTGGATTTAACGTACTTCAACCCACGATCATAAAAATATTGCAAGTGATCGAACAAGGTGATTTCCGATTTCTTCAACCAGCCACGAAATGCAATATGTTTTGATTCGATATCGGTTACATCGGCACCCAGAGTCATTTTCTCACGACCGTAAGAAATAATCCAGGAGGCAAATAATTCGGGATTGGTAACCGCAATACTGGAAGCAGTGATATACGATGCCCCAAACTCATATGCTTTACCTATATCCCCATCCGTACAAATACCGCCAGTAAAATCTACCTTAAGTTCGGTGTGACCGGCAATCGCCTCTAAGACGTGATAATTTTTTGGGCTTCCGCGTTCGGCTCCATCTAAATCTACAAGATGAACAACTTCAATACCATGATCTTCAAAACGCTTGGCTAAATCGAGTGGGTTTTCATCGTAGGCCTTTTCGCTGGACGGGTCGCCCTTTCTCATCTTTACCACTTTTCCCTTTCGAATTGCTATGGAGGGAATTACTTGTATCATCTTCGTTTTATTAGTGCAGCTTAAATGTCAAAGATACCAATCGATTGGGAAAGATTAACAAAAAAATGGCTTCGTTGCCAGTCTATTTAATCGTAAAGGGAGCTGAAACAAGGGTCTTATCCCACATTAGAATCAATTCCATTTCCTCACCCAATTTTTCAATCGAAATTGTAAACTGCTCAAACTCTTTGTTCTGTAAAACGGACGGAACGTCAAAAGTAAGGGCATCCTTGGCAGGATCGCGATTGGCCAACCCATTAAAATCAACACCCCATTGGCCCGTTTCCGAATTGAAGATTATTGTCCACGTCTGCTCTCCTGGAATTGTCCATAAACTATACTTTCCGGATTTCAAAATTTGTTCTCCAAATATCAAATCCTTAGTAGTCTCAAAAATAGTGGCTTCATTAGCACCTGTTCTCCACACTTCCCCATACGGCTCTAAGCCACCAAAAATGACCCTACCCTTTTTATAAGGTCTGCAATACAAAACAGCAATTTTCAAGTCTCCTTCTTCCAACGTAGTTCGCTCAAGTGGACTGGCCTTCTTGGTGTGAACTTTCATGTAATAGGTGAGGCCACCAAGAATAAGCACTAAAACGATGCCCAGAACAAGAAGAAATTTCTTCATGAAAATCTCAGTTTTTTATGATTCGTTAACTACCCTGACCCAAATAAGTTTACGAGATTACAATTTTTAAGGCTGAATTTGCAAATAATATAGTTGGTTGGTCTAAATTTGTTATTCATAAAATCTATACCATGTCAGTTTTTGGTGTTGTAATTGCCCTCTTTGTTCTTGCCATCGTATCTGTTTGGGCATTCCCAAACAAAAAAGTTAGCGATAACGAGCACGACATTAAGCATTAACAGTAGTTCTACCATTGCCAAATGAATGTCTGCGTCTTTTGCGGATCCGGAGCAGGCAAAACTCCTGTTTACGCTGAGGCAGCTAAAGAATTAGGTTCGCTTTTAAGCAGATCCCAATCAACTCTTATTTATGGGGGTGGCAATATTGGCCTTATGGGTATAATTGCCGATCAGGTTCTTTCTCTCGGAGGTAAAGTAGTTGGCATTATTCCCGATTTTTTGATGAAGAAGGAAGTAGGCCACACCGGACTTACTCAGCTTGAGGTTGTTGGCAGTATGCACGAACGAAAAAGACGTATGGCCGATCTTGCCGATGTGTTTATTGCATTGCCTGGTGGTTGGGGCACTCTGGATGAACTAGCCGAAATCCTCACCTGGAAACAATTGGGGCTTATTAACGCTTCCGTGGGAATCCTCAACACCCATCATTACTTCGATACTCTTCTGGCACAGATGCAAACCATGGAAACAGAGGGTTTTCTTAATACCAAAAATTTAAGGGAGCTTAAAATTGATGATAATCCTTCAAGCCTTCTCATCCAACTAGGGGTAATTACCGTTTAGCAAACAAGGGTGGTAAAAAAATTGTTAGCTTTAAAAGGAGGCAATTCCTTGCTCATGTTGTTACGGAGTTTTTTGATATCGCTTGGGTTGGTTGTGCTGGTAGAATTGGGTCAGGCCCAGGTACTGGGATTCACTTTGCCGCCCGGTAAAACCAGGGTTCAATTTCCAATAGAGGTTTATAATAACCTGGTGGTTGTTCCTATGATACTTAACGGCCAGTTACCCTTGAAATTTATTTTAGATACCGGGGTGCGTACCTCTATACTTACGGAGCGAGCCTACAGCGATATCCTGAATCTTCAATACTCGAGAAAATATACAATTGCCGGACCTGGAGGTGAAAAACTGGTGGATGCTTATGTAACCAACAATGTTTCACTGGATATGCCTGGTGTGCAAGGACGTGGCCATGCCATGTTGGTGCTTGATCAGGATTACCTTGAACTCAGAAACTACCTGGGAACGGATGTCCACGGCATTTTAGGATACGAGTTATTCAGCCGGTTTATCATTGAAGTGGATTATGAGAGAAAGACGCTTACGCTTATGTTGCCTGAGCGATTTCACGAGAAGAGAAAGTTTCAATGGTTGCCCATTCAAATAGAGGACACCAAACCTTATGTGACGGTAAACCTGCAAATGAATGATACTACATCCGTCAGTGCCAAACTGTTGGTGGATAGCGGTGCCAGTCATGGAATTTTTCTCGAAACAAGTTCTAATCCAAAAATCCAGGTGCCACAACCAAACGTTGTCAGCATCATTGGCCGAGGTTTGGGGGGTGTGATCTATGGGCAAATCGGAAAAATAAATTCGATTAAGCTGGGCAAATATGAAATACCCAATGTGATCACAAATTTTCCCGATCCTAATACCTACATGGATACCCTTAAAACAAGCAGAACAGTTTTCCGCAATGGATCTATAGGTGGAGAAATTCTTAATCGCTTTACTGTGATCTATAATTTTCCTGGTGAGAAGATTTACCTGAAGAAAAACAGCAACTATAAAAAAGAATTCTATTTCAACCTGAGTGGACTTACCATACGCGCAAAAGGTGCCCGACTCAAGAATTTTGAAATCACAGACATTCGCGAAAATTCAGCCGCCTATAGAGCAGATTTAAATGTGGGGGATCGAATTATTAGTGTAAACGGTGTAAGCGCCTCGGAGCTTGAACTCAATACCGTAAACGGATTTCTCAACTCAAAACCCGGCCGAAATATTAGTTTGATGATTGAACGAAACAGTGTGAGGATTAAAAAAGAATTTCGTCTTGAAGACCCGCTGTAATCAAGGTTTTAGAATTCTGATCACTTGTCCCTTCCTCTTCGCGTAAGCCTGCTGCAGATACAATTGTGTCTTTTTAAATTTCAATGAGTTTTTTAAAGCGGTGTATAGCGATTCTCCGGTAAGTGCCTTTTTCAATACATAATTCATAACACCCGTATTGAGGGCCTCTTGATAGTTGGAATTTTTCAATACCGTAATCGGGATGTCTTTTGTTTTACGATTCTTTAACAAGGCCTGCACCGTCAATTGCAATTCCATGCGTCCAATGTTATCATCAATCACAATAAAATTAGGGCGAAAATGAGCCAATCGTTCAAGTATGCTCGTAAGATCGAATGCTATTTCAGCGATTATTTTATGCTCCCGAATTTTCATCAGGCTTTCAAACGTATGGCTTAAGTCGATCGGATTATTACCCACAACCAATACATTTAACACGGCCTCTTGTTTGATGACATTTTTCATAACCATTTGTATTTCACTAAAACGTTTAAACGATAAAAATAGATTGCCGGATTTGTTGTTAATTTAATTTTTGAGCTTGATTGTTCAGAAATAGATCGGTTTTAAGGATTTTAATTAAACAAAGTTGAATTCTGTAATCATTGTTGGGGGTGGGTTAGCAGGGCTTGTCAGCGCCAACTACCTCGCTGAAATGGGAGTATCGGTTACGTTGATCGAGAAAAAGAGTTATCCTTTCCATCGGGTTTGTGGCGAATACATCTCAAACGAGACTATTCCCTTTCTGAAGTCGCGGGGGCTTTATCCTGAGGAATTTGACCCTCCGGGTATTAATCGTTTTCAACTTACTTCCGTGAATGGTCGTGCTGCGTTGCTGCCCCTGGACCTGGGTGGCTTTGGAATCAGTCGGTATACGTTAGATCATTTTTTATATGAGAAGGCAAAAAACCGTGGCGTTACTTTTCTGTTGAACACCGAAGTAGAAAGTATAACATTTAATGCCGATCAGTTTTTGGTTAAGACAAATGAGTCTTCTCTTTCGACCCCATTAGTAATTGGTTCATTCGGGAAACGATCGAAGCTCGATGTGTCGATGAAAAGACCGTTCATGCAAAAGCGTTCACCCTATGCAGGAGTAAAATACCATATCCGCACAGATCATCCCGCTGATCTCATTTCCTTGCATAATTTTAAAGATGGGTATTGCGGTCTTAGCCGTATAGAAGATGGAAAATATACATTGTGTTACCTCACCCATCGAAACAATTTAAAAATGCATGGCAACATTAAGGCAATGGAAGAAGCTGTCTTGTTCAAAAATCCATTTCTTAAATCTGTATTCCAGAATTCGGAGTTTTTATATGAACGCCCCGAAGTGATCAACGAAATCTCCTTCGCAACAAAAACACCCATAGAAAACCATGTATTGATGGCAGGAGATGCTGCGGGTATGATCACACCCCTGTGTGGTAACGGCATGGCACTCGCCATTCATGCTGCCAAAATTGTTAGCGAACTGGTGAAAGAATATATGGATGGAAATCTAACACGCGAACAACTCGAAATTAACTATTCAAAAAAATGGACTTCACTTTTTGCAAACAGACTATGGGCCGGTCGACAGATTCAGCGGTTGTTTGGTGATGACTGGACAAGTAACCTGGCCGTAAATCTGATGCGTACATCAAAGCCGATTGCAGAATTGATTATCCGTAAAACACACGGAGTTTCATTTTAAACCATCCCCGTATCGGTAGGGCCTTTCACCCTAAAAATAGGTAACAAAAAAAGCATAGTATCTATCTTCGTTCAACCTTAAACCTTCAACCTATGAAACGCGAACAGTTTTTAAAATCTCTTGGTCTTTTAACCCTTGGCGGAATGAGTGCATCATCTATTATTGCTTCGTGTTCAGGCAAGCCTGCCGAAGGCACCAAAGAATTATTTTTTAAGATCTCATTGGCTGAGTGGTCGTTGCATAAAGCCTTATTCGCAAAAGAATTTGACAACCTTGAGTTTCCTGCCAAAGCCAAAAATGAATTTGGCATAAGTGCAGTAGAGTACGTGAATCAATTTTTTATGGATAAGGCAAAAGACACTGCCTACTTAACCGAATTGAAGAAGAGAGCCGATGATGTAGGCGTTACGAATGTGTTGATTATGTGTGATGGAGAAGGAGAAATGGCAAATCTTGATGCGGCAAAAAGATTAGAGGCTGTTGAAAATCATTACAAATGGGTGGATGCCGCAAAATTTTTGGGTTGTACCTCAATACGGGTTAATTGTTTTGGCATTGGAACAGCGGAAGAAGTAGCCAAAGCAGGGGCTGATGGTTTGCGTAAGCTAAGCGAATACGCACTACCCGTAGGCATCAATGTTATTGTTGAAAATCATGGTGGGTATTCTTCCAATGGTCAATGGTTGAGCAATGTTATGAAAGAAGTGGGGATGGCGAATTGCGGTACTCTCCCCGATTTCGGAAATTTTTGTACTAAAAGAGAAAGCGGTCATGAGTGGGAATCTAAGTGTATCGAAGAATATGATCGTTATGTAGGCGTTAGTGAAATGATGCCTTTTGCAAAAGGAGTAAGCGCTAAGGCGAATAATTTTGATGAGCAAGGAAATTGTGTTGAAACAGATTACCTAAAAATGCTTCCTATTGTAAAAGCTGCCGGCTATTCGGGTCATATTGGTATTGAGTATGAAGGCTCGGTATTAAGTGAAGTAGATGGAATTAAAGCCACAAAACTATTACTCGAACGTGTTGGTCTTTCTATAAGCTAATCCGGTTTCACAACTGCAAAATATGACTGGTCTCTAAAAAGAACCAGACAAAAAATCCATTGAGACAAAGAGCAGAAAGAAAATTAAGCCACATGGTATTTGAAAAGTTTGCTTTGGCGGGGTCGTTCCAAACTCTGTAAAACCAGATCAGAAAAAAAACAACCACCGGAAAAAGCGAAAGCAGAAAAACTTCTCCATACCACAATGAATAGAATGTATAAAAATAAGCAACATAACCCGCGGCTGCTATTGTAAATACTATCAGCACAAACATAAACGTACCCCGGATGCCCAACATCAAACTGATAGTTTTATCGCCCCGGGCAGCATCTTCTTTATGTTGATAAATTTGTGTCATGGGATAGGTGCCCAACAAAATAACACTGGATAGCGAGGCAGGAACGAGCACCCGGGCATTGGCAAGATTTTCTAATCCATAATTATTGATGCCAACATAACACATTAAAAAGGTAAAGAAGCCTTGAAAAACACCCACCGTAAGCCACCCGGCAATCGGATATTTCTTCAACCTGACAGCAGGATGGCTGTATGCCTTTGACACCAAACCGTAGAGCAAAAGCAACAATGCGAACAACAAACTGATGTTTAAAAAGCCCAGCACGATGGCCACCGCATCAAATAACAACGATAAATAAAACAACCCCCGATTCACCGGGGGTGGATTTTTTAATCCACCAATGCTCTTTGCGTCTTTATCAAAATAACTGTTGTAGCCATTGCTCGCGGGATACAGAAACAAATGAATGATAATAAATGACCATAGAAGCCCACTTCCTCCAAAATTTGGTGAAATGCCTAGGGCAAAAATATAAACAGGCATCAGGAAGAATGAAAAAGGAAAGCGCAGGTGAAGCCAGGAAGAACGTGAAAGCATCAGGGATAAAATATTTCGTTGATCAAGGTAAGGAAATCACTACTGTTTTAAATCAATATGGTTGGCTTTTTGTTATACCTTAACATATGAGTTTTATTACCGCCATCGGCACGGCTAATCCTGTCAATAAAGTAAGCCAAAGTTTACTAGCTGATTTTATGGTGCGCGCCATGCAACTGGATGATGAGCAGACCCGTAAACTTCGGGCCATCTTTCGGGTTTCCGGTATTGACACCCGCTATTCAGTTATTGACGACTACGGTAAAAAAGAGGACTTTAGTTTTTACAACAACAGTGTCGACATGGAACCGTTTCCTTCCACACGGTTGCGGCTTGAGTTGTTTAGAGAAAAATCCGTAGCACTAAGCGTAGCTGCAGTAGTGTCGTGTTTGGAAAAAATAAGCTCCTTTGATAAAAAATCAATCACGCACCTTGTGGTGGTGAGTTGCACCGGCATGTATGCCCCCGGTTTGGATATTGATCTTGTAAAATCCCTGCACCTTTCTTCAAACATTCAGCGACTTTGTATCAATTTTATGGGCTGTTATGCTGCCTTCAATGCTATAAAAATTGCGGATACCTATTGTCAATCGGATCCGAATGCAAAGGTATTGGTGGTATGCACTGAATTATGTAGCATTCATTTTCAAAAAGAATACAGCGAAGACAATCTATTAGCCAATGCGCTATTTGCAGATGGTTCTGCGGCTCTACTCATCGAATCTGCCTCCCGCAAAGGCTTAAATCTAAAACCCGTTTCATTCTTTTGTGATCTGGCTCCAGAAGGTGAACAAGATATGGCCTGGACGGTAGGCGACCTGGGGTTCGAAATGCGTTTATCCGCGTACGTTCCCGATGTGATACGCGATGGTATTGCAAAACTTACGAACTTACTGCTTCAAAAAATTTCAAGCCAGCTTTCTGATATCTCATACTATGCTATTCATCCCGGTGGGAAAAAAATTCTGGAAGTAATTGAAGCAGAGCTTGGACTAACCAAGGAACAAAACAAAGCCAGTTACGAGGTGTTGAAAAACTTTGGCAATATGTCTTCGCCCACCGTACTTTTTGTATTAAATGAATTGAGTAGAAAACTAAACGGTGTTGATGACAGGAAAAAAATCTTAAGTTTCGCTTTTGGACCGGGCCTAACATTGGAAAGCATGGTTTTAGAAATTCAAAATCATTAAGCATGCCGCCTGATTTTTCGATTCGCTCTCGTGGAATAGAAATCATGGATGATTTAGATTGTCAGGGTGAAGTGGTTAATCAAACCTTACGGGAACTAGATATCATCAATCATTGGTTGGGTGGAAATGCTGTAACTCTACAGGCCATACAATCATCGTGGAAAACCATTCCTAAAACACAAATCATAACTATTGCTGACCTGGGGTGTGGCAGTGGCGAGATGTTGAGAATCTTGGCGCGTTTGGCAGAGAAAGAAAACAGAAAGGTTGTGTTAATAGGATTTGATGCGAATCCTAACATCATCAATTACGCAATTACCCATTCAAAAGAATTCAAAAACATAACCTTCCAATCAACCAATGTTTTCTCCAGAGAATTTCAAAATCAAAAGTTCGATTTTATTCTAGCCACACTTTTCATGCATCATTTTGCAGAAGAAGAGTTAGTAATACTCTTTTCAAGTTTAAAAAAGCAAGCAAAGGAAGCCGTAATCATCAATGACATCCACCGGCATCCTCTTGCTTATCATTCTATCAAACTATTAACATCACTTTTTTCCAGATCCGCCATGGTACGGTTTGATGCCCCGTTATCAGTTTTAAGGGCTTTTACAAAACTGGAACTTCAGCGATTCTTAGCTGCTTCCAAAATTGAGAAGTATACCCTTTCCTGGAAATGGGCATTTCGATGGCAATTAATTATCCCTACCCAAAGTGTTTAAACTCTGGCACAATTTTTACTAATTTGGTATCTGAAAGTTACCGGTCCATTAAGTCAAACAATTTATTATGAAAACAAAACTGATTTCTGCGTTCGCGCTTTTATTGATTCTTTCTTCATGTGGGTCCAGTCCGTTCGGACAAAAAGTAAAAGAACCATTTCGGGGCAATGCTTACGAATCAAATAATCGATTCTTCCGGGCCACGGGCAAAGGAGAAAGTTCTCAAGACAACATTGCACGCGGCAAAGCTGATATTGATGCGAAAGCACAATTGGCCGGACAAGTTAACACGACTATGAAACAAGTAGCTGACCAGTATCTTGGTCAGACAGAAAATGCAAACGCTGCGGATGTTGCCGATAAATTTCAAAGCCTCGTACGACAGACGATGAACACCAACATGGCAGATCTTCGTAAGATTGGTGAAGAAAAATACTTTAATCAGAAAGAAAATAAGTACACCGTTTTTATGGCGTACGAGATAAAGAAGAACGCCATGTTTCGCTTTATGAAAAAGCAAGCGAAAACTGACCAGACTATTGACGAACGCCAGATGGACATCATTGATAAAATTCTGGACGAGCAAATAAAACAAACTGAAGACGAAGAGAATCAATAGTGAACCCTGGGCCATTGACAATGACAACTCACTTATCAATGGCCCATTTCTATTTATAGGGTTTCTCTTCCTTCGGTCATTTTTTCAGCAGTTTCAGCGATCTTAAGCTGATTGATAAATTCATCTACCTCACCGTTCATAACGGCCGGCAAATTGTGCTGCGTATATCCAATGCGATGATCCGTTACCCTACTTTGCGGATAATTATAGGTTCTGATTTTTTCTGAGCGGTCGCCACTGCGCACCTGACTTTTACGGGAAGCACCCGTCTCAGCTTGCTTTCTTTCCACTTCTCGTTCATAAAGCTTTGCACGAAGCATTACCAACGCACGTGCGCGATTACCATGCTGCGAACGTTCTACCTGGCACGTGATGACAATGCCTGTTGGCTTGTGGGTCATTTGCACTTTTGTCTCCACTTTGTTTACGTTCTGTCCACCAGCCCCACCCGACCGCGAAGTGATTACTTCGATATCGGCAGGATTGATTTCTACATCCACCTCTTCAGCTTCGGGTAGCACCACCACAGAGGCAGCTGAAGTATGCACCCGGCCTTGTGTTTCAGTCTCGGGTACGCGTTGCACCCGGTGCACTCCGGATTCATATTTAAAAATTCCATAGGCGCCTTCCCCTTCAATACTGCTGATCACTTCTTTATAGCCGCCTGCAGTACCTTCCGTTATATCAAGTACCGACATCTTTAACCCTCTTCTATCGCAAAAACGCTGGTACATTCGCCAAAGATCACCGGCAAAAATTGCCGCTTCATCCCCACCCGTGCCGGCACGAATTTCCAGAATACAATTCTTATCATCGTTGGGGTCTTTGGGCATCAGCATCTCCTTAATCTCAGCCTCCAGGGCTTCATTTTTTGGTGCCAGTTCTTCCAACTCCATTTTCGCTAACTCCCGCATTTCCGGGTCTTTCTCTTTCTGCAGAATTTGTTTGGCATGTTCTACCCCTTCTAAAATCGCCTGATATTGGTCGAATTTCTTAACCATTTTTTCCAGGTCTTTATACTCTTTGTTAAGGTGGCCAAACTTCTTAGGGTCTTTCATGGACTCAGGTTGCACCAACAATTGACCTACCTCTTCAAAACGGTTCTTTATTTCAACAAGCTTTTCAATCATAACTTAAAACAAGGCTGCAAAGTTAATAAAATCAATGTCTTGAGAGGACAGCCCTATGCACACTAAGGCGGATACTTTTTACCTTTAGCCCTTTAATAATCCTAGCTATGAAATACTTTAGCCTTCTCATCCTGATTCTGATTTTTTCCTGTACGGGCACACTGACAGACGAGCAACGAAAAAAAATGAAGGAGAACATGGAGATGAACGAGATCAAAAAAGCAACAGATGCAGAAATAACTGAGGCGGCTTTTCAGTTTGGAAGGCAAACTGCATTAATCATTCAAAAACGTGATAAAACATTAAGTAATCAATCCTTTTTAGACTCATTGAGTCAGGCTTTGGAGGTTGAGATTTTTGCGCTCCAATCCGGAAATCAAAATCTTAGAAGTGTAGAAAGGCAACTTTTGGAAGCCTATGCATCGGAAGTCCAGTCGAGTGACAATATTCAAAAAATGGGACCGGATTCTTTGCTCTATACAAAACCACTCGTGCGTGAACATCCTGATGGCTCTACAGAATTTACGAAGGCGATCGGCATTCGCATGACCAAAAAAAAAATCGTGCTTAAAATCAAATAATGGAACCCTGGAAAATCTGGGTTGACACCGGAGGCACGTTTACCGACTGCATTGCCCAATCCCCATCAGGAGGAGTAAAACGACTGAAGGTTCTAAGTAGCAGTGTACTAAAGGGGAGCGTGGTTCGTCAAACCAGTGCCCGTTCTATTCTTGTTAAAATCCAATGGCCCGTTAGCCGGGATATCTTTCATCAATTCACCATCACATTTTTTGGTAAGAAGAAAAGTATCGGGCGAATTGAAAAAGTTAATCTGAATGACTCGGTGATTCACCTTACAAAGGCCATTAAAATTGAAGCAGGCTCTGTCTTTGAGATTAGTTCAATGGAAGAAGTTCCTGTTTTTGCTTCCCGGCTACTCACTGAAACTCCGCTTAATCAATCATTTCCCCCAATAGAAATGAAGCTTGGCTCTACCCGGGGCACCAATGCTTTGCTGGAACGTAAAGGAACTCGCACTGCCTTGGTAATCACCAGGGGATTTAAAGATTTATTGTTGATCGGAACTCAACAAAGAAGTGATTTATTTGCCCTCGAAATAATTAAAGAAAAACCACTGTATGAAACGGTGATTGAAGTTGACGAGCGTATTGAAACAGACGGAAATATTCTCGGGGCTTTGTCCGAATCAGCTATTGATAAAACCATTTCGCTTGTAAAAAAATCCAAATGTGATTCGATCGCTATTGCGCTACTGAATAGTTACAAGAATCCTGTTCATGAGCAACTTATAAAAGATCACTTAATAAACCATGGTCTTTCATTTGTTACTGCTTCTCACGAAGTCTCAGGGCAAATAAAAATTTTACCCCGGGCCGAAACAGCGGTTGTTAATGCCTACCTCGATCCGATCATTCATACCTACATCTCGAATATTCAGCAGAGTCTAACCAAGGCGCAGTTAAAGATCATGACCAGTGCCGGAGGCTTAGTCAATGCAACCAACTTTTATCCAAAAGATAGTTTGTTGAGTGGCCCTGCAGGTGGAGTAGTGGGCGCTGCCACTTCAGGCAAGCTCTCTGGCGAAAGGAAGTTAATCACGTTCGACATGGGTGGCACCAGCACGGATGTCTCCCTTTACAATAATCAATATACGTATCGTTACGAATCCAAAGTGGGTGAGATAAAAATTCTTTCCCCTTCATTAGCCATTGAAACGATTGCGGCTGGTGGTGGATCAATTTGCGATTTTGATGGTTACAAACTTACCGTGGGGCCACGCAGTGCGGGTGCATCTCCGGGCCCAGCATGTTATGGTGGTGGAGGGCCCCTGACTATAACCGATGTGAATCTTTTATTAGGCCGGGCCGACTCCGATTTATTTTCGATTCCGCTTTACAAGAATAAATCCGAAGCGGCACTTGCTACGCTAATAAAAAAAATCAAAACCTCAACAGGAAAGACTCCAACAAAAGAATCTCTGCTGGAATCTTTGATTCAGATTGCCAATGAAAAAATGGCTGAGGCCATAAAAAAAGTTTCAGTGCAGCAAGGTCATGATCCCGCTGAATATACGTTACTGAGCTTTGGTGGTGCGGGTGGGCAACATGCCTGTGCTTTGGCACAACTTCTTGATATGAAGAAAGCGCTCATTCCCTATGATGCCGGATTGCTGAGTGCGTATGGTATCGGACACGCCAACATAGAACATTTTGAAGAAAAGCTTCTGCTTCAGAATTTATCATATTCAGGAAAAGATCTGGGCAAACATTTTCAGGAGCTGCAACAGCTAGGATTTACCAAACTCATACAGGAGGGATATCCTAAGGAGGAAATTCAGTTAGGTAAGCGTCTGATTTTTCTACGATTTGTAGGTCAGGAGAGCACGATTGAAACAACGTATAGAAATGGAATTGATCCACGCAAAGAATTTAAGGCTACATATAAATCCATCTATGGACATTGGTTAGAGGATCGTGAAATTGAAATAGAGTCCATCCGACTTATACTTTTTATTCGAGCTGACATTAAAAAAAGTAAAAGAACAAAAAGCAAAAATTATAAACCCATCCCAGAGAAACAATCAAAAATGTTCATCCACGGCTCGTGGAAAAACACAAAGGTCTATCGTTGGGAATCGTTACACACCGGAGCCTTGATAAAGGGACCGGCTCTTATCGCAAGTCAGAATTCAACTACTGTAGTCGATACGAATTGGACGTTTAACATTGATGACAATAACAACGGGTTACTTCAGTTTACCAGTAAGCGCGGGTTAAAAAACCAAACCTATTCGAGGGAGGCTGCCCTGGAATTATTTAGCAATCGGTTTACCGCTATTGCTCAGGAGATGGGGGCACTCTTACAGCGAACATCCTTTTCAGTAAATGTAAAAGAGCGTTTAGATTTTTCGTGTGCACTGATGGATGCACAAGGGTATTTGATTGTTAACGCCCCCCATATTCCGGTTCACCTGGGCAGTATGGGTGTGTGTGTGCGGGAGGTCAGCAATGTACTTCCTATGCGGGATGGAGATGTTGTTATCACTAATCATCCCGCTTATGGTGGTTCGCACTTACCCGATGTTACGCTGATCAAACCTGTATATGTAAAGAATAAATTAATTGGCTACGTGGCCACGCGAGCACATCATGCAGAAATCGGAGGCAAAAAACCAGGTTCGATGCCAGCGAATGCCTCATCGCTGGAGGAAGAGGGAATAATTATTTCACCGACCTACTTAGTGAGGCAAGGTAAAATTCAGTGGACAGCAATTCGAAAAATATTTACTTCTGGTATTTATCCCAGTCGCCTGCCTGATGAAAATATGGCTGACCTAAACGGAGCATTGGCCGCAGTAAATCTTGGTGAAGCTGGCTTAAAATCACTCTGCCTGAAATACAAGACGAGAGAAGTAGTTTTCTATATGAAAGCTTTAAGGGCTTACGCAGCGAATCTTCTTCGAAGAAAAATCAATTCGGTTACCATAAAGTCATACGCTGCCGAAGAACGACTCGATGATGGATCGCCTTTAAAAGTTACCATGGCTGTACAAAAAACAGGAAAGCTATTGATTGATTTTACTGGTTCTGCTTTGAGACATCCCGGTAATCTGAATGCAACAAAAGCAATCGTTCAAAGTGTAATTCTTTATGTGCTGCGGGTATGGGTTAATCAACCCATCGCTATGAATGAAGGTCTTATGGAACCAATAGGTGTTGTTCTTCCTACTGGTTTACTCAACCCGGATTTTAATGAAGAAAATTTACCCGCTGTCGTTGGAGGAAATACTGAAGTAAGTCAGCGGCTAACAGATACGTTACTGAAAGCATTGGACCTGGTTGCCTGCAGCCAGGGCACAATGAACAATTTTTTATTTGGCAACGAACGTTTTGGGTTTTATGAAACAATCTGCGGTGGCACCGGAGCAGGCCCGGGCTTTCCTGGTGTTGATGCTATTCATTCTCACATGACCAATACAAGAATTACGGATCCTGAAATTCTTGAATTTCGATATCCCGTGCGATTAGAAAAGTTTGAGATCAGACAAAATTCGGGAGGCGTGGGAAAGTGGAATGGGGGCAATGGGGTAGTTCGTGAAATTACTTTTAATGAAAATGTTGAGGTCAATATTCTATCGCAGCACCGTGTAGAATCTCCTTATGGATTGGCAGGAGGGTTATCGGGCAAAACAGGAAAACAAAAGTTAATCACAGCCAAAGGTGAAACTCTTGTCTTAAAAGGAATGGATAGTATTAATGCCAGCATAGGTGATCGCATTGTTATTGAAACACCCGGAGGGGGTGGGTATGGAAAACAAAAAGAGGCTATTTCAAAAGTCATCAAGTCATCGACCCGCGATCCCAGATTTGAGAGGTAGAATGAGATTCCGGCTCAAAGCCTGCCTATGCCGAATCCGCCATTTGGCGGAGCAGGCAGGGCTGGAATGACATTTCAATTTTAATTGACTTTTGAATCAGCCTCTTTAGATATTAAATTCTGTTTACTTATTTGCCGTTGGAGGCTTTGGCGTTACACCTAGTTTGGTCAAAACCAAGTTAGAAATATTGTACTTCTCATCGGAGTAAAGCAAAATATCTTCGCCATTGCTCATGGATTGCGGATTGATAATGAAAGTGTAAGAGTTTTCTTTTGCCACATCTTCAATCGCCTTACCTACTTTCTTGAATACTGGATCCATCAATGCTGTTTGCTTATTGCGTAAAGAAACTTCAGCATCTTGTTGAAATTTCTGAATGCTTTCTTGCATGCCTTGCAACTCCCTTTCTTTATCAGCGCGAATTGCATCGGGTGTAGTAGCGGGCATAGCCTGGTATGCCTTATACTTATTCTCTAATTCCTGACCCTTTGCTTTTAACTGATTCTCCAATTGAGTTCCGTGGGTCTTCAGTTCGTTTTCAATTTGCTTGAATTCGGGCAGTTGATTAAAAATATAGTTCCAATCGGCAAAGCCGATTTTTTGCGTTTCCTGGGCTTGGGCACTTACTGCCACAACACAAAACAGAAGTAAAAAAAGTGTTCTCATTTTTAGTTTATTTATTTGACTTTATCGTTGGGATCTCCTAATCCTAATTCTTCTAATACAAAATCGGTATAATCGTGACGGGGGTCCGTGTACACCATTACTAATTCCCCAGACTTATCGAACAAAATTGCAAGTCTATTGGCTTTGCAAACTTTCTCTACTGCATCAAAGACTTTATCCTGCAAAGGTTTAATCAATTCTTGTTTTTTCAAAAAAAACAGCCCTCCAAAACCAAAAACCTTTTTCTGATAGTCTTTCAATTCAGTTTCCTTCTTATTTATCTCATCCTGTCGTTCTTGCTTCATTTCTTCCGTAAGTAACACCTGTTCTGCCTGATAAATTCTATATAGCTCTTCAACCTTTTTTTGCATGTCTCCAATCTCCTTTTCCCACGCTGATGAAAGTTGATCTATTTCGCCTTGCGCCTTACTATATTCGGGCATTTTGCTCAGCACAAACTCTGAGTCGAAATATCCGAACTTCTGAGCTGAGACAAAATTCAGGCCGAAAAACAAAAAACAGGCTAGAAGGATGGAAAACCGCATTCTTATCTTAGTTGCTGGCCAATGGTGAAGTGAAACTGCGAGCCACTTATATCCTGAGATCCCGGTAACCGGTCAAAACCGTAGGCCCAATTAAGACCTATAAGACCAAACGCTGGCATAAATATTCTTGCTCCCACACCGGCAGATTTATAAAGATTAAACGGATTAAAATCCTGGTAATTGTTCCAGTTATTTCCGGCCTCAGTAAATAAAAAGCCATAAACAGTGGCCGCTTGGCCGGTCACTACCGGGTAGCGCAACTCCAATCCGAATTTATTATATACGATTCCACCCTCTATTTGATCTAATCGTTGTTGGCCACGCTGGGAATACAAGGGTGGAGTAACAGAATTATTCGGATAGCCGCGCAATCCTACTATGTCCTGACCTAACACAAAGGAGTTAAAACCACCTGCTAATCCATCACCTCCCACTAGAAACCGCTGGAAGGGTCCTACACCTAGTTCTTTGTTATACGCTCCTATAAATCCAAAATGGGCTTTTGTTTCCAATACCAAACTTCTTCCATCTGGCTTTTGGCTTCCTATCAACTTCAGATAAAACTTTGCATCCAGCATCCACTTTTGCAATTCCGTCCACCGGTATTGTGTATTTATGTTTTCGTAATACGAAGGATCTCGCCACAGTGAATAGGGAGGTGTAAGACTAAGTGCTAAGGAAATTGTAGACCCTGAAGTCGGATACATCGGGTTGTCAATACTATTGCGCGAAAGAGTTGTGGTTGACATAATTTCGTTTGTCTGGCCCACAGGCGGCAAGGTAGATGAACCAAAATAGTTGTTGTAGTTATACACCAAAAACGAAAGTGATGAAGTCAGTGAAAAATAGTTGTCCGGCCACTCCAATCTCTTTCCAAATCCAACGGTGATGCCACTCTGCTTTAACGAGGAGGCATCGGTAAATTCAAAACGATTGTTGGCCAAGCGCGAAACGGAATGGTTTAAGCTCACTGTAAATGAATTTGGTTTCCTTCCACCAAGCCAGGGTTCCGTAAACGATAAGCTATAACTCTGAAAAGATCTTCCATTAGCCTGCGCACGCAAGGAAAGTCGCTGACCGTCACCAACAGGCAAGGGTTTCCATTTATCAAAGTGCGGTACGTTTCGTAATGAAAAGTTATTGAATGATAATCCTACGGTTCCGACAAACCCATAAAAACCTCCCCAACCGCCTGATAATTCAATCTGGTCATTGGATTGTTCTTCCACTTTCCATTCTATATCCACTGTGCCATCAGCCATGTTGGGTCTGATGTCCTGATCAATTTTCTGTGGATTGAAATAACCCATTTGAGAAAGTTGTTGTTGCGTTCGAATTAAGTCCGATCGTCTGAACTTTTGCCCGGGAATGGTACTAAGCTCTCTGCGGATCACATGATCATTGGTTCGTTCATTTCCGCTAATGATTACTTCATCAATCGTTGCCTGGTCTCCTTCGCGTATTCTCATCTCAACATCAATTGAGTCTCCAGCCACT
This sequence comes from Cyclobacteriaceae bacterium, assembly GCA_022841475.1. Lineage (GTDB taxonomy): Bacteria > Bacteroidota > Bacteroidia > Cytophagales > Cyclobacteriaceae > ELB16-189. Next base: position 113,303 of record JALHRJ010000005.1, on the reverse strand, counting down.
GCCACTTCAACGGGAACAACCTGAAAAAATAAGTACCCATCGTCCATATAAAGCCCACTGATATCTGCTCCTTTGGGGTTAAACGTTGTTTTCTTATCAATCATCTCCTGATTATACACATCCCCCTTATTGATATCGAGAACCTTGTTAAGGACGTTTGTGCTGTATTTATAATTACCAACCCAGGTTATGTTGCGGAAGTAATACTTACGGCCTTCATACACTTGAATTTTGACATCAATATTGGCCTTATCATAATTGATAATCGTATCCGCCAATATTTGTGCGTCCCGATATCCTTGCGTGTTGTAGTATTGAATCAGCTTTGCTTTATCTTCTTCAAATTCTGACCGGATAAATTTTGATCCTGCAAAAATATTTAGCTTCACATTCCGGTTTATAAACTCTTTGATATCGAGCGTGGTAAGTTTACGACTTGAATCCAATGCTGGCTTGATTTTGCCAGGCTTAAACATTAGCAGCTCGCTGAGAATCGCACGGTGAATAGTTAACCGTGGATGTTCATGTGTTTTCTTCAATTTTGATTTTAAACGAGCATCCGCAATTGCATCATTGCCTTCAATATAAACAGCATTGATTTTTACTTTTGCTTTCAGATTTACATCGATCTTGAGGCGTACTCCGCCACGATTCAATGTGTCTGCTTCAGGTATAACTTTAACAACTGTATTCAGAAATCCTTTTTTCACAAAGTGTTTCTTAACAGAAAGTTCAGCATTGCGAATGGTGGCATCATTTACAATTTTTCCCTTTATCAGTTTCAAATCCTCTTTCAGTGCTGATTGCTTAGACTTATTGATGCCAACAAAATAAAAATCATTGAGTCGTGGGCGCTCTGTTAAGATAACAGAAAGATAAACATTGGTGCCTTCTATCTTTTGAACGGATATGGTTACATCGCCAACGAGCCCGTGTTTCCAGAGTTTTCGAATTGCTCCTGAAATTCCATCGCCTGGAATTTTTATTTTGTCTCCTATCTTCAGGCCAGTGAGAGAGATCATGGCATTTTTGTCCAGTACGTTTAGCCCGGTAACTTCAATTCCCGCAATGGTGTATTCTTGCGGAGCGGCATAGTTAAGGGTAGTCTCATTCGCAGAAGTTTGCGTTTGACCCCGATTGGATCTAAACTGAGCCACCGCCTCTAGACTTACCCAAAAAATCAGGAGTCCCGTAAAAAATAAAATCCTCTTCATTAAATATTAAGCAGTTGGGTTCAGCACTTTTCCAAATCTTCGTTCTCTCTTTTGATATGCACAAATGGCCTCATACAAATTCTCCTTTCGAAAGTCTGGCCACAGTGTAGGTGTTATGAATATTTCTGTGTAGGCAATTTGCCAAAGTAAAAAATTGCTCACTCTTAGTTCTCCACTGGTTCGAATCAACAGCTCGGGGTCCGGAACCCCGGAAGTTTTTAAATGTTCAGCAAAATAATGTTCATCTATTTCCTGCGGCTGTATCAATCCTTTCTTTACTTCTTCAGCTAATTTTTTTGCAGCCTCCACGATCTCCCATCTGCCACTATAGTTAAGCGCAAGTTGAAGTGTGAGTCCACTATTGTTTTTTGTTGCTTCAATTGCCTCCGCTAAATTGTTTTGACAGTCTTTCGGCAAATGACTTACATCGCCAATCGTGTTGAGCTTAACCTGATTTTCGTGCAGGGTATTGATTTCTTTCTTAAGCGTATTCACCAACAATTCCATGAGCGCATCAACTTCTTCTTTTGGTCGGCCCCAATTCTCTGTACTAAATGCATACAATGTCAGATACTTCACACCGAGCTCCCCACATCCTTCGGTTACATCCTTCACTGCCTGAATTGCATTCCGATGACCGAAAATCCGGGCAGCACCCTTGCCTTTTGCCCACCGCCCGTTGCCGTCCATGATAACGGCAATATGACGAGGCAAATTATTGAAGTCTATATTTTCCTTAAGTGAAGCCACAAGGCGGCAAAAATAGCCTTTTTTTCAAACTTATACATCACTTTAAGCTTCTAAGAACAAGTATCTTAGGAACTTATAGGATGCAGTAGAAACGAATAAAGTTGAGTGAGATGAGGTTATTATTCAGCGATATGGACTGCTGGGGCATGGAATATCATAAAACGTATAAGTGAGTGTAATTCCTGTAAAGAAATAGTTATCGTAATCGAAGAAATTGCCATACTGATAATTCTTAAAGGCCGGATCTCCATCGGAAATATTATCGAGGTAGTCGAAAAAGGTTTTTCGCATCCCAAATTCGAAGGCGATATAATATTTGGGATTAAGAACGTACTTCATTCCGCCTCCAAATGGGATCGCAATCTGAACATTGCTGTATTCAGCGTTTTTCTGTTGCACACCTGAAATGCCAAATAACCCGGCACCTGCAAATAAATAAGGCGTAAAGCGTAGTTTTCTTTTGCTATCACGCCAGTCTAAAAAATGATACTCAAATGTTGCAGCGGCCTCTAATAAAAACAAATCGAAAGATGCCGCACGTGCCGTGGCAAAGGCATCGATTGGCTTGCGGGTGTCGCTCGCTCCTATTTTACCCGCGGTAATGGACGTGCGTGCGCTTACCACTCTGCTAATATTTGATCGATAAAAAACTGTAGCGGCTGGTTTTGAAAAAGCAAGGTTATATGAGCGAACGAGATCTCCGGAATAATTAAATGTTCCTAGACCAAAGCCAACCTCTGACCGCTGACCGAGCATTTGTTGTGCATGGGTACTCCCAAAAACTACTAACAGCAATGCTGTTAACCCAAAATTTCGGAAGAGGTGCATTAGCTATCTGAATTTAGCTTTGTGAAAGGTAGCCCCAAGGATATAGGTAAGGCGAATAGTGGTAACCATATAAATGTCCCGGTCACTTTTAGAACCCCGTACATTATCCGGAAACTCACGGCCATAGCCAGGGATAGTAGAATAAGATTGTCCATTTCTGGCTACATAACTTTGTAGCGGAGGAAGTTCACCCGCAGGTAATTCATTACTTCGATAAGACATGGCGCGCGCCAGATTATTATCAAATACACCCAGGTCAACATAATTTTGACTTATGTCATCCAGATAATCTGTAAAAGTGTAACGAAATCCAATATCAGCCCACAAGTCCATTACCTCATTTAATCGGAATCGGGCACCAATCCCAAAAGGAATTGCTACCTGCAGTTTGCTATAAGGTTTGATCCCGCTGTTGGCATCTGTCGACTCAAGTGTTGCATACTGACCTTCGGTTCCTAACGGGCGCAGGTCAATCCACTCACCAGCACCAACGCCCAGAGGTTCACCATTTAAACCAGATGCAGGAGCCTGGGCTTGCGGATTATGTAAAAATCCCGCAATGCCAAGATACGCATACGGGGTCCACTTCACACGGCTTATATACGTTGCATCATTTTCAAATAAATCAAAGTAGGCAACCATAGAGAGTTCCTTAATCCGGTTTCTAAACGATAAGTTTCTCTGATAACGAAACTTCCCATTGTCTTGGTCTCCCAAGTCCGCAGATTCTGTATCAGAACCTTTCAGTGTGCCATATTGAAACTGCGCCTGAAGTGAATAACGCGGCCCAAACCGGTGCGTAAAGGAAAGTCCGAAGGCGGGACGTGTAAAAGAAATATCGGTGCTCACCCGCTGAGGCTTGGGGGCAATGTCTCCGTAATAGTTTAATGCGCTAACTGAAAAGCCAACCGCATTGTAAATTTTGTTTTTACCAAAACCGGCCTTCTTACCTCTATAACTGGCAATTCGTTTGTTATTCTTTTTGATTGATTTACGATTGAATTGAGCATACGATTCTTCACTTATACCCAGTATTAAAAACAAACAAACTATACCAAAAAATAACTTTCTCATGAACGGAGATTTTTGCTAGTTACAAACTTATGAAAATACCTGAGAAAAACAGGGATTCTAATTGCGAATGTCGAGGCCCCAATTGAGCTTTTGTCGTAGGGTGTTAAAATAATGATGACCGGGCAACTGAACCAGTTTTGCATTAAACCGCTCCTTCTTAATCTTCAAACTCACCGTATCATCAATAGTTTCAAAACGCGAATCGAGGGAAACCAGATACTTCTTACTTCGACCTTCAATTTCAAACGTTATCTCAGATTTGTCTGAAATTACAATGGGCCGGGTGCCCAGGTTGTGCGGACTAACAGCCGTTATGATAAAACTTTCAGATTTAGGATAAACCAAGGGGCCCCCACAACTCAGGGAATATCCGGTAGACCCTGTTGGAGTAGATACAATGATTCCATCCGACCAATATGAGTTCAGCAATTCGCCATCCACAAAAACATGAACAGTGATCATGGAGGACGTATCCTTCTTCATGATCGTAAAATCATTTAATGCAAAATTCTGCGGCTCAAAAAGTTTTGAAGAAGAGACCAATTTCAACATGGTGCGGCTCTCCACTTTATAGTTGCCTGAAAATATTGCTTCAAGAGCTCTATCAATTTCATCGCGGCTGGTGATGGCAAGAAACCCCAGTCGTCCGGTATTGATTCCCAGGATTGGCACTTCCGCTTTACCAATGTAAGTTACGGACTCCAGCATGGTGCCATCCCCACCTAAAGAAAAAAAGAAATCGAAATTACGAAGGCTATCTCCATGCTCAAAAATCTTATACTTCATTTCCCCTAACAGGGGCGACTTAATTTGCTTCACAAATTTAGATGACAACCAAACCTCCGCTTTGCGTTGTTTAAGTTGTTCCAAAACATTTTCAATAAATCGGGTTGATTTTGTTTGAAAGTCTCTGCCATGTATACCGATGCGCATGCGATGGTCGGTTAGATGTCGAGATAGCGAAGTAACATATCAATTTTATCCTTCTCACCCGTGTCGTTATGGGTTTCCTGGTAGCGGCCAATGACTCTGTATCCAAATCTTTCCAATGTGGCTACAATACGGGTAAGCTCCACCTGGTTAATCTTTAGGGTGAGTTTTATTTTTCCTTTATCCATCGGATCTTCCACCATCAAACTGCTGATCACCTTGGCATTATTCTCTTCCACATAGCGGCTGATTTCTGCCAAGGAATAATCAATCAAATCCATCGACAAAACCAAAATACCGCCTTGCATCTGAACGGAAGCAGTCTGTGCAAATGAAATCATTATGTCCTGTACGGTGATTACCCCGGTATACTTCTGCTCTTCATTCAGCACTGCCACAATCTGAAGTTTATTGTCGCCCGCTACTTTTAATATGTCATAAAAATGAGAGTCAAGCTGCACGATGCATTGCTTACCAACTAAATCAAAATCAGCAAGAGTACGTTCAATGTCGTTGGATTCCAAAATGATTTCCTCTGAAATAAACCCAAGCAACTGTCCATCCTCAACCACAGGCAAATGCAGGCACCGAAACTCTTCCATCCACACAATGGCTTTGTGCGCATCGTCTGTAATCTTAAGCGGTGGTATCATGTGGTTGATCAGTTCTTCTGCTATCATTCGCCTCAGGTTTAATTTTTTCTCATTAAAAATTCACTTACCATCTGATTGAATTTTTGGGGATGCTCCATCATGGGAGCATGACAACACTTATCAATAAACTTTAACTCAGAGTGCGGAATTAATCTGTTAAACTCATGGCCTACCATAGGCGGGGTGATGGTGTCATTTAAACCCCACACTAATAAGGTTGGCACCTTGATACCTTGCAATTCAAGCGCCAAATTGTTTCGCTGTGCTGATTTGGCGATGGCAACAATGCGCATACACTTGGGTATGCTTCGGGTTGTTTCAAAAACTTCATCCACTAATTCTTTAGAAGCTACTTTCGGATCATAAAACGTATAGGCAACACGTTCGTGGATGTAGTCGTAACTACCCCTGCGGGGATACGAGCCACCCATCGTGTTTTCAAAAAGCCCGGAACTTCCCGTAAGCACAAGCTTGGTAACTTTTTCTGGATTGGCGAGGGTGTAGAGAATACCCACATGTCCACCCAGTGAGTTGCCCATGATAATCATGTTATCAAGCTTCTTCATAGCAACAAATTGTTCTGTAAATTCTCTAAGTCCTTGCAAGCCTGCCTCTTTGATTGGCATTTCATATATCGGGAGCATAGGAATGATTACCCGAAATTGTTTAGAGTAATAATTTACAACGGCTTCCCAATTGCTTAGGGCACCAAAAAGACCATGCAAAAGCATGAGTATCTGCCCCTGACCTTCATCCACATATTTAAATCCGCCTTCTTCTTTTACCAGCAAGGGCATAGTCTTCCTATTTTGTGATAAGTAACTAAAAAAAACTGAACCTTAGAACTGCTTGAAAGTTTCTTTGAAAAATGGTAAGAAATCCCCAAAAACAGAAGCCAGTGTTGGCGCAACCTGAGCAACGATGGGATAGAGGACGGAGTCACTTACCCAACTTTCAGGCAACCGGATTTTGAACGAATCAACAAGCCATAAAAGTATGCTTATAGTAAAAGCATATTTAAGCACTCCAAGCAGGCCTCCGGCCGCAGCATCTACCCGTCCAAGAAATGTTTTATCCATGGACTTTTTAATCCTGCCCCCAATGAATGTCACTATCAAAAGTACGATTACGAATATGAGCAGGAAAGAAATGTATGGAAGCACCGCTGTGTCTGCATTGAACTTTTGAGCGAGATACTCTACCCCCCAACCCATTAATTTAAAGCCGGCCAATACACCCAGTACAAAGGCCACCAAAAAAAATAATTCCATCAAAAACCCACGCTTATAACCAAGAAAGGCGCCAACAGCCAGAAGTATGGCTATTGCAATATCCATTTTACTCAAGAGGCAAGAATTTTTTTTACGGTTTCTGAAATAAGTCTACCCTCTGCTTTGCCGGCCAACTGTTTGGTTGCCACACCCATCACCTTGCCCATGTCTTGCGGACCCTTGGCACCAACTTGCTCAATAATCTTTTTTAATTCTGCTGCGACTTCCACCTCCGACAATTGCTTGGGTAGATAACGACTGATCACCTCCAATTCAAACAACTCCTTCTTGGCCAGATCGTCACGTCCTTCCTTTTGAAAAATCTCGGCCGATTCCTTTCGTTGCTTGGCGGCCTTCATCAGTAATTTGTTTTCGACTTCCTCACTAATTTCGCCTGTGCCGCCTTTTTCAGTTTCGGCCAAAAGTATTAATGACTTCACTGAACGAAGTGCGGTAAGCTCCTCTTTATTTTTTGCCAGCATAGCCGACTTAATGTCGTTATCAATTTGTTGTCTGAGTCCCATAGTTCAAATTCGTTTATAACTTTGAAGTAAAATTAGCTCTACTTTTATAGAGATAAAAATCCTGCTTGACGCAACGCTACAAAAGTTATGACCCGCCTTTCCGTAAACATAAATAAGATCGCCACGTTGCGAAATGCCAGGGGCGGAAACAATCCCAATGTTATCCAAACAGCACTGGATTGCGAGCGCTTTGGCGCTCAAGGTATTACGGTGCATCCACGCCCTGACGAACGTCATATCAGATATGCAGACGTGATCGAATTGAAAAAAGTAGTTACAAATGAATTTAACATTGAAGGATATCCGGACGCTCGCTACCTCAATCTCATTCGCGAAACAAAACCTGCGCAAGCTACATTGGTGCCCGATGGCCCCGATGCTATAACATCAAATGCCGGTTGGGATACAGTAAAGCATGAAAGATTCCTTCAGGAAATTATTGCCGAGATTAAATCGTATGGTGTTCGGGTTTCGGTATTTGTTGACCCATCCGCAAGCATGGTAGAGGGTGCGAAGAAAGCCAGTGCCGACCGGATTGAATTATATACTGAGCCGTATGCATCGAACTATCATAAAAATAAAGAGGCTTCTATTAAACCTTATATAGAGGCAGCCCACGTTGCACATACTTTAGGACTGGGTATCAATGCCGGGCATGATCTCGACTTACAAAATCTTAAGTTCTTGAAAACCTCATTACTCCATCTGGATGAAGTTTCTATCGGACACGCTTTGATTTGCGATGCTTTATATCTAGGGTTGGAAAACACAATTCAGCTTTATTTGCGGCAATTGAAGTAACTCCCAGTTTCATTTCAGTTCTATTTCCTGACATTTCGGTACGTCTATTTGCCGGTATGGAGTCTTTTAATTTATAACGCTTTACTGATCATTTACTTTTGGTTCAGATAACAGCAAATTATGGTTACCCGCAAAAAATTTATTATCGTACTTGGCATTCTGGTGGCATTGTTAGTAGGTTATTATTCGCTTAACGCCACCCCGGTTATTTAAGAGTCTTGTCAGCCAGACGACCGAAGCAAAGATCCGGTTGCTTTATCTTCGATTAAACTTTTATTGCATGAAGAGATTTCACACGTCCCTTGTTGTGCTGCTCTGTATTACACTATACACACACGCTCAAAGCTCAGAAGTATTTACAACCCATGAAGGTGCTATACAAGGCTATGATGCCGTTGCCTATTTTACAGAAAGCAAGGCTGTAAAAGGTTCGAAGGAATTAACTCTTATGTATGCTGGTGAGTCCTGGTCCTTTGCATCGCAGGAAAACCTAAATAAATTTAAAACTGAACCAGAAAAATATGCACCACAGTTTGGTGGATACTGTGCCTATGGTATGAGTAAGGTTACAAAGCCAAGACTGACCCTGAAGCCTGGACGATTGTGAATGACAAATTATACCTCAACTATAATCTCGATGTAAGAAAAACCTGGAATTAAAAACAATCTGAGCTCATTGATAAAGCCAATAAAACCTGGCCCAACGTAAAATCAAAAAAATAATTTTTCTGATCCCCATGGTGAAGGTATCTTTAACTTGTGATTGCTAGGATTTTCGTCAAATCAATTTTACTTCTTACTCTTTGCTTCATCTCTCAATTTCTACTTGCCCAAGAGGATGACTGCGCCTTCTATATTGAAAAAATAAAGAAGGCTAAATACAAGACTATCCGTACCTCCCACTATCCTTTGGATTTTGTGGTGTCAGAAAACCTGACTATGTCATTGGAATTTAGTGATAGTGGAACCGATGGCCTCTATCTGATTGTTAAGTTTATGGATAAAAAGGGTTATCAGGTTGAGTTAGGAAATATTTTAACTCTTGAATTCGCAGACGGAAGTCAGTCTGCATTTATTTCACGAAGTAAAAGATTGAGTACAAGCACTGCCACGTTTACTCTTTGGCAAGCAACATCAAAAGAAATTTCTTCGACAAAATACGATCCATCACGCTTTGAAAAACTGTGTCAGGAAAACATCTCAGCCCTCTCACTTTGGGCCGACTACGAAGTTAGGAGAATTCAAATACCGCAAACGCAATCTGAAATTATCCAAAAAATCATTCAATGTTTAGTTAAGAAATCGAGTTCTAATTAATAACGCCAACTTTTAATATCGGCTCCTTTCGGTGCGCTTTCCTGAATACGTTTTAAAATTTTAGGTAAATACATCGTGTTGTATCGCAGCCTGGAAACATAGTTTGGATTTTCCTGATCGCCATTCCAGCAATGCTCTGCGCGGTCGCCATAATCTACTTCGCCTTTGTAAAAAGGGGATTGGGTTTTCTTTAAAAAATCTTCCATCAGGTACACAGCATTATTCAGGTAATAATTATCCATATCACCACAATAGATATGGATCTTGCCTTCGAGCTTAGGTCCAAGAGTTTTCCAGTCTCGCTCTAAAATATAACGCAAGTCATAATTCTCCTTCCAGTACTCCACCACGGTTTTATCAATCTCTCCGGTTTCTTTGTTGAAAATTCTTTTCGGATATCCATCCTCACCTTGCGGTGAATACACTGCTTCCCAAATATCCCACTGCTGGCCACTGCGCGATTTTGTTCCGAGCGCTAATTCATAATGATTTGTTTCTTCCATGGTGTTTTGAATCTGACCCAAATAATTTCGATGAGCCGGGCGTGGTACTTTTTTAAAGTCGCTATCGTACCAATAAGCATTTTTGTCTTTATAAATATCCACCAGACAATACGCGCGGAAGTCGACAGGATCCGGACATGCAGCAAAGCAACCGTTGAAGTCGTCAGGATAAAACATTTGCACGGCCAGGGCTTCCCAGCCACCGGTTGAGCCACCATACGTAAATCTCGCCCACCCTTCACCAATGCCACGAAACTGTTTTTCAATTTCGGGCACTAACTCTTTCATTATCGCATCCCCATAAGGTCCCAGGTTAGCTGAGTTTACTGCATACGAGTCATCGTAATAGGGATTAGCATGTTGTATTTCAATGACCAGAAATCGTGGAAAGTTTTTACCTGACCATTGCTTATAGAAATTGTAGGCTTCTTGTTTTTGAAACTTATTGTAACCATAAATTCCAAAGCGATCTATGTAGTCTGTTGTGTCCATGTCGGCTGGAGGAGGCTCAGTGCTGAAGCCACCAAAGTCGCTCGGAAAGTGACCATGGTAAATCATCAAAGGATATTTTGCTTCCGGGTGCTCCTCAAATCCTTCAGGTACTAAAACGTGTGCACCTAAAAACATAGGGCGACCCCAAAACTGAGTAAGCAGCTTACTCTGAATCTTTATATGCTTCACAAATTTTGTGTCTTTGGGCTCTTCTAAAGGAGCAATTGATTTATCCAGCACCAACTTGATGGTTTCGTTCTTCTCAGGATTAATGGAGATTTTGACTGGCTGATTGTAAAAGTTACCGGGCTTTCTGTTCCACTGCTGCCCTTCGCCTTGATCGGGTGGTAATTTAATCGCGTGCCCCGTTGATAGATTAAATGTTTCGTAACGATTAATTAATGCCTGCACATAATAATCGCCTGCGGGTATCTCATTCAATGATTGGATGGGGAATCCAAAAGTATTGTCATTGTTTATAATTATTTCTTGTCCGGGCTGCATCCCCTCCACATCTATTCCAAAAATCAGTTGGGTGGTTAGTCCATCATTTATCTGAAAGCGCGGTTCGTCCTTGTCATTATTAGCCAGCATGAGCAACAGGCGGCCATCCTGTGCCCGGTCACTCAGTTCCTGTGTAAACGAAATTGAGAATGTGAGTTGGGGTTTTTTAGTTGTCTCCGTGCAACTGGTTGCAGAAAGTGCCAGAAAAATAACTACAAGGTTTAGGTATCTCATAAGAGAAGCAGGTTAGATGTAAGGAAGGTAAGGCGATTCCTATTTTTAAACAAAGAAGTTTCAATAAACGGCAAAATGTTATAAAATTCATGTTATCATTAGCACATGGGTATGTCGGAAAATAAAGATCGTTACTATATTGCAATCACTTACGTGAGATATGACGATATATTTGGTTGAGGACGATGCTATTTACGCTGAATTCATTCTGAAATCACTCAGAGGAAATCCAAACTATGCGTTTACAGTTTTCACTTCTGCAGAAGATGGGCTTAAGGCGCTAGAAAAAAACTTGCCCGATGTGATGATTTTTGATTATAAGCTGCCCGGCATGAGTGGCATTGATCTTTACGAAAAAATTAAGCCCCGATTAAAAGATAATAACAAAGTAATCATGCTGAGCTCGTTAGATGATGGCAACATGGTACTAAACTTTATTCAGCGAGGTGTGCGCGATTATGTAATCAAAGATGAGAATGTAATTGAATCGTTACAGGCTGTATTGAACGGAAACGAAGAGGATTATTATCTTTTCAATTAATTATCTATTACTACTGATTTTTTTCTGGAAACGGGCTCCGCACTTTTTTCCATTTTTACAGTGAAGGTTGTTCCCTGTCCTTCTTCGCTTTCGCAGATTAACTCGCTACCCATTTTTTCGACCAACGCTTTTACAATGGCTAACCCTAAGCCTGTAGAACTTTCGCCACCTGTAGGCCTTGCTGAAAGTCGCTGAAATTTCTGATACAGTTTTTTCTGATCATCGTGGCTTATACCCGGTCCTTCGTCTTTAACAGCTATCACAACTTTATCGCTCTTTTCAGTTACGGTAACATAGATATTTCTATTCTCTGGAGAAAATTTTAATGCATTCGAAATAAGGTTTTCGAAAATGCGATACACGTAGAGCTTGTCGGCAAGTACAGTGGCCTGCTGGGTAGCTTCAAAATGTATTTTGATTTTTTTCTTCTCCGATAAGGTTCGATAGTTTTTGATCAGTGAGCCAATGAGATTCGCAAGATTTAATGGCTCCGGAGTAAGGTCAATACCCTTATCTTCAAGCCTGCGATTGTCGAGCAGGTTGCGGATCATTCCCAGGCCATCGGCCACAATCTGATGAATCTTGCCAAGATATTCGCGTTGTTCATTCGTCAGGTTTTCAGAGGTAATTTCCATTAACTGGATCAGTGCAAAAATCCTATTAAAGGGACCTTTAAGGTCGTGTGAAACAAGGCCGATCAACTGTTGCTTTTCATGCACCAGATCGCCAACCTGTTTGTTCCTTTTTTCCTGTTCTTGTATTTGTCTTTTAATCTCGCGGCTTTGTACCAAAATCAGCTTATTCTTTTGCTTCAATTTCAAATAAGCACGCACCTGGAGGACAATCACCACCAGCAAAAGCACAATCAAAATGATATTCAGGATGTTTTCCATCAATCAAGATCAAAAGAGGTCTGTCTTAACCAGATTTACTTTGTAAAAGTAACCTTTAAATGTGTTTAGAGAAATAGATTTATAACGTGGAAATTGAGGTTAAAGCCTGATGCGAAGCTCTTCCTTATGTTTTACCGGCACTTTTACAGTAATGCCGTGTAGCGCCACACGCACAAAACCCAAATATTGAATTTCATATTTTTTACCTCCTATCAGGTTTATAATTGTATCCAATAATCCCAGCTCTTTAAGCGAAAGCCGGGCATTTAATTGAACTGAAAAATCATCGTTGGCCGGAATAGTAAGTTTCAGATCCTGCCTTACTTTGGCCGAAAGCTTACCATCAACAAGTACATCAACATTTATTTCTTTTAACTTCATGCGCACGTTATTCGGATTGTGGAAGAAAGCATCTGCCGTTAAAAGAGGCTCATTATTACCATCCATCTGGACTTCAATATTTTCTACGCCCTTAAATACTATATCCTCTTTGGGTGTGCAGGAAATGATTGCGAATCCGAAAAATCCGAAAAGGAAAATTGAAATCGTTCTGTTAAAAGAGTGAGTCATAGCTTCAAAGTTAGTTCCTGCCATTAAATTCGCACCATGGATGTCGCTTTCTCTGATAAACTTAACCACCTGGCCGATGGAATTGCCGAAAACGGTTATGCCATCATTGACAACTTTCTTGCTCCCGATGAGGTGGATGCCATTCTTGACGAATTCAAAACCGGAATGTTACAATTCAAAAAAGCTGGTATTGGCCACAAACAGGAAAAGCAAATAAACGAGGGAATTCGCGGTGATTATATTCAATGGATTGACCGAACCACCGCTGCTCAACCTTTGCAGATTTACTTGTTGAGATTGAACGAGCTAATCTCTTTCGTCAATCAAGCCTTGTATCTAAGTTTGAAGGACTTTGAAATTCATAGTACTGTCTATCCTGTGGGCACTTATTACAGAAGACATCTTGATCAGTTTAAAAAAGATGATCATCGTAAACTTTCTGTTATTTGTTATCTCAATAAAGATTGGAAAGAATCAGAAGGTGGACAGTTACGTATTTATTTTGCCGATACCGAACTCGATATTATGCCAGAGGCCGGTCGGCTCGTTTGTTTCCGAAGTGATCTGTTAGAACATGAGGTGTTGCCCGCCACACGCGAACGATTAAGTTTAACCGGTTGGATTTTGGATCAACATGCAGATCTTCGGCACCTTTGATTTTAACTTTCGATTGGATTCCCTTTTAATTGGGTTTGTGAAGTTTAAATTTGTTAACCAAAACATACAACTATGAGTTTCCGCATTGAGAAAGACACGATGGGTGAAGTGCAAGTGCCTGCCGATAAATATTGGGGTGCACAAACTGAACGTTCACGCAATAATTTTAAAATCGGTCCCGAGGCAAGTATGCCTAAGGAGATTATTTATGCTTTTGGCTATTTGAAAAAAGCCGCTGCCCAGGCCAATCACGAATTAGGTGCATTAGCTGCCGACAAGAAAGATCTGATTGGAAAGGTATGCGATGAAATTGTAGCCGGAAAACTTGACGATCAATTTCCCCTGGTTATCTGGCAAACGGGCTCCGGCACACAAAGCAACATGAACGCCAATGAAGTGATCGCTTACCGCGCACATGTGTTAAGTGGCGGCAAACTTACCGATGAAAAAAAAGTTCTGCATCCCAACGATGATGTAAACAAATCACAATCCTCCAACGACACCTTTCCTACCGCCATGCACATTGCTTCTTATAAGCAGGTGATGGAAATCACACTTCCGGGAATGAAAAAACTGCGCGATACGCTGGCAAAAAAATCGGCTGAATATAAAACGATTGTAAAAACAGGTCGCACCCACTTTATGGATGCTACACCGCTCACACTCGGTCAGGAGTTTAGTGGCTATGTTCAACAAATAGATAACAGTATCCGCGCCATTAAGAATGCATTGGAGGCAATCCGTGAGCTAGCGCTGGGTGGCACAGCGGTTGGCACCGGATTAAATACTCCCAAAGGATATGATGTGCTGGTAGCAAAAAAAATCGCAGACCTTACTGGCTATCCTTTTATTACTGCACCTAACAAATTTGAATCACTCGCTGCGCATGATGCCATGGTTGAACTTTCAGGGGCCTTAAAGCGCGCGGCTGTAGCATTGAATAAAATTGGTAATGACATCCGCATGTTAAGTTCGGGCCCACGCTCGGGCATAGGTGAAATTGTTATTCCGGATAACGAACCCGGCTCGTCAATTATGCCCGGCAAAGTAAATCCTACCCAACCAGAAGCACTTACTATGGTTTGCGCACAGGTGATTGGCAACGATGTGGCTGTTTCTTTTGGTGGTGCCAATGGTCATTTTGAATTGAATGTATTCAAACCCGTAATTGCATCGAACGTGTTGCAATCTGCGCGCCTGATTGGCGATGCGTGTGTCTCTTTCAATGATAAGTGTGCTATTGGTATTGAGCCGAATCTTTCAATAATCAAACAACACATGGAGAACTCGCTGATGTTGGTAACCTCGCTAAACACACACATTGGTTATGAAAATGCGGCTAAGATTGCCAAGAAAGCACACAAGGAAAATAAGACGTTACGTGAAGCTGCTATAGAACTTGGGCTTGTAACTTCGGAACAATTCGATCAATGGGTGCGGCCTGAAAAGATGGTGGGTAGTTTAGATTAGCCAGAATAAACGCGATAGTATCGATAGTCGGCTGTTTGTTTCTTTTAAGCTATAAGGCCAAACAAGCCTGAATGACACTATTTCAGAATATTTTCTTACTTTTAACCTTGAATTAAACCAAAACATAAATGAAAACTAAAGTTGTAATCCTTTGCCTGGCGCTGATTTTTTCCGGCATGCAAGTTTTCGCCCAGCTATCCAAAGCGGAGAAAAAGGAATGGAAAAAGAAAGCCAAAGAATACGCAAAGAACCCCTCTAACCTGAAGACTTTTACAGAAGCTAAACAGGTAGCTGACAACGATAACTCAGCCCTCAAAGGGCAAGTGAGCACACTCAACAGTCAGATCAGTCAAAAGAATTCGCGCATTGCCGAACTCGAAGATCAACTCTCAAGAATGCGTGGAGATCTTACTTCCGCCCGTGCTGAGCTGGATCAATTGAAAGCTGCCCCAGCTGCGAATTCAATGGATTTTTCAAAAGGTGTGGTGTTTAAGGTTCAGATTGGTGCTTTTAAAAACAAAGACCTATCCAAATACTTTGATAACAATCCAAACTTTGGAGGCGAAGCTACCGATAAGGGTGAGCAGAAATTTACCATTGGTATTTTCAGAGATTATTGGGAAGCCGATAAATTTAAAAAATATATGCGCGAAATGGGCGTGAAAGATGCCTGGATTGTACCATTTAAAGACGGTCAGCGTGTGGAAATCAAAGAGGTATTAGAAGGTGTGGTGGCTGAAAAAACAGAAACGCCAAAATAAACCAACTTGCTTAAAAACAGAAGGCAGCGCATCTCCGCTGCCTTTTTTTATCCCTTCTCATTTCTATTCTTATTTTTGCCCGATGGTGCGAGTAGTGTGTTGTTTTCTGTGTGTTGGTCTGGCGTTCTCGGCTTTGGGGCAAATTAGATTGGATAAACTCTCTCTTAAGAAAGGCGAAAAGTATTTTATTCAGAATTCTGATATTTTGGTTGTGGATACTTTAGTGATGGCCGACTCGTCACAGATTATTCTCAACCACGACAAAAAAGACAATTTCATTCATGCCAAAATAGTTATCATTGGCGTGGGCTGTTCTATTATCGGTTATGGCCCTAAAGGTAAAGATGGAACGGTTGGAATTAATGGCCCTGAGCAGTTAAGTCCTTGCAGATCCGGTGCCCCTGGCCTTGACGGTGAAATGGGGCTTGATGGCAGTAGTGCAAATAACTTATTAATTTATTCAGAAGACATTCAGATCAATGGATCTCTTACAATAAATTTAAATGGTGGAGATGGTGGAGATGGTGGCAAAGGCGGCCAAGGTGGTGGTGGTGGCCCTGGAACACGTGTCTGTGCGGGCGGAGATGGGGGCCCGGGAGGTAGTGGTTCGCGCGGTGGCCATGGGGGAGATGGAGGGTCATTAACTATTAATTGTCTTCGCTGTCCGGATTATCAGGTTTGGATTGGAAGCCGGTTGCATATTAAAAACTATGGCGGCTTTGGTGGGATTGGCGGAGAAGCCGGGCGCGGTGGTTTAGCGGGTTTGGGGCCAGTGCGCGATGGAAAAAATGGGCAACGTGGATTTCATGGCGAAGAAGGTGAGACCGGAAAGAATGGAATGATAAAGTTCGAACGAAAATAATATGCAAAAGCGATGGATATACAAACCATTACCTACCCCGGAAGAGGTGGAAACGCTTAGTAACTCCATCAATGTAAATCCGCATTTATCGTCTGTTCTTTGGCAGCGCGGTATTCGTGACTTTGATACCGCAAAGAACTTCTTCCGTCCA
Organism: Cyclobacteriaceae bacterium; assembly: GCA_022841475.1. GTDB lineage: Bacteria > Bacteroidota > Bacteroidia > Cytophagales > Cyclobacteriaceae > ELB16-189. The sequence continues at coordinate 96,303 of JALHRJ010000005.1, read as the reverse complement.
TTGCTTAGTCAATTGCACGATCCCTTTCTACTGAAAGATATGGATCATGCTGTTCAACGTTTAAAAGTTGCCATAGATCAAAATGAAAAAATTCTGATCTACGGTGATTATGATGTTGATGGAACAACCGCGGTTGCATTGGTCTATAGTTACCTTAAAAGGTTTTATCCCCATTGTGATTTTTACATTCCCGATCGGTATGCCGAAGGTTATGGTGTTTCGGAAGCAGGTATAATCTGGGCTGAGGAAAATAAGTTTTCCCTCATCATTGCGCTTGATCTGGGTATTAAAGCTTCAGACATGGTTACGCTGGCCCGGCATAAAGGAATTGATTTTATTATCTGCGATCATCACCTGCCTGGTGGAGAAATCCCCAATGCTGTTGCTGTGCTTGACCCCAAACGTGAGGATTGCAACTATCCCTTTCAGGAATTGAGTGGATGTGGTCTGGGCTTCAAACTTATTCAAGCGTTTGCTCAAAAATTCCGGAAGGAAGAAGAAGTTTATGAATATCTCGATCTTGTGGTGGTGAGTATTGCTTCGGATATTGTTCCTATCATAGGAGAAAATAGAATACTTGCTTATTTCGGACTGCAAAAACTTAATCAGAATCCTCGCCCCGGACTTAAGGCGTTAAAAGATATCGCGGCCATAAAAAGTGATCTGGACATTTCCGGAATTGTATTTACACTGGGGCCTCGCATCAATGCTGCTGGCCGGGTGGCGCATGCACGGGGGGCAGTTGAACTTCTGATTGCTGAAAATGAAGAAGGAGCAAATCAGCTTGCCGAAAAGATAAATCTCAAGAATGACCTGCGCAGGGAGTTTGATCTAAGCATAACCGAAGAAGCAATTGCTATGATTGAAGGCAATGAGACCCTTCGAAATGCAAAGTCAACGGTTCTTTTTAAAGAAACCTGGCACAAAGGAGTAATTGGCATAGTTGCTGCACGGTGTGTAGAGAAATATTACCGTCCCACTGTGATCCTTACCGAATCCAATGATAAAATTACCGGCTCTGCACGCAGCGTGAAAGACTTTGATCTATACAAAGCTATTGACAGTTGTAGCGATCTGCTCGAAAAGTATGGCGGCCATAAGTATGCGGCTGGACTTACACTCGATCGAAGTAACCTGCAAGCCTTTCAGCAACGCTTTGAACAAATTGCCTCGGCCGCTCTCACAGAAGAAATGCTTACACCCGTAGTGGAAATTGATGTACCGGTGAAGTTTGATTTGATCACGACTAAATTCAACACCTTGCTGAAGCAAATGGCTCCGTTTGGTCCTGAAAATCTGAACCCAGTATTTGAAGCCAGAAATATTTTTGTGATGGATTCTCTTTCTAGTTTTAAAGACAGGCATCTACGCTTTTTAGCAGGACAAGCAGGCACCAATACAACCTTCAATGCCGTGGCGTTTGATCTGATGGAACATTATGAAAGGCTCGCATCAGGCGAATATTTTCGGATTGCTTTTACACTGGAAGAAAATACCTATAATGGAATAACGTCTCTCCAGATACGAATTAAAGACCTCAAATTTGAATAACATGTTTCTGCGAGCCGAAAACCTGATCAAGAGATATAAAAAACGCACGGTTGTCAATAACGTTTCCGTGCAGGTAGAGCAGGGTGAAATTGTTGGCTTGTTAGGACCCAATGGTGCTGGAAAAACTACCAGTTTCTATATGATCGTGGGTCTTATAAAGCCCAACGAAGGCACCATCTTTCTTGATCAGGAAAACATTACGGATCTACCCATGTATCAACGTGCCAAACGTGGCATTGGCTATTTAGCACAGGAAGCTTCTGTATTCAGAAGTCTAACAGTAGAGGAGAATCTCTTGGCCCCGCTCGAGATGCGTAATATGCCCAAGAAGGAAAGAAAAGAAAAGGTGGAGAAGTTGCTCGAAGAATTCAGTCTTACCCATGTGCGTAAAAATCTGGGCATGGTACTCTCCGGAGGCGAGCGAAGAAGAACTGAGATAGCCCGCGCACTGGCTGTAGACCCCAAGTTTGTATTATTAGATGAACCCTTTGCCGGGGTGGATCCCATTGCGGTAGAAGAAATTCAGGGTATTGTATCGCGCTTGAAGAAGAAAAACATTGGCATCCTGATTACCGATCATAATGTAGACGAAACCCTTTCCATAACCGATCGCGCGTATTTAATGGTAGAAGGAAAACTATTTAAAGCCGGCACTTCCGAAGAACTGGCCAACGATCCATTGGTGCGCAAAGTTTATCTTGGGCAAAACTTTCAACTCCGCAAATCAAATGTGGCTAACTAGACAAAGAAAAATTATGGAATTATTTCTTAATTATATAAGATTACAACTCACCTATGAAAGCAATCACTACCGCAATTGTATTTTTTCTACTAGTGAGCCTGCATTTACTCTCATCATGTGAAAGATGCCCTTCCGGGCCGAATTCAACGAACGTATTTGACTCTGGGTTATTTTTTGATTTGGAAAATGAAGCAACCGGAGAAAACCTGCTTAACTTATTCAACGGCCCATACAATCGCGATACAGTAAAGTTATTGCGCGAAGACTTAACCAAGGAATCTACTTTACAAATTTATCAGGACGGGCGCACCTGGTTTAAATGCCTTACTGATCCGGATGATCTTGCCGGCCTGACAAAAAAAGTTTCAAAATCATTTTACCTGTATTTAAACAGGTTTGATACCGACACCATCCGAATTGAGTTCACACTGGAGGAAGGACCTTGCCCATCGCCCGACTTTAAGCAAGTTGAAGTGTTTTTCAATGGAAAATTGAATACTTCGGGTTCTGGTATTAGTACCGGGAGCAGAAATAGGATTCAATATCAAACCTTTAAAAAATCAATATGAAAAAATTACTGCTTTGCTTTATTATTTTTTCTAAAAGCAATTTTGTGCTTGCCCAAAGTTGCAATGTTATTGATGAGTTTAATCCTTTACTTGCCAATACCCTTACCGAGGCCGAATACAATTCTTTTCCGTGGACGACAGACTCAACCTTTCTCGACAATTACTATAATACCTTGGTTCAACAGTTTGGCAACCCGGCCGCATCAACGCTAATACTAGCCTTAAAATTTTTCGACTTCGCTGATCAAATATTACCAACTAATAGAATCAATAGCGATTCATAAATACATTTTGGTAATCGTGTGCGTGCCCCGTATTTTTGAACTCCTGCTATGCAAATCTTAAACTCCATTCTTACCTGGGTCATGAGAAAGCGAATCCACCAGATTGAGCTTTTCATGAAATACCCCCACGATGTGCAGGATGAAGTTTTAAGGCGCTTACTAAGTATAGCCCGTTATACAGAATTTGGCCAGAAGTATGCCTTTGATGATCTTATCAATTATGAAGATTACAAAAGACGCGTACCCGTTCATACCTACGAACAACTCTTTCCCTACATCGACCGCCTCGTGCACGGTGAACAAAGTATCTTGTGGCCTTCCGAAGTAAAATGGTTCGCTAAATCGAGTGGCACTACCAACGCCCGAAGTAAGTTTATTCCTGTAACTGCCGAGGCTTTAGAGGAATCGCATTTTAAGGGCGGAAAAGATTTACTTTCCATCTACGTCAACAATTATCCTGACACGCAGATCTTTTCAGGCAAGGGCCTTGGGGTGGGTGGCAGTTCTCAGATAAATGAATTTGATCCTACTGCTTCCAGCCAATATGGAGATGTGTCAGCGGTGATCATGCAAAACCTGCCGCCCTGGGCGCAGTTTATTCGAACGCCTAGTTTAGAAGTGGCGCTCATGAATAACTGGGAAGACAAAATTGAACGGCTTGCGCGCGAAACTATAGGTGTTAATGTAACCAACATTGCCGGTGTGCCCACCTGGACTGTCCTTTTGCTCCAATATATTTTAGAGATGGAGAAAAAGAGTTCCGTTCTGGAAGTCTGGCCCAATCTGGAAGTATTTTTTCATGGGGCGGTTGCTTTTAAACCCTACCGCAATCTTTTTAAATCAATCATCCCCGGTGACCAAATGCGATACTGGGAAACCTACAACGCCAGTGAGGGATTTTTCGGCATTCAGGATCAAAAAGACTCTGAAGACCTTTTGCTCATGCTCGACTACGGAGTGTTTTATGAATTTATTCCTGCCGAAGAATGGGACAAAGAATATCCTGATGCAATTTCATTAGCCGATGTGGAAATTGGAAAGAATTATGCCATGGTAATCACCACTAATGCAGGCCTTTGGCGTTACAACATTGGTGACACCATCAAGTTTACTAGCATTGCACCTTATCGCATACGCATTTCAGGACGCACCAAACATTTTATCAATGCATTTGGTGAGGAGGTAATTATTGAAAATGCCGAAACAGCTATCACTCGTGCGTGCGAACAGACCGGAGCGGTGATCGATAATTTTACAGCAGCCCCCATCTATCTCGAAAAATCGAAACGCGGAGGTCATGAATGGATCATAGAATTCAGAACCTATCCCCGCGACATGAATGAGTTTATTCACACCCTGGATGATACCCTGCGCAAAATTAATTCAGACTACGATGCCAAGCGAACACTCGACCTCGCCTTGATCGCACCGACTGTACATTCTGTGGCCGAAGGCACCTTTTATAATTGGATGAAAAAGCGCGGGAAATTAGGTGGCCAGAACAAAGTGCCCCGCTTAAGTAATTCCCGTGAGTTTGTTGATGACATTCTTGCAATGGTTGCCGCGGTCTGATAACTTTTCAAAGTTTTAAAATCAACTAAAATTTTCCTTGTATGAACAGAAGACTTCATGTTCTCTTTGTCCTGTTGCTTTTTAGTGTCGCTGCGGTTAGTCAAACCAAAAAACCAATTGTAGCGTCCGACCTGATGAAGATTGCCACCGCCAATCAAATTCAAATCTCACCCGATGGCTCGAAAGCAGTAACCGTGGTTACCCGCAAGGCAGTTAAAAATGAAAATGACTATTACTACACACGCCATCTCTATTTACTTGATCTCATTACCAAAAGTGATCCGGTTCAATTAACATTCGGAGATAAAAATGATGGCCAGCCGCAATGGTCTCCGGATGGAAAGCAACTTCTTTTCGTTCGCATCGATGGCGAACGTTCGCAACTATGGCTGTTGCCACTAAGTGGTGGCGAGGCACATGTGATAACTAAATCAGAATATAATGTCAGCAACCCGCGTTGGTCTCCCGATGGAAAAAAGATTTTATATTCAGCAAGTATTCCATTTTCAGCGATTGAAGGAAAAACTCCGTGGAGCTACGAGCGTCCCGGGCGCACACAAGGTGATGAACCTAACTTCAAAGCATTGAAAGCAGACGAGCGCAAGAAAGTTACTACCAGCCCCGATGGATCGCTGGAAGAGGTGCGTGCCTGGCTTGCAAAAAATTCGTTTGAAAATAACCCTCGCGTTCTAGTGCGGCAGGATTTACAAGGTGAATTGAATCTTCAGCCCGAAGAAAGTTTTACGCATCTTTTTGTAAAAACTGTTACTTCTGAAGAGAAGGATATTCAACTCACGCAAGGGTTTCAGGATTTTCAATCTGCTGATTGGTCGCCCGATGGCAAAAGTATTATTTGTCATTCAAAGGTTTACAAAATTCATCCCGATCGGGAACAGAATAATGATCTTTGGTTGATTGATGTTGCCACAAAAGCTGCAAAAGAATTTTTAACGTGGCCGGGATATAGTGTTTCAAATCCCACATTCTCTCCCGATGGTTCACAAATTTCATTTTATGCAACAGCTATCGAAAACCGACATGCCACACAAAATCAATTGGCAGTAGTTTCGGCAACCGGAGGCAAGCCAGCTATTCTTACGGCATCATTAGATCGAGATATCGGTGGCACGGTTTGGTCTGCCGATAGTAAAACCATTTTCTTCTCTTCACAAACAGAAGGTGACATCCCACTTTACAGTGTGCTTTCAAAAGGGGGAGCCATCACAAAAATTCTTGGAAACGACAACGGTGTAAATGACTTTGATGTACGCGGTGACAAAGTAGTATATGCTCTTACTGAAACCAGAAATCCCTGGGAAGTTCTCCTTCTTAATCTCAAGGAAAAATCAACGCGACAACTTACTCAACTCAACGAAGGTTGGTTGAAAGACAAAGCCATCAGTTATCCGAAAGAGTATTGGTTCACCCGACCTGATGGAACAAAGATTCAATATTGGGTGCAAGAGCCTGTTGGTAAAAAAGACGGAACAAAATATCCAACCATTCTAAATATTCATGGCGGGCCATCCGCCATGTGGGGTCCGGGCGCATTTTCTATGTGGCACGAATATCAGCTTGAAAATAGTTGGGGTTATGGACTCGTGTATTGCAACCCACGCGGTAGTGGTGGCTATGGCGATAAGTTTAAGAAAGGAAATTTTAGAGATTGGGGTAATGGTCCCGCTGGTGATATTCTCGCTTCGTTAGATGAGGCCATGAAGCAACATGACTGGATTGACAAAGATCAGTTGTTTGTTGAAGGCGGAAGCTACGCGGGTTACATGGTGGCCTGGATCGTTGGCCACGACAATCGCTTTAAAGCTGCCAACGCCCAACGTGGAGTTTATGAGTTAACAACCTTTATGGGCGAAGGCAATGCCTGGCGCTTGGTGCCTGATCATTTTGGTGGCTACCCATGGCAAAAAGAAACGAAAGCATTATTAGATTCTGAATCTCCACTTACCTATGTGGATAAAATCAATACCCCACTTTTAATAATTCATGGCGATCAGGATTTAAGGACTGGCGTGATTCAGTCTGAAACACTCTACAAGAGTTTAAAGATTTTGAACAAGCCGGTGGAATACATTCGTTATCCGAAGGAAGGACATGAACTAACACGTAGCGGCAACCCCGGAAGAATGATGGATCATCTGTTGCGTGTGATTGAGTTTTTTGAACGGTACGCAAAACATTCTGAACCCGCACCGGCTGTAGTGAAGTAAGCTTATTTGAAGAGTTTTTAAAGCCCAATTTAACGGCTTCCTTGATTAATTTTATTCGGCCTCATTGATTGTTACCTTCTTTGTTATTAGCATGTATAGGATTCAAAACTCATTAAGCATCTAGATAGAAGTTAACAGCGAAAGGCTTTTCGACCACTGTAAATTAACCATCGAGGTTGAACTTGAGTTTGATCGGTTCCATGAATAGATCACCCTAATTGATTTAACTTCTATAATGAACAGTGTCAAGTTGGTGATTGATAAATGTAATCTTATCGAAACAAAATTGAAAGGCTGACGACTTACTAACCACGTCTAATCTTTACTAGGCGGTAAGCAATGCTATCGTTAAGATGGACTCAGTGTTAGATTCTACTTTTTGCAACCCCAAAACAAAGCAGGGGTTGGTAGGGAAAGTAAGATTGTTTAAGGGGTAGCACTTATGGTGAACGTTTGAAATAGTACAACTTAATGTCTCCTTCCCGTTCATTATTCTCAATGATCACTTCTCCAGAAGTAAACACCGTTCCAAGATACCCGGTGGCTGGCGTCTTCTTTGCGATAAGTTTATGCACAAAATCGTATGATTTAAACTCACCCGATGCACTGAAAGGAAATGCCTCCTGGTTGTTGCGATTACCAACATTTTTTATATCACGCAACATTTTGTGACCTGCTACTGTACCCCCTGAAGCGACTTCATACTCAACGATATTATCCCCGAACCCGATTATAAAATTGAGTCCATGGTTGGGCAAGAAATTCAACGAAATCCACCGGTCAGCTGGACGACCATGTTTGCTGAAAGTCCCATTGTTAACCAATTCTGCAGGGCCGGTATGTTGCACCCGCCATTGTTCCTTGCCGTCCTTATCAAGATGTACGATATAAAAGCCTTCGTATAAGGGTGAAATTTTTCTAAAGGGGATCGGCCCCAGCAAACCATAAACATAAAATCCATTCGTTGCAGGATCAAACTTCAGATTGCCATAACCACCTGGCGTAACAACGGTAATGGTTTGGCTTGAGCCATTAAGTGTATGCGTAGTACTGGACGAACTGAGGTCTGTAGTAGCTGTAGACCGCCACCCGGGAGAAGCAATATCACTAGCGGGCCGCGTGAACTTCTTCTGCAGGCTGACGGATATTTTTTTTACAGAAAGTACTTTACCTTCAGGTGAGACGGTGGCCACATCATACATCGCTTTGCCTAATGGAATATCCATGGCTTTTGATACAAGCAGAATTTCAGTTTCAGTGTTTGATACGAATTGCCAGAAGGTGGTGTTCTCTCCTTCTGCGATGACGGGAAGATCAATCACAAAACGTTGATGTTTGTGCTGCTCATGATCAAACCGGTTGAGGATAAGTTTTTCGGTTGTTTTCTTTTTGTCGTGGCGTTCGTGACCGTTTTCAGTAGCAAGATAATACAGGTAATTTTCATCACTGAAAATAGTTTGCAGGTTTTGTCCGTAGGCATCGGAAGACTCCAGTTCAAATCGCTTTTCAGTTCCGTCTTTCTTTATCTGGAGTATGTCGTGGTTCTTCTTATTAAAATTGCCACCTGCAGGACTTGCTATTTCAAGGTAATAAGTGAATGAACCATGAGGTGAAGCAACCAAGTATTTGTCGCGATTGGCATACTGCTGTTTGTCTTTAAATTCTTTTTTCCAGATTAGCTCCAGGGAAGGAGAAAAGTAAAAAATGGAGTGAGGCATATAAATACCGGTTTCCAACCGCGTAGTAGAAAGGACAAACCCATGATCGCCCAGAAAAATGTAATCGCTGATGGTCTCACGTTTCTGAGTCGAAATGGATGCTTGTTTATCCTGCGCATTTGCTGAGTAAAACCCGAAGCCAATAAAAAAGACCCATAAAGTAATGGCAGTAATGGTTCTTAAAAAGTTCTTTACGAAAATCTGGTGCATGCAGTCATTCAGGAGTTTGTGGGAGGGCTAAAAGGAAGCCCCTATCTTTGCTAAAATACAAACTTAAAAAGAATGTGCAGGGCTCAATGGCGGATTTTATTAGCAAACTCGCCCAAAATTTTACGGATAAAGCCACTACAAGAATGGGATTTCAGGTATTGTACATGGCTTGGCTGACTATTAGCAGTAAACATTACAACAAATTCATTTTAGTAAAGCTTACGTAATCGAGAGTTAATTTAGATAAGTTTCTTTGGTGAACCCGTCAATTACCGAGTGCACGATAACAAAAGTAGAGGGTTAGGCTGTCAAAACTCGGAGTGCCCGCAGCGGGAGACCCACTGGGAAAGAAACCTGCGAATCTGTGGCTTAATCATGTGTACACATTTGCTATATTTGTGTGTATGAAAACTACACGAACAAATATTGTATTACGCGATGATCTAATCAAAGACATTATGCGGTTTGGTGAAATCAAGACCAAGCGCGAAGCTGTTGAAAAGGCTCTCGAAAATTATGCTCGCTGGCTCAAATTTCAAGAATTTAGAAAACTCAGAGGTAAAATATCCTGGGAGGGAGACCTTATGAAAATGAGAAAGGGCTTGATATGATATTTGATTCCTCTGTTTGGATCAATTATTCCATTGGCAAAATAAATAAGGAAACTGATTTACTAGACAGTTCGTTGGCCCGTGGCATACCATCCGATATGTGCCCGCCAATACTTCAAGAGATTCTCCAAGGAATTCGAAGTTCCTTTGATTACGAGCGAACCAAAGACATGCTTTTTGAGATGAACTTGCTTCAATTGGATCCCTATTTTGTAGCAGAAGGTGCTGCTAATTTATACAGAAGCTTACAAGCAAAAGGAGTTACTATTCAAAAACCAAACGATTGTCAAATTGCATTCTATGCCATTCATTTTAAATTAAAATTAGTGCATAACGAAAAAGACTTTGACAAAATAGCGAAACACACTTCGCTTAAAATCTACTCTACATAAAGCACCAGTCCTTTCAAATATTCGCCTTCTGGATGATACAATGAAACCGGATGATCGGCTGGTTGTGACAAGCGATGCAATACTTTTATTTGTCGGCCGGATTGAATAGCTGCAGACACAACCGTATCATAAAACAGTTGCCGGTCCACCACTTGCGAACAAGAGAACGTAAAAATTATTCCGCCTGATTTAATCATCCGCATCGCTTCGGCATTAAGCCGTTGATAACCCTTCATGGCCTGGTGTCGAGCTTCTTTATGCTTCGCGAAAGCGGGCGGATCGAGAATAATTAAATCGTACACATCCTTTTTGTCTTTTAAAAAATCAAACGTATCGACTGTAAAACATTCATGTGTAATCGGATCAAATCCATTCAAGGAAAGATTCTTACGCGTTAATGTGATTGCCTTGTCGGAGGCATCCACAGAATGAACTAGTTGAGCACTGTTCTGCAATGCAAACACTGAAAATCCACCGGTATAGCAAAATGTATTAAGTACTGTTTTACCCTTTGCCATGTCGCCCAGCAATTTTCTGTTCTCCCGTTGGTCAAGAAAAAATCCGGTCTTCTGCCCTTCTTCCCAATCCACATAAAATTTATTGCCATGCTCCAACACCACATGAGGTACAGCTGCCATGCCCAGTAGGTATTCGCTCTCTGATTTTTCGGTTAACGATTTATAATAAACTGCTGAGAGGCTAAACTCGTTGGCTGTTAAAACTCCTTTAATAGCCTCCGCTATCATCCGCCTATCTTGTTGCATGCCGGTGGAATGCGCCTGAATGATCGCCACATCGTGATACATATCTATGATGAGTCCAGGCAAACCATCACCTTCGCCATGCACTAGTCTATACGCATTGGTTTGATCAGAGATAACCTGTGTCTCGAGGCGCTGCGTAAAAGCAGCTTTGATTTTATCCTGATATACCGACAAGGTGGGGGCGACCTCTCCAAACAAAATCACGCGCACCGTAATAGTTCCCTTTTGATAATGCCCAAAGCCAAGCGTGGATCGTTTTACATCCTGCACCTCCACCCAATCTCCATCCTTCACCTCACCTAAGGTTGTTTGAATGGCTCCTGAAAAAACCCACGGATGAAATCGTTTTATCGAATGATCGCGGCCTTGTTTTAAAATAATCGTTCCTTGAATTTTCACGGGCTGTAGTTAAAAGCTCTTGACAAAAAGCAAAGTTACTTAATATATTTAGCGGTTTATTATTCGACTCAACCATGAGAATCTTTTTTGCCTTCTTACTCGTTGCTTTAGTCGCTTGCGAAAAGTCTGGAACAACCAGCGTTGAATCCGAATCCAGTCAAGCTGAGCTTGCAAACATTCCTGCCGGTGCCATCAAAGAAGAGTTTAGTGACACGCCCGGCTTAGTGAAGGTTACCGTAAATGATAATGCAGGAAAAGTTACTGCATCCGGACTTTATCTTAATCAGAAACGTGAAGGCTCTTGGGTAGAGTACACAAGCACTGGATTGGTTAAGTCTATTACCACCTACATTAACGATAAAAAAGAAGGTGCCTTTATTGAGTTCAATGAAAACGGTCAACTGCTCAGACGATCCAGCTATCATAACGATTTGCGCGATGGTGAATACAAAGAATTTAATTACTCAACGGTAAAAGAAGAACGCTTCTATAAAAACGGAAAGCTGGAAGGGGCAGTGAGGATTTTTTACCCCGATGGGAAAATTATGGAAGAAGGTCTCTATAAAAATGGGGTACGGGACGGTATTTCAAAATGGTATGATCAGCAGGGAAATATGACCATCGAATACGAATATAAGGATGGAGTTTTGGTTAAAAAGTGAAATTTTGTCAGTTTTAATGAACCAAAATCAGTCAAACAATCGTTTTAAAACCCACTGGCACTTCTTTTGATTTTCGAGGGACTGTAATGAGCGGAATAAAGTCATTAAAAAATTTATTGAGACTATTTTTTACCAAACCAGGTGCTGGTTCAGTTTAAACATTTAAAACTAACGTACTATTTCTATGAAACATTTTGGATCACTTTTGTTGGCTGCGTTGTTGGGAAGTGTGATAACCATCGTGGCCTCACAATGGCTGGTAAAAGATCAGCCGCAGGGAGTAAAAATTGAACACATTAATGGCATACCTGCTTCACAAGTGGCTTATGAAGTAAATGAAAAGGGTGAAGTGGTGCCCATGGATTTTACCGGAACTGCTGAAAAGGTTACGAAAGCCGTGGTGCATATTCGTTCCGTTCAAGAGCGGGCTGCCGGCAACGAATCTCAAATACCCGAACAGTTTCGTCAATTTTTTTACGATAGTCCTTTTGAAAATCAGCGACCACAACAAAGCACAGGCTCGGGAGTTATTATCAACAAAGAAGGCTATATCGTTACCAACAATCACGTTGTGGAGGGTGCCGAAATTGTTCAGGTAACGTTAAATGACAATCGTGAATTAAAGGCCGAGGTAATTGGTACCGATCCTGACACGGATTTAGCCGTAATTAAAGTCAATGAAAAAGAGCTGCCTTACCTGGCATTCGTAAATTCTGATCAATCGAAAGTAGGCCAATGGGTTTTGGCTGTTGGAAATCCTTTTAACTTGAATTCAACAGTAACAGCCGGCATTATTAGTGCCAAAGGACGTGACATTAATATCATTAATTCGGGTAGCCGTGGCGCTAACGGCCAACCTGCACGTACCGCAATTGAATCGTTCATTCAAACCGATGCCGCTATCAATCCCGGCAATAGTGGTGGGGCACTTGTGGACTTGAATGGTGGCTTGTTAGGTATCAATACTGCAATTGCCAGTCCAACCGGATCCTATTCAGGTTACGGATTTGCTGTTCCTTCAAACATAGTAAGTAAAATTACCGAAGACTTGATTGCTTTTGGAACGGTGCAACGGGGCTGGATGGGTGTTGAAATTAGAAATGTTGATAGCAACCTGGCAAGACAAGAAGATCTGGATGTAAACGAAGGTGCATATATTTCCAGTTATGGGGTAGATGAAAGTAAGAGTGCTGCCAAAGAAGCTGGCTTAAAACCTGGTGATGTCGTTACAAAAATTGATGATGCTCCTATTAAGTCAAGTTCGGCATTGATAGAGTATGTAGGTCGTAAACGGCCAGGTGATAAAATAAATGTGACGGTAGATCGCAACGGAAAAACCATGGTTATTCCGGTAACCTTAAAAAACCGCGAAGGAAACACGACTACTGTAAAACGTGAGGAAAAACCGGAATTGGCGTCCCTTGGCTTTGAGCTGGAGGATGTCGATAGTAAACTCCTGAAACGTTTAGATGTAAACCAGGGTGTAAAAGTAAAATCATTAACCAATAGCAAGCTGAAACGCACTGGCATGAGGGAAGGTTTTATCATCACACACATCGATGATGTCCCTGTTAAGTCAGCCAAAGACGTGGATGAGATTATCAAGAAAAAGAAAGCGGGTGACTTAATAACCTTCGCAGGTATTTACGAAGACTACCCGCGTGAGTATATTTATGCATTACGTATGTGAAACTAAACCCTAAGTTGAATGAGAAAACTATTTAGAAAAGGTGAGCGTGTTCGAAGCAAAATTGATGGCAAGGTGATGGAAGTGCTCAAGTACTTAAAGTCCAACCTGGTTGAGGTGAAATGGTTTGACCTCGATTCGAAAGAAGTTAGAATGAAAAAAATAAAAGAGGATAAATTGTCCAAAGCAGCTTAGGTCTTAAAATTTCGTTTTAAAAACCCTGAATTCAACGTTCGGGGTTTTTTGTTTATCCCAACTGATAAAACTCACATCTTGTAACTTACATTTTGTAACTTACATTTTGTAACATATCTTTACGGGATGAGCGAACCCTTGAATCCGTTTCCCATTTATGGCTATTTAGGGCCTCACTACTTCTGTAATCGCGAGCGGGAAAAAGAGAATATCATTTCCGCCTTACGAAACGGCAGAAATATCACATTGTATGCACCCCGAAGAATTGGTAAAACCGGGTTAATCTATCATGCCTTCCACCATCTGGGTAAAAAATGGAACTGTGTTTATCTGGATGTGCAGGAATCATTTACCTTCAAGGATTTTACAAACACATTATTGGCGGCTGTATTAAATGCATTGGCGAAAAACAAATCACTCGTAAAACAGTTTCAGGATTGGCTTCTTACCATGCGCCCGGTCATCTCAGCTAATCCACACACCGGCAATATGCAATTGGAGATTGAATTCAAATCAGAGCTGCATCAACGCACAACCGTAAAAGAAGCGTTGCAGTTGTTAGATTCATACGGTCCAGGCGTAATTGCGCTTGACGAGTTTCAACAAATCAGTTCCTGGGATGTAAGTTCGGTTTCCATTGAAGGATGGATTCGCTCAGAAATGCAGCATCTCAAAAACCTTCGATTTATTTTTTCAGGTAGTCAATTTCACTTGCTTTCCGAAATGTTTAATTCGGCCAAGCGACCGTTCTACGCAAGTACACAAAGTTTATCCATTGGCAAAATATCCCCTGAAGACTATACTCCATTCATTCAAACTCATTTTAAAGAAGCCGGGTTGAAAATAGGAAGTGAGCAGATCAGCATGATATTGGATTGGTCGGATGGGAACACATACAACACACAGTTGTTATGTAATCGGGTATTTTCAAAAACAAAAAAAATAGCTAGTACGGAAATAATAAATGATTCAATTCTGGAGATCTATGCTGAAAATAAACTTTCTTACCACGCGCTTAGCAGTTCTATGTCAAAATACCAATGGCAGTTACTTACCGCCATTGCCATTGAAGGCCGGGTTTTTCAATTGACATCCCGGGAATTCATTACAAAATATGATCTGGGGTCCAGCTCCTCTGTTTTGCGCGGGTTAGAGTTTCTTACATCGCGAGAATTAGTTTACCAATATCCAGATGGTGCCGGGAAATCATATTATGAAATTTATGACATCGTTTTAATGCGATGGTTGCAAAAGAAATAGTTGCTTAAATATTTTTGTGAAAATTAATCTTCGTATTCGTCAATAACTAAAAATATACATTATCAAAAAATTCGAAATTCCTGCCTATTATCGGTCTTCCATCACTGGCAAGATCAAAGAATCAAGACGAGTGAAAGATCTGCGCAAGCAAGACTTTACACCGACCGTATTAGATTTTGGACCCGTTCAATTTATTCTGGCGCGTCACTTTGGTTTTTGCTATGGCGTAGAAAATGCTATTGAAATCAGCTATCGCGCATTGGAAGAATCCAAAGGAAAGAATGTTTATTTATTAAGTCAGATGATCCATAACCAGGAAGTGAACAACGACCTGGAAAGCCGTGGCATCAAATTTATTTTGGATACTGATGGCAGTCAGTTTATCTCGTGGGACAAGGTTCATCAAGATGATGTTGTTATTATTCCAGCCTTTGGCACAACACTCGAGATTGAACATATGTTGCTGGAGAAGGGAATAGAGGTTCAGAAATATAACACCACGTGTCCCTTTGTTGAAAAGGTCTGGAACCGGGCAGAGAAGTTGGGTAAGGATAGTTATACCATCATCATTCATGGCAAACCCAAACACGAAGAAACAAAAGCAACGTTTTCGCATAGCTCGCATAACGGACCCTCTGTGATCGTGCGCGATATGGAGGAAGCGCACTTACTCGGCAATTATATGTTAGGGAGTAAAACCCGCTCCGAGTTTTACGAAGAATTTGCAGGAAAATTTTCGGCTGGGTTCGATCCCGCTTTGCACCTTCAACGGGTAGGGGTAGTCAATCAAACTACTATGCTCGCATCCGAAACTCAGGCTATTGCGGATTTTTTCAAACAGCTGATGGTTTCCAGGTATGGGTCAGAGAATATCAAACAACATTTTGCAGATACCCGAGACACACTTTGTTATGCAACCAATGATAATCAGGATTCTACCTATCAGCTCTTAGATGTTAATGCCGACCTCGCCATTGTGGTGGGGGGATACAATAGTTCTAACACATCACATATTGTAGAATTATGTGAGCGAAAATTCCCGACATTTTTTATCAATTCAGATAGTGAAATTAAATCCCGATCAGAAATTCATCACTTTAATTATCCTACTAAGGAAAAGAGAATTACCCGTGAATTTTTGCCAGATAAAAAACCTGTAAACATCATTCTTACAAGTGGCGCATCCTGCCCCGACACGTTGGTAGACCGGGTGCTTATAAAATTATTAAGTTACTTCGATGATCCTAAATCAATGGAATCAGTTTTGAAGGAATATTAAATCAATTGAATAAAAGAACGAACTATCTTTAACGCACAATGAAAAACTGCCTACTCGTTCTTGTATCATTCTTGTCTCTATCGTTGCATGCCCAACAAGTTGATACCGTTAAAGTACTGGAAGAAGTAACGATTCGGGCTTACGAAGCCAACCGGCCGATATTACAAGTTCCGGCTTCGATTGGATTAGTCATGGCATCAGACCTGGCCCGGTTTAACAATACATCTCTCGTTTCTGCTGTAAATATTATCCCGGGCGTAAGGATGGAGGAGCGCTCACCAGGAAGCTATCGCTTTTCAATTCGTGGCAGTTCGTTGCGCTCGCCCTTTGGAGTGCGCAATGTAAAGGTTTACTGGAACGAACTTCCGCTTACCGATGCAGGCGGAAACACCTATCTCAATCAACTCGATGCAAATGCGATCAATCAAATTGAAATAATAAAAGGCCCGGGCTCCAGTTTATATGGTGCGGGAACAGGGGGCGTAATTTTACTTACCTCTCCAAGCACAAAAAATGAAAGCACACTTACCGCATCATCAATGATCGGAGGCTATGGATTACGTAACTATCAATTGGCTTTCAATCAAGGTACAGAAAATACGAACCATTACGTTGGCTACCAACATCAGGAAGCGGATGGCTATCGCGAACAAACCCGAATGGTACGCGATCAATTGACCAGCACTTTTAAATTTTCTGTTTCTGACAGAGAAGTGTTAGAGACTGCTATCTTCTATACAGATCTTTATTACCAGACTCCTGGGGGACTTAATGAAACCGAATACAACACCAACCCACAACAAGCTCGACCACCTGCCGGCACTCAGCCCGGAGCAGTAGGACAACAAGCAGGAGTTTCCTTACGCTCTTTTTACTCGGGTGTTTCGCATGTATATCATTTTAACAAAAATATTTCCAATCGCACTGGAGTCTATGGCAACTTTGTGCAGTTTAATAATCCATCCATACGAAATTATGAAAGGCGTTTGGAACAAAATTTTGGAGCCCGCAGTGTAACTAACATGAAAACAGAAATTGCGAGTTGGGAATTAAATTTACAAGGCGGTGGTGAATTTCAGCACGGCTATTCTCCTATCAAAAATTATCAAAACCTGCAAGGCTATTCAGGGTTGTTGCAAAATGATGAAGAAGTAAGAGCCATACAATACAATTTATTTGGACAAGGCGAACTAAGTAAAAATGATTGGATCCTTACGGGAGGACTTAGTGCTAATTGGGTTGGCTATCGCTTAGAACAACTCAATCTTACTCCATCTGTTGAGCAGGAAATTGATTACGACCCCATCATCACACCACGGGTAGCACTTCTCAAAAAAATTAATGAGGTCTTTTCGGCTTATGGAAATATGAGTTGGGGATTTTCGCCACCTACCCTTGCAGAAGTAAGGCCTTCTAACGGTATATTTAATACAGAACTGTTGCCGGAAAAAGGTACTCAAATTGAAATCGGCACGAAGGGCTATTTTGCCAAACGAAAAGTGTTTATCGATATGGCCCTCTATCATTTTGTCTTAGATGAAACCATTGTGGTTCGCAGGGATGAGGATGGTGCCGACTATTTTGTAAACGCGGGCAGTACAAACCAAAATGGATTAGAGTTTTTACTTAGCTGGCAGCCCGCTGTTTCAGGCAAAATTATTTCAGCCTTAAAACTGTGGAGCGGTGTTACACTCAATCAGTATGAGTTTAAAGACTATACAAAAGACAATGTTTCTTTTTCTGGCAATCAACTTACAGGAACCCCCAAAGAAGTAATTACAGGTGGAGCTGATGTTGTGTTTACAAAAGGGTTTTACTTAAATCTTACCGCCAACTATACGTCAGAAATTCCATTGAATGATGCGAATTCCGTTTTCGGAAAATCATACACCCTGTTGGGAGGACGCATTGGCTATAAGAGTTCCCTCACGAAAAAATTACCGATCGAATTTTTCGCGGGCGTGGATAATTTATTGGATCAAACCTATAGCCTTGGTAACGATTTGAATGCGGCCGGAGGTAGATATTTTAATGCGGCCCCGCGCAGAAACTATTATTCAGGGATTCGGTTTGATTTAAGTTTTAAACAACACAAGCGTTGACTAACAAACTTAGTCCTCACTCAAGGTTTGTTGATTATCGTCTATTTGCCAAACGTAAAAACGTTTATTCCCTTTACAGAATTAACACGACCTTGTCCTAATGTTGTTTGATTCCAGGTTAATTTCAGAACCAATTTTGAAGTAGTTGCTTCCTCAATACTGATGGGAAGTCCATCTCCGCGAGTTAAATTTTTTCCGGTATCATCTGAAAATTGCCAGGTGCCCGAAGCTGGCCAAACCACACGGCCATTCGTGCTCGTAAAGTTATTATCGTTAAAACGAAGCGTCAGCCCTGTGTAAACACTGCTTTGATCTATCCCGTCTACCGATACATTCTGTAAGTTCCAGGTACCTGAAGTAAGTATATTTTTCATCTGATCTGCAGGAGAAGGGTCAGAGCCTTTTCCGCCACAGCTTTGCAACATTAGCAGTCCACAAAAAATTAGTGTAACTCCTGCAACATACGTCAATAGTTTAATCTTCATATCATAAAGGTTATTGCTTGGTGAAACGGATAATACCATTCGTTCTGGCTGACGACATTTTTATCAGATAAACACCGGGTAAATAACCGGCTACATCAAACTGAACTTCTTGATCGAAGGTTTCATTGAAATCTACTCGTTGTCCATTGATTGTGAAGATGGAAACTTCCTTGTTCAGATAGTCATTCGGTAGCGAAACAGTGAGTCGATCAAACGTGGGATTCGGATAAATTGAAAATTGTGATTGGGATGACGTGAATGAATCATCACCCGTAATTACAAATGTAAAGTTGTCGGAGAATGCACTGGTGCAACCACCCGTTGTAACCTGAACTTTATAAATACCAGCCGCAGCAACCGCGAGTGTAGCGTTGGTGGCTCCGGTTATCGCAGCATCATTTAAAAACCATTGGTTGCCTGAAGTGGCATTGGAGGTAAGTGTTGGTGATTCTGTATTAACTCCCGTTGCCGTGATGGTTGGCTTTGCAGGATTAACACAAAAAGTTTGGCTTACCTGTGTGGCAGCATTAAAATTGGAATTGCCGGGTTGGTTTGCATGGATAGTAACATTGCCTGCCGCTACAAGAGTAACGGTGTTGCCGCTAATGGTAGCAATTGAAGGATTTGAACTGGTGTATTCAATAGTAAGTCCTGATGACGTAGACGCAGTTAATGCAAACGGTGCATCCCCAACAGTTTTTGACGGCAATGCGGCAAACGTAATGGTTTGATTTCCTTTGTTAACAACCAAGTCTCTGAGAACATTCGGTGCCGCATTAAAATTGTCATTGCCTGGCTGGCTCGCGGTGATCGTGGTGGTGCCAACACCCACAAGGGTTACTGTGCTTCCACTAATGGTTGCTACCGCTGTGTTGCTGCTCGCATAAGAAACGGGTAACGTTGAACTTGCGGTAGCTGTAAGATCAAATGCAGCATCGCCCATGGCTTTTGATGGTAATGTATTAAAGGTGATGGTTTGATTTTGTTTGTTGACTGTAATGGCTAATGAGGAAGACCCAATGCTTGGACCACACAGATTGGAAGCACTTACTATAATATTCCCACCAGAACTACTACTTGTTGCCGTTATGGAGTTTGTAACAGATGTCCCGGTCCAACCCGTTGGTAAAGTCCAGGTGTACGCGGTGGCTCCTGTAACTGTACTTACACTATATATACTAGATGTACCTGCCAGTATAGTAGTGTTACCACTTATTGCGCCAGGTGTGGTTACGTTACCGCACAAGTTCCCATTTTCACCTATCCGCTGAATATAGACATCTGTATCGATACCACGATTATCATGCCATGCAAAAAAAGCTCCCCCATTAAAACTAGTATCTCCTATCAAATCGAAACTTCCTTGATTTGTTGGCGCGTTGGTAATTGTAACTCCGTTTAAAAGCCATTGAGATTGCCCACTATTGTTAATTCGTTGTGCATAAATATCCGTATCCGTACCCCTTGAATCTTCCCAGCCAATAATGTGTGTGTCAAAATCAATAAATTCTATTTTGGCATTAACTTGACCCCCAGGAGCCGAGCAAACTGCTACGCCATTAGCAGTCCACTCTGGTATACCTGAGGATGAAATGCGCTGGGCATAGATATCATAGTTGCCGTTGCGATTATCCTCCCATACAAGAATGACATTACCGGAACTAGATCTAGTTAAGTAGGGATTCAACTGATTATTTGCTGCTGAGCAAACCGCAATTCCGTTAACGGTCCATTGAGTACTCCCATTACTATTAATACGCTGAGCATAAATGTCCGCATTCCCCGATCGCGTGTCTGTCCAAGTCACAATTGCTCCACCACTCCCGTCAGAAATGGCTTCGGGATCAGCTTGACCCCCGGTTGCAGTACAAATGGCTACTCCATCGCTTGACCATTGTTGACTACCTGCGGAGTTTAGCTTCTGTGCATAAATATCATCTCCACTACGTGTATCTGCCCAGGCTACGATTAAGTCCCCAGTATAAACCACCACAGGATTGACCTGATTACCAATTGAATTTATAACTGGCATTCCGTTAGCAACAAAGACCGAATTCCCTGCCGCGATGCCAACATATTGAACATATATGTCGAAATCCGTACCGTTTCGATAATCTTCCCATACAAAATAAGTTCCGATTGTAGAGTGAGGTACTATCACAATCTTTTGTTGATCATTAATAGCATTACATATAGTTACTCCATTAGAGGCCCATTGTATTACACCATTGCTATTTACACGTTGTGCGTAGATATCGTACGATAATCCGCTCCTTCTGTCTTGCCACGCAATAACCGCACCACCACTACCATCAGATGTAATAACTGGATTACGTTGTATGTCTGTAGCAGTGCAAACAATAATTCCATTGGCTGTCCACTGGGGCATTCCACTCGCATTAAAACGCTGCGCATAAATATCCGCTGCACCATTTCGATAATCTTCCCAAACGAGAATAACTCCGCCATTACTATCTGAGATTTGTTTTGCATTCTGTTGCGTACCGGTTGCCGTGCTCACGGGGTTATTTACAGACGGATCAGTAGCCCATTGAGCCTGCGCTTGTATGGCCACAACCAAAATCAAGATTACAACTAGCAGATTGACTTTTTCGATAGCTTTCATAGGTCTCGGGGTTGCTGTTTTAACAATTCGAAGTAACATCACTACACAAGGCAGCGCAACCCCATAAGCATGTGGGTACAATTTTCTATCTTCACCTCGTATGAGACTTTCGGTATTTCTTTTTCTGTGGTTGAATGTATCACTATGTCTCGCTCAGGAAAGCCTGCGCTTCAAACACATTGCACGTGGCAATGGCTCCAGTATAACAGCGGTACAGAACTTTCATCAGGATTCGCAAGGGTTCATGTGGATGGGTTCCACTATAAGTGACCTGATAAGATTTGATGGAACCAACTTTCGCTACTATGGTTTTACTGATTTCGAAACATCTCAATTTCGAAGTTCACGCGGAGTATTGATTTTTGAGGATAGTAAGCAACAAGTATGGGTAGGGTCAGATGCCGGTTCGCTTTTTCGCTATGATCGGGATAAGGATAAATTTACGTTGGCTAACGACAGTACTCATTCTCCCCGCGCACGCATCTATTCTTTTGCGGAAGCCTCTGATGGAAGCTTTTGGTTAGGATCGCTCGGTGGCGGATTGATTCGCTTTCATCCGGAAACTAAAGCATTTAAACAATACAAATCAGAACGGGGAAACATAACCTCATTACCCGACAATTTCATTACTGGACTTGCCTATGACGCGGATGGCGTACTATGGGTAAGTACAACCGGGGGACTTAGTAGTTATGATTCTTTGTCGGATCAGTTTGAAACGTATCCATTAACTAACATTAATCCTGATGATACCTACCGCTACCGCGTAATTCGCAGTTTACATATTTCGGGCACTAAAATTTACCTGAGCACTTATGGTGGGTTGCAGATATTTAACCGGTCAACGAAGACAAGCCAGCACTTTATTCACAACCCAAGAGACAAAAATTCCCTTAGTCATAACTCTCTATTTAGTATTGCTGAAACGTATGATGGCAAACTCTGGATTGCCACATTTGGTGGTGGACTTAATCAGTTTGATCCGGCTACTCAACGGTTTACACATTGGAAAAATGATACTTTCAATCCGGAAAGTATTTCCAGCAACAATTTGTTTTCCGTTTATCTGGATAAGAGCGACTTACTTTGGGTAGGCGCCTCCGATAATACCGTAAGCTTACACGATACGCAGGCAAAAAAAATCCACACGGTTAAACATCGTGCAAACCAGACCGATGGAATTTCGAACGGTTGGGTGCGAACTATCTTACAGGAAAATGATTCCATATTCTGGCTGGGGTTCAATGGCCAGGGACTTAACAAATTAAATCTCAATAACAAAGTAGCTGAGAAGTTTGTAAACGATATAAAAAATCAAAATAGTTTAAGTCATAATGTCGTTTCGGGTTTAAGTAAAGATGCTCAGGGCAATCTTTGGATTTCCCTGGAAGGCGGAGGACTCAATAAGTTTGATCCGGCAACCAAAAAATTTACCCGCTATATGGCAGGCGAAAAGTCTTTTAAAAACAATGCTCTTTCGGCATTGCTGGTCGATAGCGAAAACATGCTGTGGGCAACGGCTTATCGTAATGGGCTTACTGTGTATAATATCAACCAAAATACATTCAAAATAATAAACAATGATTCGTTGCGTCAAAAGACCGGTATCTCATTTGAGTTTGTGGAAGACATTTATGAGTTAAATGGCCATATCTGGTTTAACGCACAGAATCACGTGGTGCTTTATGATAAAAAGCACAAACAGTTTGTTAAAGTAGCTGAAAGCGGCCGTGTGATTCAGGTCGATAATTCCTTCTTTTTGGAGATAATGCCCTACTCAGAAACAGAAATGTTGTTGATTACAAAAGACCAAGCCCGTACTATCCGGTACATAAGTCCTGATAGTGTTATTTCGGAACCTTTGTTTGACATGAATTTCGCTGAAGGCCTGAAATCATTTGTAGTTCACAATAATGAGATCTGGTATGTAACCTATAATCAATTGGTGCGGTGGAATCCTGATCAGAATAAAAAACATATCTACACACAAGCCGATGGTGTTGCCGGAGACGAACTCAATAGCCTTTATAAGGATCAACAGGGAAGAATATTTGTTATGTCGTTGGATGGATTTAACTGGTTCTATCCCGATCAGATTAAAGAAGATACGCTTCCGAGGAAGATCGTGTTTACAGATTTCAAGTTATTTAATCATTCAGCCACGCAAAAACCTGATTCTGTTTATAAGTTCAGCATTCCAAGTCATCCCTCACAGCTAAAATCTGTTACACTAAATTACGACCATAGTTTTTTTTCCATTGAATTTGCAGCACAGGAATTTATGGCTCCTGAAAAAATTCAATATGCCTACAAGTTGACGGGCTTTGACGAAGATTGGGTTTATATAGGCAATCGAAATTTTGCCAGTTATACCAACCTGGACCCGGGCCAGTACATATTCGAAGTAAAAGCAGCTAACCCGGATGGATTCTGGAGCAATCAATCGACTGCACTTGTAATTAATATCAAGCCCCCTTTTTGGCATATGTGGTGGTTCACTGCATTGGTAATAATAGCTGCCGGAGCTTTGTTGTTAGCCATCCACCGTTACCGACTTACCCAAAGTTTAAAGCTGGAACGTTTGCGCACCAAAATAGCAAGCGACCTACATGATGAAGTGGGTTCCAGTTTAACAAAAATTTCCATTTTCTCCGACTTGATACAAACAGATGTAGAAGAGAAAGAAAAAAGAAATTATCTGGTTTCCATCGGCAACTTAAGTCGCGAAATAGTAGGCACTATGAGTGACATTGTATGGTCTATTGACAATAAAAACGACACGGTAGGAGCGTTACTGATTCGTATGAAAGACTTCGCCACCGAAGTGCTGCAAGCAAAAAATATTGATCTTACATTCAGCGTATCGCACCTGGATGAAAACAAAATTATTGAGCCCGCAATAAAACAAAACCTTTATCTGATTTTCAAAGAGTCAATTAATAACATTGTAAAACATGCACACGCCACGCAGGTTTTTGTTAGTATTTCTAATCAACATGAATTTATTATGCAGGTTAAAGATAACGGCCTAGGCATAGCTGATACGGTAACAACGCAAGGCAATGGATTACGCAATATGCAAAGACGCGCCAAGGCGATTGAGGGTGATTTTACAATACATGCCGCGAAGGGAGGAACAATTCTTACGCTCCAAAGAACACCCATTTAATACCCCCATGATCATGGGATTGAAATTCAATTGCTTTCTTGGTAGTTTCGAAATGTAAGAAGGAAGAATGATTCATATAGGAATAGTTGAGGATGACGATCAGATCCGGATTGGAATTCAGAATTTTCTGAATCGTCAGGCAGGGTTTTCCTGCGAATGGGGTTTCAACTCGGTGGAAGATCTATTGTCGAAATTAGACAATCAAACACGACCCAATGTATTGATCATGGATCTTGGTCTCCCCGGCATGTCGGGTATTGATGGAATGAAAATCATGAAAGAAAAATATCCCGAAATAGATTTGATTGTTTTCTCTGTTTATAATGACTCGAAAAAAATCTTTGATTCTCTTTGTGCCGGTGCAACAGGTTATTTACTGAAGAACACACCGTTAGAAGAAATAAAAACAAGTATTGATCAGTTGGTAAAAGGTGGATCCCCCATGTCGCCTCAAATAGCACGAAAGGTGATTGAGTTTTTTGGAGGCAAGAAAAAAGAAGAGGTCGCCTCTCCCTTATCGCAAAAAGAAAAAGAAATTGTGGTGGGTCTGGTGGATGGGTTGAGTTATAAATTAATTGCAGATCGGTTGTCTATTTCCATTGAAACAGTTCGATTTCACATTAAAAACATCTACCGAAAATTACATGTACACGGAAAAGCTGAAGTTATTTCGAAATCCCTGCGGGGTGAGATCTAAACCCCATTAAACATGGGGAGAATAAAGATGTTTACTATTTAGTACCTTTGACGTATATAGAAATCTAAATTTCAACAATTATGAAGATCAAACACCTAATTCCCGTTTTCTTGTTGCTTGCACTTGGCACATTCTCATCCTGCGATCTATTTGATAAGGTTGACGATGTTTCTTTTGATGTTACCCTACCTTTGGATTTTGCTGTAAATGAAACCGCTGATAACCCAAGTGGTAAAACATATACAGATTCTAAATTACTGGATGCCTCTTCAGACCCTGAAGTAGCCAAATACGCTAGCAAAATTCAGGAATTTACAGTGAATAAAGTCACCTACACGATCTCAGGAGCAAGTGATCAATCTATCACTTTTACGAACGGAACACTGAAAGTTTCTTCCGGTAAAACTATTGCAAGCGCAAGTTCAGTTAGCTTATCGAATACAGCCGAAACAGAGCTTACCGCTGACACTGCCGGATTTAATGAATTAGCTTCCTTGCTGCTTGCTGATAAACAAGAACTAGTTCAACTTCAAGGAACACTCTCTGAAACTCCTGTGTCGTTTACCGTAAAATTCAAGTTTTACGTCACTCTAACAGCTGATGCTCTGTAAGAAAATTGAAATACACTATCACAAGGTGCTCCTGATAAATCGGGAGCACTTTTGTTTATAGATGTTTTTTCTTCAGGTCGCTTATTATTACCTGTGCATGCACACGTGAGTTTTCAATAAACCATTTATTTGTCTGCAAACCACCAATTACCACTCCCGCCAGGTAAAGGTTTTCGACATTACTTTCCATCGTAGCTTCGTTATACACAGGCGTATGATATTCATCCTGCTGAAATTGAATGCCCATGGATTTCATCAACTCAAATGGCGGTTGATATCCCGTCATCGCCAACACAAAATCATTTTCAACACTTACAATCCCTTCAGGTAATTTAATTTCAATAGTGGTGGGTGTAATTCTATTGACGGTTGAGTTAAAATAAGCCTTGATAGATCCTTCCTTAATCCGATTCTCAATATCAGGTCGCACCCAATACTTTACGCTTTCGCGAATTTTATCCTCACGAATGATCATCGTTACCTCGGCACCTTTGCGCCAGGTTTCGAGTGCAACATCAACAGCAGAGTTTGCCGCACCAATCACCGCTATTCTTTGTCCAAAGTAAGGATGAGGTTCATCATAATAATGTTTCACTTTTGGTAAATCCTCGCCTTCTACATTCAATAAATATGGTCGGTCGTAAAAACCAAGCGCCAGCACTAACGCCTTTGTTGTGTAGGTGCCCTTTGTGGTAACAATCTGAAAGTGTTTGTTTGAATCCTTGGTTACTTTCTTTACCTCTTCATACAGTTTCACTTTCAGTTTCCAACTGGTAGAGACTCTTCGATAGTACTCGAGTGCCTCGGGACGCGTTGGTTTGGGATTGTTGGAGATAAAGGGCACATCTCCAATCTCTAGTCTTTCCGAGGTAGAAAAGAATGTCATGTTATGCGGATAATTGAAAATCGAGTTCACCAGGCAACCCTTTTCCAGAATGAGATAGTCTAACCCTGCTTTCTGCGCCTCAATTCCGCACGCTAACCCGATTGGCCCAGCTCCGATAATAATGAGATCTTTCCCTTCCACTAACTTTCCGTTGATTTATTAAACAATAATGAGAAAATTTAAGCTTTTAAATACCATACCTATGTATCGACTCTTAGTGATCCTTTTGCTTGTTTCTTTTCAATTATTTGCACAAAAGCAAATTACGATTGACGACTTTACCTCTAAAAACACCTTCGCACAGAAATCTGTTTCCGGTATTAACTGGATGAAAGACGGAAAGTTCTATACCTCCTTAAGTGAGAATCAAATCCGGAAATATGAAATTACAACGGGTTTGACGGGAGAAACAATTCTTGATGCCAATACGCTCACCCCGAAGATTACAATTACGGGCTACAGCTTTAGTAAGGATGAAACCAAATTGCTCATTACCACAAATCGCGAAGGAATCTATCGCAGGTCCTTTAAGGCAGATTATTACATCTATGATTTAGCAACCAAGGCGTTAACCTCCCTCTCAAAAAATGGCAAACAACAATATGCAACCTTTTCGCCCGATGCAAGCAAAGTTGCTTTTGTTCGTGATAACAATTTATTCTTCGTAACCATTTCGGATATGAGTGAGACCCAGGTTACGAATGATGGTAAATTCAATCACATCATTAACGGAAGTACAGACTGGGTATACGAAGAAGAGTTTGGTTTTGCGGCTGCGTTTTATTGGTCGCCCAATGGTGCCAAACTAGCCTACTATCGCTTTGACGAATCGCAGGTAAAAGAATATAATCTGCAAAAGTGGAATCGCGGTCAACTGTATCCCCAAGACTATAAATTTAAATACCCTAAAGCCGGTGAAGCCAATGCCGTGGTTCATATTTATGTGTATGATCTCAATAGCAAACAAATCACCAAAGCTGAATTAGGAAACAATTCAGACATCTACGTGCCAAGAGTACAATGGACTGCTGATGCCAACATATTGGCCATCCGAAAAATGAATCGGCTGCAAAATGAAGCAGAACTTTTTCACATGAATGCCACCACAGGCGCCACGCAACTTGTTTTAAAAGAAACCAGCGACACGTATGTGGATATGGAATATACTGATGAACTCATTTACACATCCGATAAAAAATTCTTTCTGGCTACCAGTGAGCGCAGCGGTTACAAACACTTGTATTTGCATTCCCTTGATGGCAAGCTCATCCGGCCCATAACCTCCGGTGATTGGGAAGTAAGTCAAGTGGTAGATTTCGATGAGAAGGCAAAAATCATTTATTACCTCTCTACCGAAGGCAATTACCTTAACCGAACTTTTTATTCCGTTTCCCTGGATGGAAAAAAGAAAGTGAAACTTTCTAAGGATGAAGGCACGCACACCATCAACATGAGTGGCGATTATCAGTTTTATCTCGACTACTACAGCTCATCCACACAGCCACTCGCTGTAAGTCTGTATCGCACCAAGGGAAATGCTTTAATCAAAACCCTTGAAAAGAACGAAGCTTTGAACACCACGCTGACTGACTATGGCATCACTCCAAAAGAATTTTTTAAATACAAAAGTGCTGATGGAACTACCGACCTGGATGGGTACCTGATTAAGCCCGCCAACTTCGATAGTTCAAAAAATTATCCGGTGTTGGTCTATCAATACAGTGGCCCGCGCTCCTCGAGTGTATCCAATTCATTTGGTGGCGGATATTTCTATTGGTATCATATGCTGGCACAACAAGGAATTTTAGTAGCTGTCATTGACACGCGCGGCACGGGTTCGCGGGGCGAAAAATTTGCCAAGATGACCTACAAACAATTAGGTAAATATGAACTTGAAGATCTGCTGGCTGGAGCAAAACACCTCGGTGCGCTCGACTATATTGACGAAACCCGGATGGGAATTTTTGGTTGGAGTTATGGTGGCTATATGGCATCGCTGGCTATGACGAAAGGTGCCGGAGTTTATAAACTGGGTATTGCCGGAGCCCCTGTAACTAACTGGAGGTTTTATGATACTGTTTACACCGAGCGCTTTTTACAAACTCCGCAGTTGAATCCAAGTGGATATGACGACAACTCACCTACCACCTACGCTGCTAATTTGAAAGGACATTTTCTCTTGATCCATGGCACTGGTGATGACAATGTGCATTTTCAAAACTCAGTGGCTTTAGAGGATGGGTTGATCCGGGCAGGTAAACAATTCCGTTCCTTCTATTATCCTGATCTTCCCCATGGATGGGGCGGTCAACCGCGACATCATCTCGTGGTATTGATGACAGAATTTATACAACAGAATCTTTAAAGGATTATGGCAAACGAAAGTGATGAGGTTCGCTCAAAAAGGTTTACACGCCTTGCGTTTGCCTCCGCTTTTCTACTAGCGCTACTTTGGCCATTAGGCAGTTTCTTCATTTGGATCTTCTTAGGTAGCACGGCATATTTTATTTTTCTTGCAGCATATTATTCCCCTCGTGCTGAGCGGGAACAACGCGAGTCCTATTCGAGACCAAACCGGAAGGCAACTCCCGCTGAGCCCATTTCAGAAGCCAGTAAGAAAAAAATCTTTAAGGTAATCGGCATTATTGGGTCAATCTTTTTCTTCTTCCTATTTATACTAATGATCATCGGGTTTATTGTAGGTGATGATACATCCGAGGGGTCAGAAACCGACAGCACAGATAATGCAGATCGCATTGCATTAGCATCAAATCCATCCGATCTGGATGCCTTGACAAATCTTGGTAACCGGTTTTATTATGATCAGCAATATGATTCCGCCAAAATCTATTACCAGCGTGTGCTTGATATTGATTCCAAAAATGTTGTGTGTTTAAATAACATGGCGCTGGTGTTTTATCAGCAGAAAGATTTTGCACAGACGATTGCATGGGCCAAGAAATGCGTTTCCATTAATCCAGATTACACCGATGCTTTGCTTGTGCTGGGGGATGGATACTTTGAACAGAAGAAAAACTCTGAGGCTCTTCGCATCTACCAACAAGCGTATGCTAAAGGCATGCGCACTCCGGAGTTGCTAAACATCATGGCCTACCTGTATGATGTACAAAACAATCAAAGTGAAGCAATACGATTATACAAAGAGACATTAGCAGTGGACAGTAACTACGTGGAGATTTATGAACGATTGGCTGAGTTAGAGCCCACCCGCAAGGATTGGTATAAAAAGAAAGCGGAGCAATGGAAGGCCCGATAGAATAATAATTTTATGCCGCCTCCTGGAAAAAGTAAGTACCTGATTGCTTTGATTCCGCCTTCACCACTTGTTGAAGAAATTCAGGTATTAAAACATCACTTCAAGGATACCTATCAAAGTAAAGCTTCGCTCAATTCACCTCCGCATATCACCTTGCACATGCCCTTTGAATGGAGGGATACAAAAGAAGAAATACTTATCGCAGCGTTACGAAAATTTGTCTCCGGAAAGACTCACTTTGAACTTCAGCTACAGGATTTTTCCCGTTTTGCACCTCGGGTTATTTATTTGAACGTACTGGAATCTGAACCCTTACGCACCCTGCAATCCGACTTGCACTCGTTTTGTAAAACTGAACTCAATCTCTTCAACGCGCGCTATCGTGATCTGCCGTTTCATCCACATATCACGCTGGCCTTTCGGGATTTAAAAAAGGAGAAGTTTGAAAAGGCCTGGGCCGAATTCAAAGAAAAGAATTTCGCTGGGAATTTTATCATAGAGAAAATCACGCTCCTCAAACACGATGGCAAGGTTTGGAATCCCTATGCAGACTTTGATTTTTAATTCAGAACTATCTTACCGAATTTAGTATAAAATAAACCCCATGGAAAGGCTGATAAAATTTACTCTTTCAACAATCCTGATTTCTTTTGCTTCCTCCGCGGTAGCTCAAACAGGTTCTGAAATTCTGCTGTTCGATCTCAAAGTCAAAAAAAACAAAATCACCCTTTCCAATCCAAAGAATATCACCAATCATCCGGGCTACGATAATCAACCCGGTTTTAATCGGGATGAACCGGTAATCTATTATGCCTCTTTTAATGATGACGGTCGCTCGGATATCAAAGCCTACAATTACGAAACTGCAGAAACAACATCCATCACAACAACAAACGAACGGGAGTATTCGCCCACACAAACACCTGATAAAAATTATCTTTCCTGCATCATCCAGCGCGATAATGGGGCGCAGGATTTAGGTAAGTATCCGATAGAAGGGGGCGATCCGTATGTGATCATCGATAACCTGACGGTGGGCTACCATGTGTGGGCCGACAATAGTCACCTTGCCATGTTTATTTTGGGTGATCCCAATACCCTGCATTATATGCGCTTGCCCACAAAAGAAGATACCGTACTCGCTCAAAACATCGGGCGGTCGTTACAACTGATCCCGGGTGAGCGGGCCATCAGTTTTATACATAAACTTTCCGCTAGTGATTGGAAGATTAATAAACTGGATACGGAAACTATGAAGATTACAGCACTGGCCTCCACGCTACCCGGCCACGAAGACATTGCATGGACTCCTGATGGAAGAATTATTTCCAGTGATGGATCAAAAATTTATATTCTCAATCCGCACAAAGAAAACACCTGGAAAGAAATTCCATTGCTGGCCGGAGGCGAACTATTAAAAGGAGTGACCCGCCTTGCTATCAGTCCCAAGGGTGATCGGCTGGCTGTAGTGATCTCCGAGTAGGAGGTTTATATTTCTCTTATCAACATTTTAAAAAACAAAGTCATGCAAAAGATTAGAAACCCATTCTTGTTCGCACTGATCTTAGTTTGGATTGTTGCCTGCCAACCAAATGAAAAAAAATCGGATGAGGCTGGTCTGATTATAAACACACAGGCAAAAGCACGCCTTGATTCAACGCTGAAAAGTCTGATTGATTCCGGTCGTGTGGCGGGTATTTCTGCTCTCATCTTCGAAAAGAACAAAGAAGTTTATTACAACGCCTTCGGCTATGCCGATAGTGAAGCCGGAAAAGTAATGGATCGCACTACACGCGTGCGCATTTACTCCATGACCAAACCCGTTACCGGTGTTGCCTTAATGTCGTTGTTTGAAAAGGGAGCTTTTCAGTTGGATGATCCTATCGCGAAATATGCACCCGAGTTTGCGAACATGAAAGTTTTTGCGGGTGTCGATGCAAAAGGAAAACAACTACTCGTGCCTGCCAACCGACCGATAACCATCCGCGATCTCACACGCCACACTGCGGGATTCGCGCGGGGCGAACATGAACAACTCGGAGTGTTGGTCAATGAAGCCGATGTAATGAATCCAAAAAACACGCTTGCGCAGATGGCTTCCAAACTGGCTGCACTGCCGCTGGCATTTCATCCGGGTGAAGAATGGAGTTATGGCATCTGTGTGGATATGCAAGCCTACCTTGTTGAGCGGATTTCCGGAAAGCCGTTTGATCAATATGTGAAAGAAACTATTCTCGATCCGCTAAAAATGCAATCCACTAAATATGTTCCGGAAGACATGAGCTTGTTGGCCGCGATGTACATGCGCAAAGAAGATGGCACGCTGGACCGTGTGGCCGACTCACTCGCAAATAGTTTTAATGGAAAAGAGTGGCCGCTAAAACCCGGTGGCTACGGACTTACCAGCAACATTGACGACTACATGCGATTTGCGCGGATGTTGGTGAACAACGGCACCTTAGATAGCACTACCATCTTAAAACCGGAAACGATAAAACTGATGGCCACAAATCATCTGGCGGACAGTGTAACGGAGCGCATGTGGTTGCCGAGCAAAGGTAAGGTGGGTTTTGGTATTGACTTCGCGGTGCGACTGCAGCTACCTGTGGATGAAAAAGAAAACGCAGGCGTGGTAGGTGAATTTTTTTGGGATGGCGCTGCCAGCACGTTGTTCTGGGTAGACCCAACTAATGAATTAACCGCGGTGCTGTTCGTTCAGATTTTTCCGTTTGATGGCACAGTGCACAAGAAGTTTCGCGATGCAGTGTATGGGCCGTTTGTAAAGGTGCCGTGATACTGGTGGTTCTGAAAGCTGGTTTTTGTTTAGTCCCATGTCATTGGTGGTGATTCTTGCATTCTAATGTGCTTAAAGTCCTTCTCAATAAATCGCCTATGAGTCTCTTCTTTAATGTCGTCTATGTTATTAGGTTCTGTCTTTACTTTTTCTTCCTCTGACTCAACCCATTTGAAATAGTCATTTTCCTCCTGTCTGAATTGTCTGGATACCTCTTTCAATTCGTCATAGTAGCGCGAAACTAAAAGGGAGTTGATTACATACATGAGGGCGTAGAGTTGTCTAATTTCATTTGCTGTTCTCGGTATTCTAAGACCTTTCATCGATTTCCACCAAGGAGAAAACTGCTTTTTCTTGTCCCTATTAAAGTGAGCTAAGAAAGTATTTCGTGCTCTTTTTAGACCAGTAAATCGTTTTACTTTTTTTATCGCAGGTGATAAAACATAAAGGGTATCTCTTAAATACTCATCCGATTTGGCTTCACTGTGAAGAATGTCAAGCTCGTCTAAAATTGAACAGATTTGAATAAAGTTGTAACGCAAAAGAGCAGCATGATGCGGATGGTCGAGTCCTAGTTTCATTTTATGGAATGTCTTCAGGTTCTCTTCTAATTCTCGGTAAAGAACGTCAATGTTAAAGACACACTCCCGAATTTTCACTTTTGTCAATTTGCAGTTACATTATTTACTTACTTCAATCAATTCATCTCCAGTTATTTTCAATGTTCGCTTTGGTGTCAATGTGAATATTCGAGTTCCGCAAGATAATGTCGTGGTCTCGATAATTGAGTCTGCCTGATTTATGATCAACCAATGTCCTTTACATTCCTCTTTGTCTAGAGTTTCAGTGAAAGTAGAATCTTTGAACAATGAGATCATTGATTGTTGTCCCTTGGTGTCGAGTTTGTACGTGCCAAATTTGGCCCTCGAGTCACACATTGATAACATTAAAAGAATTGTTACAGGGACCAGATATGCAGTCGTCTTGTTTTTCACTGTTGTCATTAATGTAATTGCCGTAACGTTGGTGCATGTGACGTAGTGCGGCATAAGAGCTAAAGCCTAATGAGGAACGAATGGCTTTAGCGACCAGCTGCGTTTTGTCCCACACACCAAAACTAAATTATGAAACTAAAACTACAATGCAACACTGAACCAGCACTATGGCACATGCATTTTGTTGTGTGGCGTTTTTACTTCCTCTTTTTACATTTCTTTTTTAAGTCGTCAGTGTACTGCGCTGTAATAGGTTGTCCACCTAACTCTTGACAATTGTCATAAAACTGCCAAGCTTTTTCACAGTCATCCTTGAGCCAATAGCAGATAGAAAGTTTGTAAACTGTATTTTGATCTTTATTGTCGACCTTGAATGATCTGTCGAGATAAGTTATTGCTGATTCCAAATTTTTCATGGCATCACTAACATGTCCTGCTTGTTTGAGTTCATAATACTGACCCATGAAATATGTCCCATAGTCCGTAAGTAAATGAGTGTTGGCAGGGTCAATGGAAAGTCCTTGCTCATATTGCCTTTTCCCTTCTTCATAATTTCCCAAATTCATATAGAAACCACCGTAACCCCAATAGATGTCGGTATTAGTCGAGTCAAGTAAATA
This sequence comes from Cyclobacteriaceae bacterium, assembly GCA_022841475.1. Lineage (GTDB taxonomy): Bacteria > Bacteroidota > Bacteroidia > Cytophagales > Cyclobacteriaceae > ELB16-189. The sequence goes on along the minus strand of JALHRJ010000005.1, from coordinate 61,921 downwards.
AGCTTGATTGAACCTGTACATTGCTGTCTTAAAGTCCCGTCTGTACATGTAGTTAAAGCCTAATTTTATCAAATGGTTCGATGCAGCTCTATAGTCTCCTTTGAATTGAGGTTGCTTCATTGTCTCGGTAACAAAGTCTTTGTCAGCCGCTATCTCATCTTCTGATTTAGGTAAAAGTCCATAACGCGGAAGGAGTCGTTTATTCGTTTTACCTTCTTCTTCCAATGGTGATACTTGCATTTGTTGTCCAAATGAAATCACTGAAATTAAAATCAAGATTGTCCCCAGTAACTTGTCCATGTACTCAAATCTATTTTAAAATGCCACACAACAATGGAATATATCCAATTGCCTATATTCTTACTATATCACTTCTCACAAAACCCTCCTTTAGCAATCCAGAGCTTTTTGATTTCAATTTCCAATAATCCTTCGCGCACAGCGGGGTCGGTTTCAATTACTTCTTTCTGAAGATCGCCTTTCACCACAAGAATGCCGCCTTCCGAATCGCCAAAGGTTGCTTCGGTAATCACGTTGCCGGTGTTAATTATTTGCTTCAGGTAATCATCATGCTTCTTGAAGATTTCTGGCGCATCCTGAATATTGAACTTGGCAATGTTGGGTACATAACGAATAAACTGATACGTAATCATTTCATACTTCTCGCCCACGGCACAGGCCCTGCCAACACGTGGAAAATAGGGGAGTACCTCCACCCGCCATCGGTTTGCCGCTACGCCCGGATCTGTCTTTAACCACTCATTCACTTCCTCAACTGATTTTGATTTGAAGATGAAAATGCCGCCACCGCCATCAAAGGGTCCGGCTGAAATGAGCTTCCCCTCTTTGGCTAATCTTTCGATGTTAGCCATATGGCCGTCCATTATTTTTTTTACTTCCGCTTCGGGTAGTGTGGCTTTGTCCGTGCGACTATTTAAAAAAACAAAAATCAATTCCGGGGTTTGAGCCGGGCTGAGGAGAGGAATGAGGAAGAAAAGGAGAATGAGTCGTGTCATAGTGAAAGTTACACATCTTTTTTAACCGCAATGGCGCAGAGGCGCAAAGATTTTTACCACAGAGGACACAGAATACAACCCTCACCCCACAAAGTTCATCACACTTGCACAAACATCATTCGCCCCTCTCCCCAGGGAGAGGGGAACTTTGAGTCTGTATGTTAGATCCGTAACTAATTGGGGTGAGGGTTATGAAGCCTTCCGTTTGCCCACCAACAACACACCCATCAAGATCATTGCCGTGCCCACAATCTGCAAGAGAAAAATCTCTTCATTCAAAAAGAAATAAGCCATCTATGATCGACTTTCGTAAAATTAAAAAATGGGCACGCATAAAATTAAAACAGCGAACTCTCAAATATGGGCCAATTTTACAGAGATTCAACCCTCCTTTTCCAATCCGCAGGGGATAATCTTTGTAATTCTGCGCTCTCTCCGCTCTCCATCAAATCATCGAATGACTTAGCCATAAGCTCCTGTATTCGATTATTTTTCGACACGATCTTATCACATTCATCAGCGAATTGTTTACGTTTCGCCATTAATTTCTCATCGACTTGTAACACGATGGTGGATGTATTTGGATCGCTGAAAGGTGCCAGTGCCGGAGACGATGGTTTACCGCTCATCAATTTCGTGGCTTCTAAAGTCGAGAAATCTGCGAGTGTCATTATTGTTATCATTTCTGTAATCGTTTAAATTGTTCCTTTATAAAAATCAAGAGCATATCCAAATAACTCTCACTACCCATTAAGTCTTCATTCAATTTATCTTTAAGGGGTGTTTGAACAAGCTTTTTAGGTCTTGGAATACCATAGGTATTATACCAATAGTCATCACCCAGGGGAACGATTTTATCAAGGGTGAGGTCAATATCGATTCGTTTCCTTAGTGCTAAGAGGTCTACTTCCTTTTCGAAAACAAAACGGCCTCCTTCAACGGGCAATCCATAACTTTTGAGTATGCTTTTAAACTTAGGACTATTCAATTTGGAGCAAACATATTCAAGGTCATCTTTCTGAATTTCTAGTTGCTGTTTGCCATGCTCTTCGGCTTGGGCCAACCCGCTCCGTATACCGCTTTTCGTAGTCTCAGTATTACCCAAAATAGCAACTGACATCTCCGCATTACACGAATCAATAAATCGTTTCTGAAGATCACCCGAACTATTGCTATCCTTCCCGTCAAACATTTCAAATTTTGCCTGCTTTGGAATCATCAGACCAAGGCTTGAGCCGCTTTGATCAAGGACTTCACGCAATTCGATTTTAGTCTTTACATCGTATGCATCGTAATAGATTACACGAACAGGATGACCAAATAACTCTATATATTGCGCCCAATCCGCGAAGGCAGTACGCTTATACAATGAGTAAGGAGCGCAAGTCAATAGAGCTCCTTTATCATCAGGCTCACCGATCACCCAAATATTTGAAATGTGCTCATAGTCTATGCCGGTATCATCGTACTGATTAATAGTAAGTATTTTCTTCTCTGGCTTAATGTGTTTGCGCGGAATCTCCACGAAGCGAAGATCATTACCTGGATAAAACTCTAAACCAGTAACACCCCAGAAAATTGTTTCACAAATTTTGGTGATAACATCATAAAAGAAAGCACTTTGAATCACTCTGTCCATTGCTGGAACCCTTACACCTGCTTTATCAATGAAGTGTAGTTTCTTATTTCGAACAAAAGAAATTCTCTTTCCTATAACTCCATTAAGATGACCATCAAATGTCAAAATATGATGATAGGTGTCATACAAAAGAACTCTATTCGGATAGTCTATACTATCGGCTGAAACGGTAGCGATCTTTAAATCACCAATATCTTTATTCTGTCGGTTAGGACTTACTATTGATAAGTTGGTAACAACTAATGGTGTCTTGCTTTTTTTCATAGCCTCTTTTGAAGTTTCACCGTTGCCGGTATGCTCCATCTTATTTTAGGAAACTTCTTTTCTAACTGTTGAATGGTTAGCCCTTCCTCCTTAACCTTTTGAAATTGATCAAAGGAGTCCGTCAATATCCCACTAATTGTAATGGGACTTATAAAAAACTCATCACTCAGGCGTTCCAAAATACTTTCGAATTTGAACTCCGTAAAGGCAGTAAAGAAGTAGTAACGATAAATCATCAAATTATTTCTCTTTTCTATAAGAGATTGGCTTCTTCCCTTATTTGATGAAAATTTAATTTGACCTGACGAGTTGAATAATTTTCTTTTACCTCGCATCGCTATTATTGGTCAAGTGTGAATACCGCGTCACTCACCAACCTCATGCTAAATGCACGAATGTGTTTGCGGCCTTCCATCGCTGGCAGCTTCAGGTCTTCAATCGAGAACCAGGCGGGACCATTAAAAAAAATATTACTAAGTGCATTGTCCAATTTAACAGCTTCATTGAGTTTCCACAATTCATTTAGTATGAGAAGTTCCTTCTCTGGCCAAATGCGGTTAGTCTCATCAATAACAAACCCTTTCAGGCTTACGACAAAATCATCAATGCTGTAAAGTTCTTTCACAGTTCCTTTACGATCAGCCAACGGAGTTTTGATAATATTCTTCTTCGCTTGCATTTCAATAACAGTATAAGGTAATAGTAAATTACCCATTCCAAATTTATCTGGATCAAGGCCAAAGAACTTAACAGGCAACCATATCTCTTTACCTAAATAGTCAGCAGTCAGCGCACTGCCTCTTATTTGCGTTAACTTATCATTACTTCCCTGAATTCTGAATTCTCCAGGATCATCAGTAGCACGAACAGGAGGAACGGATGGATTGCCTCCAAACGTTTGGCGATACAGTTGCTTAAGATCGTAGATAATTAAACTCATTGCAACGCGGCCCCACTGTTAAGCACTCTCAAAAACATCTCCTGCAACTTTGTCTCAAGATCATCGATACTTTCACCAACCGTGTTGGAGTGTATCTCAATCTTCTCTGTAAACTTTACGCCATTGATGTTTACTACACGTGGGCCACCTCCGGTTATACCTCGCGATACTCCACCGTCATCTCCGGCACTGGCACCTTTCCGCAAACCAAATACATCTGCCACAGTAGTGCCTTCTGGCGTGACTGCGGTAGCTTTTAAACCTGCTCCTGGGCCTATCATTGCGTCAGCTAAACCTGTGGCTTGCCCACGGTTCCATGCTGCGGCTATTTCACCGCCAAGGCCACTGGCACCAGCTTTATTCCATAGCCACTTTATAGCGGCTATTATTGGCCCAAACACTACAGAGAAGTAATCGGCTATTTTATCAAACACTACCTTAAACACATCCCACAGTTGACTAACGACTAACTTGAAAAGCTGAAATTGAATAACGAGACTGTCAAGACCCGGCTTGATGAATTTGTAGATGTAACCCCACAGCACTTTCATTACTTCCCACACACTGTAAATCGTTTTACGAAATCCTTCAAAGTGATTCCATGCCCAAATCACACCAACCACAAGGGCGGCAATAGCACCAACCAAAAGGCCAACTGGGTTCATCATCATGGAAATGTTCAAAGCATTTTGGTACCCTATCCATAATTGATAACCAATAAACAGAGAACCAATTGTCGAGGCCAAAAGCCCAACCCAATTCCAATTTTCCTTAACCCACTCAACAGAGGTTATAAATGCATTCTGTAAAGAGGCCATAACAGGGAGTAGTTTCTCGCCTATTGAGTTTTTTAAATCTAAAATTGTGTTTTTGAATCTGTTGTAAACCGCCATCGAACTCTCCGCGCTATTCACAGCGGCTTCTCCGAACGTCTTTTGTAATTCCGTAGCAAACATTGGCAAAAAGTCCTTACTTAATAACTCTCCTTGCTGCATCATCTTACCAAGTGCCTGCTCGCTAACTCCCATCGCTTTAGCGGCAATACCAAACGCACCAGGAAGACGTTCACCTATCTGACCCCTCAGTTCTTCAGCACTCACCGTCCCTTTACTTGCTATTTGTCCCAGGGCTAAAAATATTCCCTTCTGTGCCTCAGCATCTATTTTCATTGCTGCACCTGCCGCGCCCACACTTTCATAAATTCGTAATGTTTCTTGCAGGGGGATATTGAGTGACCTAACGGAACCCGCTAAAGTCTTAAATCCTTCCATCCCGAATTCGTTGCTTAGTCCGTACTTATTATTTATAGATCGAACTTTTGAAACTGCATTAGCCCCTTGGCCATCAGTGGCAAAATTGATAGCACTTTGTTGGCCTTCTAAAAGCATCGATGAAGAATATGCGTTGCCGCCCATCATCATTGCTCCGGCAAAGCCAAGAGCGGGGAGTGCCTGGCGAAACATGCCTGAAAAAAATCCACTCCCACCAACTAAGTTACCTGGGGCACGAGATGCCATGCGCTGAAGTTGATCTAGCTCTCTGCGCGCACTTCGTATGTGACTTATTGATGTGCTCTTGTTTATCGCACTTTCTAAATCCCTAATCTTAATTCGAATAGTGTCATAACTTTGCGCAAGCGTACCGTTTACGCCTTTGATAGATGCACTTGTTTTACTAGCAGTACTAGCCATCTTAACAAGGCCACTACTCATCATATCACGCATCCTAATGTAAAATTCTAAATTCATTTATTTTTGATTTGACTGAAAAGATAATTAAGCTCAGTACCTAACGACATCAATTGACTTTTACTCGCTCGTTTACAAGCATCAAAAATTTCATTATCACCTGAATCAGTTTTCAATTTTAAGATTTTGCAAATCTTTTCTCTTGCCTCACGCATTTTGGTTTGATCGTGATCCTGGGTGTTCATTTCTTCTGGGGGTTTTGTCTAAATCTTTTAGCTTCTTAATGCCTAACAATAAATTTATAGTTGACTTTGAATTTCCCTCCCTCAACTGAAATCAGTTCTATCAACTCCTCATTTATCAAACGATTAGGATCAAGTTTTATCCTTTCAGTTGTCATCCTGCTATTAAAAGTAGACATGTCAACATCCTCGCTTCTTTTGATTTCCATTAACCTATTCATAGCCTCACAAATTGTATTGAGTTCACTAAAGATTCTGGCCTGTGTCTCATTCTTAGTGAATATCTTACAAAGAGTTTCGCTCCATTTCTCAAAGTATGTGTTATCCAATTCAACCTCTCCGTTTTCAATTACAAAAAACTTAGGATCAAATATTATTGACACACTTTCCATCATTCGGGTATTTTGGATAGAAGTTGTTATCCATTTTCTGAAATCCTGAACAGCCGTTACAAAGTCATCGTAGTTAATCTCTAAAAGCTCAATCGCTTTGGACGGTCTAACCTTCATTCCTCCAATATTTGCTTCGCCTAAAGTGGGAGCCAACTTCTTAATTACTATTGACTTTGGGTCTTCAGATTGAATGGCTTTCAAATCTTCTGTTGACAATTCAATGTCTCCAATTTCCCCGAATAGTTTAACAATTTCGGTGAGTCGCTCAGAGACTTCGATATTAAAGTATTCCTGTTTTGTGATTCTCCTCTTGTCTTCAAAAAGTAAAATCCGTTCGGTTGTTTTCATATTAAAGTTGGTTTAAAACTGTATTGAAAGTGCGTACATTGAGCTAATAAGTTGGGGGGTATTGCCCTTTTATAGGGAGTATCTGCGCCTGATTGAAACCAATATTTTGGTATATTGGAGTACTGTTCCTTTAGTGAATTAAATATTTGAGTAATGAGTGAAGACGAATTAATTGATAAAGTTTTGAATGCCTTAAGGAGCGGGCCACTGCCATTTTCTTCGATATACACAAAACATGTAGAGGTTAAGAATAGTGAGGCGAATACCCGGATGACCATGCTAATGAACAGAATGATAACACATGGTCTTATCAAAAAATTACTTGAAGAATATTCATATGAGTTAGTCGAACTCAATGTCTTTGGCGGGGATGTACTAAATGCAGGTGGATGGATAGCATACAAAAAGCAGAATGTCGCAAATATCAAAGCGAAGGAACAAACTGAACGTAATAAGGTCTGGATTCCCATTATCTTGACAATTGTTGGATTATTTCTTGTTGGCATGCAGATTTACCAAGGGTATAGGCAAGATGAACAGCGGCATAAAATAGAAACAATACAGAGAGAAAGAGACTCACTTTATAAGGTGACAAATGACCATCAGAATCTTTTAAAAACGATGGAACAAAACTCTTCACAAATGAGAAAATCTGTTGACTCATTACTGTTCACTTTAAGGGATAAGAATTAGCCGGAAATGATTTTGCAGAAATCACAGCCTTTTCACGCCCTATTAGAAACAAACATTTTGCGACTCGTCATATAACAATTAGGCACTTCTTTCATTTTAAGCGATTTTAAGCGGGTTCTAAGTGGGTTTTTTGTCAAACTCATCAGTTAAATAAAAAAGGGGGCCTTTACGCCCCCTTTCCTTGCTTATCCCCCCGAAATGATCCGGATATGATTCTCCCAACCGTGTCAGGGTCAAGGTAAAATTCATCTGCAAGTTGGTTGATCACATCATCATGCCTTTTCCGATCAATGTCGTAAAGCTGCTTATGTCGTTCCACCAAATCCTTATTCCGCTTTTGAATTCTCTCTTTGTCTCTTGGCATTGTAAAAGTAGTTTGATGATTTGTTAAAACTAAAATCGCAAATTCACGACTGCACTTTTTCGGGTAATGATGTCTTAAGTTTTGTTGTCTATGATAATACTTTACATCCTTTCAACGCATCAGAGAGCTCCTTCAAAAGATGTGTGTGTGAATTCACTTCATCAATCAATCCTTTTGCGGCTCCCTGGTCTCTCAGGTGCTCCATCAAAAGCCAGTTGTATTGATAGATGATCTCATTCAATAACTCTCTAATTTCTTCCGGTTGATACCGTTCGAAAATAAGTTTCATTAATCCGTGGGCATTCTCAATGCTCACATTCTCATTTACAAGTACCGTTGCATTTTTCATTTTACATTTAGGTTTAGTTCATTTAATAGTGAGTTAACTTCTCTCATTGCATTTTTCTTGTCTTGGCTTTCTACGTTGTGTTTAACCATCACAGCAAATTGACCAACTGTTTTCAATAACTCAGGCTTTGTCATTTTACTGATCTCCTTTTTTATGGCTCCCCTTTCAGCGATGAACTTATTAAGCTTGATTGCATTCATTTTTTTATCCTCAGGTGTGTCGCCATAGATAATCCCAGCAGAGTAAGCAAGTGCGAATACCTTTCTCCTTAACCCATCAAGTCCAGAATTTTCTTCGAGATGGTTTATAAGCCTTGTTATTTCACAAGGTAATAGTTCCTTGCTGCTGTCCGTTCTGTGATTAGTTACCTGCAAGATTAATTCACGTTTACTGTCCATCAGGCCCGTTTGATACAAAAGAGCGTGAAGCTTTCCAATCTGTTTCGATGTAATTAGCTTTTCCATATTGATTTAGTTTATTAGTGGCTTGCTGTCTTTGTCTCCTATATTTAACTGTTGAAAATTGGAACGTGCCTAATCTCTTTAACCCCATCTGCAAAGGCTTCCATGAATATTACTACCTCGAAAGCCGTCTTTGCTCTTTTTTCGTTTGGATCAATACTTAGCTCCCTTAATTTGAAGGTGGTATAGTCTAAGATGATCATGTATAATTCATCACTTCTGTTGGTGCAAAATCCATTATCAGAAACAATCTGTAAAAAAGGCTTATAGTTACCGAATACAAAACCATCTGCATCTTGTGTCACAGTTATTTCTTTCAGTGCTTCAGCTATCGACTTCAGAGCATTAAGAGCGTTTCCTATATCGAAAGGAAATATTTTGGGCGAATACCCTACTACCTTTTGTGACTCTTTCTTTATAAATGAATAATCATCAATGAATTCAAGTATCAATTCCCAGGCGATGGAAGGAGAAACTTTTGTTAGCGTCTCAAAAATGTATTCATGGTTCTCCACAGATAATTTATCATTAACGATAAGTGGCTTATGTCCGTATTGGTGATCTTGTGCTTCGAATTTTTTGATTTTCATAGTGTGGGATTTATTTAAGGGTTGAAGAAGTAAGGTTTAAAGTTGAGCTTCCTTGTGTAGTAAAATCTCATTCACTAAGTCGCCAAACCGTCTTTTTTTTCTCAACTCCTTTACAATCTGTTGATCCTTAATTCCATTTTCATCACAAATAAATTGTGCCTCTTGTGGGGTAAGTCCTTCCATCTCGTGCCACAGGTTAACCCTTCTGAAAAATTCAGCGTAGCCCTCCTTTTGTTTATTGCTAAATTTGATAAGGTTGTTTTTGAAGTATGGCATTCCGGCCAGTACAATTCCGGTATTCTTATCCGTCTTGTCTCTCAACACATGCAAATAAAGTATCATGTTATGAGTAAGCTTTCCCGATTCATCAATTATCAAAAGTGGAGCGGCCTGAGTGTTGAGTTCATTGGCTATGGTGTTAACCATATCGTTTACACTGCCTTCAAATGCAATTCCCATCTCTCGCAGTACTGCCCCAAAAAATTGCTTTGCTCTCATCGTTTTATCAAAAGAAACAAAATAGGTGTTCGGGTTTCGGCTTAGTATTTTCAAACTGGTTGTCTTACCCATTCCAGTATCTCCAATCAATCCCGTCATTAACTTTTGAGAACGCGTCCGCCTGCAAAGCTTCTTTACTGCTGCATGATCACTCGTCTCAATAAGTACAACTCCATCAGTTACAACAATAAAAACTTTTCGCCAAAGTCCATCTCGTATGTCTTCCCAATTTCCTTTGATCATTTTATTGATCGTTGCTCCGCTCACTCCTGCCTGAGTTGCTAATTCGCTCTGGCTAAAATTTCGCGTCTTGCAATAGTCTTGTATTGCATTTCGGATTAATTCTTTGTCTAATCCGGATTGTTGTGTTAATTTTGTCATGATGGTTAATTTAGGTTTTGTGATTAATCATTCGTGCCTCTAACTCTTTCCGCCAGAGTTATGAGGCATTTTTTATAGTTCATCGTTATCGGTAAAATCTATTTTCTTTACTTGATGTTTTCCGCGCACTGAGTAAGGATTTTTATCTTTTGATTCTTGCGGCTTCAATGAACTTATTATCATTGGCTCAACTGAACGCACTTCCGCCATTTCCAAATTCGTACCGTCTTTTGTTACACGTTCTTTCAGTTCATAGTTTGCTTTAACCTCCTGGAGAACATGCTTTGGAGTCATTATCCTATTTAGGGTTTCAAAAGCGTTCGGGTGCATCATTAGAGTCTTGTCCCTCAATCCTTCAACCTCTTTTTTTGCTTTTGATTTAATGCCGTTTAATCGACCTTTATTCTTATTAAGTTTATCAATGTCCTCTTGGGTTTGATCTGCAAGAGCTCCATGAATTCCCGACTTCCTATAAACTGTTGTAATGGGTTCGTCTGTTTTTTCATCGAACAAATAAATCATGTCAGAAGACTCATATCTCACAATTACTTTTTTACCATTAAGCTTTGTGAATTGTTCGGCAGTTAGTTGATACTCATAAGGACATCCAGGAAGTTTTTGAATTTGTCCTCTCTTAATTGTTTGGATTGATTTGCGTGAAAATATTTTAAGTCTCAAAAATTCATTAATCGGGAAAGTGTATGGCTTTTCAGTATTCTCATGAACTTCATTTGGAGTCTTTGATCCCAAATGTTTTAGAGGTGCGTTGTTGAATTCAGTAATAATAGAATGTCCAATTAACTCAACCTCCCTTCTCTCTTTCCATGTATCTGATTTCGTGAAATGATCATGATACTCTTGAGTCGGTCGTCCGTTTTTCTCTCTTGTCTTAAGTCCCTGGCCTAAGTATCCAGGGTAATTCTTACTGTGATGTTCTCCTAAGTATCGGAAGTACCGTTCAATAACTTTCTCTCTTGGATTGCTTGTTACTCTCCATGTCACTCCAATGGTTTCAATCACTTCTTTAAAGTGATTTGCTTCCATCGTTTTGTTGAATGAGTGATTATCTGAAAGAATTTCAAAAGGAAGAAATCCGGTATTACGAACAGCGTTTTCAATCGCTTTCAAAATCGTGTCGGTGTTTTCGCTTTCCCCTATGCAGTAACCGACAAATTTTTTACTGTGATAATCCATCACGGCAACAAGTATCAGCTTTAAATATGAAGTTGGCTTGCCCTTATAGAAACCTTTGTAGTAGAATGGTAAATCCCATCCATCAATTTGCCATTGCGAGCCGGGATTTTTTGCATGAATGATTGTCGCAAATGGCTCCAACTTGTTAAAAGCTTTCTCTCTTCCATACCGAGAAGCAAATATTTGAGGATTTCTTTCCTTCTCTCGCACAAATTTTTTAACCCATGAGTATGATGGGGTTTCTATATTCGCCTTGTTGCAAGCGTCATTTAGCTTTCTCCAAATAGTCCTTGAAGTATCATTAAGCGGATTAGAAACTAAACCCGCTGCCCAATAAAAAACTTGTTGATCAATTGAAGAGTGTTGTTCTCTAAACCATCGCGTATCAATCACAACGCTATTAATATCCTTCCGGGCTTTAGTCTTTACAGTGCAAAAAGCTCCATAGGTTGCATACTTTCCTTTATAAATCGAATCGAAAGCTTTGAACAAAAGTTCCGTTGCTCCCCTTGCACCATTGTTATGCTCCAGTATTTTTTCCCAAACCGCTCTTAACCTGGCACATTCAGTAATCTTGTCAAGTGTTAATCGTTTATCTTTTTCATACTCACTTCGAAAAGTGATAAATCCCTTCTCGAAAGCATTCGTCAAAATTTGATTATAATAACTTTGTTTAGAATCAGATTTAGCCTCGTGAATAATTGATTTTAATTCGGAAGCGGATGGTAGTTTGTCTTGTGTCTGCCTTGGAATTGTGGAGTATTTGATGTACTTGATTCCTTTAATCAAAAGGCTAGTCACAGTATTCCTTGATACCCATTTCTTAAGAGTATTGATACTCAAGCCCCTTTCAATTAGGTAAGACCTTGAGATAAAAATGTCCCTATCCAAAAGAACCACCTGCTCCACTTAGCGAACTCTATTTAGTTTGTTCAGCAATGGGGTGATAGTATTTTTGTATTCGAGCACACATTCAATTGCAGCTTTCTCAATCCGTGGGCTTGATTTTACTGAGCCGTTTAAGTATCGTGTCACAGCACTTTTTGAAACGCCAGCAGCCATGGCAACTTTTGTTAAGTATCCATGAGGCAAGCTTTTTTTGATTTTCTTTTTCGTTGTCATAGAATTGCTTTAGTTTTACTATTAGTGAGTAAAGTTAACAGAAAAGTTATTTAATAAGGGTATTCAGAAGTAAATTTTTTATTTGAATGAAGCAGCAAAGCGAAAGAGTCAAAGCTCTTAGGGTCTATCTTAAGAAAACTCAAAAGGAATTCTCGTCCGAATTGGGTGTTAAATCATCATATTTCAGTGATATTGAGAATAGTAGAAGGCCAATTACCAAGAAGTTTGTACAACGTTTAAATAAGGCATTTGGAGTATCGGAAGAGTGGGTTCTAAATGGAGTTGGCAAAATGTACCCTAAAAATGTACCCCATAATGTACCCTCATCAGAAAATCAGATGACAATTACTGAGATGAGGGAATTAATTAAATCCTCTGCAAATCAAAGACTTAAGTTTTCAATTATCCTATATGAAGATTTAAAAAGGGAATACCCAGAGCTTTACGATCTAAGATATTCGTTTTCAGAGTTGGCAAACTTGATTGCTAATTTGGAGAAAGTATTCAAAGAATACATTGAGCCCGGAATTGGATCGCTGGAATTGCCCGAATTAGACAATTATAAAGAGTTCAAACGCAAGAGCATCAATGATTTACAGAACTATTTGAAATACAAGGAACCGATGCAACATGTCTTAGATTCAATTAAGGCTTTTATCAAATCGGTTGATGAAAAAGGAATACTTGATTAATTACCCAAGCCATAAACCGGAAGTTGAATTGAAGCATGCGGAAGTAGTTTCAATTTTTATCGTGTCCTTTCCACTCACAGTCAAAGGGCCAAAAAACCTTAAATTTTTAATCGTTTGTGCATTTTTCGCACTTTTTATATTATCCTCTTCTTTTAATTATATGAAAACCCCCCATACATCAGGATAGTTGACACCGGACCAACACTGCTTACAATAGCCGCATTGTCGGAGCCGATTCTTTTTATGCCCTGCACCACCAGGTAAGAGGGAATCACGGTAGAAAGAATCGCCATCAAAACACCATAATAATATACGGGAGGTGTAAAACTCCAAAGTGAAACCTCGGAGCTAATAAAAAAATGAATCAGTACTCCTACACATGCAAAACTCATGGCATAGCTGTTAAATTTTGAAGCCCCCACCATTGGAATCAAACGACCACTGCCAACGATGTAACTGGCATACGTAAAGGCACAGATAAATATCATCACTGAGCCTAAAACAAAATTTTTATTTTGTTCAACCTGAAAATCAACCTCGCCTAAAAAGGCAATGACCAGTCCTGCATACGTGATCGCCAAAGCTACCCATTGTATAGGCTTTATTCTTTCTTTAAAAATAAGAGCCGACATAAGCAAGACCAAGGTAGGATAGGTAAACAAAATCAGTCGCTCTATGCCGGCAGTTACATACTGCAGACCCAGAAAGTCCAGCAAGCTGCTGACGTAATAGCCGAGGCAACCAATGATGGCAATATAAATCCATTGTCGTGGTGTAAACCGCACATTGCTTTGTTTGCTGGAAGACACAAACGCAGTAATAAGAAAAAAGGGTAGCGAAAAAATCATGCGCAAGGCAAGCAATGAAACGGCATCAACTTCCGTATCGCGATAAGCAAGTTTTACAAAAATGGCTTTGGTAGAAAAGCAGATCGCACCGATCAATGCAATAACAATCCCGCTAGCAAAATAGTCAGCTGACTTTTGTTTTGTCATGGTCTCTCAGCAACCAACACCTTTACCAGCTTCATTAAGTCTGCTTCGGTATTGTAAAGATGGGGCGACACACGAATGGCATCGCCACGAAATGAAACTGAAATTTCGTTTTTCTTAACGAGATCCTTAATTCTCTCGATCGTCTTGCCTTCGGGCAAACGAATACCAAATAAATGCTGGCCCCGATGATGATCATCTTCAATCCAATAGCCGGCATCCCTCAATAATTGAATAGGCTTCTTAGTAATGGACGCGCAATACTGCTGAATAGCTTTGGGCTTCCATTGATTGATTTGTTTGAGCGCCTCCAGCAACATAGGCACCAGAATGAAGTTACTATGCTCGCCTACTTCATACCGAAGTGCTCCGGGTTGATATTCACTTTTATAATTTACAAGGCCTGCAAAGTTCTCGCTGTGCAGGCGATTGATCCAGTTTTCTTCTATGGGTTTTCCCTGATCAAAGTATTCGCCATAATAAGCGAGACCTAATGAGTATGGACCCATCAGCCATTTGTAACCACCACACACTAACGCATCGGGCTGAATCTCTTTTACATCAAAGGGTAACGCACCTACGGATTGTGTGCCATCAATCACCAGTAAAGCTCCAACATCGTGGGTTCGTTTTCTTATTTCCTTCAGGTTGAAAAGTGTGCCATCTGCCCAATGAACATTTCCAAGCGCTACCAGCTTTGTGTTTTTATCGATCGCCTCAAGTATTCGCTGATTCCATTGCGCGCCCCGATTGATGCGCGTATAAGGAGCTGAAATTACTTTCAGTTGCACACCTGTATCCTGGTGAAGTCGGTACCAGGGATAATAGTTGCTCGGAAATTGTTCTGCGGCAACAATAATATTGTCAGATCCCGATACTTTGATATTACTAACCACATTGGCCATGCCATAAGAAACCGATGGAACTAATACAACACGATTTGCTTCGCCATTAATCAGCTTCGAAAATTCCCTTCTTACTTTTTCAGTATCCGTAAAAAAACTCTCTTGTGAAACAGCGGCCGGGTTTCGCTTTTTTAAAATACCTGCCACGCCTTTTTTCTCTACTGCCTTTAGTAGCGGGCTCATGTATGCACAGTTTAGGTAAACATTGCCCGCAGGCAATGAAAATTTTGATCGTTGATTGGAAATCATCTTAGTAGTTTTTACGGGAAAGTCCGAGAGAGTCACGCAGATATTGAAACTCATTTTTATTCTGTGTCCAATAGTCTGTATAAAGTTGTTTGTCTAATGTAGCCGAAGTAGTAAATGTATTATCACCTTGCACGTTCTTTTCTACCCAGCCTTTAATGCGATGCGGAAATTCTTTTTCAAATTGAATGGCCAGACTCCGCTGATGTTCCGAATACGAAATCGAATAAGTTACCACACCCGCTGTTTCTTCTTTGGAACAAATTGCCTTTTCAACATCCAGTCCTGTATGACTCAATCGACTAAAAAATAAACCTGGAATAATTTCTATTTCGCCCACGGGCAAAGTTTCAGGATCAAGACGAATGCGGTTCCAGAGTTCATCTTCCAGCCAAACAGCTTTTAGATAAAGAGTTTCATCGCCCTCTTTTTCAAAATAAGAGTGACCCACAATGGAATAGCCATTATTTTTTAGATTGGCTTGCGTGTAAGTCTGACCACACCATTCTTGCACACTCGAGGTGAGTTTTAAGGTATTTGAAATCTGACTTTGATCAATCGGTGTAAATGCCGATAGCATCATTGAATAGGGATAAATGCCCGTTACAAAATTTTTAGTGAAGTTCAATTTCAGCACACTCACATTATCTTTCCTGTCAACCTCCGGATTATCCAGCTTTACTTGTTTGTGTATAGAGAAATCTTCCGTTACAAAAATCAATACGGCTTTTCCTTCCCTGTCTTCGCCATACCTGTTTTGAGTCAATGTATACGAACTGATTTCTGCTTTACCCGCATACCAATAATCTTTAAACGATTGACTTATATCTGTCCGCGGTCTTTCCTTTTGGTTCGTGGGTGATTGAGAACAATTAATAAAGGCAAAAGTGATTATGAGGTAGATTCCGACTATTTGCAAACGCAGCTTCATCCGATACTGAAAATTTGATTTAAACTTAACTTAATTCTCAGGGATATTAAACCTTGGGTTACCATTTTTGTCCAATAAGCATTCGTATATTGTAACCGATTTGAATATGAGGGTTGATTCTGAAATTTATAAGGGTATTGAGTACGTTCGTATTTCCAATTTACCGGCTGATCAAAAAGAAAAAATTTCAATTAGTCTGAACAGCGATAAAATTATAAAGATTGTAAAAGAGGGTACTCTCTTACCGGATTGCATTCAATATTCTGACTATCTTATTTGGTTTGAAGAACATCATCAGGGAGCCGTACTTACTCACGCTCGGTCGCCTCATGCCGGTGCATTCAAGTTTTCGATCAAATAGATTAATCCCAAATTCCTTCGGGCACAATTTCCACCACGTTTCCAATGGGATCATCAAAGTAAAATGATTCCTGCCCATTTCTCCAGACCACTGTCTCGATGATGGTGATCCCCCGTTTCTGAATCTCCGTTTTGTGCTCTTCATATTCTTCCGCATTCACTTCGAATGCAAAATGGTATTTGCCTTCAGAGAAATGCGCAGGCGGACTTTGCTTCAGGCGCGAGTCATCAGGATTGAAACACAGGAGCACGCTCGAGCCAGCCCGGAAAAAGATATGCCGGCCTGTTTGCTCACCAATTATCGGCAAGCCGAGCAGGTCATGATAGAATTCGCGGGCAGAGGTTAGGTCCCGGGAGTAAATGCAGGTCTCTTTAATCTGTGTGAATTTCATGGCTTACAATTCCTATTTTAATGACCTTCAGGCCCTTCATTTTGTTTAATGAAGAGTCAAATTATGACGCTAGTTTGTTGAAAATCTGATCTTTATAATCGCCCTTGAAATAGGACTGGTTTCTCAGTCCCATTTAGTTGTCCACAAAGAACTGATTAACAAGAAGTAGTGTAACAATCTCATATTCTGATATTTAAGCCATAACAGTCTGGTAATGTTGACAACTATCAAATTTTGTGGAATACTATTTGGCCTCAATTTTGGTTAATTCTAAGTGCTTGAATTATACCCTTTTACTTCGTTTCTGTCATTCACCTTACATTGGCTATTTTTACTACCCGAACACAGCAGAACAAATTACGTTTTTATAACATCATGCGCTATCCAATTGCCTTCTTATTTACATGTCTTTCTATCAGCCTGTTTGCTCAAAAGACAGAGCAGATAAAATTAAAAGACCTGCAACACATTATCACGACCCCTAGCGATCACATCCAGGTGTTTAACTTTTGGGCCACATGGTGTGCCCCGTGCGTCAAAGAAATACCACTCTTCGAAAAACTGAATCAGGAAAATAAAGCAGTTGACATAACGCTGGTGAGCATGGATTTTGATCTGGACCCTAACCCGGACAAAGTGAATCGGTTTGTTGCCCGTAAAAATTTACAGTCTAAGGTTGTCATTCTGGCCGAAAGCGATCCTAATTCATGGATAGATAAAATTGATAAAAACTGGTCGGGGGCGCTGCCCGCCACGCTGGTTATCAATACAAAAACAGGTAAACGAAAATTGGTGCAAAAAGAATTGCATGAAGGAGATCTCGAAAAGCTAATTGAAGAAGTAACCAATTAAAAACTTATACAACATGAAAAGAGTATTGCTGATGGTGATGTGTGTGGTCATGTTTGTAGCCGCCAATCCTGTAAAAAATGGGTATGAGGTAGGTGATGTCGCTACCGATTTTAAGCTAAAAAATGTAGACGGGAAAATGGTATCGCTTGCCGACTTTAAAGATGCAAAAGGATATGTTTTGATTTTCGATTGCAATACCTGTCCTTATTCCAAAGCCTACAATCAGCGCATCATTGATTTAAATGAAAAATATTCCACGAAGGGATTTCCTGTGATTACGATTAATGCGAATGAAGGCTCCGGAGATTCGTATTCCGAAATGGTGCGAATTGCCAACAAGAAGAAATACAAATTTCCTTATCTCTATGATGAAAGTCAGGAAACAGCGAAAGCTTATGGTGCAACAAACACACCGCACGTTTTTGTGCTTACCAAAGATTTAAAAGTTTCTTATATCGGAGCAATTGATGACAGCCCCAGCAATGCAGCTGGAGTTACTAAACGATATGTGGAAGATGCTGTTGATGCACTGCTGAAGGGAGCATCCGTTCCGGTAACAAAAACAAAAGCGATTGGGTGTGGTATTAAATGGAAGAGGGCTTAGAAGTTATCAACCAGGAAATAAGGGGGCTGTATTAAAAGTCATGTGGTCATCGCGGGCACCGACCCGCGATCCCGTTTTGTGAATAGATGATGGGATTCCGGCTCAGGGCCGGAATGACATTTCAATTTTACTAGACTTTTGATACAGCCTTTCTTTGCGCATAAAAATCACTTCTTCTCACCCAACGGCATCTCAACATTTTCTCCCCACACATATTTATTAAACCATTGCCAGTTGTGCCAGGTGGCGGCTAGTCGTTCTTTTGGTTTGGTAATTCCATGACCAAAGCCTTTGTAAACAATTAATTCGGTTGGCACATTTTTATCACGGAGACCTTGAGCCAATTCATACGCATTAGCTATGGGAACTCGCTTGTCAAATTCTCCGTGTTGTATCAGCGTTGGTGTCTTTGCCTTGTTGATGTTTGTCATAGGCGAGGTCTTTTTATAAATCGACTCATCGCTCCACGGTGTTGCTTTCAAATATTGCCGGGTAAAGGGATGGATGTCTGTGTTTACATAGTACGTCATCCAGTTTGATATCCCGGCCCCGACTGAAATAGCTTTAAACACATCGGTGTTCGTAGTGAGGAAAGCAGAGATATAACCACCCTGGCTCCAACCCATGCTTCCCATTTTTGTTTTATCAATCATTCCCTTCTTATCGAGGTAGTCAACACCACTCATTACATCCCACATGTCGCCCACGCCAAGATTTTTTACGTTGAGCGAACGAAAAGCTTCTCCATAACCGGCAGACCCACGATAATTAGGACGCAACACCAAACATCCTTTATCAAGCCATTGTAAAACCGGATAGACATATCCTGGCACGGGTGTGGGTGTGTCAATGCCTGTTGGACCGCCATGGATTACAACCATCAGCGGATATTTTTTAGAAGGATCATAATTCTTCGGCTTGTGAAGCACGCCTTCAATGTTGGCGCCATCTTTACTCTTCCAACTGATTACTTCACTCTGCGCAACGTTCCAATCTTTTGTCTGACTGGTTAAGTCGGTAAGCTGCTTTGGTGAATTCGTTATCGAAGAAATAAACACTTCGTTTAGTTGATCGCCATTTCGACCTGCAAACGCGAATGTTTGTCCATCCCCAGAAAATGAGAAAGAAAAAATCTGATCTGGTGAATTTCTAAATACGGTATGAACTCCGCTTACAGGATCAATGCGATAAAGTGGTCGTTGTGTTTTATTCCAAACCGAAGCATAAATTCCGGTTCGCTCCCACGTAAATCCACCCAGATCTTCATCGAGCGATTTTGCCAGTTGCCGAGTTGCCTTCGTCTCAATGGTAATAGCAAATAGTTTTGAATTGGTGTAAAAATTTGAAGTTGTGTCAGCAAGGTTGGAAGTAAACAAAATCTCTTTCGAATCAGGTGACCAATCTTCCAATGCATCAGAGCTTGGATTTGTTACAAGCGGAGTAATCTTATTATCAGCAAGTGTAACAAGGGAAATGTCGGATCGCAAAAACGAATTAATCAACGGGTTGGGTTGATGACCGAATGCGATCTTCAAACCATCCGGTGCAATAGAAAATCCGGTAACAGTAAATTTGCCTTCAGTAATTCTCTTTGCTTTGGGAAATTCTTTACATCCTGCCTTAACTTTTAATGAGTCAACTTTTTCGTAGCACGGAAATTCTGCCGGATCAATCATATCAGGCTTGAATTCAATTTGCCATAAATGCGATACTGTGAATTCCTTGTCATCCGCCTCAAAAGCACCATATCGCTTTTCACGATCCTTTTTTGTTTTGTCTTCCTTTTCGGGTTTAACAAACACAAAACTTTTCCCATCCGGATGCCAGTCGTAAGAAGACACACCTTCTTCCTCATGGGTAACAGCACGGGCTTCTCCGCCATCGGTGCGCATTATATTAATCTGATTTTTATTCCCCCGATCCGATAAAAATGAAATCCATTTTCCATCAGGCGAAAAGAGCGGGGCTGTACTGCTATTTTTTGAATTGTTTGTTAGCTGATAAGGGCTTGCTCCATCACGTGAGTACCAGATTTCAGTATCATATCGATTGTCATTCCAATCGGTTGTTTGTACGGTATATGCTAACTGCTTTCCATCCGCAGAAAGCGTTACCCCGCCAACACTGCGGAGTGAGATGACCTCTTCAAAAGTAGGAACACGTTGAGAGAATGCCGGTATAGAAATTACTAGTAAAAGAATTATAGAACGATTCATAAACAGGTTTTTGGTACTTCAACCAAGTGAAATAGAATCAGAAAGTAAGGCAGTTTTACACCGATGGAAAAATCGGTGATTAGCAGGCAGTAAATGAAAAAAAGGTTGGTTCATCGAAAACCAGATCGCCCCGATCCATCGGGGCGATGACAACATAATTTCTATAATAGTCTTTCGTTTTTAATTTCCGGCTGGCACGGGTGGTGGGCCATCCGGGATATACGCTTTGTATACATGACCACCCCTGCGTTGTTCAAACTCCGCGCGCACGTCTTTACGCAATTGCTCGTTTTCAAAAAGATCTACCATTGTCATGGCAAGCGATTTGGCAGCAAACAACATTCCTTTATGACCGATGGACATGCCGCCACACGCAACAACACTCCAACCATGCCAGGCGGTATTGGGTGGGGCTGTAGTAGCATAAAGTGTTATTTCTGGCACGTTCCAACTAATATCGCCAACATCGGTTGAGCCTCCCATGGGATGCTCCTGTGTTTCTTTGAGTGGATGAATTCTCCCATCTAAACCAATTTGCTCACCACCCTGCACTTCCTGAATTTTTTTTGCAAAAGCAATCTCTTCTGGTGTGTAATTAATGGGACCTAAAATTTCTAAATTCTTTTGCAGCGCTGCCGCTCCAGTACGATTCACCAGCAATTCATAGTCCCCGGTTTGAATAGTAACCTTTGACTCCACGCCAGCAATCTTAGCCGCGCCTTCAGCAATTTCTTTTACGCGGGCAAACACTACCTCAACGCCTTCGCGCTTACTATCGCGAACCCACATCCAAACTTTTGCATACTCGGGCACTACGTTGGGTACATCACCACCACTCACAATAGTATAGTGCATACGCACACTTGGGCGCACATGTTCGCGCAACATATTTACGCCATACGTAAATGCTTCCAATCCATCCACAGCACTTCTTCCATTCCATGGATCAGCAGCAGCGTGTGCAGCTTTGCCTTTGAACTCAACAATGAAGTCAACCAATGCCTGTGTGCTTTGGGTATAAGCCGCGTTCTCAACATCGGGATGCCAATCAAGGCAAACATCAAGATCAGCAAAGAGACCCTCGCGGGCCATGTAGATTTTACCACCCACAGATTCTTCGGCAGGAGTTCCATAAAAACGAATGGTGCCTTTCAATTTTCCTTGTTGAATCAGTTCCTTAATGGCAACCGCAGCACCTAAACTTCCAGCACCAAATAAATTATGCCCACATCCATGACCACCTGCCCCGGCATTCAATGCTTCTTTTGTGGGTTGAGCCTTTTGAGAAATTCCGGGCAATGCATCATATTCGCCCATGATACCGATAATCGGTTTTCCCGATCCAAACTCCGCGGTAAAAGCAGTAGGCATGCCGGCCACGCCTCTTTTCACAGCAAAGCCCTGTGCTTCTGCATAGTCGGCCAACTCCCTGGCAGATTTATGTTCGCGCAAAGCGGTTTCAGCATACCCCCAGATTTTATCACTGATGGTTATTAGTTCCTGTTGATGTTTATCTACTGATTGGATGACCGAAGTTTTATTAGGATTAACTTTGGCTTTTTGTTTTTGCGCATTTGCCAGCAGGCAAATGAAAACAAATACTAACGTGAGAAAAGGCTTCATAGGTTATTGGTTATCAAGACAAGGTAATTAATTTAAGTTTGGTGCCGTTCCACTGTTAAATAAAAATTACTCCTGATTCCAACCGTAAGCTAAAACCCTGTGTCTAAATCGGTACAAGACCAACTGATATGAAGCATAAACTATTGCCCATTTTTTTAATTGCCTTTTCTTCGTTCTTGCTCCTTAATTGTGATGAAGAACAATGGTTGAGGACTACTTGTGAGGACGGTGTATTGGCTACCGTGCGCGACCTCAGAGGGTTGGACGGATGTGGCTTTGTTTTTGAATTGGCCAATGGCACAAAGCTTGAGCCTCAAATGCTTGGTTATTGCGGAACTCCCCCACTACCAAAAGAAATTACAGAAAATCCACTTTATGATTTCGAATGGGTGGATGGCAAACTAGTGCGCATCAATTATGAAGAAATAACCGATGCAGCCAGTATTTGTATGGTTGGGAAAATTGTAAAGATCACTTGTATTGAAGAAGTGCTATCAATTACTGAAGAGTAACCATGAAATCCCTTGTTAGTATTTCTCTTCTTGTCGTTTCCTTGTCGGGTTGTGATCCCAACGACATTCCGCGGGATGTGCCGTCTTGTGTAAAGGAACTGATCCGGAGTAAACCAGCCCAACCTTTAGAAGTCTGGCGTTATCAATTTCAACATCAAACTGTGTATCTCACCGTGCCGGATTGTTGCGATCAATACATATCGGTTTACTCTGCCCAGTGCACATTCATCTGTGCGCCTGGTGGTGGCTTTAGTGGAAACGGGGATGGTAAATGCCCAACCTTTAATGATGACGCTACGGATGGTGTGATGATCTGGAAAGCGGATTGATGATTTCAAAATCTCGTACTCGCACCACCGCCACCTGAATCACCACCGCCTCCGATTTCTCCACCGCTCTGGTTTACTGATTGATTACCCCCCATCGTTTGGGAAATAATAAACGCTTCCGCATTCAGGTTTTGCCATTTCTCCGATAATAAATTTTCTCTTGTAAATCCATTGCGAATACTTTTCAAATAATGCATCAGTGCAATGGCAATTCCAATCAAGATGGCTCCTGCCGCAATCATGATAAGTTCCGTGTTGCCCGGAATAAAATAATATTTAAATGTGAACACAGATAAAGCCACCACCAAAAGACTAACCCGCAATAGCACCATGTCTTTGTTTTTTATTCCAACATATAAAAAGAGAAGCGGAATAAATACTGTCAAAAAGTAAAACAGAAAAGCAAATGGAATATCGGCCCCTTCAATAAGTTCAAGATCCATCAGATTTACGCTGAGTTCACGGACCACTAAATAATTTCCACTTACATAGATCAACACCAGACTGATCGCCTCCACAAGGAGTAGATTATTACTCCATACATTTAAATCATCCTTTCGCTGTAATTTTTTTGTGATAAAGTAAGTGGCAGAGAATGAGAGCATAAAAACAAACGGTATTATCTGTTTAAAAACTCCACCTGCCTCAAAACAATTGTAAAACAACAGCGCAGCAAACGAAGCGATGGCTGCCAGTGAGGTAATTAAATCAAGATACCGGATAGCCGAAAATGAAAAGACGACAAGACAGGCTATGAGGAGGAGTTGAGTATTGTCAAAATCACTCAGCCCCGCTATTCCACCAATCGTAAATCCACAGGCATGGTATAAGATTGCTTCTGTAACCCCCGACTTATAATGGTTCTTTCCGATAAAAATTTTCTCCAAAATAATAAATGAGCCGATGCCATACCCAATACACATAGTCGATATCCCTACTGAGCCGGCATCCGCAACAAACAAGAAGAACAATCCGGTAACACCAGAAAGGGCAAGCAACGTGGCAACAAAAAGCAAGATTCGAATAATAAGATTGGGATGATAGAAAGGTACCTTATAACCCTCGTTGATTTTCACGAATTGCTCATCCGTAATATAATTATGTTTTGCCCACCGCTTTGTTTCCTTTACCACGGCAAGATTATAAACCCATTGATAATTGTATGCGCTCTTCATGCTTGCTTAAAGAAGTTTTTGTAGCGAATGATAAAATAAACAAACCCGCCACAGGAAAGTATGGAATAATAAAACCATAACGTAGGTGCAGCTTCAAACACCGTTTGAGCCAGCAAGTAGGTGGTGGCGATATAACCTGCCAGGAAAGCGTACAACAAAAACAGAAATGATTTTCTTTGTTTTGCTACGACCCAGGCAAAATAACAACCTGCATAGATCAAGAGAACATACACAAGGTACAGATGCTCATCTACAAAAAGCCCGGCCACACTTCCTGCAAAGAAAATAAACATGCAAAAATTCAGATAGGTAAACGTAAAGTGCTTCTTGATTTGTCTCCTATTCAGCACTACTGCAACACCACTGAGCAGAACAGAAAATATAATGGCCGTAACGTGCAGGTGCGATCCTGAAAAAAACTCTCCGCTATACCATTTCTGAGGTGAGATGGTGAGGCTCCAAAAGGAGGCAAAGGCAGTTATTGCAAGCGAAAGCACACCTAAATGATCAAACCGATACGCCAGGTAAAAAAAGAAGAAAGCAGTGACGAGTGTATTCAACCCCAAGTGATCATCGAAGGCGCCATATTGAAATTGAATGTAGCCTTGAATAGATATGAAGAGCAAAGATCCTAACAATAGAACATAATCATAATAGGGTATAGGAGATTGAACGCGATCATTTGAATACTTCACCTCGTGCTTAATCGCGAATCCAAAACATAAAATCATTAAAGCGGTCAACAATCCAAGACTTACAATATGCCCGATGTCGCCAATATTCTGATAGATCAGTATTCCTGCCCCCGTAGTAAACAACATTACTCCGAGATACAACATTGTGCGCAGTTCATAGAAGACAGAAACTACACGACCTGACGTGATGGTTTCAATTTTCTGAAATTGCGCTTCTGTTATCAGTCCTTTCTCAAAAAGTTCGTGCGGAATTTTTCGTGTCATTTATTTTTTTGACATATACATATAGTCCACGGTAAGATCGAGCATAGCTTTAATCCCGGTAATAAACGCTTTTTCATCCACCATAAAATCAGGCGTATGGTGTGAAGGAACCGTGTTGGGATCCTGATCGGGTGGCATAGCTCCAACGAAAAAGAAAAAGCCAGGAACCTTCTTTTGATAAAAAGCAAAATCTTCTGCTCCGGTTATGGCATTGATCACAACCGTATTCTGAGCTCCAGCAGCCTTTTGTAAACTGGGGGCCATCTTCTGTGTGAGTGCAGGATCGTTGTAAGTAACTGGTGTGCCTCTGCGAATGGTAACTTCTGCTTTAGCCCCAGCACTTTCAGCTATTTTCGTAGCCGTTAAAATAATCTTGTCGTGAATTTTTTGCTGCATGGCTGTATCCAATGTGCGAATGGTTCCGGCAAAAAATGCTTCCTCGGGAATAATGTTTTCACGGATACCTGCCTGAATCCGGCCTACCGTAATTACAGCAGCTTCTTTTGTTAATTCCGTTTGGCGACTAATGATAGTTTGAAGACCGGTAATAATCTGAGCCGAAACAACAATCGGGTCAATGCTCATCCAGGGTGCAGACCCATGTGCCTGCTTACCCAACACCTTTATAGAATAATTATCGGCTGCAGCTAAGATTCCACCGGGGCGATAGGTAAGTTTTCCCAGGGGAGTAATGGAACTGATGTGCAAACCGAAGATGACTTCGACTTTAGGATTTTCAAGCACGCCTTCTTTCACCATCAAACTTGCACCACCTTCCTCGCCAACGGGCGCACCTTCTTCTGCAGGTTGAAAAATAAATTTAATGGTTCCTTTTAGATCGGCTTTATTTTTGGAAAGTATTTCAGCAACACCCATCAGCATGGCGACATGTGTATCATGACCACACGCATGCATCACACCCGTTTCCTGACCATTGAATGTCGCTTTAACCTTTGAAGCAAAAGGCAAACTGTTGCGCTCGGTTACTGGAAGCGCATCCATGTCGGCACGTAGAGCAATCACAGGTCCGGGCTTTCCTGTTTCGAGCAAGGCAACCACACCCGTTAACGCGACACCGGTTTGCACTTTGAGTCCTAATGATTTCAAATGCGCTTCGATATAAGCGGCAGTTTTGGTTTCGCGATTGGAGAGCTCAGGGTTTTGATGCAGGTGCCTGCGCCAATCAATCACTTTTGCTTCAACTTCTTTTGCCTGCTGATCTAATTTAGCTTGAAGCTTGGGGTTTACCTGAGCAATTGTCTGTTGTGTAGCGGTCAGGAGAAGAAAGAGAAGAATTTTTTTCATATGGTTAGGGTTTACCGGTCAGACCGGTAGGGTTGATTTAGGTTTATTAATTCATTTTTTACTGTTCATCATCATATAATCCATGGTAAGATTGATCAGGGCCTTCACTCCGGTTGTCAACGCCTTTTCATCTATCATAAAATCTGCTGTATGATGTGTCGGTTGTTTATCTAATTTCATATCGGCCGGATAAGCTCCCAGAAAAAAGAAAAAGCCCGGCACTTTTTGTTGAAAAAAGCTAAAGTCTTCGGCCATGGTAACGGGCAACGTGATCTTCACATTTTCAACTCCTGCAGCGCGTTGTAAACTAGGCGCCATTTGTTCAGTAAGCTTTGCATCATTCACTGTGGCCGGATACATCACCTGAATATTTACTTCAGCTTTACCGCCTGCGCTCTCTGCAATTTTTGTTGCCGTGCGGATTATATCGGCATGGATTTTCTTCTGCATGTTGTCATCAAAGGCGCGAATGGTTCCTTCCAGCATGGCTTCTTCAGGAATAATGTTTCTGCGAATTCCCGCATGCATACTTCCAATAGTGATCACCGCTCCATCCTTTGTTAATTCTGTTTGCCGGCTTACAATAGTTTGCAGTCCATTAATTATCTGGCTCGAGATCACAATCGGATCAACACTATCCCACGGAGTGGCACCATGCGCGCCCTGGCCTTTTACTCTTATATCAACACCATCTACAGAAGCCATCAATCCGCCCGAGCGATAAGCCAATTGCCCCGATGGCAACAACGACTGAATGTGTAATCCAAAAATCGCCTCCACCTTCGGATTCTCAAGAACACCTTCCTTGATCATAAGCTCCGCACCTGATACTCCATCACTGACGGGCGCACCTTCTTCAGCGGGTTGAAAAATAAATTTTATGGTACCTCTCAACTCGGTTTTATTCTTTGAAAGGATCTCGGCCACCGCCAGTAATATCGCCATGTGTCCATCATGACCACAGGCATGCATCACACCCGTCTCTTGCCCGCTGAACATCACTTTCTCTTTAGATGCAAAGGGCAACGAGTTTCTCTCAGTGATGGGAAGCGCATCGATATCTGCACGCAAGGCTATCACCGGTCCGGGTTTACTGCCTTTCAATAAAGCAACTACACCCGTTTTTGCCACCGGGTATTGAACCTCTAACCCTAAGGCCTTTAGTTGTTCGGCAATACGGGCTCCGGTTTTTACTTCCCGATTCGAGAGCTCGGGATGCTCATGAAAATACCTGCGCCATTCGATAATCTTCGGTTCTAATTCCTGCACTTGCACATCCAGCCTTGCTTTCAGCTTACTATCCATCTGCGCGCAGGCAGCGATGCCAATAAGGGAAAGGCATATCGTTTGATAAAATTTCTTCATAGGTTTGGGTAATTTCAACAAGGTATAAAAAAGGTGCCCTGAACAAAAGGAATTCAATGCAGTGGGTGAAAATCTTTACAGGATCAGCGGAAGCAGACAAGCGGCTTGTTGAAAATAAACCGCAACTACTCATTGTAGAAGGAAAAAGAATTTGTCTGGTAAAAAGAGGAGCCGACTTTCTTGCGGTGAATGACCGTTGCCCTCATAATGGGGAATCGTTGAGTAAGGGGTTGGTAAACTTTGCCGGTGAAATTGTTTGCCCCTGGCATGGTCATCAGTTCAATTTGAAAACCGGTCGCGAATTTCAGGAGCGATCACCTGATGTTGATTGTTATCCGATTAAAGCAGACGAGGATGGTTTATATATTGGTATTTAACTTATGTTGCAATAGCGATAAGCGTCAGTCGTTATCAATCAAAATTATTTCATGAATAGGTTGTTCCTTTTGATTCTCTCCATCCTATCATTTTCGCTGCATGGCCAACCTGCCTACGAAAAGGATGTGTTGTTAAACAGGCTGTCATTCACTGAATCGGTTCCGGAAGAATTGCTGGCAACCCGATCCATTGTATTGTATGATCAGGGAATTACTCAAAAGGATTTGGAGGAGACCCAACAAGCGTTTCAACAAACAGGCATTGATGCCATTGCTTATTTCGTTACTGATTTTATGTTGGCCGGGGCCGATCCGGAAAAAGCGTTTGCACATTATCTGACTTCGCGAAATGTTTCTTTCCTGATCTTCTTAACCAAAGAAAATCAACGCTATTCCCTCACATTTACCCGATTCAATAACACCAGTGATTTTGTAGAACCTACTGCAACCGCCTGGCGGCAAACCGGAGCTGTCTTAAAAGATATTTTATTAACCATTTATCGCTTAGCTCTCAGCAATCAGAAAAAACAAAACTTTCTGATCAATGATTTTCCTGAAACCGAGATCCCGATCAAATATTTTACAGGCAGAAGAAATGAAACGTACACGGCCATGGTCAAATCTTTTAAGGTGGCCGTGCCAAAATTTGGCAATGAAAAAGCAGACGCTGAGCTGGAACAAATTCTGAAAGAACATTTTCCAGTAAAGTATGAATTGGTGGATCCTGCGTTGAGTGAATCGGACCTCAGTAGTCGCGGATTTATTACGGTGCTCCGCTTTGTTCATACCCGGGGGTTGGTAGCAAAAAAAATCCTCGACTATGATATAACTCAAATGGCAAACTCAATCGCCTCTGTAGTGGTGGTCAGTGGCGAAGCTGAATTAAAAACCATTCCTGCAGAGGAAACGATTTACAAATTTTATATCAAGCACCTGGAGTATGGAAATTTGTTTTTAGGAAACAAGTGGGATGCCGATACTTCGTGGCAAGCTGCTTTGGTTAATCATCTGCAATTGATGAGGCAGGATTTGAAATACTGACCTCACCCCAACCTACTCCGCTTGTTGCGGATTCGGTTGGCAAGCCGGCCCTCTCCAGAGGAGAGGGTGCCCTTCGATTGAAATTTCTGAGAGAGTTTCTACTTCTTGTTTCGTTTCGAAATAATCAGAGCCGCTACAATTAAGGCGGCAAACCACACATAACCATTGCCAAAAAATTCAGGTCCGTGCCAACCCCAATCGCCCCAGCCAAAAAGAATTTTAAAGGGAAGCGCTATCAAGGCAACAACTCCTGCAAACAAAGCAGCCACTACTCCAATCATTACTCCGAACAACCCGGCAACAACTCCAATAAGTGCTCCGCCAATGGCAATCCAAACCGGAAAAGTCAACACCAGAATAATGATAATGAGTAAAGTTGAACCAGATGAACTTCGGATTGACATAGGCAATAGATTTTCGCTTGACAGACAACAAAAATCATTCAGAAATTTAGAGAGTTCGTATTTGCCTGAAAATCGAGTAAATCTTGATCAGCCCTGTTCTGAATTGTATAATTATGAACACTTTGATTTACAAAAGTGAACAGCCTTTTTAGTTTACTGAGTAACCGCTTGTCCCAATTTTGCCTTAAGAAAGGCAAGGCTTGTTTACTTTTTACTAAATTTCAATTGATCTGTATAAGACTTTTAAATCATCCCTCATTTATGAAACTATCTTTAAAATTTGCTTGCGCAATAATCTTTATTGCAATTCTGCAGCCTGTGTTTGGTCAGAAAAAGGCAACTCCTGAAAGTACTCCCACATTTTTATCAGAAACATTTTCTGGTTTAAAGCTGCGCTCTATCGGGCCCTCCGTTACGTCAGGTCGGGTTTCTGATTTTGCTGTTAACCCAGACAATGCAAACGAATATTATGTAGCCGCTTCTTCCGGTGGTGTATGGAAAACAACTAATAAGGGCGTAACCTATTCACCCATCTTTGATGGCGAGGGTTCTTATTCTATTGGCTGTGTTACGCTTGATCCGTCAAACGCAAGCACGGTTTGGGTAGGCAGTGGCGAAAATAACAATCAGCGATCGGTGGCTTATGGTGATGGCGTTTATAAAAGTGACGATGGTGGCAAGAGCTGGAAAAATATGGGCCTCAAAAATTCCGAGCACATTTCTGAAATCATTGTTCATCCTACCAATCCTAACATTGTTTATGTGGGTGCCTATGGCCCGGTGTGGAGCGAAGGTGGCGAGCGGGGTGTTTATAAGTCAACAGATGGAGGAGTTACGTGGACCAATGTTAAATCCGTAAGTGCTTACACCGGGTGTAACGATCTGGTCATGGATCCACGAAATCCAGATGTGTTGTATGCAACTTTTCATCAACGCATTCGCAAAGTGTTTACCTACATTGGTGGCGGTCCTGAATCGGCATTGTATAAATCTACCGATGGTGGTGCAACGTGGAAAAAACTGGATGGCGGTTTGCCCGGTGGCGATGTAGGCAGAATTGGTTTGGCGATTAGTCCGGTAAATCCGGATGTACTCTATGCCGTTGTAGAAGCAAATGAAGATAAAGGTGGAATTTACCGTTCCATCGATAAAGGCGCGAGTTGGGAAAAACGAAATCCATTTTATACATCTGGTAATTATTATCAGGAAGTAACGTGCGATCCCCAAAATGTGGACCGGATTTTTATTACCGACACGTATTATAAAGTAAGCAGTGATGGCGGCAAAACAGTTACTAACCTTGGCGAGCTAAATAAACACATCGACAACCATTGCATCTGGATTGATCCTACCGATGGAAATCATTTATTGGTGGGTTGTGATGGTGGCATTTATGAGAGCTGGGACTTTGCAAAAACCTGGGACTTCAAATCAAACTTACCCGTTACTCAATTTTATAAAGTATCAACCGACAACGCTTATCCTTTTTATGGAGTGCATGGTG
This sequence comes from Cyclobacteriaceae bacterium, assembly GCA_022841475.1. GTDB lineage: Bacteria > Bacteroidota > Bacteroidia > Cytophagales > Cyclobacteriaceae > ELB16-189. The sequence continues at coordinate 30,956 of JALHRJ010000005.1, read as the reverse complement.
GCACACAAGATAATTTAAGTTTGGGTGGACCAAGCCGCACAACCTCTGCCAATGGAATCGTCAATGCCGATTGGTATATCACTTCATTAGGCGATGGTTTTGAAACACAGGTGGATCAATCTAATCCGGATCTTATTTATGCACAGAGTCAGTATGGCGGATTAAATCGATTTGATAAAAAAAGTGGTGAGTATTTATTCATTAAACCCATCGAGCGTGAAGGCGAAGACGCTTATCGTTGGAATTGGGATGCGCCCTTGTTGATCAGTCAGCATGACAACAAGCGTCTTTACTTTGGAGCCAACAAACTTTTCCGCACCGATGATCGGGGCGATTCGTGGACGGTGATTAGTCCGGACTTGAGCCGACAGATAGATCGCAACAAACTGGAAGTGATGGGTAAAATCTGGTCAGTAGATGCAATTGCAAAAAATGGAAGCACGGATATCTTTGGGCAGCTTACCAGTGTTGCAGAATCTAAATTCGATGCGAATATGCTTTGGGCTGGCACTGATGACGGGCTCATCCATCTCACCAATGATGGCGGAAAAAGCTGGACAAAGTTTGACAACCTGCCCGGGGTTCCGGCCATGAGTTATGTGCATCAGATCATTGCCTCGCTGCATGATAAAAGCACAGCCTATGTTTGCTTCAATCATCATCGGTATGGTGATTTTAAACCGTATGTGTTAAAAACCACCGATGCCGGAAAAACCTGGAAGCCGATTCAAAATAATCTGCCTGTCCGCGGAAGCGTTTATTCAATTGCCGAAGATCATGTTGATGCTAACTTACTTTTTGTTGGAACAGAGTTTGGCTTATTCTTTTCAACCAGCGGAGGTCAAAGCTGGACACAATTAAAAGCTGGCTTGCCGACTATTGCTGTGCGCGATCTTGAAATTCAGCGCAGAGAAAATGATTTAGTGCTCGCTACGTTTGGCCGCGGATTTTATGTGCTCGATGATTATTCGCTGCTGCGCTATCTCAAAAAAGAAGATTTAAATAAACCTGCCATCATTTTCCCTGTAAAAGAAAGTCTGATGTTTATCGAACGATTTCCGTTGGGCTTGCGCGACAAAGGTCATTTAGGCAGCAGTTATTTTTCTACACCTAATCCAAGCGTGGGTGCTGTATTCTCTTATTATCTCAAAGACGATATCAAAACCCTAAAACAAAAACGTGCCGATGCAGAGAAAGCCAAATACGAAAAGAAACAAAAAGTATTTTATCCAAGCATGGATAGTTTGCGCATGGAAGATCAGCAACCTGAACCCTATCTTCTTTTTACCATTAAAGATGAAGCGGGCAGCGTAGTGCGCCACCTGAAAGCGCCTGCTAAAAAAGGATTGCAACGATTGGTGTGGGATTTTCGATATGGATCACCCGCCCCCGTTAACAATCGATTTACGCCTGCGCCTGATCAATTATTTGGCGGTCCTGAACAAGGTCATCTGGCAATGCCCGGCCAATACTCGGTAACGTTGTCGAAATATGAAGATGGTGTTGTTACAGAATTGGTAGCTCCTGTTAAGTTTAACTGCAAGCTATTGGATCAAAGCAGCATCCCGACAGACATGAGTGCGAACGTTTCCTTCTACAAACAGGTTACTAAAATTCGAAAAGCAGTGAGTGCCGCTGGAGATTTGCTGAATAACATGGATCAACGCGTGCGTAATATTAATCTGGCGGTTCAGGATATGCCCGCACCGGCAAAATCCATTCTTGAAAAATCATATGCCCTCACAAAACAATTACAGGATTTGAGAACGCGTATGAATGGTGATCAAACAAGAGGCCGCAGAGATTTTGAAACCATTCCGGCTATCAACGAACGGGTGTCGGGTATTGAAGGCAGCGTCTGGAGTTCTACCGCTCCGATTCCAAAAACATTTAGAGATTCGTATGATATAGCAGCCAAACAGTTTACCGTTGTTCTTGAAGAAATGAGAAAAACTCACGCAGCCATTGAGCAACTGGAAAAAGAATTGGAGCTCAACAGTGCTCCTTATACACCGGGACGCTGGCCAGAATGGAAAAATTGATTTGAATTAACACCCCAACCTACAACCGGTCATCGCGGGCCTGCCTGCTCCGCCAAATGGCGGATTCGGCAAAGGCAGGGAGAGGGGGTCGGGGGTGAGGGAATCTTTTAATTTTTATCAAGACCCAAAACCGCATTCGTGCGCTTACGGGTTTCTTCAACAAGCTTATGATCTTTTGAAATTGAATTTCCGAAAGAAGGAGCAAGCTCTTTTAGTTTGGCCTGCCACTCACTCGATTTACTTTCTTTAGGAAAACATTTTTGAATTAATTCAAGCATCATGGAAACAGCGGTAGAAGCTCCAGGTGATGCGCCAAGTAAAGCAGCCACCGTTCCATCTTCCGATACAACCAACTCGGTTCCAAATTCTAAAACTCCGCCCTTCTTTTTGTCTTTCTTAATCACCTGCACGCGCTGTCCTGCTTCCATCAACTCCCAATCAACCTGCTTGGTAAAAGGAACATATTCCCGTAAGGCCGCATGACGGTCTTCGGGAGTTAAACGAAGTTGTTCAATCAGGTAGCGGGTTAAAGGCACATTTCTGATTCCGGCAAAAATCATGGGCATCAGGTTATCCAGCTTAATTGAATTGGGTAAATCCATCAGCGAACCGTTCTTAAGAAACTTGGTTGAAAATCCCGCAAAGGGACCAAACAATAATTCTTTCTTTCCTTCAATAAAGCGCGTGTCGACATGGGGCACCGACATAGGCGGAGAGCCAACAGAGGCTTTGCCATAAACCTTCGCGTGATGCTTATTAATTAATTCTTCATTCAAACACTTTAACCAAAGACCACTCACCGGAAACCCTCCATAACCATTTCTTTCTTTTATCTCTGCGCGTTTTAATAAATGAAGTGTTGCTCCGCCTGCTCCGATAAAAGCAAAACGTGTGTTGACTGTTTTCTTTACACCCGACTTCAAGTCTCTTACAAAAACATCCCAGCCACCTTTGCCATCCGGATCAAGATCGAGACATTCTGTACTATAGTGAATGGTTACACCCGGCTTTTTAACAAGTTGGTCAATCATGCCGCGTGTAAGCGTACCAAAATTTACATCCGTGCCAATTCCCATTCGCGTTGCCGCAACAGGTTGTTTTTTGGTTCGGCCGCGCATGACAATCGGTGCCCATTCAGAAATCTCATCGTGATTTTCGGAATAAGCCATTCCACCAAAAAGTGGTGAGCTATTCATCAGGCTATACCGCTTACGCAAGAAGTCTACATTGTCCTGGCCCCAGACAAGGCTAATGTGCGGAACGTTAGAAATAAATTCAGTCGTGTTGTTGAGGTATTTCTTTTCAACGAGGTAACTCCAAAATTCGCGCGAGACCTCAAATGACTCAGAGATTTTTATGGCTTTTGAAATGTCAACCGAACCATCAGGCTTTTGCGGAGTATAATTTAATTCGCAGTAGGCAGCATGGCCGGTGCCTGCATTGTGCCAGGCATCTGAACTCTCTAAGCCGGCACGATCCATCCTCTCAAAAATATGAATGTCGATGTTGGGATTAAGTTCTTTCAAGATAGTGCCAAGGGTAGCACTCATTATACCCGCGCCCATTAAAACCACATCGGTTTTAGGTATTGGGGATTTTGCTGATTTGGTCATGGGTTAAAATAAACCTTCCAATTTAGAGGAAGGAGAAGGGGTTTGCAAATTTGATAGCATCAGGGTATGATCTATCCCATCTTGAAATTTAGTCAGTTTTCCAACGAATGGAGGGGTAGTTGTGTCTAAAGGAAGTATTGTTTAACTTACTTATCTAGATTGCTCAATTATATTTAACAGCTATGAAAATGAAGCACATTGGGATGGTTGTTGCCTTGGTGATTGTAGTATTTTCCTGCGATCCCTTTTATTCCGAAAATCGGGAAATAACCCTTGAATTACCGGCCGAGCCTTTCTCTTACAATGTTTCAGGTTTATCTGACCACATCCCAACCCTCGGTCGCGTTCTCTTTTATGATCCCCGTCTTTCGATCAACAATACAGTTTCGTGTGGAAGTTGCCATAAGCAAGCGCTTGCCTTTTCTGACAATACTGCTTTTAGTCGTGGTTTTGAAAATCGCATCACGCCTCGTAATTCCATGCCTATTCAAAATATAATCTCAGATGCATTTAAAGGTGAATCTGTGCTAATTGATTCTTCGGGAGGAACTGTTGTTATCGATACCATTTTTACCGATGAGGGTATTACCTATTTGCCCGGAGTAGTCGTGCCTCTTGATTTTTTTATTCAACCAACAAAGTTATTCTGGGATGGTCGCGAAAGCGATCTGCAAACTATGGTTACGCGTCCTATTATGAATCATATCGAAATGGGCATTCATGATATGGATGTGTTGGCACTAAAATTATCTACCATACCGGAATATAAACAACTGTTCAACAATGCATTTAATGATGAGCAGGTTAGCAAAGAAAAAATAGCAACCGCCCTGAGCTCGTTTCTGTTAAGTATTCGATCCAATCAATCTAAATTTGATAAGTCTGTTACATTCCAAAATACTTCGAACCAGGCAGATCCCAACGTAAACAGGTTTCTGCTTAACGCACAAGAAGAACTAGGTCGGAGACTTTTCTTTGATAAATTTAACTGCAACAGTTGCCATGAATCAAACGGCTTTGCTGATATCGGGCTGGATGCAAACCCTAAGGATGCGGGGTTCTCGGCTGTAACCGGAAATAATAATGATGCCGGCATGTTTAAAATCCCTTCGTTGCGCAACGTAGAACTCACCGGACCTTACATGCACGATGGAAGATTTAAAACGCTGGAAGAAGTGATGGAGCATTATAGTCATGGCATTAAGAACAGCCCTAACTTAGACGCGCGCTTTAAAGGTGCTGACGGCAAAACAAAACAATTGAATATGAGCCCAGCCGAGATAAAAGCCATTGCGGCTTTTCTTACAACACTAACGGATTATGAAATGATAAGCGATCCGAAGTTGTCTAATCCATTCAAAAGTCGATAGTTCCCAAGTAATCTATCGTGAAACAATTGTATTTCATTCTTTCTTGTGCGCTTGGCTCCGCCTTTTTATCATTTGATACTCAAGCCCAAAGTGCTTTCGAGAAAGGATATTTTATCGATGTCAATAATCAAAAAACGGAGTGTTATTTGAAGTCGGAGGCCTGGAAAGCCAACGACTCAATTACCTACAGACTTGATTATAAAGATGCGCCAATAAAAAAATCCCTCACCGAGATACACGAGGTGAGTATTGATGGCTCATTCAAAATCAAAAGAGCCCGCGTATCCATTGATATCTCAGGCGATAATCCACCGCTGTTGAGTTATGTTGCTGAGCCGGAGTGGCATGAAGAGATTCTTTTTCTCTGGACGCTGGTGGAAGGAAGCACTAATCTATATGCCTTTGAAGGTGATGGGCTGAAACGTTATTTCTTCAATAGACAAGATGAGCCAATTAAACAATTGATTTTTAAAAAGTACAAAACAATAAGTGAGATAAAAACAAACGAAACCTACAAACAGACTTTGGCACAGGGTGTAAACTGCAGGGATAGCTCTTTACATTATTTCAATCGCCTTGCCTACGATGAGGACGCGCTTACTGCTCACTTCGTATCGGAAAATCAGTGTGCCGGAACGGAGCCAGTTATTTATCCGTTAGGCACTCAAAAAACTACAGTGACATCTGCTCCAAGTTTAAGTATTATTAATAAAACCGAACATCTTGAAGACCCCGCCCGGCTTTCCTCAAAAACAAAGCCTGCCAAGGTTCGGTATTATGGAATTGAGATAACCCAGTTGTTGCAACAAATCATCAACCTCAATTCGGATAATGCGCCTTCCAGCAACCCCTTCGCTATTCAATACGCCAGCAATTCATTACAAACGGGCCGGGGTATAAGTTACGGACTAAGTTATGCGTATAATAAATTTAATGACGACTCAAATTTTATAAGGCGTGAAACCATCAATCGTTCACTTAACTTCAGAATAGGTTACGAGCGTAAAACAAAGTGGGGCAAACGATGGATTGCATTGCATGGCTATGATATTGTTTTAGGGGCAAGTAAGTTGAAAACAAATGCCGACCAGATAGGATCCGCTTTAACCATAGAGACGACTGGTAATCAATGGGGTTTTGGCCCGCGTGTTGGTCTTATGTTTGGCATTAGCGATAGAATATTTTTGGGTACAGAAGCTACCTACTATCTGCGCTTTATAAAAGATCGTCAGTCGATCATAGGTCAGCCTGAATCAATACAAAAAACAACAGACCTGAGCCTGACCTTGCCCGTTACTCTATTTTTATCGGTTCGATTGAAATAATCGTTTTTCTGAATTTGTCGAATTTTATAAAAACATTTCTTCTTAAAAAGAGAAACAAATAAGCGGGTGCCTCCGTTAAATCCGCCAAAGCGAAAACCATGAAGACCTATTTGGGTGAATTTGAAGAACTCGTACTCCTCACCATTGCTACATTGGGCGCGGAAGCTTACGGGGTTTCAATTCAACAGGATATTGAGGCCAGGTGTAACCGATCCATCAGCATTGGAGCGTTGCATTCAACTATTACACGCCTTGAAGAAAAAGGACTTTTAAAATCATGGTTAGGGGGCGCTACGCAGGAACGTGGCGGTAGAAGCAAACGATATTACGAGATAACTCCGGCCGGTAAAAAAGCCGTAACGGAAAGTAAGAGTCTGCGCGATGAATTGTGGAGTTCGTCAAAAATAAAACTGTCAACTATCAAATGAGCACGCATCAGCCACCCAAACTCGCGCGCAAAATTTTTGAATGGTTTTGCGGATCAGCCAACGTAGAAGACCTGCTGGGCGATCTTGACGAGACATTCTACCTGCATCTCAAAAACCGATCACTCTTTCAGGCAAAGTTGATTTACTGGAAGCATGTTATTTCGCTCATGTTCTCTTATGCCATCCGTAAAAGAAAACGAGATGCAAGCTTCGGTGAATTCGCTTCTTCTTCCATTTCCCTCGATATGGTAAAGAGCTATTTCAAGGTGGCCACACGAAATTTACTTCAACACAAATACTTTTCGTTACTCAATACAATTGGTTTGGCCATTGGCATGTCCGTGAGTTTGCTCATGATTTCCATGGTGAGCTATGTAAGCACCTATGATGATTTTCATGAACAAAAAGAAAATATTTACACCATCCTATCCAAGCGCATTGATGGCATAGAAGAAAGAGACTTTGCTTCTGCGCCTGCTGCTCTCGGTGATAAAATACTTGCCGAATATCCCGGCATAAAAGAAATGGTGCGAATCAATTCATCATTACACACAGAAGCTAAGCTCGAAAAGGAAAGCCTCCCATTGCATGGGTATTATGCGGATGCAAATTTTTTCTCTGTTTTCTCTTTCGAAATGATTCAGGGAAATCCCTTTGATGCCTTGCAGAAACCCTTCAGTCTGGTGCTTACAGAAACAGCGGCTCAAAAAATATTTGCCAGCACAGATGTTATCGGTACTCTTATTGAGTTGGAAGGCCTTGGAAGTTTCAGCATTACCGGGGTAATGAAAGATCATCCAAAAAATACCCATCTGGAATTTGAAGCGCTGGCTTCTTACAGCACATTGCCAACCAATACCTCAACACACAATGAACAATGGTTGGATTATAAAGATCAATACGTTTATGTTTTGTTACCCGAATCCTCAAGTGTTGCATCCCTGCAACAACAACTCAACAAAATTGCTGCAGAAACCTATGCACAAACACCAGTAAAAGTCACCTTTCAAACACAGTCTATTAAAGGCCTTGTGAAATTGGATCTTTACAATTCAATAGGCCCACAATGGGAGGCTTCAGGATTTTGGGTTTTCGGAATTATCTGTCTGCTCATTCTGCTGCCTGCTTGTTTCAATTACACGAATATTTCTATTGCACGCGCACTTAAGCGCTCAAAAGAAATCGGACTCAGAAAAACAATAGGTGGCGTAAAAAATCAGATCTTCTTTCAGTTTATTGTAGAGACCGTTGTGATTACTTCTATTTCTTTAATCGGTGCACTGTTGATTTTCTTTGTTATCCGCTCCGAGTTTCAGAGTATGATGGTAGAAGCCTCAGCACTCGATCTGAGTTTGACCGTGCATGCCGTAGCATTGTTTATCGTGCTATCCCTGGTAACCGGATTTATCGCTGGCTCACTTCCAGCCTTATACTTTGCCGGTCTCAATCCCATTCAAGCTTTGAAGAGTAACCCTTCCAATAAAGCTTTTGCAGGGATGCGTGTGCGCAGAGGGCTCACCATCTTTCAATTTGCGCTTTCGTTTTGTTTCATTCTTACACTCATCATTTCCAGCCGACATTATCGAACCCTGATCAACTTCGATTTTGGGTTTAAGAAAGAAAACGTTGTGAATGTTGAGTTGCAACAAGCCGATCCTGCCATTTTCAAAAATGAATTTTCCCGCCTTTCCGTGGTAAAGTCCATTTCACTTTCATCCGGATCATTGGGTTTGTCTGCTTCCAATCTTTGGATACACCAACCCGAAACTCATGACTCTTTAGAAGTAGCACAACTATTTGTTGATGGCAACTACATACACAATCTTGATTTAGAACTCCTCGCTGGCAAAACTTTTCCCGATCAAACCTGGCAACGTGAACAATTCATTATTGTGAATGAAGAATTTGTTAAGAACAATAAACTTTCCACTGCGCGGGAAGCCCTTGGTAAAACGTTTATTGTTGACGGAAAGGAGTTAGTTGTTCTCGGGGTGTTGAAGAATTTTCATTTCGCACCTCCACAGCTTCCCATCAAGAGTTTTATGTTTCGTTCCGACCCATCGCAGTTTACCCAAGCTCAACTCAATGTCAATGTAACAGATGTTTATTCCTCATTCTCAGCTATGGAAAAAGCCTGGAAGTCACTTTCACAAAGACATCCGCTTAAAGCAACCTTTTATGAAGACGATCTTAATAATGCATACATCGGGTACCAGTCACTCATAAAAATTGCAGGCTTTCTCGGGTTGTTAGCGATCTCCATTTCCCTACTTGGCTTGTTGGGCATGGTGGTTTATACTTCTGAAACGCGGATAAAAGAAGTGAGCATTCGCAAAGTATTAGGTGCCGGAACATTTGGCATTACCATGATGTTGTCGCGGGAATATTTGAAGCTGATCATGTGGGCCATTGTATTATCAATTCCTGTATTTTTATTTGTCTTCGATACCTTCTTCACACAAATTCCCAATTATCATGTAACGCTTTCCGTGTGGGATCTCTTGCTCAGTTCACTGGCACTTCTCATTCTGGGTTTGGTCACCATTACTTCGCAAACCTATAAGACTGCACTGACTAACCCAGCTGATACGCTGAAGAGTGAGTGAGTTCAAATTGGTTTTGGAATTCTACTTCGTTTCTATACCAAAAAACCTCCTCTACGTGTCGAGGTTCAGCAAAAATTTAACTTCCTCAGAGCCCTATCAAATTCGAACATACTTGTATCAAAAGCGACCAGCTACCTTTCATCCCGTTCTTCATATTGATTAAAAAAACCAGCTTTTCCGGCCGGCATTGTTATTGAATAGGAAGAACTTTTTGTCCAGCTTTATCATCCCAACACAAAACGCTCCCTATGCTGCTCACCAACCTGAAGTTTTTCATCCGCGTTTTTCTGAAAGACAAGTTCTTTTCTATTCTCAACATCCTGGGGCTGGCGCTGGGCATTGCCGTCAGTATTATTCTGCTGTTGATTTTACAGCACGATCTTACCTACGACAAGCACTATGCAAACCACGAACGCATCTACCGGCTGGGCGGGCATCTGCAGGCAACCGGCATTGATGTGCAGGTGGCAAGATCAAGTCGCGAGTTGGGCGAAATTCTGGAAACCGAATTTCCGGAAGTGGTTGCCGTAACGCGTGCCAACAACTGGGATCATGTGTTGGTGAAGTATCAAAACAAAGGCGAGGAAGTAGCCAACTATGAAGAGGATGTAATCCGCACCGACTCTTCTTACTTTCAGGTCTTCAAACATGATTTTATTGCGGGCGATGAAAAAACATGTTTGAATTTATTGAACAGCATCGTGATCACCGAGTCAACAGCTGCTCGGTATTTTGGCAGTGAAGATCCGATTGATAAATCGTTGTTCATCGATGGTGAACTTTGGAAGGTGACAGCCGTGATTAAAGACCTGCCCGAAAACACGCACCTCAAATTTGATATTATTTTATCGGGCCTTAGCAAAACCCGCGAGTGGGTAGTGGAAGGCGGACAAGTAAAGTCTGAAGCCTTCTGGAATCCGGATGTGTTTACGTACCTTCTAATGACGGAGGGGTATGATCCGCAACGCTTCTATGAAAAATTTCCTGCCCTCTACGATAAGTATTACAAATCCTTTGGCGACCAGGTGGGCGGAAAATATTCTGCTATCCTTCAACCATTGGCCGATATTCATTTTCACTCTAGCCTTGATTCAGACGAACCCGTTGGAAACATTGCTTATCTCTATGCCTTTACCGGCATTGGTATCTTCATCATTCTGCTGGCCTGCATCAATTATATGAATCTTTCAACCGCCAAATCGGTGAAGCGCGCTACGGAGATTGCCATGAAGAAAACCCTGGGCTCGGGTAAGCGTGCGCTTGTGTTCGCCTTTCTCGGAGAATCCGTATTTCTTTCGTTCGTTTCATTGATTGTTGCCATTGCGTTGGTGTTTACGGTGTTGAATACCTCTTCATTTAATACCCTGATTGGAAAAAATCTGACAGCCGATTTCTTAAACAATCCGTTGTTGCTGGTTGGCTCGTTGGGCATTGCTCTGGGCATCGGCATTCTTTCCGGACTTTATCCTGCTTTCTATCTGCCACAGATACCCACGCTGAGCGCGCTGAAAGGTTCATTTAAAAACAGAAAGTCGAGCCACCGGTTGCGACAGGTGCTTATCACCACCCAGTTTGCTATTTCCATTTTTGTTGTGGTCTGTACTTTCTTTATGCAAGACCAGATCGACTTTGTGCGCAGCAAAGATCTTGGCTTTGATAAAGAAAATATTCTGATCCTGCCCATTCAGGATACGCTTGTGCAAAAGCAAATCACTTCCATTAAAAATGAATTGTTGCAAAACCCGCGCATTACCGCAGCCACAACTTCCTATAATGTATTGGGCATGGGTGTAGGCGGACCGGTGATGTGGGCCGAGGGAAAAGAAGGCATGCAACAGCAGGCTTTTTCTTTGATGTCCGTAGGGCAAGATTACTTCAACACAATGAATATCGAAATATTAAAAGGTCGTGACTTTCAGGTTGGCCCCACTGCCGATTTGGATGATATTTTTATGTGTAACGAAGCCGCTGCAAAACTGATGGGCTGGGGCGATGATCCCATTGGTAAAAAAGTAAAATGGTTTCATGGGGAAACCGAAGGTCAGATTATAGCGATGATAAAGGATTTTAATTTTAGTTCGTTGCACAATCCGGTTGAGCCGCTGCTGATTATCAAGTCACGCGAAGAAGGTGGCTTTCTGCACCTAAAAGTTTCGGGCGAAAATTTACCTGAGACCATGAGTTTCATAAAAGAGAAATGGACTGGCTACGATCCTAATCATCCCTACGAATATTTCTTTTTAGATCAGCGTTTTAACGAACAGTATCGCAGCGATGAAACCCAATATGCTTTGCTCTCCACGCTCTCTTACATCTGCATTTTTATTTCGGTGCTTGGCTTGTTGGGCTTATCTGCTTTTACCGCAGCGCAGCGCACCAAAGAAATTGGAATCCGCAAAGTGCATGGCGCCAGCATTCCGCGCATCATCTATCTGCTTTACAAAGACGTGATGTACCTGGTGATTATCGCGGCCATCGCGGTGGTGCCTGCAGCTTATTATGTAATTCAGCAGTGGATGGGAAATTTTGCTTACCAAACACCCATCAACCCGTTAACGTTTGGGGTGGTGGCTTTGCTTGCGCTGATCTTTACCTTCTTGACAGTAGCTTTTCATTCCTTAAAAACAGCGCACACCAATCCGGTTGATTCGCTGAAGTATGAGTAGGGCGGAATAAAAATTTGCCAAAGTCAGAAGGACTATTCTCCATGTTACCCGTCATCGCGGCCTTGTCTCAAGAGCCGCGATCTCGTTATTGGAAGTCCAATCCAAAAAGAAAGTGAAAAACACTCCCCTTAAATGGGTTAGTGCAATCACTCACTTGATTCATCATCACCTGTCTCAGAAACCAAAACGTGATCAGGTATATGATCCGATAGTTTTTTTCACCAACTTGTTTTATCATCGTGCCGAAGCGACATGATACCAAGATGAAAATCGGATTCGCAATTATCATCCTTTGTTTTTCTTTATCCCCTGCTGTTGCGCAGAATACCATTTTGTGGGAAGTACAGGACACTGTAACTGCAAAACGATCCTTTATCGTTGGCACGTTTCACCAGTTTGGCAATTCCTTTGTTGATTCCATTCCACAACTGAAAGACGCTTTGTTAAAGTCGGAGCTTGCGATTTTCGAATCGATAGACGATAGTGAAACCACAATCAATGCAATTAACTCACGTAACTCATCCACTGAAATCGAGAAGAACTTTAGTGTGAAATACTTCAATAAACTGAAAGTAATTGGCAAAGACCTGAGTGTGGATATCTATAAACTTGAACCGATTGAATTGCTTTTTGCCCTCCAGCAAGTATTTCAGGAAGTAAAATGCAACACCGTGAGCCCCCTCGATACGTGGGATCATTTCGATAACTACCTGATTCACCTCGCTAAAACAAATGATATTACGCTGCTGGGATTGGAAACCGACAGCCTTCAACTGACTCTTATCAAAGAATATAGTTCTCCCGACTGGAAAGAAGCCAGAAAATCAATCCGCGTCTGGATTGATAAACTTACCTTCAAGGAAGTTGATCCGCTAGATTGTCAATTCACCAACATGTATCGAAAGTTTGATCTGGACTACGAGTTAGCTGTTGATTGCCCGGATGACATTTTAATAACACAACGAAATGACGCGTGGATAAAAATACTCCCCAACTTACTTTCAACAAAAAATTGTTTTATTGCTGTGGGCTTTCTGCATCTGAATTATACATGCGGACTACTGGAACAATTAAAAGAACATGGTTTTTTAGTTAGCCCCGTAGCCATTAGGAAGACCGCGCACTAACGAGGTGAAAAAACAAAGAGGCTGTCTCAAAAGTAAATTTAAAATGAAATGTCATTCCGGCCCTAGAGCCGGAATCTCATTCTACCTCACAAATCTGGGATCGTCAGGCCTAAGGCTTGACGATGACAGGATGACTTTTGAGACAGCCTCTTTATTAAATCGAAGACCAAGCGCCTCTCCTCTGGAGAGGGGTTGGGCTCGCCAACCGAATCCGCCATAAGGCGAGTAGGTTGGGTGAGGTTAGAATGGATATTCCCCTTTCTCAATTGCGTACTTCGCTACTTTCCTCCGCGCTTCTTTCAGGTTATAAGGATCAACTTTCGTAAAACGTTTGAGCCCCATTAACATTAACCGTTGCTCATCGCCATCAGCAAACGAAGTGATCGCGCTCTTGCCAGCCGAAGCCGCCTTCTCTATAGCATAGTGCAAATAAATCAACGCCATTTCCTTTTCAATTTCACAGGCCTTTTCACCACGCATACTGATCAACTTCTCTACACGCAATAATACCGACTCAGCCACATAGCCTTCAATCAACATATCGGCAAGGTTCATCAGTATCTCTTGTTCATCGGAAAGCTTCATCATGAATTTTTGTACCGCAGCCCCAGAAACCATGAGGCCGGCTTTCTTCAGATTGCGCAACACTTTCTTCTCTTTTGCAAATACAGCTGAATCATCATTTGCGCCAAAATCTGGTATCGACATTAATTCCTTCTGCACAGCCATGGCAGGATTCATCAAATCGAGATGGCCCTTCATCGCCCGCTTCAATAGCATGTCGATGGTAAGCAGTCTGTTGATTTCATTAGTCCCTTCAAAGATTCTATTAATGCGCGCATCGCGATAAGCACGATCCATGGGGCCTTCAGCTGAAAAGCCCATGCCGCCATAGATCTGCACGCCTTCATCCACGCTAAAGTCAAGCACTTCCGAACCATGCACTTTTAGGATGGCACATTCAATGGCAAACTCTTCCAGGGCTTTTAATCTCGCTTGCGCGGAATCCATACCTCCTGCAATAAACGCGTTGTAGGCATCATCAATATTTTGGCTGGCACGATAGTGTGCCGACTCGGAAGCATAAATTTTTGTTACTACCTCAGCAATCTTGTGTTTGATCGCCCCGAAAGATGCGATTGGCACTCCAAATTGTTTGCGTTCTGTTGCATACTTTGTTGCAAGAGAAATTGTCATCTTACTGCCGCCCACTGCAGCCACGCCTAATTTAATCCGGCCGATGTTGAGAATGTTTACGGCAATCTTGAATCCGTTTTCACGTTCACTTAACAAATTTTCAACCGGCACTTTACAATCGTTGAAGAAAATCTGGCGGGTACTCGATCCTTTGATACCCATCTTCTTTTCTTCTTCATTCATCGTAATGCCACCAAATGCTTTCTCAACAATAAAAGCACTCAGGTTTTTATCGTTATCGATTTTGGCAAACACGACATACACATCGGCAAAACCACCGTTGGTGATCCACATTTTTTGCCCATTGATCACATAGTGTTTTCCATCGGGCGTCAATACAGCTTTTGTTTTTCCGGAGTTAGCGTCTGAACCCGAATCTGGTTCGGTCAGGCAATACGCTGCTTTCCATTCGCCTGTAGCCAGCTTAGAGATATATTTTTTCTTTTGTGCATCGTTGCCATAATACAGAATCGGGAGTGTGCCAATGCCGGTGTGTGCCGAAATAGCTACTGCAAAAGAATGTCCTGCGCCCATGACTTCTGCCACCAACATGGTTGTATTGAAGTCCATGCCAAAGCCGCCATACTCTTGAGGCACTGAAGTTCCGAGCAATCCCAACTCTCCGGCTTTATCCATCAGCTTCGGCATGAGGGTAAGATCCTTCATCGAATCTATTTCATCGAGACGTGGATATACTTCCTGTTTCAAAAAGTCTTTGCACGTCTGCGCAATCATTCGTTGCTCTTCATTAAAATCTTCGGGGATAAAGATTTCGTGCGCTTGTGTTTCCCGGATGAGGAACTCGCCCCCTTTGATTGCTTGGTTTGTTACTACTTCTGTTGCCATTTTTTCTTTCTGATTAAATTTTTGTGTCCATATTTGAAAAAGTTGACAATTGACAAAAATACAGTTGACAATAATTGTCAATTGCTAATTGTCAACTGTTTAATTGAGTAACTCATAAATCCCTGCCACACCCTGCCCGCCACCCACGCAAGCCGTAACCATTCCGTACTTCTTCTTTTGTCTTCTTAATTCGTTGAATAATTGTACAGACAAACGTGCGCCCGAAGATCCCAGCGGATGACCGACCGCAATCGCTCCGCCATTTACATTTAGCTTGGCGCGATTGATTCCAAGTTCTTTCACTACCGCCAGGGACTGTGCTGCAAATGCTTCATTCAATTCAATTAGATCTATATCATCAAGTTTCAGTCCGGCAATCTTTAATGCTTTGGGTATCGCTGCCACCGGACCAATGCCCATGATGCGCGGATCAACACCGGCTGCTGCATAACTTACCATGCGTGCAATGGGCGTGAGATTCAATTGTTTCACCATGCGTTCACTCATCACTGCTACAAACGCAGCACCATCCGATGTTTGCGAAGAGTTGCCGGCAGTAACCGTTCCACCTGCTGCAAATACAGGTCTAAGTTTTGAGAGGCCTTCTACCGTAGTATCGGTACGAATGCCTTCATCGGTAGCCACCACAAACTCACGGGTTTTCTTTTTCATGTTCTCGTCTACATAAACTTCTTTCACCGAGATGGGAACGACTTCATCTTTAAACTTTCCATCCTTCCAGGCTGCAGCTGCTTTCATATGTGATTCATACGAAAACTGATCCTGCTCCTCGCGCGTAATTTTAAATTGCTTTGATACCTCCTCGGCTGTTAGGCCCATACTGGTGTAATAGGTCGGGTTCTCCTTGGCAATTACATAATTCAAGGCGGTCTTGAAGCCCATGGTGGGCACCAACGACATCGACTCGGTTCCTCCCGCTATAATAATGTCTGCTTGGCCGGCTTGTATCCGTTGACTCGCAATAGCGATGGTCTCCACACCGGATCCGCAATAGCGGTTCACAATCATACCGGGCACATCCATGCCAAGCGCCAGCAAGGAAATCATGCGGCCCATCTGCATACCTTGTTCTGCTTCGGGCACTGCGTTACCGACAATGAGGTCATCGACCATTTTATTTTCAAGACCCGGTATAGATTTAACCAGGTGTTTGATTACCTCAGCCGCCAGATCATCGGGACGTGTAAAACGAAACCCTCCCTTTTTGGCTTTTCCCACTCCGGTTCTGAAACCTGCTACGATGTATGCGTCCATGTTGTCAAATTTTTAATTTCTTGTTCTATTAATAAAAGTAGGCAGTAGGCAGACTGCAGTGGGCAGTCCGTTACTCCTTAAATTATATTTTCTAGTTTCGGTTTTTCCTTCGGTAAAAACTTCTCTGGATTCTCAATCATTGAGTTTAACATTCTTCCAATTTCTTCAGCATCCTGTTCAAACTGATTAAACTCTTCTTGAGAGATGTATTCATTGGCCAATGAAAACTCGAGCCAAACAATAGTTTCGCTATTTTCTCCATCAGCATCAGAACACTTATTAACAAAATAGGGTTGATATTTTCTTTTCCGATAGGCCTCTGCTACGCAAGAGCAAACAGATCTTGATGATCGTCTGATCTGATCTACCAAAGAATACTTTTCTTCTTTGGGATATTTCTTTGTAATCTGAAAAATCCTCATCGCCAAAGCAAACGCCTTTTGGTACACAATTAAATCTCTATGTCCTTTACTTTTTGCCATCAGATATTCTCTTTACTGCCTACTGCGCTCTGCCAACTGCCTACTAATTTCTAAGAGGTTTCCCTCCTGTCAAAATCGCCTGAATTCTCTCCAACGTTTTCTTCTCACCCGTAAGTGAAAGGAAAGCTTCTCGTTCCAAATCAAGCAGGTACTGTTCGCTTACTTCCTGTGGCGATGTGAGATCTCCTCCACACATGATGTTCGCAATCCACTTCGCTACTTTCGCATCGTGCTCTGAAATAAACTTGCCCATCAACATGCCTTGAAGTCCTGCGAGGAACAACGCCTGCCCCGTACGACCCTGCACTTTGATATTCTTTGCCTGTGGCTGCATGGTGTAGCCCGCTTCTGATAAATCAAGTACTGCTTGCTTAGCATCAGCAATTTGTCGGTCTTTATTCATCGACACCCGATCTAACTTTTTCAGGATGCCAAGTTCGCGTGCCTCCTCGGCAGAGGTGGCAACTTTTGCCGTTGCAATAGTCATGAATGCATTTTGCAAAGCATTTAATTCTATATCGCCTTCCTGCGATGCATCACTAACACGTTTCGTAAACTCTTTTGTGCCACCACCACCTGGAATTAGTCCAACACCTACTTCCACGAGACCAATATAAGTTTCTGCAGCGGCCTGCGCGATATCCGCATGCATCGTCATTTCGCATCCGCCCCCGAGCGTTCTTCCTTGCGGAGCAACAACAACGGGTATGGTTGAATAGCGCAATCGCATCACAGAATTCTGGAACGCTTTGATCATGAAATCGATCTCGTCATAATCTTGTTCAATGGCATACATAAATACAAGGCCGAGATTTGCACCTAAAGAAAAATCAGCACCTTGATGTCCTACTACTAAGCCACGATACTCTTTCTCTGCGAGGTCAAGGGATTTGTTAAGTCCTTCGATTACGCTGCTGCCTAATGTATAACTCTTGCTGTGCCAGCCAAAGTTGATAACGCCATCACCGAGGTCAGTGATTTTTGAATCAGCATTTTTCCAGACCACATTTTCACTCTTGCTTTCAAGAATGATAAAGCTTTCTCTTCCTGAAATTGATTTGTACGACTTCGTGGGGATATCGTAATATTTTTTCTGGCCGCCTTCAACTTTATAGAATGATTTGTTTCCGGATGCCAGCATATCATACACCCATTGATTGGGTTTGTAGCCAGCCTCTTCCATTAACGGAATACTTTTCTCAACACCCACGGCATCCCAGGTTTCGAAAGGTCCCAGATCCCAACCAAAGCCACCGCTGACCGCATCATCAATACGGAAAAGTTCATCACTGATTTCAGGAATACGATTGCTCACGTATTGAAACAGTCCGTAAAAGCAATCGCGGTAAAAATCACCGGCTTTGTCTTTGCCGGCCAGCAAAACTTTGAAGCGATCTTTCAGGTTATCGATCGTTTTGGTGGTTTCAAGGGTAGCAAATTTTGCTTTCGCTTTCGGTTTGTATTCTAGCGTCTTTAAATCCAGCGTTAAGATTTCTGTTTCGCCTTTGGCATTCTTTGTCTTCTTATAAAAGCCCTGGCCGGTTTTATCTCCTAGCCATTTGTTTTGTTCGAGTTTGGTAACTACTTCCGGCAGCTTAAACATCTCACGGCCTTCATCATTCACCAATCCTGCATATAAATTGTTTGATACCTTGACGAGCGTATCCAGACCCACCACATCAGAGGTTCTAAAGGTTGCCGACTTTGGTCTTCCGATAACGGGACCCGTTAGTTTGTCGATCTCATCTACATTAAGGTCATACTTGCCCATGGAGTCGATCACTTTCAGCAAGCCAAAAATCCCAACCCTGTTTCCTATAAAAGCCGGAGTGTCTTTACACAATACGGTTGTTTTGCCCAGGAAAAGATCACCATAGTGCATCAAAAATTTGGTGACTTCGGGATCTGTTTTCGTAGTAGGAATGATCTCTAATAATTTTAAATAGCGGGGCGGATTGAAAAAGTGAGTGCCTGCGAAATGCTTTTGAAAATCCTCACTTCGCCCTTCGGCCATTAAGTGAATAGGAATGCCTGATGTATTGGAGGTGATCAAGGTTCCAGGCGTTCTGTGCTTCTCTACTTCTTCGTAAACTTTCTTCTTGATGTCGAGATTTTCCACAACAACTTCAATCGTCCAGTCGTAATTTTTGATTTTCGCCATGTCATCAGTAAAGTTTCCAAGCTTAACACGCGAGGCAAATTTTTTACTGAAGAGCGAAGCAGGGTTTGCTTTAAGCGTTGCTTCAAAAGCACTGTTGACAATTCTGTTTTTAACAGCCGGATGATCTAACGTAAGACCTTTTTTCTTTTCGTCTTCCGTTAACTCTTTGGGTGCAATGTCCAGTAAAAGCACATCTACCCCAATGTTGGCGAAGTGGCACGCGATGCGCGAGCCCATAATGCCTGATCCTAAAACTGCTACTTTGCGAATGGTTCTATTCATATTCTTAGTTGTTCTTTATTCATTGTTGATGTCTGGTCTTGTTCAACCGCAGGCAACAATCATTGTAAAACTTTATCGTAAATAGTATCTCTGTCAACAATCTGATTAATCTTCTGCACCACTTCAAAAAACACGGTTAGCTTTTCTTCGGCTACTTCTTCGCGCACGGCCTCATTAAAACGCAATACGGTTTCGCGCGACTTTTCCTTCATCTTCTTGCCTTGCTTGGTAAGTAGCACGCGCACGGAACGTTTATCATTTTTATCTACCTGACGAGTTATCAATCCTTTTTCTTC
Organism: Cyclobacteriaceae bacterium; assembly: GCA_022841475.1. Lineage (GTDB taxonomy): Bacteria > Bacteroidota > Bacteroidia > Cytophagales > Cyclobacteriaceae > ELB16-189. The sequence continues at coordinate 11,240 of JALHRJ010000005.1, read as the reverse complement.
CATGGATTTTAATAGTCGCGTCAGGCTTCGGGGTTCTAATCCCATCAAGGGGCCAATTTTCATTGCCGCAGTACCTTCCTCTGATGAAACATTTAATAATGCATACCCAATAGACATGGTGCCATCAAACTTAAGCGCTTGCTGATTGTACATGCGGGCTATAGCATGCCAGGCAGATCGAATGTGGTAGTCTATGGTTTCTTCTCGCTTCATGATGCAAACGTTGCCGAAGGTATAAAAAATTTGTTATGCATGCATACTAAATATGACTTTATTAAATCCTCTTAATGATTTGGTGAGATTCTCACTGATGAAAAAAGACCCCATTGCATCATCTTGTCGTAAAGGGAACACCAGAATAACTGACGAATTGTAAACCCAAAACTCGTCCGAGGTTCACAATCAAAAAGTGTGAATTTCGTAATATATTGATTATATGATACTTACGATACTTGATCTGAATTATTATATGATATAAATCATATTTAGAGGTAGCCACAATCATGTGGCGGGTTTGTTGATCTCCCTAACCTTGTATCGCTTAACAGGCACAAAAACCAAATCAGTATGAAAACGAACAGAAAAATGATTACCCGGGCAGTTCTAACCTCCCTGATGGCCTTTGTAATAATGTTGGGAGTGGCCCAGCAAAGTTACCGGCAAACAGGAAGTTCGCTCATTACCATTGCGGGCACTTCCACCATGCACGACTGGACGATGACTACAAAAGAAGCTGCCTACAAAGCACTCTTTGAAGTGAATGGCGATGGCACACCTGCAAAACTCAATTCCATCACGGTTACGATTCCAGCCGAAAGTTTAAAAAGTGGAAAAGGCTCTATGGATAAAAATGCCTACAACTCATTGAAGACAGATAAGCATAAGCAAATAACCTTTCAGCTTGCTTCAGCGAAAATAACAGGCAAGACAATATTGTGTAGCGGAAGCCTTACCATAGCAGGCACAACAAAACCTATCGATGTTGAAGTTGCTTACGAAGTAAAAAATGGGGCTTTAGCATTCAAGGGTTCGAAAGCTATTAAGATGAGCGACTATAATGTAGAGCCACCTTCTTTCATGTTTGGTTCTGTTAAAACCGGCAATGATATTACCATCACTATTGATGTTACACTAACTCCCGAAAAACTCTAAATACAACTTAAATTAAATTAAAACCTACAGTTATGAAAACAAGAATCGTTTCCCTTAAAAGCCTGCTAATGACGGTCGGGCTCCTTTTTGCGGGTATGATTGCGTTCGCGCAACAACCCGCCATGCAATACTTCAGATACTACGATCAACGCGGTATTAATGTCTTCGAAACAACTAAAGACGACACCGTAGTTTATGATGGTTTCAAACTTCGTATTGGCGCTGGTTTTACTCAAGGCTATCAAAACTTAAAACACAGTAACGGATTACCTCCACCAGCAACTCCTACTACTCCTAAATTATATGAGATGGCAGGTGGCTTTGCGCTTGCACAAGCCAACTTCAACATCGATGTTCAATTGTACGATGGTGTTAGCTTAAACCTGGTTTCCTACATGTCTTCCCACCACCACAATGAATTCTGGGTAAAGGGTGGATACTTACAAGTAGACAAAGTGACTTTCCTGAACAGCGAATTCTTTGACAATCTCTGGAAAAACCTAACCTTGAAAGTTGGTCACATGGAAGTTAACTATGGTGATACTCACTTCCGCAGAAGTGATGGTGGCCAAACTATGTGGAACCCCTGGATTGAAAACAACATCATGGATCAATTTACCACTGAAATCGGTGCTGAATTATATTACAAGAACAAAGGTGTGATTGCCATGATAGGACTTACCGATGGTGAAATTCAAGGTAATGTGGCAGATCCTCAAACTCCTGAAGGAGCAAAACGCAAGCCTTCTCTTTATTTAAAAGCTGGGTTTGACAAACAGTTACAAGACAATCTTCGCGTACGTTTAACCGGATCAATGATGACTACCAAGTCTTCTGCAAATAACACCATTTTTAGTGGCGACCGTACCGGATCAAACTATCAATATGTGATGGATAATGCGCCTGTTACCTTAACTGGTAACTTCACCTCAGGTCGTTTCAACCCTGGCTACCGCGATAACGTAACGGCCTTTATGGTGAACCCATTCATAAAATTTGGCGGACTTGAAGTATTCGGAACTTGGGAATATGCTTTTGGAAAAAATTCTCTTGAAAATGGAGAGGTTACTACTGGTACTCCATGGGGATCCGAGGACTATACCAATCGCCAGACTCACCAGGGATCTGGAGAAGCCTTGTACCGCTTTGGTAAAAATGAAAAATTCTATATTGGGGCACGTTACCAACAAGTTACCTCCAATTTGGCTGAAGGACAAAGTGCCACAAGCCCTGGTTCTCTATATGATGTAACTATTGACCGTACTTGTATTGCAGGTGGATGGTTCGTTACCCGCAACATCTTGCTTAAAGCAGAGTATGTAACTCAAAATTATGATGGTTATTTGCCAACCGGTCCTAATAACAGATTCTATCAAGGAAGTTTCGATGGTTTTGTAGTACAAGGAGCCATCTCCTTCTAACACTTGATATCTTTCAACACTCTCCGGCCGGCTCGTTTGAGTCGGCCGGTTTTTTTTAACTTTGGTATCATTTTTATTGATACTACCCGTAATGAGGCTAATCTCCTACCTTCTGCTTTTTTACATCTCCTCGGCTTCTATAATTGGTGAGGCCAATCTCGTTCACCGCCTGATCGTGCTGCCGGCCAGCAAACTCTCGATAGACGGAAAAACCAATATCAATTCTTTCACCTGCGCTATCGCCAACTATTCGGGTACCGACACCTTAGTTTTGCATGAGGGTGGAAAAAATACCCGCCCTGTTTTTGTAAAAGGCTCTGTTGGATTGGATGCTTCTACCTTTGACTGCGGCATGAACATCATGACTTCGGATTTTAGGAAGACTGTAAAGTCAGATGAGTTTCCTGCTATTGTTATCGACTTCCTTTCGTTCGAGCGCACCCCCAGTTATACCCAAAAAGAAGAGAGCTTTAAAGGCATTCTAAAAATATCATTGGCCGGTGTTACAAAATTATTCGAGGTCGATTGCTCCATCGAAGCTAAACCGAATGGTATGATTCATTTGAAAGGTGGCCGTAAGTTTACATTCGCAGATTTCGGATTATCTCCGCCCTCGCGCATGATGGGCACTATTAAAGTTCAAGACGACCTGAGTGTTAATTTTCATCTGGTCTTAAAGCTTGATCCGAATTTGTAATATTTATACATTATATTCCTCTTTCACGTATCTCATGAATTATAAACTCTACATCGGAAAAGTTTCCGGGATTAAAATATTTATTCACTGGACATTTGCATTGCTCATTGCCTGGGTAGTTTACAACGATGTAAAGGCTGGACTTGGCACTACCGAAATTCTTTGGTCAATAGCGTTTGTGCTTTCAATTTTTGTTTGTGTAACCCTTCATGAGCTGGGCCATTCGCTTACCGCTCAACGTTATCACATTAAAACCCGCGACATCACGCTATTGCCCATTGGAGGGGTTGCGAGCCTGGAGGGTTTTCCAGAAAAACCCAAAGAAGAACTTCTGATTACATTGGCGGGGCCTTTAGTCAATGTGGCCATTGCCCTGCTTTTGCTTCCGTTTGTGCATTGGGGCGAGGCTTCAGACGCTTTGCAAGAACTTGGCAATGTGAGCGGGCAGAGTTTTATTATGTCGTTGTTGAGTGTGAATATAACATTGGCGGTATTCAATATGATTCCGGCCTTTCCTATGGATGGCGGCCGGGTACTCCGCGCATTATTGTCATACAAGATGGACCGGGTGAAAGCCACCCGCATTGCAGCCGGTATCGGGCAAGCCATAGCAGTAGGTTTTGTGATTCTTGGATTTTATGGCAATCCGTTTTTAGTGTTTATAGGAGTTTTCATTTTTCTAGGCGCCCGGGGCGAAGAAAAGCATGTTAAGAACCGCGCTTCTATAAATGGAATAACCATACAACATGTTATGATGCGCGAAGTGCCATCGGTAGAAGCACAGATCACCATCCGCGAAGCTGCACAACAGTTACTTCACGGTCAGAATAAAAATTTTGTTGTTGTTACCAATAACCAACCTGTTGGTACTTTGTCGCATTCAGAAATTATCAAAACGCTTGCTGAACAAGGAGAACAGTCGCTGGTGGAAGATGCTATGGATAAAGAATTGATTTATCTGGATGCGGGTATGTCGCTCGAAGAAGGACTAAAGAAAATGCAATTAACGCGCAAACCCCTTGCGCTGGTAACATCCGGTCAGGCATTGATTGGTGTAGTCGATGCCCAGAATATTGCGGAATATCTCTTAATTAGAAAGGCCAAAAGCGGAAATTGAAATCCTGATTTTCTATCTCTTGAATTGTTGAAGTATACTTTTGAGATCAGCCGGAATTTCCATCGGTTGTAATGGCGGCACATTAGCTCCGCCCGTATTTCCTACTGGAATATTTCCAACAAAAGATTTTACTCCACCTACCAGCAACCGCGGTATCTGTCCTAGAATCTCACGACCGCTTTTAATTTTAATTCCGAACTTCATCATAACCCAATGAACATACGTGTGTTCTCTTGGCCAGGGCTGACCTAAAATATGTGCTCGTTCCAGATGGCGCCAGGCCACTTGTAACTTGCCGTTGCCAAACTCTATTCTGTACTTTTCAAGTTCCTGCCAGTAATGAACTGATAAACCGTCAGGCATTTTCCAATTGAGATCCATATTAGATTATATTGCTCCATTCATAATACTCCCGTCTCTTTTGGCACGACTATAGAATACTCTCGACCACCAACTTACTTGGTTACTAAGTTTGGTTAGAAAGATAATAACCCTCATATAATCCAGCAAAAATAAACACCGGTAATCAGCCGGTGCTTATCCTACAAGTTATGAAACAAACCCTACACTACTTTTTCTTACGCTTAAACATCATATCTCCGAGGTCTTCCTCCTGCACATCAAGCAGGCGGGTGATGTTAAATCCTATCAGAAATGCACCGTCTCTATAATTATTCTGGTTATAGAAGTTGTTGTGTTGTGGCACAATCCATTGGTAATTACCCATGAACACCTGGAACGCATGTAATGGGGTTGCCAATTCTACACCCAGGCTGATATTGGGTTGCGGGTTATTGGTCGTGTGTTGAGTAATGGGTTGATCATAGTTGCCAATAAATGCCAATGCATCTGATATTTTATATCGACCCAGTAAAGTGAATGAAAGATGATCGTTTTTCATTTTACCAGCCACTTCTCCTTCTCTATTCAGATAACCCTCCACGGCATTCATATGGGATAGATTAATAGAAGCCTGTGCTGAAAAATCGCGTGATATTTTCCTTGCTACCATGAGTTGATGAAAATAACTATAGCGATCAGTGCTGTTCACAAAGTTTTCAGAAGGACGTGTGTCCACGGCCATATTAACGAGATAAGAAACGCTTACAGGAAACGGTTTTGGACCGGTTTCTTTAAGAATGGCGTACTTAGCAGTAAAATCCCATAGCAAGTTGAACTTCGTAAAGCCGGCACTCACCATCAGGTTATTGATTGGGGTGTATCCAAATCCTATACGGATGTTGGAGGGCGCATATAATCCGAAAAAATCCTCGTAGCCATTCAACACAGTACCAAACCGGTGCTGAATATCAAACTCAAAAGTTTTGCGAAGTGGAACATGGGTTGTTTGGTTATCAATCAGCCAGATGCTCTCAAACGTATTTCCAACACGCTGCAGCGGCCGGCTATGTATGGCAATGGTTATCACTGAATCTTCCGCAGGTGTTTGCGCATACGTGGTTGAAGCCGCAAAGACTAAGATGCCCATAAGCAATCCTGTACCAGTATATTGTATTAATTGATTTATCCTTTTCATAACGCTGGCATTTAGTTGTTTAAAGCACCTTGTTCTATCCAAGCCAATATGATGGCATTATTAGTGGCGTTAGTACCACCAGGCGGCATTTGAAGTCTTCCTCCGCTGCCGGTCATCCATAAATACAACTCACTGCTTGTCGGATTTGCGGTATTGACATAACTACCCGATATCAATGCATTATATGCATTGGAAACACGCAGGTCAGGTGCAACACTTCCGTTATGGCATCCTGCCATATTGCAACTGGCATTGAAGATGGGGATAAGATCAGCGCTGAATGACACAGGTACTGTCACAACAATTTCTTCCTCCAAAATCTGATCATAGGTGCAGGATGTTGCCATCAGGCCTGCTACTACCCAGGAAATAATCTGCACTTTCATGTTTAACTTCATTACAGTATGGTTTAGTGTGTAAATAGTACGGTGTTGAAAATTTCTTCAACACCGTACAGAATTTCAATTAATCATTGATACCGCGAAGCATCATTGTAAAATGCTTGTAGTGGTGAGTGAATTGCTACCCGTATGGCAAGTCGCACAATTTGTTGTACCCACTGAGCCAGCCCCTGCGTGACTTCCACTCTTTAACCAATCCATGGTGTATTTCGGCATCAGTGCCTGCTTTACCCAGTTGGTTTCCATAACCGGCACAATAGACCAATTGGCACTATTCACATTACTTACCGCCAATGCCTGGATTGTATTTGCTCCCGCATCCTTGGCTACTATATAAGGTGTAGAAATGTCGTGTGTTTCTGAACCAGCACCTGAATCGTGCATCGCAAAGCTAAAGGAGTACTTGGTTCCGCCTGGCAACCCGGAGAGGTCAGCATCGTTTGCTGAACTGGAGGCTAATTTACGCTTCAGGATAACCGTCCATTCATTCTTGGCGGCATCATAAGATCTTGTTGAAGAAATGTCGTGCTGATCGGAATTATAAATAAAACCAATACCACGTGCTACCATAGCTTTATTACCAGAGCCAGTCCATTCGGCATGTACTTCTGTAAGTTTTGCTTTGGCTGCCGTAGAGGCTGCTGCTACACCGGGTGTTGCGGCAATTCCAGATTCCACAGCCCACCAGTTTTTCCAAACAGTAAAGGCTGCATCATCATAGGCTACATCGCCAGGTCGCAAATGTGCAGGTAATTGTGTGGCGATGTCATATCCAACCCATACCAGGTAACCAAGGTCAAGTGCATTGACTTTATCAACCGGATCAAATGTTCTATCCTGATAGACCACAAGTAGACTTGTATTTTTTGTTACATCTTTTATAGCGGGTAGGCCAGTATATTGATCCGTAACTAAAGTCGATCCATTGGCAATGAAATAACGAGGTATTACACCGCCAACATTCTTACCCTTATTGAATACAAACCGTGGGAAACGATCAACCAATACCGGATCTGCTGTGCCTGAAGCAAAAGCTGCCTGATCTTCCCGGAATCGGTCGCCACCAGTACGGGTGAATTTAGTAGGCGATGTACCTTGACCATCACGCTGTCTGGCGGTTTGATCGACATAAGTATCTTCTGCATAACCGCTAGGACCACCCCGGTGACCTCTCCAATGCCAGAAATCAAGTTTATTAGTTGTTAACAGATGTTTTTCGGCATTAAAGGTACCCAATCCGCCTACGCCCTGATGACAGACAACGGCACAACCTGCTGCAGCAAAGTTGGCAATGCCCCCTTCGAACTTATCAATCATAAAAGTCACCCTGTCTTCCTGCAAACGTGCTGTTGAAACAGCCTGAGCAAAAGAGGTACCATTGTGCTGTAACATGTCGTGAAATTGCCCTGGGTAGTTTAAGCCAACATTGGCAGAGCCTGTCGGATAGAGTTTCTTCTGGCTTTTCCAGCTAAACCTAAAGGCCACTGTAGTGGCATCGTAAGCCGCTTGCACCCGAACTTGTTTAGTCAAAAACATTTCTATGGTTGTTCCCTGGATAACATTAGAATTGTCTGTAGTCTGGCTGCTGCTGACTGCCCTTACCCTATATTGATAGGTCAATTTTTCTGATAATCCCGTTACATCTTGACTGTTTCCGGCTACTGCTAAGTTTTCAAATCCGTCCACATAGGTGGCAAAATTATCAACACTAACATCCAGTTGATATCCAGTAGCTCCATTTACTGCATTCCAGTTGGCTGTAAATGAGTTAATGGTAACATTGGTTGCATCAATCGCAAGAGGAACTGGCAATGGTAGCTCTTCATCCTCTAGCGTACACCCGATAAATGATACCATAAAAATTGCTATTATCAATCTTGAAAACAGCAATAATGATTTAGAATTTTTCCTCATAAAAGATAGGTTTTATTAAACAATACAATAGCTCGGTATTCTAATTATTAAAAGTGTAGAATTTGGATAACGCTTGCGCTGACCGCGATCATCAGCATTTATGATTTATATCATAAATGAAGGTGAATGTCTAAAGAAGCGCTGAATTTTGTGGCGGGATCAAAAGCCTGAGGTGAGATAACTTTGAAGATTGCAGAATTTGTACTCGAATGACTGGTAATGATTCTGAATGCGTGGTGAAACTCAACAAATCCTCGGCAGTTGTTCTCCCGTAAGGTAATTCACCACACGTTTGCCGCCAATGCGGCTGGCCATTACCACCTGGCCAGGATGGCTTGAAACTACTTCTCCAATAATAGCAGCAGATTTACCTATTTCATCTTCATGCATTAGTGTCAACACCTGATCCGCCATGGTAGCGTCAACAATAACTATAAACAAACCCTCATTGGCTACATACAACGGATCGAGGCCCAGCATTTCGCACGCACCTTCTACTTGTTCATCTACCGGTATGTCTTTTTGAACCAGCTCTATCCCGTGTTTTGATTGACCGACCAATTCATTCATTACGGTTGCCACACCACCTCGCGTGGGGTCGCGCAAAAAGTGAATGTGTTCGCCAGCATGATCTAAAAGTTTTTTGACCAAATGATTCAGATTGGTGGTATCACTTTCAATCGTAGTTTCAAATTCCAACCCTTTGCGTTGCGACATGATTGCAATGCCGTGCGTTGCCATCTTGCCACTGAGAATAATTTTATCACCCGGCTTAATCCTGCTATAATGAATATTTGCTTTGGGGTGAAGGGTACCAATGCCTGAAGTGTTAATAAAAATCTGATCGCCTTTGCCGCGCTCTACTACTTTGGTATCTCCGGTAACGATCTTCACTCCGGCTTTATCGCTTGCCGTTTTGATGGCCAGCAGAATTTCCCAAAAATCCTCCATGCGCAAGCCCTCTTCAATAATAAAACTTAAGGAAAGATATTTTGGAATAGCACCACACATGGCAAGATCATTGACCGAACCATTTACGGCCAGCTCACCAATGTTACCACCCGGAAAGAAGATAGGGGAGATGACATAACTATCCGTAGAGAAAGCAATTTTTCCATGCAGCTCCAGAAAAGCGCCATCGTGTTGTTGATCGAGGTGTTCATTCTTTAATAAGTCGAACACACCTGATTCTAATAATCGATGCGTAAGAAGTCCGCCACTGCCATGCCCCATAGTGATTACATCAAAATCTAATTTGGGAAGTGGGCAGTTGAGTTTTATTGAGAGTTTGGGATTATTCGTCATTATCTGTTGTCTTATTTAGAAAATCCCTCACCCCGTCTTCGTTCCTCAGACACCCCTCTCCCTAGGGAGAGGGGTTGGGGTGAGGGATTTAAACATTCTCTTCCACTACCGTGCTATTCGAATAGTGATAATATGCGGCACACGCTCCTTCACTGCTCACCATCGGTGCCCCCAATGGATGTTCTGGGTTGCACTTGGTTCCAAAGTTAGGACACTGCACGGGTTTCTTTAGCCCTTTCATAATTGCTCCTGAAATACACTCCGCATTCTCAGGCACTGATTCAAGATTGAGGTTGAACTTCGTGCGCGCATTATACGCTTTGTATTCGTTCTTCACCTCGTAGCCACTCATCGGAATTTCACCAATGCCACGCCATGTACGATCGGAAACTTCAAAGACTTCATTAATTGTATTTTGTGCCAACCGGTTTCCTTCGCGCTGCACTACGCGTGCATATTGATTCTCCAATCTGGCTACTCCTTTTTCCAATTGAATCACGGCCATCAAAATTCCCTGCAGGAGATCCACTGGTTCAAAGCCCGTAACAACAATCGGTACTTTATATTTTTCAACGATGGGATCATATTCTTCTGTACCCATAATGGTGCATACATGGCCCGCAGCCAGAAAAGAATCAATGCGAGTTTCAGGATCGCTGAGAATCGCTTCCATGGCAGGTGGCACCAACACGTGGGATGCAAGAATGCTGTAATTCTTTACCCCCAACTTATGGGCCTGCACAACAGAGAGCCCATTTGCCGGGGCCGTAGTTTCAAAACCCACTGCAAAAAATACAATTTCCTTGTCGGGATTATTTTGAGCCAGCGTAACGGCTTCGAGCGGAGAATACACAATGCGAACATCGGCACCCATGGCTTTTACTTCGAGTAAACTCTTTTTCGAGCCCGGCACACGGAGCATGTCTCCGAAAGAACACAGGATTACATTTTTATTTTCGGCCAGATAAATGGCTTCATCAATAATTCCGAGTGGGGTAACACATACGGGGCAACCCGGACCATGCACCATAGTGATTTCACGGGGAAGCATTTCCATAATTCCATTCTTCACAAGGCTGTGAGTTTGTCCGCCACAGACCTCCATGATGGTCCATGGCCTGGTTACAACGAGTCTTATATCGTTGATCAACTCTTCAACAACCTGGGCATCGCGATATTCGGAAAGGAATTTCATTTTATTCTATTGAATATCTTCGTGCCTTAGTGCCTCTGCGGTTTCATTATACACCGCTAAGACGCGAAGGCGCAAAGACAAAGGACTTGATACAAATTATAATTTCATAAACATTCTAACAATTCATTTTTTGGGCAGCCTTTTATGATCTCCTTGTATTGTTTCATCCGAATTCAACTCATTTAGTTCTCCTATTTGTCGAATGTATTCAAACGTTTTATGGGCCTCTTCTTCATCTACCAGACTAATCGCAACGCCTACATGCACCAATACATAATCTCCCACTTTGGCTTCTGGTACCATCGAAAGATTTACGTCTTTCATAATGCCCCCAAACGAAACTTTACCAAACCGAAAAGTTTCATCCAGTTGGCCGGTGATGGCAGTTAGTTTTCCGGGAATAGCAAGGCACATATTTTCTAATTTAAATTAACTGTGTGCAACAACGACAGGTTTTCTTTCTTATTACCAAGCGCAACACACGCTAACTGACCTACGGCA
>JALHRJ010000004.1:132682-169245 GCA_022841475.1 Cyclobacteriaceae bacterium | reverse complement strand
AGCTTTTTAATCGCAGAGCCAGTATTTGACTTGGCTCTTTCTTCCAAAAGTTTGCCCAGCGATATAAAGGCAATCACCACCGCGGCTGCTTCGTAATAGACATGTGCATGAAGACCACGATTATGCCAGAACTCGGGAAAAAATGTATTGAAAGCACTGAATAGAAATGCAATACCCGTGGAAAGGGCAACCAGCGTATCCATATTGGCTTTGCCAAAACGCGCCTGTTTCCATGCATGAATAAAAAAGGTGCGTCCGAAATAAAAGACAACCGGGGCCGTAAGAATCATTGAAATATAGTTGCCGTAAGGCATATCCATAAAGAACATGCCGATGATAACAACGGGGACAGATAGAATTAATGACCAAAGAGTACGCGTTTTAATCTCTTCATACTGTTTTTTTTGAGCTTCTTCTTTTAAAGCTTGTGGATCTTCCACGTCAATAATAAGGTCGTAGCCGATGGACCGAACTGCATTTTGCAAATCGGTTGTATTAGCAAGGGCCGAATTATATTCTACCTGGGCAGTTTGGTTCGCATAGTTTACGGAGGCGTCTTTTACCCCCGCTGTTGCTTTCAGCATGGACTCTACACTGACTGCGCAGGCTGCGCACGTCATTTCAAGAACCGGAAAAGATTGCCTGGTCATTCGATCTGCTTTCATAATCAGTTATTTACTGATACAAAGAACGCGGTTGGGTAGTAAAAGGTGATTATATAATCCCAGAAAGGTATTACAGAATTTCAGGCAATCGAATCCAATGATCTGCGGTCCTGAGTTCTGGATCTCTTAAGTTCGGAAGGTGTGAGACCAGTAATTTTTTTGAATTGGGCTGAAAGATGAGCTACACTGCTATAGTCCAGTCGCGCAGCTATTTGGCTTAAGGTAAGTTCATCGTAAATCAACAATTCTTTGACCCGTTCAATTTTCTGGTTAATGATGTAATGCTCAAGGGTAATTCCCTCTACCGATGAAAACAAACTGCTGAGGTAATTATAATCATAGTGAAATTCTTCTGATAAAATAACCGACCAATTAAACTTCCGATCAAGACGCTCCTGATGGTGGATCATGTGAATAATCTTGTTCTTCATGGATTCAATCAATCGCGACTTGCGATCGTCCATTCGTTCAAATCCTACTGCTAGCAGGGCCTTATCAAGATCTGAAGACTGTTGTTGGGTCAGGCTGTCCTCTCGTAACACAACTTCACCTAACGAAATCTTTTCCGGGTGTAACCCTAGCTTCCGTAACTCCTGATCAACGACCAGTATACACCGCTGGCACACCATGTTTTTAATGTAGAGTGTAGTCATTAATCATTTATTATTCGCTGTTATAACCCAAAGTTAAGGGCAAAAGTTGCCTTGAAAATAATATCCGGCCGTATTTCTTCTACAAGTTCATAAAGGCGTTTACCTTTACAGCTTTTTGAGCGAACCTTATGGCAGACGAAAAGAGTTTGAACTTTCTGGAAGAAATCATTGAGAATGACCTGAAGGCCGGAAAATATCAAAGTATTAGTACTAGATTCCCTCCAGAACCCAACGGATATCTACACCTGGGTCACGCCAAAAGTATCGTCTTAAATTTTGGACTGGCACTAAAATATGGTGGCAAAACCAATCTGCGTTTTGACGATACTAATCCTGTAACGGAAGAAACCGAATACGTTGAAAGCATTAAGGGTGATGTAAAATGGCTGGGCTTTGAGTGGGCCAACGAGTTTTATGCTTCCGACTATTTTGATCAGTTATATGACTTTGCGGTTAACCTGATCAACAAAGGGCTTGCGTATGTAGACGATAGCACGAGTGAAGAAATTGCAGCACAAAAAGGAACGCCTACCATACCCGGTACAAACAATATTTATCGCAACCGATCGGTACAGGAAAACCTGCAATTGTTTGCCGATATGAAAGCCGGCAAATATCCGGATGGGTCGAAAGTGCTCCGGGCAAAAATTAACATGAGTCATATCAATATGCTTATGCGCGATCCGGTTATCTACCGAATCAAACATGCCCATCACCACCGCACGGGCGATACCTGGTGTGTTTACCCCATGTATGATTTTGCCCATGGGCAGAGTGATTCCATCGAAAAAATAACCCACAGCATTTGCACGTTGGAATTTGTACCACATCGTGAACTATATGATTGGTGCATTGAAAACCTGGAGATCTATCCATCCAAACAATATGAGTTTGCCCGCCTCAACATGACCTATACCATGATGAGCAAGCGCAAATTATTACAATTGGTCAATGATAAGCATGTAAACGGGTGGGATGATCCACGCATGCCTACACTGAGCGGTGTGCGCAGGCGGGGTTACACACCCGAGGCAATCCGTGATTTTTGTGATCGGATTGGTGTTGCCAAAAGAGAAAACCTGATTGACATTAGTCTGTTGGAGTTTTGCGTACGCGAACATTTGAATAAAAAAGCTGACCGAAGAATGGTTGTCTTCGATCCGCTCAAAGTGGTTATCACAAACTATCCGGAAGGAAAAACAGAAGTCTTGAGTGGTGAGAATAATCCGGAAGATCATACTTCAGTAAGACCCTTGCCATTCGGTCGAGAATTGTATATTGAGCAAGACGACTTCATGGAAGTTCCGCCTAAAAAATACTTTAGGTTATCACCAGGACAAATGGTACGGTTGAAGAGTGCCTACATTATTAAGTGCGAAGGGGTAGTAAAAGATAGTAGCGGGAAAGTTACCGAGCTTCATTGTACCTACATTCCTGAAAGCAAAAGTGGATCGGATGTTTCGGGCATTAATGTAAAAGGTGTAATCCATTGGGTAAGTATTGCTGATGCACTGCCCATCGAGGTAAGATTGTATGATCGTTTATTTGTAACGGAAGACCTGAATGCCATCGAAGATGATTTTACGAATCACCTCAATCCAGAATCGCTTACAGTAAAAACGGTTTATGCCGAACCTGAATTAAAAAACAGTAAAGAAGGTGAGCACTTTCAGTTTTTACGCATGGGCTATTTCTGTAAAGACCCGGATTCAACACCCACTAATTTGGTATTCAACCGTACCGCAACCTTGCGGGATATGTGGGCGAAGGAGATGAAGAAATAAATTGAAGGTCCGACTAGATTTTTGGATGCAGGATAATATTAACTCACCTTCCGAAATCATCCTGCAACCTTACAATATCACTCTCATCGGATGGATTGGTTGCATCCGTATGTTGCCAGATTTCAGCAACCATACCCCACCCTTCGGTGCCTACCAACCGATGTCGCTGTCCTTGTTGTAAACGAATAATCTCGCCTATCTTTAAAGATTGTAAAGTTCCTTCCTGATCTGTTTCGCTTGTTACCACTCCGGCTGTGCCTGCAACAAGCTTCCAGATTTCTGCACGTCTGTGATGATACTGCCATGACAATCTTCTTTTTGGCTGCACCATTAAAATTTTCGGACTTAGTTTTCCACTGATTTTTAATTGATTGAGTTCAAGACCCGGGAAAAAATGTGCCGCAAATTCAGTGGCCTGAGTTTCATCGATAACAAAAAAGCCACCCCATGGCCTTTCAAAATCTTTCGCTACTACCCGAAGTCCGAGGCTGTCGAGCGTGGCCTGAACTTTATTGAAGATTGATTCCTTGGTTTCCGTGTTGGTCAATATGAGATTCGAAAGCATAGTTTAGTTAATAGTTTATCAGATTATTTAGTCATAATAGATGGGTCGGATATCCATCCACGATTTTACTGATCAGATTTTGGTGGATAATTTTTCAACACGGTCTTGATTCCTTTACGAATATTTTTCTCGGTTAAATCTGGATTAGTCTCCATATAACTAATAGCATGTGATTGCCAAACCATTCTACTTTCTCTTCTGTCGGCCATTCCTATAATGAGTGATCCACGCAAGTAGTTGATTACTTCTTTTTCCGTCTCCAACGGCTTGATATAAATCGGAGTATCTTCGGTAGGATGATAAACAATTGCTTGTTCATCTTTTACAGTAATAGTAAATCCTACCAACAGGTCTGGATTATCAGGGTCTTCGGTAAGTCCTTTAGCTTTTAACTCATCCACAATAGCCACTTTCAAATTCTCGCGAATCGAACTGTCACTTAAATAGTCCGGGCCTGTAAACTTGAATTCACAGCCCGACATCCAGCAAAAGGTTTTGTATTTACTGAAATCAACCTGCCGGTCATACGTATTTTGAATTTTCAATGAGCAACTAGCCAACAAAAAAAGAAATCCAAATCCCAGGAAGTTGCGCAAGAGCCTGTTTGTATTCATGCTCAATGTTACTAAAGAATAGTCAAATAATTGATGATAAGAATCATGACTTTTAAACATTCAAAAAAAATACCGGAGAACATCCGGTATTTTTTTCATTCTTATTAATAATGATCACTCACTCCACTGCACTTTTTTAGAACGGTAATAATCAATGCCCCAGGCCTTCATGCGTGGACCGTGATTTCCTAAACGAACTTTATATTCATCCCAGCTTCGGCCAGCAGCAGGTGACCAACCTATTTCTGCAACACCTGGCAATCGCGGAAACAATAGATACATCACATCATCCATATTTTTGAGAGTCTCTCCCCACAAGGGAGCTTCAACACCAAGGATCTGTTCTTTGTTAATGCCTGATACTCTTGTTGATGGATCCCAATTATAGGCATCATCCACTTCAATATAGGCCGCCCAATTATAACCAATGCGGCTTAGGGAATCATACTTCATATCCAGATATACACGCTTGGATGGAGACATAATTATTTTTGCACCTTTAGCCGCAGCCTCTTTTGCATGGTCTTCCGAAGCCCAATGCTGTGCGATGGCATTGCCATCAATATTGGCTTGCGATATTTCTTCCCAGCCAATCATTTGTTTTCCATTGGCTTTTACGATTTCGCTGAAGCGGTTAATGAACTCGATATAATCTTCTTTTTTAGTAACATGGGCTTCGTCTCCACCAATATGAATGTATGCACCGGGTGTAATGGCCGATAATTCACGAATGACATCATTCACGAATTTCATTGTGGTTGGTTTCGATAAACTGAGTGTACTCCACCCTACTTCTCTACCCGCATACAAGTCTGTGGGTTTATCTTTTCCTTCGCCTATTCCTTTGGTTTCAACGGGTCCGGCATAATTGCCATCCTTAGGAAATTTTGTTTCCGGATTATTGAGTTCACCATACGATGCCAGGGCTGCATTAATGTGGCTGGGCATGTCAATCTCAGGCACGATGGTAATATATCGTGCAGCTGCATAAGCCACCAGTTCTTTGTATTGTTCTTGCGTATAATAGCCGCCCTTACCACCGTCAACCTGGGTAGTACCGCCATGGATAGCTACGTTTGGCCATGACTTAATTTCAATGCGCCAACCTTGATCATCGGTTAAGTGGAGATGTAAAATATTAATTTTGTAATAGCTGAGCATATCGATGTAGCGCTTTACATCATCCACGCTAAAGAAGTGGCGTGCAACATCCAACATGGAACCACGCCAGCCCCACGTTGGGTAATCGCGAATGGTGCCTGTGGCAATCGAATAATTTCCTGATTTGTCGGACTTCAGAGGAACCACCTGCAGGAGAGTCTGAATGCCATAGAATACACCTGCCGGTTTGTTGGCTGTGATGGTAACACTGTCTTCTGAAATTGATAATTCATAACCCTCTGCTCCGAGTTCTGCGTCTCCGTCCGTCACGACCAAATAAATATTTCCCGCTTTCGATGTTTCGGTGGTTGATTCAATATTTGGTGTTATGCCTGTGATCCTATTTAATTCGGTCGCCAAATAACTACCGAGATTATCCTTTAAGGATTCATCAACTAAAATGGTTGGACTTTTTAATAAAAATCCTTTGCCGGTTGCTGTCACAGACACCGGTTTAGGGATGATGCTTTCCTTGGTTAAGTCAGTAGGTGGTTCATTGGTGCAAGATTGAATCAGAACCGCACCCATAACAATGAGCAACGGAACTAAGCGCAAATAGAATTTCATAGGATTGGTAGTTATAGTTTCGATTGCGAATCTAAGTAAAAATCAACTAGTAAATAATGACAATGATTAGGAATGGTTACTTAACATTAAACATCGGTCTCAATAACCACCCGACACCGTTTTTGATTCGTTCATAACTAATTTATTCATAATGTTCATGAAATATGTACATCTTCAAATTACAAAATCAATACTATGAAAAAAATTACTTTCGCTTTTCTTCTGTTGGTTGCACTTGCTCAAATTTCTTTGGGTCAAAACACGTGGACTGCTGAGAAAATCATGCAGTATAAAAACATCACCAATACGAATATCTCACCGGATGGAAAGCATATCGCCTATGTGGTCAGTGTGCCAGTCATGCAGGGCGAAAAATCAGAATACAACAGTCAAATCTGGGTAGCCGCTACGGATGGGTCTTACGATGTGCAATATACCCGTGGCGAAAAATCATCCACGGCTCCACAATTTTCACCTGATGGAAAACAACTTGCTTTCCTCTCTAATCGTGTGGGCGATAAGAACCAGGTTTTTATTGTTAGACTCATGGGTGGAGAAGCAGAGCAGATAACCGAAACAAAGACCGGAGTAGTTTCCTTCCAATGGTCACCCGATGGAAGTCGAATTGCCTACCTGATGAAAGATCCCGATACCAAAGAGGAAGAGAAACTGAAAAAGGAAAAGATGGATGTGATTTTGGTTGATAAGAATTACAAATACAATCATCTCTATACCATTTCACTTGCACCTGATAAAGACGGTAAACGTAAAACAAAATCGTTAACGGGTGGAGCTTATCATGTAAACGGGTTTGACTGGTCGCCCGATGGATCAACCATTGCTTTTTCCTTTGCCCCTAACCCAACCATTAACGATGGCGGTTTAGAGGCTGATATTTCCACGATCCCTGCTGATAGCGGAAAAGTAACCACGCTTGTAAAAAGACCGGGGGTTGACGTAAGTCCGCAGTATTCACCCGATGGAAAATGGATTGCATTTCAATCTTCCGGAGGTCAGCCGGAACGGGTTGGTTTAAGTGACGTATATAAAGTTGCGGCAACAGGTGGTGATGTGATCGAATTGCAAAAAACCCCGGACCGCAATGCAAACATTGTAGCCTGGGCACAAGATGGTTCGTACCTTTTTATCTCAGAAAATTATAAAACTTCACAAGCGCTCATTGCGCTTCCGTCAAGCAATAATGTTAAAATACCAAAGGGTGATTACCTGGCATACTCCGATTCAAAACTACCGATCCTTACTTCATTAAAAGGTTCCAGCAGTTCATTCTCCGTGAGCAAGACTGGAAACCGGATCAGTTACATCTTCGAAGATGTGAATACACCCAAAGAAGTATTTATGGCTGGCTTAAAAGGAGAAGGTGCTAAAAAGGTCAGCAGTGCAAACGCAAACTTTAACCCACCGGCTTTAGGGAAAACAGAATTGATCAATTGGAAATCAAAAGATGGATTGATGATTGAAGGCCTGCTTACCTACCCGGTTGGTTTTGAAAACGGTAAAAAGTACCCCATAGTGCTTCAAATTCATGGTGGCCCGGCCGGGGTGTTCTCACAAACTTATACTGGTGCGCCAAGTGTATACATGACGCAATACTTTGCACAGCAAGGATTTATTGTATTGAGACCCAACCCGCGCGGAAGTTCCGGCTATGGTAAGGATTTTCGATATGCAAACATACGCGATTGGGGTTTTGGCGATTACCAGGATTTAATTACCGGTGTTGACCACGTGCTTGCCATGGGTATTGCTGATAGCAACAATCAGTTTGTAATGGGTTGGAGTTATGGTGGCTACATGACTAGTTGGGTGGTAACACAAACAGATCGGTTTAATGCTGCAAGCATGGGTGCCGGACTGCCTAACCTGATAAGTATGGTCACCACCACCGACATCCCAGATTATATTGTCGCTCATGCAGGTGGAAAAGAATTTTGGGAGGAGTATGAAGAATACGAAAAACATTCGGCTATCTATCAGATTAAGAATGTTAAAACTCCCACGCAAGTGATCCATGGCACCAATGACTTACGCGTACCATTTGCTCAAGGTCAGGAGTTTTATAATGCCCTGAAACGCAAAGGAGTTGCTACTGAAATGGTGGCTTATCCACGCACACCACACGGACCACAAGAACCAAAACTATTGATGGACGTTTCGCCTAGGATTATGACCTGGTTTGAGAAATATAAAAAGTAAAATCTATTTTGGCTGTAGTCAAACGTTTACTACGCATTAACAAAATTATTTCAAAATAAATTAAGTAAGAGGCTCAAAAGTTAAATAATATGGAAATGTCATTCCGGCCCTGCCTTTGCTGAATCCGCCAGTTGGCGGAGCAGGCATCCAGTCGTGCAAACATAAAACTAGATCGCGGGTCAATGCCCGCGATGACCGGCTGACTTTTGAGCCTCAAAGACAATTTGTGTAATAATGTTCAGTCTGGATTAAATAACAAAGCAGGTTTAATCTTTTCTGCACTCCACAAGCCAATCCCATGGATAGGGATCCTTTAACCATTCCGGTGGTGACGAAAGTTCTGTGTTCCATTCGTACTCGAGTTTATCAATTTTGGTAACGGTGAATCCCGCGTCCTTAAAAACCACCTGCAGTTCAGATTCTGAATAGTGTTTTGTTGGCACTCTGTCTATGTGTACAATACCTTGAATAATATTGCGCTTGTTGCCCTTAAAATAATGAAACTCATGAGCTGGAATATTTTCTGACTTCACTCCTTCTTTCCGATAGACATCAATCAAGCGCCATGATGAAAATAAAGCGGAATCCAAAGAAGGTAAAACTATGAGCGCAGTTCCACCTTTTTTTAAAGCCCGATGAATATTCTCAATCATCGTATAGTTCTTTTTTATTTCTGGAAACATGATCACGTTGCAACAAAAAGCGAAGTCAGCTGCCGGAAGTCGAAGATTCTTTTTGGTCAAGTCAGCTTGTTGAAGATCAATGTTGGTGTATCCACGGGCTTTGGCTTGCTTTAGTAAACCTTTAGAAATATCAAGTCCGAGAATATGATTAAACAACGGTGCGAGGAAAGGAAACGACTTTCCATTACCACATCCAAAATCGATAGCAGTTTTATTTACTGCTCCATGCTTTTTAAAATATTTTGGTAGCTTTTTTTTCTTATCACTTTGAAAAACGTCAAAGATTTCGTCATTATAACTCGGTGCAATTTTGTTCCAGTGTTCTTTATCGTTCATAAAACAAATTCAATTATGAAAGGCTTCTTTATACTCCTTCGTCAACGTATTAACAATTTCCGCCATAGGACGAATGCTATGCACATGCTCGATAGCCGGACCAGCACACCACACGGTTTTATACGTGGCGCCAAAGGCTGCGTTCTCAACCTTCTTCATACCCCGATAGGCGATAATCATCTTTGCATACTTCTTCAGCGTTTTGTTATTGTTCAGAATGCGCTCGAGCCAGTTGGCTTTGGTGCCCATTTGTTGAACGTAGGGAGTATTGATCACCGTTAAGGCCGAGCCAGAAAGTTTGGTCGACATGACTATATCTTTTTCTCCGTACTCAATCATCGCTTGTTTATACTCAGGCGAAATGTCAGCTTCATCGCACGCGATAAAAATCGTGCCCACCGATGCCCCTGCAGCACCCCAATCCATTACTTCTTTTAAGTCTTTGCCAAAGGCTATGCCACCAGCTGAAATCACAGGAATGTTGCAATTCTCTTTCATCATAGTAATCAATGCTTTCGGGGAAAGTTTTCCGGCATGACCACCCGCACGGTTGTTAACGGCAATCACTGCATCTGCCCCGAGGCTTTCTACCTTTTGTGCATAGGCCAGATCAACTACATCACAAAATACTTTTATGCCCAACGGTTTACATTGTTCAATCACTTCTTTCGGATTTCCCAACGAGGTAATAATGTAATCAACCTTTAATTCAAGCAGTGTTTTTAATTGCCCTTTGTATTTTGGGTTTGATTTATTAACGATCAGGTTGACCCCAAATGGTTTTGATGAAGATGCTTTGATGTCTTTGATCGCTGCCCGCAATTCTTCATCGGTACGATAGTTCAAAGCCGGAAACGCAGCGGTAATTCCATTTGCCAGCGCTGCCTTAATCATTTTTGTATTGGAAATCAGAAACATGGGCGCAACAATAACCGGGTAGTCAATGCCGAGAAGTTTATCCAGAGTAACTGTGCTCATAGTTTCGAGGTCTAAATTTCAGGAAGATTGCGAAAAAGTTATGAAGTAAAAAGCAGGTTGCTTAAATTTCATTGCTGAGTTGATTGACTCTGTTTTCATATGAAACGAATTCATGCACTTGAATGGGAAGACCTACGGTGGTTTCCGGGTAGCTGGCGCGATTATGGCACTGACTATCTTAGATTTATTGCAGTTAAGTTTGATATGTACAAACCCATTCTACCTATTTTAAAAAAAGGGCTGGATGCAAGTGGCAATCAGGATTGGGTAGATTGCGCCTCGGGTGGAGGTGGTGGATTAATCCGATTGGCAAGTGAATTAAAAAAGGAGTATTCCAACTTAAAAATATTCTTAACCGATTATTATCCAAATACAAAAGCCTTTGAGCGAACCCTTTTGGAAAATCCTGATATCTTCAGATTTGAAACCCAATCGGTGAATGCGATGGATCTGCCTGCGCATTTACAAAACAAATTCAGAACGCTCTTCGGTGCCTTTCATCATTTTCGCCCGGATGATGCCCGCAGGATTTTACAAAATGCTGTTGACACTAATTCACCTATAGCCATTTTTGAACCCGTTGGCAAAAATGTTATGAGTTGCATTTCGATGCTTTTTGTTATTCTAAATGTATTATTGTTAACTCCCTTTATCCGACCCGTGCGGTGGCAGGTGCTGCCCTTTATTTATATAATTCCAATAATACCCCTTTACGTTATGTGGGATGGTGTGGCTTCAATTCTACGGACCTATTCAAAAGAGGAACTTCAATCACTGGTGTCTCAACTAAACAATTCGCACAAGTTTGAATGGGAAATAAGCAAGGTGCAACAGGGACCGATGCCCATATATTATTTGCTTGGCACGCGTAAATGATCACTATTTCTCAATCAACTCTTCCAGTGTTTTTATAATCAGCGGCCCCGTTTCTTTACCTACTGACATACTGGTGAGATACTCCGCATGGGGAATGGAAGGATCTTCGAAAAATGTAGGCTTCAGGATATATCCCAGTGCATCCATACTAAGGCCGAGCACAAATCGTGGACCCGTACGCATCAGTTTTTTTGTTTCAAGTCCATAGTAAGGAGCTGTTTCACCGGGGTGGGTTGCAAACTGGGCATCCCCTATTGCAAACCAAACCAACTCGGTGGTTACTGAATCCTGTATCGATCGTTTAATAGTACCCATGGCTGATAGCTGCTTCCATGCTTCATTCGCGACAGGAAATTTTACGACTTTGCTGGTAAACCTTATTGCGTTTATTTTTAGTGTGTCCCCGGTTTGAACAGCGGCAATCGCTTCCGCTGCTAACTCCCGGCCTCTTCGTTCAGCTTTTTCGAATGAGCCTTCTCCATCTACCGGCTGCACCCAACCACCAATTGGGCCTTGTAAAAATAAGTTGACACCTCGCCAATGTTCATTGAGTTGTTTATAAAACCCATTTACATAATCAGAAGAGACTTCCGTAAACTTTGCGTCCATGTAAGTAGGGTGACAAGCAAAGTTGGTAAAACTTGCAATGTTGTTTCCCTGCAGGTCTTTGAATTGCATGATGGTTACGGAACGATCAATTTCATCGTTGCAGATATTTTGCACCCACGACTCACCAAAAGTAGATTCACCGGTTACAACAATTGCTTCTCTCTTGCTTTCATCGGCTTATTTTATTTGTGTGGCAGCTGTATTCACAATAAAATTCATGTAAGTCGTATCCACCCCACTATGTTGATAATCGGGCCCCCAAATGCCTACCACATCAGGCCCTGAGTGAGTATGCGTAGATGAAACTACAATGCGATCAACCGGAAAGCGGGTGATGGCTGCGGTGCGCGCTCGAATGCGTTGTACATCCGTGTAGAGCAGTCCGATGCAATCAAACGTAACTATTGCCAGCGAAGAATTTCCATCGTTGATAACGACAGCTTTCACATATAAACTGTCATGCACGGCCGTGAAGGTGCGGTTTTGTTTGTCACCTGCGATATAAGCTCCGATTGGTGGATTGATTGGTGCTGAGGCTGCGCCTACTGAAAATACAGATTCCACTTTCTCATCACGCGTACAGGCCATGCAAAGCAATACTAAGAGTATACACACAAGTTGTTTCATAGGCTGATAAAATTGCGGAAGTTTTTAATCAAGTTAAATAAAAACGATTGTATCAACATGGTAATTGAATTAGCGCTGGCAGATCAGTATGATAAAACTCACCCCCGGCCTTTAAATTTATCCTGCCAGCGACTCGCTTCCAGTTGCTTCTTAATGGTACCATTGGCAATAAGTTGTGACAAGCGCTCGTTCATGGGGCCACGTGAAGTAAGGTGATAATTAGCACACTCTTCACATAAATACACAGCTAAGGGACCTCCCCCGGAACGATAGTCAAAGTGAATATGGGCTTCGATCAAGGCAGTTTCGGCCAGTTGCTCAGTAAGGTATAATCGCTTGCCCGTTGGACATTTCATTCATACAAATGTAAACCATAACTGGATACTCATACCTTATTTACCAGCCGCAACAAACCTGGTCACGCTATTCGAAATGGGTTTCACGGATTTAAGATAAGCATAAATGGCAGCCAGATCTTCTTCAGTCATTTGCCCATACATAGTCCAGGGCATTACACTGTTAAACTCTCCATTAGTCACTGATGGGTTTGTGTAGGTGGAGTCAACGTAAGACTTGAAGCGTGCAATGAACATCTCCTCCGTCCAGGATCCGATGCCGGATTCTTTATCGGGTGTGATATTAGACGAAAACACTGTTGAACCATCCGGAAATTTAAAATCACGTCCACCTCCAAACATCTTGTCAGGAATAATCTGTCCTTTATCAACCTGGGTATGACACTCAACACAACCCGAAGCATTGGTCATGTAGGCACCATAAGCAAGTAAATCAGATCTCTCAGGCTTTGGTTGATGAGTCGGTTTTTGGGGGATGGTATTAATGATAAAATTCATTGGAAAATCAGGCTGCGATTCCGGAACACTATTCTCAATAGTGGGAATGGAGCGAATATAGGCAATGATGCTATAAATATCCTCCTTATCCATGCGACCAAAATAAGGATACGGCATGAGTGGAAACATGGCTCTACCCTCTTTTGTAACTCCGGCAGTAATTACGCGGAACAATTCTCCATCAGTATAGCGGGATATTCCTGCAGGCGTTATGTTCTTCGCATAAAATACACCGGGCATGCCTACACTTTGATCAAATATGTCACCACCCATGCCCAGAGTTCCTTCGATGGGTGGGCCTGCAAATTTTGACCAATCGCGTTTCGAGTGACAATCCATACACACCGAAACCGTATTGGCAAGATAGCGGCCACGTTCGATACGTGCTTCTGTATAATCAATTTTAAGGTCTTCCGCCTCACCAACATCAGGCAAGGCCACGGTTGCATACGTTAACAAACCTGCAACTACCAATAAAATAGCAGCCAGCAGGTATCCTGCATACTTGACGATTTTCATAGAGGGGTTTGGTTTTGGGTAAACTAAAATAGAAAAAATTGTTTCAATTTCAATATGTGTTGAAATCAATCTTTACCAACCAGGGAAGAATTTCTTAGTTTAACAGAATTAACTAAATGTCTTGATGGTAATCAACCCGCGATCATTCGCATGGATTACCAGAGCTGCGCAAATGATTATCAAATTTTTCATTATGTATTGGCCCACGAGGGTAAATGCATAAGGTGAGTTGGTAAAGCTAATGTCTGCAAAGAAGAATAGTGGTACGAACGTGCAGATCATGTGTAGAATCAAAATGTAAAATATGGGCCGTTTCCAGATTCCAATAAATAATAACACGCCTAATGCAGTCTCCCAAATAGCTAATAGAATGATGGAGATTTCACTGGGAATAAGTCCGAAGGTGATCAGATGAATGGTGTCTTTGGCCAACTGATCAGCCGGACTGAGTTGTGGGAAAAATTTGAGCGCTCCAAACCAGATGTAAATAATGCCAATACTGATGCGAAGTAAATCTATTGCATGTTCCGTAATCCAGGCATTGAGTTTAGTCATGACAAGTAACTTTAGAAGTGTCAAATCTAATTTTTTGAGAATATGATAAATATGATTTTTCTCAGGAATGATCTCCTAAGTAACCCTTAACGTATTCCCGCTAATAATTTATCAAGGTCAAAAAAAGGCAATGGCTTCTCGTGACAGGCCGCAAATCCTGCTTCGGTGGTTCTTTCTACATCACCTTTTTGAATCAGCGTAGTCATGCCCACCATAACAGTGTTATCCGAAATAGCTTTTAAAGTTTTGGCTAACTCAATGCCGCTGTACTGTTCTCCACGCAGGTGCAGATCAATAAACACCACATCAAAAGATTCATTTTTGGCCATCTCCAACCCCTCTTCAACAGAGGTAAAAATGTAAGATGTTACTTTCTCTTTTTGTAGGTCCAGCATGCGCTGGTAAATAAAACGGTTGAGAGAATCGTTTTCGAATACGGCAATTACAATTTTCTTCTCCATGATAACCCTATAAAGGGATAATCATGCCGGAGGGAAAACCTTCATATTTATACTGAAATCACATATTTTGGTTATTTCGATTCCTAAAATGGGAAAAGATATTGTAATTGGGATTAATGCTTCATTTGCGTCCCCGATAAAAGATTAGTAGAAAAGCCGCCCCTATAACACCAATCGACACCAACACCGTCCAAAGATTAAGCCTTCTGCTTTCGCCATAGAGAGTGAAGTCTTTCAATAAAAACTTGGTTGTAGAAGGCCGCCAATACAACGAGTTGCCAGCAACAGAGTCAGCATTTGTACTCAAAATGTTTCCGGGTAGATTAATGGTGTGTTGATATTTGCCATTAGTTGCAAAAGAAAAGAAATCAACGCGAGTTTCGATTTCAGCTTCCAGCTGACTGAGTTGATTGTCCGTGAGTGGCAATTGGGACATACCCTCGATTTCAAGAATATTCAGTGCACCATCATTTTCCATCAGCATCGTGTACATCTTTTCTTTATGATTCTTAAGAGTGTCGAGCCACGGTGTTTTGTTTTCTTGTTTTAACAATAACTCCAGCTTTGAATAATACATTTCGAATAATGCACGCGAGCCATAGAAATCATAGATCTTTTGATTTAGCCTGTCCAGGTATAAGCTGTCGGCTTTGGAAATTGAACTGCCTTCTGCCGGAAGGCGATCGATGAAGGCATAATCTTCTTCTGTAAAATAATCTTCAGTAGGCAAACTAAGCCGATTGATGGCGTGATAGGTATCAGAATAATACAGGTAGGTATAAAACCAGCGAAACTTTTTCTCAAACTTACTGGTAACCCGAAACAAGGTATCGTTAGGGAATGCCAGTTCCTGATTGGCTTCGTCCGAAGTGTGGAAGTGTTTGGAGAAAGTCAAAACAAATTTCTTTTCATCTTTTTTCTCCACCGAGTCTTTCTTGGTAACCACCAACTTCCATCCGGTTGCTTCACTAATACCCAAGTAGTTGTTGGTGATGTTCGTGGAGTCTCCTTCCAGCGTAATTATTTTGTCGAGTGATCCATCGTCATGGACAGTAGTTTCCATCGCCACATCATGATCACATGAGGCGAAGGCAAAGAGCACGACACTCCCCAATAAAAATGTTTTAGCTATTTTCATAGTTGATTTATTTAAATTTTTTTGAATGCGCAATCATCTCGTTTCAGGCAATTATAAATCGAAACTGACATAGAAGTCATTTCCTTTCTTTTCCACTGGGTGTTTAAAAACTGTGTTGTGTTTAGTGTACTCGTACCCCTATCGATTTTGGAATATTCTGTTGATGGAATGTTCTCCTGAAAAAACTCTACCGCAAAGAAAATAATAAGCAAGGATGCAGCTACACTCACTGCCAGTCGGGGTACAAATATGTCATGATTTTCAAACAGACCCCACCATGATGGTTTAGGCTTTGGCTGAATGGCAGACATGATTTTGTGAGTGAGTTGAGCGGCATTCCGAATTTCTACCGGAACCGTAGCTGCCTGCCGAATCAGGTTCTGTTGCTGATTGACTTGCTCCATCAAATTTTTACAAGACAAGCAGGTTTGGATATGTCCTTCTACCAAGCTCCTTTCAGAAGGGCTCAGTTCAGTATACTGATAGATCAGCACTTCCATTTTTCTACACGTCATAAACTAATAGGATTGTTCGTTTGATAATACACCTTAAGTTTTTCACTCAACTCCTTCCGTGCGTAGTACAGATTACTCTTCACATTACCAGCTGTCATAGAAAGAACTTCACATACCTCAGCAACTGGTAAATCCTCAAGATCGCGCAAAATAAAAACAGCCCGTTGTTTGGGAGTTAGCGAAGCTGCTGTTTCCTGAATAGCTTTCATTAATTCCTGGTTAAGGAGAGTTTCATCTGTTGTTATAGATCCTGACACCGAATAACTATCTTCAATATCTTCCTGATTCTTGAGCTGTCTCGCCCGTGCTGATTTTAAAAAGTCCAGACAGCGGTTGGCAAGCATGCGGTAAAGCCAGGTAGTAAGTTTAACTTCATGGTTATATCTATTCAGATGCTGCCACAGTTTTACAAAAACTTCCTGCACTATGTCTTCCGCTTCATTAGCGTGCCCAACAAACCGATAAGCCACCCGGTAGGCAAATGCCTGATGCTCTTCCACCAGCATTTGAAAAGCCTTCGAATTTCCGGCCATTGCCTCTCGGAGTACTTCGGGGGTTGTGCGTGGCACTCGATTCATTCAGTCATTATACGACTTCCCTGGCCGCTGGTCAAATGGAAATGGAAAGAATTTTGGTCAATCCTTGGTGCATCGTATTCATTGATGATACTCAAAGCAATTTGAACTGTTTGTCAGCCTGAGGTTCTCCCTGTCTGCCGAATCCGCCAGTTGGCGGAACAGGCAGGGAAGGCTATTTTAATGAGTAGGTCAGTTTTCGTGTGACTCAAACTGACAACCATACTTTTTGCACAATCTCCGGTATTAAAACCTGATAAAAGTCATTTGGTAGTTTCTTTTTATATTGTAGTCTTGGTTAACCAACAACTACCCGCATGAAACGAATTTTGGTATCCATCAAAAAGAAAGTCGATCCCACTCATAAACTCATCGCTACCGAATGGGTAACGGAGGAAGAGCTAAAAGCTATTCGAAAAAAATATGGCAATCAATTCGATCCGGAAGAGCCCATCATTCAATACCTCAGTGATCAATTGATGATGGTTTCGTTTCTGGTTTGGGTTAATGATTAAGTGAACGTCTTAACTTCTACCACCAGGATCCGAAATCTGATCAAATATGTATTAACGCTTTACGAGTTTTCACCGCAAGGGCGGTGAGACGCAAAGGGATCCTAAATCCGATCAACAATACTATAAGCCAATTACTAGCATTATTGATAATGGCTTACAAATCATTAACACCTTTCACTTTTAGATTCACGCAACTTATTGTGGTGTGTTTCCGTTATCTTTGCAGTCGCAGAAATAGGTTGATCGCAGCTAAAGAAGAAAAATTTTTTAAACTTAGGCGGTCCCACGTTTTGTTCTGATAATCTTTAACCTGACAGAATTACGTATGGTTCTAACTGCGAGCTAACAGAAAAATTATGTCGTGGACAACATTATATATTACCGGAAAACCGGATTTTAAAGAAGAAATTCTCCACAACCTGGATAAATCAGAAATATCTTTTTTACCAGGAAGTACCGAAGGAGAAAATGATCTGGTCTTGCTATGGGTAGATGAAAATCTTCCTTTACGGGATCTTAAGAAAGCCATTGGAAGCAAGACGGTCTTTAAGTATCGATTGCAATTCTTTACTTCCTTAACACAGCGCCAGGCGCAAGAGAAAAAAGAATCACTTACACCTCGTGAGCAGGCCATGATTCGCGAGATGGCGGATTGGGAAACGAGAAACTACCGGCACAGCGCCTGACGATTTCCTCTTTCAAGTTATTTATATCCCAAGGAAAGATTTGCCATTGCAAACCATTGTAATGACGTATTGTTACCAACTTCCGGTGGCTGTAATAAGTTCTTGCTATCAGAAACGTAGGAGTTTAAGAATCAATAAAAAGCAATAAATTTAGGACTCGAATGGAATCTTGAAATCCTTTATTTTTGGTTAAATTGAATTTATGGCTTTAGTCTACCCCCGCTCCCTGGCACTCTGTTTTACAATTTTATTAATAACCCCGGCTTTTGCGCAGCAAGATTCAGCCGCCCTTTCCGAAGAGTACTATCGGCAGGGTATGGAAGTCTTCGATTATTCACATCGCAAACAGGCAACAGAAATGTTTATGTTGGCAACCCGGGCAAACCCCAAAAGTGCCAAAGCACAGTTTATGACGGGGCGTTCTATTATGCTCACCATTCGCAAGGAACAATCGCTGGAATATTTCAAGAATGCCTATTTGCTGGATCCGAAAGTAGATGCCGATATACTTTATTATTTGGGTCAGGCCTATCACTACTCCGAAAAGTTCGACAGCGCCATTCTGTTATATACCCGCTACAGCCGATTGCTTGCCCGCTCGTTGGACTATGAAAAATCAAAAAAAATTACGGAAGTAAACCGCAAGATCTTTGAATGCAACAATGCCAAGATCATGGTTGCACAACCTGTGGATGTTAAAATTGTTCACCTTGATGACAGGATCAATTCTGAATGGCCCGACTATGCGCCAACCATCAATGCTGATGAAACATTTATGGTGTTTACCACCCGCAGGCCGGAAGAAAACCTGAATAACCGACTCGCCTCGGATAACGAATTTTATGAAGAGATTTTCTATTCCCGTAAGGTAGATGGCGAATGGACACCCGCCCGAAATCTTTCCGGTCCGCTCAACAATAATTATCATAATGCCAGTGTAAACCTTTCACCCGATGGCAACGAGATGCTCTTATACCATGACTCCAACGGGGGTGATATTCTTGCGGCATTTTTAAAACCCGATGGCACCTGGACCGATCCGGAAGAACTCGAAATCAATTCTGAATACATTGAGAACTCTGCTTCCATTACAGCCGATGGACAAAAGTTATTCTTTTCAAGTAACCGCCCCGGTGGTTATGGTGGCACTGATATTTATATGTGCACCAAAGATTCCAAAGGCAGATGGACAAATCCTCAAAATCTTGGTAAGCTGGTAAACACCGATATGGATGAAGATGGCGTGTTCATTTCCGCCAGTGGCAAACATCTTTACTTTAGTTCCAACGGTCATGCCGGTATGGGCGATCTCGATATCTATCGAAGTGTTTACAATGCAGAAAAAGAAATGTGGGAAAAACCTATTAACATGGGTTATCCGCTTAACTCCGTAGAGAATGACATCTACATTGTGCTAACACGCAATGAAGATTACGCTTATATCTCGTCTGTGCGCCAACAAGGAATTGGTGAACAAGACATTTATAAAGTTGATATCAGCAATTGGAAAGAACCTGCTTACACACAACCTGATTTCGCGGATGCAGTGTGGGCACTTGAAGATGAATCTCCTGCCATTGCCAGACCCAAAACACCCATTACTCCTGCTACTCCGATTTTGGAAGGTCCGGTATCTGTGAAATTTAATGTCTATGTTGCAGAGGGTGATTCGCGCAAACCCATCTCGGCTTTGGTAAAAATAACTTCTGCACAGGATGGTGAAATAAAATTCAATGAGTTGTCGCCTGGCACCTATCAAACAGAAATGAAAAACTTAGGGCAATCGACCCGGTACCGGTTGTTAATATCAAGCAACGATTATATCCCCTACTCGTCATCGTATTATTTCGGATCACCCTTGCAAACTCCGGTGCTGAATGATACCATTTACCTGGATAAAATTGCAGTTAATTATAGACGAACGCTGAATGTATATTTTGCTCACGACAGTGATGTGCCTAATTCGTTTGAGGACATCCTTTACCTGGAGCAGATCATGAAAACTTCATCCACTGTAAAAGTAGAAATCAGTGGACATACTGATAACATGGGTTCATATCCCTATAATGTTGGCCTTAGTCGTAGAAGAGCCGAAGCGGTAAAGAAACATTTGGTGCGATCAGGTATAGATGAAACGCGTATTGCAGTTGCCGGCTACGGCCCGGATAAACCCATTTCGGATAACAAAACCCGGGCGGGCCGACAGTTGAACCGCAGAACGGAATTTACAATCATCGAAAAATAATGGCCGTAAGGACTGACCGCGTGTGAGACGTTGGCTGAAAGGGTTCCTGATCTTTCTTGTAGCGAGTGTTGCGATCTTGCTATTGCTGGTGGGCTCCATCGATCATACACCTTTAGCCGAACAGGAATATTTTCAAGCCATGATGAGCAGGCTGGATTCGCTTGAGCCCAAACAATATTCCCCGTCTCAAAAACTAAAAGCTGGTTGGGGAAAAGTTAACATTACCCCGGATTATTCCATGCCGATGGCAGGGTATCGCATTAGACCAGGTTTTGACAACGTTCATGATTCTTTGTATGCGCGTGTGATTGGCATCAACAACGGGGCTGTTACTATTTATTTTATAAGTGTCGATCTTTTACTTTTTCCACCCGCATTAAAGGAAAAATTAAATCAACGCGTAGCGGAAGAGTTCTCGTCAAAACCCTTTTTGTATTACAGTGCTACCCACACGCACAATGGCATTGGTGGCTGGAATAGTAGCGTAGCCGGTAAATTTATATTGGGCAACTATGATGAAAGCTGGGTACTTGATACAACTGAAAAACTAGTGACTCAACTAAAATCTATTGAGCAAACCATGCAACCGGCACAACTCTCCTACTGGCAGGCCGATGCACACGAATATGCAGAGAACAGATTGATCGCAGGCGCTCCGTATGATGGATGGCTTAGAGGGTTGATGTTAGTAATAGCCGATAGCAGCGTGGCGCGGATGATTACATTCAGTGCTCATGCAACCAGCATCAGCAAAAAAAGTAAAAGTCTTTCTGGCGATTATCCAGCTGCCTTGGTTAGTGAGTTGGAAAAAGAAAAAAATACTTTTGGTATGTTCATGGCCGGCATGGTGGGCAGCCACCGGTTAGCCGGATTAAATACAACCGAATTTGAATTGGTTGCTCAGGCTGGTGATGTGTTAGCCGACAAGATCTCATTCGCTACTGCAAGCATGCAATTTGATTCTGTTGAAATTCAAACCGCACACGTGCCTATCATTTTCGGGCCCGCCCAACTGCGACTCACCAAAGATCTGAAACTACGCAACTGGATTTTTTCATCGATGCTTGATCCCCTGCAGGGTGAACTCACTTACGTTGAGTTGGGAAACATTATTTTGATTGGCACACCCTGCGATTTTTCGGGCGAGATATTTGTAACCCAACAACTTGCCGAACTGGCAGCCGTCAATAACAAACAATTAATTATTACGAGCTTCAATGGCGACTATGCCGGATACATTACAGAAGATACTCACTACCATCAAGTGGAACGCGAAGAAGTAATGACGATGAATTGGGTGGGGCCCAACTATGGCACCTACTTTACCGAAATGATTTCAGTATTGGTAAAAAAATAAATCCTACAGAAGAATTACGAACGGGGGCGTTGGTCCGGCCGTCTCTTGCTGCGGAATGGTTTTTTGTTACCCGAGTTTTTATTCTTACCGCTGGCACCGTGGCTGTGGGTTCTTACTTCGGGATTATAAACCGGTCCATTGCCTAACTCAGCCGGCAAGGCAAGCTTAGGTACTTCCTTACCAATTAAACTTTCAATGCGGAAGAATTTACGTTGATCCATTTCATTGATAAATGTGATGGCTGTGCCTGTAGTAGCGGCCCGTGCCGTACGTCCAATGCGGTGAATGTAATCTTCCGGATCGGGGGGCACATCAAAGTTAATTACCAGATCAATGCCCTCTACATCGATCCCGCGCGAAAGCACATCTGTGCCAATCAGAATCGTAAGTTGTTTGTTCTTGAATTCACGAAGTACATGTTCGCGTTCGGTTTGTTCAAGATCCGAATGAATCGCTTTTGCATTAAGTCCTAATCGTTGCAGGTTACGATCGAGCTTCTTTACGTTCTCTTTCGTAGAAGCAAAAATCAAAACGCTGTTGAATTTCTTTTCCTTCAACAACGTATCGATAAGTTTTTCCTTTTGCTCATTATGCACCACATAAGCTTGTTGCAAAATGCCTTCGGCTGGTTTGGAGATCGCAATGTTAATCTCCACCGGGTTTTGCAAAATCTTATTAGCAAGTGCCCTGATTTTAGGCGGCATGGTAGCCGAGAAGAAAAGCGTCTGGCGCTTGGCCGGTAGTTCTTTAATGATGCGTAAGATGTCTTCGTAAAAACCCATGTCGAGCATGCGGTCGGCTTCATCTAATACCAGATGTTCCAGGTGATCGAACTTAATTGTACCCATGGCTATCTGGGCGATTAACCGACCCGGAGTAGCAATGATGATATCCACACCACCTTCCATGGCCCGCTTTTGCTGATCCCACGTAGCGCCATCGCCACCACCATAAATTGGGATTGAGCTGACACCCAGAAAGTAGGAAAAGCCCTCGATCTGTTGGTCAATTTGCTGTGCCAGCTCCCGTGTAGGTGCGATGATAACCGTGTTCAGATGTCTTTTCTCAGACCCAACAATGTTATTTAAAATGGGTAGCACATAGGCGGCTGTTTTGCCGGTGCCGGTTTGTGCGCAGCCAATTAAATCCCGTTTGGCTAGAATAACAGGGATGGCTTGTTCTTGTATGGGGGTGGGCTTCGAAAATCCCATGGCGTCCAATCCGTCCAGTAAGCGAGGATGGAAGGTAAAATCGTGAAACGTCAAAATGTAGGTGTTGTTATTAGTTAAAAAAAGGCGTTAGGCCGTTGATGCTGCAAGGTACAATAAGTTCGTGAATCTTGTTTTGGAATCGATGCCTATGGCCAATAGCTGCAAAACATATACCTTGATCCTTATTTTGGTTATGAACTCCCATCCTAACGAAAACGATTTTAGCATCACCTTGCCGGTTTTGGAAAGTGACATTGACGATATGAGTCATGTTAACAATGTGGTGTATGTGCGCTGGGTTCAAGAGGTAGCGGCTGCGCATTGGGCCGCCCTGGCATCTGCGGAAGCAAGGCAAATGTATTTATGGGTTGTGTTGCGGCATGAAATTGATTACTTCAGCCCGGCATTCCGTGGTGATAGTATTGTTGCCACTACCTGGGTAGGTGAATCGAATGGACCGCGCTCGGAACGGTTTGTTTACATAACGAATCAGGCCGGTAAGCTGCTGGCAAAAGCCAAAACAGTTTGGTGCTTGCTTGACGGTGATACGCTGAAGCCTAAACGTGTGGATGAAAGTGTAGTGGCTTTGTTAAAGCCAAACAACTGAACCCAATCCAGATCGCTAACTGGTGGGAAGGATCGGCTGTTGATGCTTAAGTTGACCTAACTTACCTTTCTCCACATGGAAGTGTTAAATGAACAATTATGTTTAGCCGTGTATGGGTTAGTAAACGGCCATGCGTTTTAGCCATGAGTTAATCGAGATGCACTAGATGAGCTAAAGCCAAGGTTAATTCAACATAATTCTGAATCGAAGGTAATATGCAAGAGTGCGATACTTACACAATTCAGGTGATGCTTTATTTACAGTCATAGAGAAAAATGATTGTCTCATCAAATGAAGATGATTTTAACATTTGACTTGGATAGCCGATATCATTATACTGATAGGTGTTAATAGTAACATTGATGCTTGGTGCTCCGGCAATTTGAGTATAAATAGACTTGGTAATATTATTGACTGTTGGCACAGTTAATAATTGTTCTAGTCCAATAGTAGATAGTGGGTTAGGATTTTCATCGTACTCATACTCAACATAAAACTGAAGTATACTCCCTGTATTATAAAATGATTCCTTGCTAGCATTCCTTGAGGTACTATTTAGGTATGCGTATTCCCGATACCCACTATAGACGAGCACATCTGATTGCTTCTCTGAATAAATTTTCTTAACTAATTGACCAGTTACGTTATATTGATACTCGATTATTGTTGTAATCATATTATTCAAATAATAACTAGCATTAATTAATTGGTTTGATGTATTGTAATTATAGGTAGTATAATAAGTCGAACCTTCTACTTTGGAAATTTTACCATTTTGTGCGTAATAATAACTCTCGTTATAACTAACATCGGATGATGCGTTTTTTAACGTTTTTGTCAATCCTATAGCCCTTCCTTCAGAATTGAGCACATAACTTTCCTCGTCAATAAAATCATTAATAGAATGAGTGGTGGTAGATTTGAGCAAGTAACATTTTTTTGTTATTGATTGTTGTAAACCCTCATCGTCCATTTTACATCCGATAGCAATAAAGACGATTGTCAATAAATAAATCGCCTCTTTTCTCGCTATTATCATTTGGTACTTATTGGTGATAAAAAACATATATAAAAGAATGAAATTATGTGTCGAAAACGAAAAATCCGTCTCCTCTTTTACTATTTGTAACGAATCTCTGCAAGATTCTGGAATTGATGAGGTCACTTGTACTCGAACTTGGAGGTTGGATTAAGGGTAAAAAGGTTCTCATTCGGCTCAGTATAAACACTGTATGTGCAAGGTTGGACCTTACACCAACTATGGTGATTATGGTGATGCCCTAACTCTTTTGGTATAAAAGTTATTCCTTATTTTTACCTTCTCCACCAAGTATGATGACATCTCACCTACTACATTCATTATTAATCTGCTGATGAAACACTTTCTTATCATCCTGATTGTTATCTCTTTGTACTGGCCATGTGTGGTGATGGGCCAGGTAAAAATTAACGAATTGCTTAATCAGATAGAATCTTCCGAAAGTGATTCCATCCGAATCAGATCAATGAACGAAGCTGCTTTCTACTACATCTTCAACGATCCGGAGAAGGCTCTCTCCATGATATACAAAGGCAAAACCATGGCTAAAAGCACAGGCTTTTTATTTGGTTACAATGAGCTGTTAAACACGCAGGGTGTTTATTTTGATGTTTTGCATCAGGTGGATTCAGCAGCCTATTATTTTCAGCAGGCGCTGCAACTTAGCCAACAGAAAAAATGGCCTCACATTGAAGAAAAAAGTCTGAACAATCTGGGCATGAATTACTGGAACAAAGGGAATTTTGACTTGGCGTTGCAGTATTTTTCTCAAGCGCTTGCACTCAATGAAAAAAATCTACCTGCAAACCAGATCAATAGAGCAAAGTACTTGAACAATATCGGGTTAATCAACCAGGAGTTGCGCAAGTTTGATGTGGCCTTATCCTATCACAAGAAAGCATTGGCTATTCGTGAACAGCTTGCCTTACCAAACGATCAAGCAATCTCACGAGCAAATCTTGGGGTTTGCTATAAAAACACCGGCAACCATACGCTGGCGGTTGAGAATTATACACAGGCTATTGCGCTTTCAAAACAAGCGGGTAATCAACGTATGTATTATGCACTCCATGATAATCTGGGAAATACTTTTTTGGATCAAAAAGAATATGAAACGGCACTTACTTATTTTTTAGTTTCAGTCCAAAGAGGTGCCATCATAGGAGCTAATCCAAAAACTGACTTGAGTACCTTAAGCAATCTGACAACCATTTTTGTAGAAATGAATAAACCTGAGAAAGCATTAACCTATTCCAAACAAGCGTTAGATATACTGGATAATAACCCAGAGTTGGAAGCCTTTGCAGCAACACTCCTTAAGGCTACCGCGCAAGCCCAGTACCTGTTAGGAAATTCAATCCTCGGAAATGAATTTCTGACCCGTTACACCACTGTGATCGATAGCACCTTTTCGCAGCAGCATGCAACGGTTATTGCTAATCTTGAGGCCAAACTGGGAAATGAAGAAAAGGAGAAGAAGATAGCACTTCAAAATATTGAATTGGTCGGGCAAAGAGCCACCATACAGAGAAATGTTTTTATTTTCATTTTTCTTTTGGTTGTTGCGCTTTTCTCGGTCATGCTTACAATTTTGTTGATTAACCGTAATAGAAAGAAAGAACAGCTATTGCTGCAACAACAAGAGATACGTATTAAAGAAGCCCAGATCAGTTCAGCCCTTACTTCAAAAGAAGAAGAACATAAGCGCTTTGCCCAAGACCTGCACGATGGGTTAGGTCAATTGGTGTCTGGTTTAAAGATGACATTAGCTGGTTTGGAAAATAACCCCGATACAGAGAAGAGACTCTCGATAGCTAAAACCTCCGAAAAGATACTCGATGAAATGCGGGTAGAGATAAAAAGTATTGCCTTTAACCTGATGCCCCCCACCCTCATTAATGGTGGGCTTATAAAAGCCCTGGAAGAATTAGCGCTGCGTGTAAATAAATCGGGTGGCCTTCTTGCCCTCGAAGTATCCAGCTATGATTTTCCCGAACGCCTTCCGGAAGTGTACGAAATAAACCTCTATCGGATTGCACAGGAATGGGTCAATAACATTGTAAAACACAATCAGGCTCATCGAATTGAAATACAACTTATAGGACATGCAGATGAATGGGTCGTTACCATTGATGATGATGGTAATGGGTTCGATAAAACCATCCTTAATAAAGCAAAAGGGCACGGTTGGCAAAATCTGCTTTCGAGAATTAATTTAATGAAAGGTGAATATACACTTGAAACTACTGTAGGAGTAAAGGGCACCTCGTTTATGATTATAGTTCCCTCTCTTTCCTTAACAAAGGAAAATAGAGAACTGCTTACTAAAAATACCGCAAACTCCTGATGGAGTGGATTTTTATTAGTTAATATCTTTCGGGATGAATTCCCGCTCAACATGGTGGAAAAGATTAATATCTAAAAAGGATAACATGCAGATTGTTCTGATTGATGACCATGAAATCGTTTCGGACGGGGTAGATCAAATCCTGCAAAGCAGAGGTGACGTAGAGGTTGTAAAAAAATTCAACAATGGGAGTGCTGCCATCAATTGGTTTGCCACAAACAAAGCAGATGTACTAATTACGGATCTTAGTTTGCCGGACGTTTTTGGTTTGGACATCGTGCGTAAGGTGCGCCACCTACATCCTGATCTGAAAATAATTGTGCTGAGTATGCACGATGAGCCGCATATTGTGCGCGAAGTATTAAAATCAGGTATAAACGCTTATGTACTTAAAAACGATTCGCATCGCGAGTTGCATAAAGCTATTGAACAGGTATGCGAAGGGAAACTGTACCTGAGTAGCGACATTAACAAAATGCTGGTGGATTCCCTGCACGTGCCCGGTGAACACAAATTGCTCTCCTCACGCGAACGAGAGATACTTAAACTGATTGCGAAAGAATTTACCAATGAGCAAATTGCTGAAGAGCTATTCATTAGCAGACGCACTGTTGAAACCCACCGAAAGAATATTTTTAAGAAAACGAATACCAATACGTTGGTCGGACTTATCAAATTTGCATACGCTAATAATTTGATTTAAAATCGAGCAACTGGGTTATTCAAAACCAACTTCCTGAAAACTTCCTGACATTGGAAAAGGAGCCGAAGGATTAGCACTGCTCTCCACGCTAAAATCAAAAGTACCGGTTGCCTTTTTATTTATCCGATCGAACGATGAAAAAATTATTTTACCACTAAAGGTCTGGTTTATGCCCGGAAAAATAATTCGCCCTTCGTTGTTTTGATAGGTATACTCCTGCCCTACTTTAATTAGCTCTCGCAGGTTCGAACCATCTCCATTCTCAGCCGCAACCGTTACACGCAAGGTAAAATTGCCCGTAGAGTAGGTAACAAATAATGATATTTCTTCTATTTCAATGCCTGTTTGGAAATTTACATAATGCCGGTAATATTCACTTCGGGCAAATGCACAGATTTTTTCCTTTTGAATTTCTATCGGAGCGTTGCGGTCGCAGCTAAAGTCTTCTTTCTGATCACATCCGGAGAAAAAGCAAAGTGTAGTAAATACGAGTAGTGAAGTGATAAATTTCATAGCCTGTAATAAATGTGTGGAATATAACGCTGCAAACTTAGTCTCGTTTACTTCACAGAAGTATACCCTTTACGTGGTAAATGTACTACCGTGAACTACGGATAAACATGGCACTCCGACTGGATACAAGCAGCCATCCGTAATACATGGTATATAAGAATACCATCTCCGTTGTATGTTTTGGTTTGCCTCATAGTAAGACCTTGGCAACTCTTTCAGTTAGACAACTAAACAAACCCTAGCATTATGAAAAAGATAATTGTATTAATTTGTGCAGTCGTACTCCTATCCGCGTTAACAGATGCACAACCCATCACAGAAAAGGAAACGGCTAATCATGGTTCTTTCAATGCCGGTAAATTTAAGGATGCACCCAAGCGTGTTTACATAAACTCCTTCAATGTGTATTTCCAGGTGTTTGGAAGTGCTTCTGCCAGCACCGAAGGAGGTGAATCATTTGGGCGGTTGAAGGGTGACACCAAAGTAGCTATGGGGGTTTCCCTTGATGGGGTAGACAGCAAAGATTTCATGGAGCTAGCAAACAATGCGTACCAACATTATGTAACTGAATTAAAATCACAAGGCTTTGAAATCATTTCAGCGGATGAAGCCGGGAAGACCGATGTCTTAAGCGATTGGATCAGGAAAGAGGGTGGCCAATTGAGCTCTACGCAAGCTGTTGGATATGTACGGGCAGTACCAGCGGATTATTCTTACTTTGTCAAGAGGGAAACAAAATCAGGTAAAGAAAAAGGTACCGGTGCAGGCTCCATGGGCATGGGCGGAATTGGAAGTAACACAGGTGTGCTTTCCAAAGCCCTCCATGATGCTATTGTTTCGGATGTAACACTCACCTTTAATTTTGTTGAACTAACAGTCATGCGCTCACAGTTACTCAACATGTCGTCTGTAAAAGGAAAGCCTGACTTTCACTTTGGTGAGATGCTGGCTGGCTCTACGTTAATTCCCTCATACATTAATTTTTCCTTTGGCAAAAAATTGTCGGCACCAGAGGCATCCATTATGACTGGTCTGAAAGGAAAAATCTATAGTAAAGAGCCTGTCTTTAACAAAGATGAAAAACTACGCGAAACAGCATTAGCAAAATCCACCACTATTCCTGACTACGCAGCCATTGTGTTTGTTGAAAATGTAGACCTGCGACCTTCGCATATTCTAACATGCAACAACGAACTTTATAAGAAAGAAGTGGGCCGGATGATGACAGAGTTTTTAAACGTGGGTCTTACCAAGCTGGCGGAAAAATCTAAATAAGATGTCTCTTTAGAAGCAAAGTCGTTAAGACTTTGCTTCTATTAATTTATATTTCTTTCGAGGAGTTTACATTTCGGAAGACCTATTCCAAGCGGGGCCTAAGCTTCATGATTCCGTGTTTTATTACTCTTATCTTTCACTTTATAGGGAATTACCAAAGGGATCTTGTTTTTTTCTCAAAACAATAGCTTAATTGAAAGCTGAAAATCAGTGAACGTCTACGAACATCAAGGAATTCCTGATAGGCTTACTATTAATGCTTACATGCTGGTCAGGATACCATAACCTTGAAACCTCCAAAGGCGATGCGCTTCCCATCAAATGGCATTGCGCTGCCCATATCGCTTCCATATTTTTTTAAGAAATAGGCCATCACCTTCTTATTCACGGCATCGCGATGAGCGCGTGATTTGAAGACAATGAATGAGAACCAAACTGCTTCACCCATCTTGACCTTTGCCATCTGGGGAAAAGTGAACGTAATGAACGGGGGCTTTGCATCATCCAGTATACATTCTTTATAATCGAGGGCACCCATTTTAAGCCAGACGGTGCACGCCTCGCGCGCTATTTTTTTGTATTGGGCTGTTTTCTTTTTGGGAATGGGGATTACAAAACCGTCTACATAGTTTCCTTTTGCCATAGGGGTTGAAGTTTTGAAGTTGGAATTAATTAAAGGTAACAATTTTTTTCCTGACCCGACTTTGCCAAGCGGTCATGATAATCAATTAATGAATAAATCGCGAAGCCCTCAAACTCACCCCAACCTACTCACGTGATGGCGATTTAGATCCAGAGAGGAAGTTTAATTGATTGAAAAGAAGAGTAATTAAAAACCACTCAGAATATCATACCTTACACTACAAAAAATATCCTTGGAGAAACACCTGCTTTCGAAGTCTACGTTCATGTATGGATGCCAGTGCCCCAAACGGTTGTTCCTGCATAAACATAAACCTGCCTTACGAAACCCCGCTGATGAAAAACAACAAGCTATTCTCGGTGCCGGCACCCATGTGGGTGAACTCGCACGCAAACTTTTTAACTATGGTATCGATGTAACTCCGCCCGACTTTTATTCCTATCACCTCGCTGTTAAAAGAACGCAGGCGCTCATCGCGCGGGGCGAAACCATCCTTTACGAAGCCGCCTTTCAATATGAAGGTGTGTTGTGTGCGATCGACATCTTAGTACAAAACGGAACCCAATGGTATGCCTTTGAAGTGAAGAGCACCACGCGCGTAAAACCACAACACATTCAGGATGCTGCACTGCAATACTATGTTTTAAAAAACTGCAGTCTGCCCATCAGCGATATCTCGATCATCCACCTCAATAATAATTATGTGCGACAAGGTGCGCTGGACATTAAAAGTTTATTTTCCACCGAATCTGTATTGGAAGAAGTGCTCGAACAACAGGAAACGATCGCGCAGAAAGTAACCGAACTCAAAGCCATGCTCGGCAGCGGTACTGAACCTGTAGTAGATATTGGTCCGCATTGTGTTGACCCCTACCCTTGCGATTTTATGAATCATTGTTGGGCACATATACCGGCCGAAAATTCTGTGTTTGAGTTGGCGCGCGGAGCAGGCTGGAAATTATATGAAGACGAGTATCAAACACTTGATCAAATACCGGATGACTATGAACTGAATGCAACGGCCCGTATGCAACTTACGCATCATCGCTCGGGTGCCGTGCACCTAGACCACGAAGCGCTGCAACAATTTTTAACAACTCTTACCTACCCACTTTACTTTTTAGATTTTGAAACAATGATGCCGGGCATTCCCGAGTTTGATCAAAGTCGGCCTTATCAACAAATTCCTTTTCAGTTTTCGTTGCATGTGCAACAGACACCCGGAGGCGTACTTGATCATTCTGAATTCCTTGGAGACGGATTGCATGATCCGCGTAAAGAGTTTACCGAAACATTACTCTCGTACCTCGGCACCTCGGGCAGCATCGTTTGTTACAACATGAGTTTTGAAAAGAGCAGGCTTAACGAATTGGTAGAATTATTTCCTGAGCATGCTAACAGACTTGATAACCTGAACACCCGAATAGTTGACCTGATGATTCCGTTTCGCAAGCAGTGGTATTATCACCCGGATTTTAAAGGAAGTTATTCTATTAAAGCTGTGTTGCCGGTCCTGGTGCCGGCACTGCGCTTTGATGAACTGGACATCCAGGAAGGTGGTATGGCCAGTTTGATATATTCTCAATTGAAATATCAGGATGCCGTTACGGCTACGATACAGCGGCAAGCGCTGCGGGCGTATTGTAAATTGGATACGCTGGCGATGGTGAGGATTGTGGAGGTTTTGAGAGACCTCACCCCATTCCCTCTCCAAAGGAGAGGGAAGAGTTAACTTGAATGATTCAAGTTTCAACCGCATTAAACTGTAGAAAATTTATTAATTTCATTTATGTTCATTGTTAACCTCACCTACGTTGTGCCACTTGAGCAAATTGATGCGGCTATGGCCGAGCATATGAAATTTTTAAACAAACATTATAAGTTAAATACGTTTGTTGCTTCGGGTCGAAAGGTGCCCCGCACCGGTGGCATCATTCTCGTGCTCGCACAATCAAAAGCCGAAG
Organism: Cyclobacteriaceae bacterium; assembly: GCA_022841475.1. Lineage (GTDB taxonomy): Bacteria > Bacteroidota > Bacteroidia > Cytophagales > Cyclobacteriaceae > ELB16-189. The sequence goes on along the minus strand of JALHRJ010000004.1, from coordinate 137,188 downwards.
TGGAGAGCATCATGGCCGAAGATCCTTTTTGTATTCGCAAGCTTGCCGAATTTACGGTTACCGAGTTTCTTACTTCGCAGGCTCATCCTGACTTGAAGAAGCTGCTGGCAAATAAATAAGTTTGTTGCCAGGCACCGACATCGGGCACAACATTGGCGAATATAAATTGAAATAAAGATTTTGCTCCACGGCCGCATGGCCTCGTGATTGCTTCCAGACTGCCGTCCTTCCGCACCCGCCATCATCCGCACCTCCCGCGAAAGTACGAAGGTCTTTCAGCAATCACTGGAAGAATCGAGCGAGCTAACTGCGTATGTTAATTCGAGACTGATCTAAATCCGCCAATCTTAAGTTAACGTCAATGTTCAGGCGACTAACAACAAACCTTGGTACCATGACAACACCTAACACCGCCCACGTAAACCTTGTGGAATTATAGTTATTATTACTCCATGAATACAATGATGATAACCCCCGAGGGTTTAGAGAAGTTAAAGGCTGAGCTCGATCAGCTATGGCGGGTTGAGCGGCCCGACACCACGCAAAAAGTTACCTGGGCGGCCAGCCTTGGCGATCGTTCTGAAAATGCAGACTATCATTACAATAAAAAACGCCTGCGCGAAATTGACAAGCGCATCCTTTATTTACGCAAATGCATCGATGACTTAAAAGTGATAAACTATAACCCCTTCCAGGAAGGCAAAGTGATGTTTGGGGCGTGGGTGGAAATAGAGAATGATAAAGGCATGAAGAAACGCCTGCGCATAGTGGGTGGTGAAGAACTTATAGGTACTACAGATCACATCTCGATGGATTCGCCCATGGCCCTTGCGCTGCTGAAAAAAGAAGTGGGTGACGAAGTAGTTGTTAAAACTCCTGCGCGGAATTTTGTTTGGCGGATCACTAAAATTGAATATCAGAAATAAGACCTCACCCCTTTAACTTTCTCTCATGACTCTCACCCCTGAACAAAAAGAACACGCCATCGACCTGATTGAGATGGGTGAAAAGCTAGAGGCCGTCCGGTACTTTCAGCAGGTTCTTCATGTTGATGCGGAGGAAGCCTTGTTGCTAGCTGAAAAACTAGAACAAGAGATAGAAGCAGAATCCGCAATCCCGGAGTTCCATCAGCAGCACGAAGACAGTAAGCGTTCTGGAACTAACGTAGGGCGCATGGTAGGATTAATCTTCATGAGCATCGGTATCGTGATGTTGGCCGTTGTTTTTTATCTCCTCTACTCCCATCAGCAATTTGAAAAAACCGCGGTCACCGTAAAAGGAACTGTTGTGGAGTTTCAGAGTTATGAAAGCAAAAATAAAAATAGTAGTTCTACCACCATGTACACACCCGTGTTTGAATATGAGTTCAAAGGAAAAAAATACACCTATGTAAGTTCCTCTAGTTCCAATGTAAAAGAGTATGAGGTGGGTGAGCCGATAGACATCCTGGTAGACAATGAAAATCCTACCGAAGTATTGGTGAATAGCTTTATGGAGAAATGGTTTTTACCACTGCTGCTGGGATTCATGGGCACCCTGTTTACCGGCTTAGGCTATGTAGCCTTTGCCGTGTTGGGGAAAAAATCAGAATGATTTCTTCCCCAACACGTTTCTGGTATGACACCGTTGATTAAGCTGTGGTACATCGTGGCAGCACCTTCATTCATGAAATGTTCATTCCGGGCCTGCCTGCTCCGCCAGTTGGCGGATTCGGCAAAGGCAGGCTTTGACCCGGGATCCCCAAGAAGCAAAGCGCAGTAGCTTACTATGAAATGTTTATAATAAAGTTCAGCTGACTAGAACGGGATACCGGGTCTCGTTTAAATAAGTGTATGGTTTATAGTTATCGGCACTCGCCCGGTATGACACCACAAATTAAGCCCTTGCCCGTGTTTGTGCCTGCCTGTCGGCAGACAGGTTCTTCACCATCACGTTTTTTAATAAACATGAAAATTCAATTATCGTTTACTTCAACGGCAAATACCCAAACGGAATAACTGCGGCCTGGGTGACGTTGCGGGGCGGGAGAATAGTTTTTTTACGGTGGGCGGCTATGTACTCTGCTACGGATTGATCTTTCTCCGCATCGTTGAACGTTATCACAATATCAGTTCTGCCTATTACATGCAGCAAGCCTTCAATGTATTCTTTTCCTTCGGCTTCGGTTTGTATTAAAATCCTGTTGGCTTCGGCCATGTGGCGTGTGGTGTCCATGCGCGCGTCCATCAGGGTGCCGAGGTAACTACCGACCAGCGGATATAAATCTTTGCCGGCATGGATCTGAAACGAACGCGTTTCACGAATGATCATGTTATTCACATGATACACCGGATCGCTCAAGGTGGCTTTGGGTAAAATGATCTGCTGCACGCTATCTCCGTGGCTGATTATTTTAATGTCTTTCAGGTTGAGGTAAGCGGTAATGGTAACCGGCACCTGCACAATGGCGCGGATGGCCCGCGCGGGGTTGTTCTTTTTATGCAGATAAAATAAATCGTTGTAGGTATGTTTTACCAGATGCAACTCGCGGATGGAAAGAATTTGTTCCAGCGTAAGCTGTTGTGGAGCGTGATTGGGTTTAACCCGGCCATAGAAAAAGCCACCGATAAAAGCGGCCACTATTAAACCGAAGGCAAGTATGGGAAGTGTCGTTTTCATATGCGTGAAGAGTTGAACTTGTGGGACCTTGAATACAGGAGATAAAAAAACCTCTGCAAGCCTGGCCCGCAGAGGTTTCATTCTTCATGGGCCATTTACTTTTGTTTTTGTTTAACAATCTGTAGCGCCTTTACTTGTGCATACTGTGCGCTATCGTAGCCATAGATAGCACGGACGTATTTTTTCACAGCCCTGGCGGTTTCGTACAATGAAACACCCTTTCCATACATCAACTGATCGCGGTTGATAAGCGCGTTGCTCCACTGCTTGCGGGCTTCACCTACCTGCTGGTTGAGTTGATTCAACTCCTGCTCTTTAGCGGTAAGACCTTCCACACTTAGCTCAGGCTCTAATGCCTGATACACGGGGTCGGAACTAACCGAGCGCACCAGTTTGGAAAAGGAATCCGCCTTGCTCACATAGGCGAGTTGCAACTGCGACCGCCTGTTGGTTGCAGCCTGCACCTGATCGGATGGAATGGGTGCCCGGTTTCTTGGCGAAACACCGACAAGCTGATGAACGAACTGACGGGCATCATCCAATTTCTCGGGTGAAGCTCCGGAAGATTCCAGCGTGCGCAGAATGCTGGAAGCCAAACGAGAAAGTTGATCGAACTTTTGCTTGCGCAAGTTCACTTCATTGTCATAGTTGGTCTTGGTCGACTTTACATGTTCGAGTGCAAGACGAACTGACTCCAATTGGTTGGACAAAGATTCGATTCGAAGGTTTGGGCGACCGGGGTTGTACTTACCTTCGTACCCGGTGCAGAAGCTCACCATCCTGGTGAAGGCTTCCACGTTTTTGACATGTGTCATATTGTTTTTTGTTTTATAAGGATTGCAACGCTTTCTATCCACACATGGGTTACATGTTTAATCAGGTATTTTATAAACTTTATAGTGATAGAAAATGACAACCCGAAATACGTTGGCACGTTTGCAGGTCCGCGTTTGAGTTTTGGTGGATTAGAAATTCATTAAGGTTGGTGTTGGTTGGATTATACTTCGCTATGGCTGGATCGCGGCTCTCGTAAAAGATTCAAAATCCTTTACTCACTTGCACTTGGCCGCGATGACACCCACTTTTTAAAAGTGCATATGCTCTTGCCCGTGTTGGTGTTCTTCACCAACACGTTTTCTGGTATGACTCCGTAAATTTGCCTCATATGTTCTGTGTTTTTACTTGCATACTAACTTCATCGGCAACCAAACTGCATCAAACTTTCTTTCCTTGTTCTTTTTTGTCTTGATACAAAAAAGAACGAAAAAAAATCAAGACAAAAAGATGCTTCCCCGCTCATGCTTGCACACCTCCCCGCCTTTTTGTCTGGCCACCGCTCTCAAGTTTCATTACAAAGATTAGAACAATCACCTTGCCCATGGCTGATGTTTTCACCAACCATACAACACTAAATACGTGAAGTTGTGTTTACAATGGTGCTTGGTATAAACACTGCGTACGCGAGGTTGTATTTATGCGGGTGCGACCTCACCCCATCCCCTCTCCCAACCTGCTCCGCCCTTTGGCGGATTCGGTTGGCAGGCCAACCTTCGCATAGCTACGGTTGGCAGGCACGGAGAGGGGAAGAGTTAATTGAAGGTAAGGTTCCAATGAGAATAGTCACCTGTTCTTGGCTATAGTTAACCGAGTTTTGAAAATTATATACGCGAGGTTGTGTTTACCATGGTGCTTAGTATAAACACTGCATACCCGAGGTTGTGTTTACAATGGTGCTTAGTATAAACGCTGCATACGTGAGGTTGTGTTTATGCGGGTGGTTAGTATAAACGCTGCGTACGCGAGGTTGTGTTTGTGCGGGTGCTTAGTATAAACGCTGCATACGCGAGG
>JALHRJ010000004.1:6770-132672 GCA_022841475.1 Cyclobacteriaceae bacterium | reverse complement strand
GGTGCTTAGTATAAACGCTGCATACGTGAGGTTGTGTTTATGCGGGTGGTTAGTATAAACGCTGCGTACGCGAGGTTGTGTTTGTGCGGGTGCTTAGTATAAACGCTGCATACGCGAGGTTGTGTTTATGCGGGTGCCTGGTATAAACACTGCATACGCGAGGTTGTGTTTATGCGGGTGCTTAGTATAAACGCTGCATACGTGAGGTTGTGTTTATGCGGGTGGTTAGTATAAACGCTGCGTACGCGAGGTTGTGTTTGTGCGGGTGCTTAGTATAAACGCTGCATACGCGAGGTTGTGTTTATGCGGGTGGTTAGTATAAACGCTGCGTACGCGAGGTTGTGTTTGTGCGGGTGCTTAGTATAAACGCTGCATACGCGAGGTTGTGTTTATGCGGGTGCTTAGTATAAACGCTGCATACGTGAGGTTGTGTTTGTGCGGGTGGTTAGTATAAACGCTGCAGACCCGAGGACCTCACCCCATCCCCTCTCCAAAGGAGAGGGGAAGAGTTAATAATCATTGCAGTAATCCGATTATATACCTGAGGTTGTGTTTACAATGGTGCTCAGTATAAACGCTGCGTATGAGGTAATCATTAATTTTAATCTTGCCTATAACCCTTACTGTGCCTATAACGAGAAATATTCCTGTCCGTTAGTGCCGGGCGAAAACGATCTGCCCGTGGCTATCATGGCGGGTGTTAAGCTGGACCAGCAGTAATGCACGGCTATAAACTAGATTCGGGTTGGTATGAACTGCGCGGTATGGTGCGGTGATAACACTGACCCCAGGCAAAAGAAAAAAATTATGCGAGCCATTTATTCGGGAATTTTATTTCTTCGCAGAGTCACTGTTTCAGGACTCTGCGATTAGTTGCAACTCTTAACCGCCAGAGTCCCCGAAACGGGTGACTCTGCGGAGAATAGGAAACATTTTGTTGGCTGCCGTTGGGCTTCTCCTATCTTACAAACTCTACCTTAAAAAGCACATATCTAAATGTTAAACGAATTTTAAGTCCACTTTTAGTTTCAAAATTGAAATTAGCTTCTTCATTTTGTTGAATGGAAAATACATGGTATTCCGGAATGGAGCTTGCGTCAATGCCTTTAGCAAATAATAAGTCCTTTGTAGCGAACAGTGAGTTTAATGAATCTCTCATGTCCAGCGTGCCACTTTTAAAAATTAGGCGTTGAGTTGACAGAGTTATTGTCGAGAAGATTTCGTTAAAAACCTTTTTAGCTGGAAGATCTATTACTTTCTCATCTTCAGCAGAAGAAGTCAAAAATGGTTGACATATTTTAAAGTCAACTCTAAACAGTCCGCAAAACAGCCTAATAATTTCTTCATCTTGTCCAATATTCTCAACATTTGAAAAATGAATATTGTGAAATAATCCAAAATGGTCAAATTCTCCCATTCGCTCGGCTTCATTAAGATGGTAATCACATGCATAGGAACAGTTTCTCAGATATTTTTCAGCCTCACCTGTTACTACTAATGGTCCCATTGTCCCAGTAACCATTGCCCCAAATAACGTGTCCAGAAATGTCAGGTCTATCGTGAAGTCTTTCTCATGTTTTTCTTTTTTTCTAATTCTCACTCCTCTTCCCTCATTCACTATTTTTATTTTGTTGTCCGACTGAAGCTCCTTTAATGTCGAGGAGAGAATGATAAACGCGCTTGCATTTATTTCAGTCTTTTCAATTCGTGTCATTGGTTAAATTGTTAGTCTCGTAATAATGATAAGCAGTCCGGTCAGTCGGTTCATTTTAACTCACGTGTCCCGCCCAATGGCAGCCAACATAAATATATAAGAACCTATACGTTTATTAATCTTCAGGCAATGTCGTGGAATCAACCTTCACTCACAACGGGATTTTCCCCGTGCGGGTACGGGGTTTTTCCCGTTGTTTGGGAAGCAGAAAATGTTTATTGAAACCCTAGCGTGAGGGATCAATCAATGGACAATGAACAATTGATAATGAATCTGCCTACGTTAAAGCTACGGCAGACAGGTAATGGATAAAATTGGGGAGATTTGCGTGAGGGATAGAAGCGGAAATCCTTTTTGCCTTTTAAAGGCCGAGCGGGCGGGGCAAAAAGATTGTAGCGGATAGCCCGACCCCTGCGCTTCGCAGGGGACACGTCCTTAGAATAATGAACAATGAACAATTGATAATTGATAATAGTGTTGCGTTAGGGTATTGAGTTGGGGTTTATTCATGAGGGGATCCTTCGCACCTCGCTCATTCCCGCACCAGCTCTGGATTGGGCTTAGGATTTTTTATTTGGGGGTCCTTTCCGCCAGTATGCGGACAAGCGCCTTACATGTCCTGGCCAACTCTGGATTGGAGTATAGAGTTTTATAAAAGGGGATCCTTCGCACCTACCCACCAATCCGCCCCAGCTCTGGATTGTGCTTAGGATTTTTTATTGGGGAGATCCTTCGCACCTCGCTCATTCCCGCCCCAGCTCTGGATTGGGTTGAGGGATTTTAAATGGGGGATCCTTCGCGCCTCGCTCAACCCACCCCAGCTCTGGATTGGGTTTAGGATTTTTTATTGGGAGATCCTTCGCGCCTCGCTAAAACCCACCCCGGCTCTGGATTGTGTTACACTTTTATTTAGCCAGTGCCTGAATGGCATTCACCACATCATCCACATCGGCCAGGGTGTTATAAATGTGGGGTGACAGGCGGATGCCACCGGAGGGTGCCGCGGCAATTCCGTATTGGGTATAGTGTGCATCATACCCCTTAGCAGGGTCTTTGCCGGGTAAGGTGATAATGGTAATGCCGCCACTGAACTCAGGCGCCAGGGGCGTGACGAACTGCACCTGCGGCACATGCTTTTGCAATTGTGCTTTCAGATGCGTGTTGAGTTGCACCACGCGCTGCTCAATGTTCTTTCGCCCCACGGCCTGGTGAAAGGTGAGGATGTCGGGCAACGCTGCGGGCGAGGTTTCGTTGCGCTGGCCCAGCACACACAGGTGTTCATCTACGATGTTTGCCTCATGCCAGCCCCCGCCAATGATGGTTGGCCAGATGCGTGTGAAATAATCTTTGTGAATATAGAGCACCCCATTTTCAAAAGGACCCATCAGCCACTTGTGCGTGCTGGCGGAATAAAACGTGCAGCCCATATCATGCACATTGATGTTAGTCATGCCCAACGACTGGGCACCATCCACCAACGTCATGATTCCTTTTGCCTGGGCCATGCGACAAATTTCTTTTGCGGGCAATACGAGGCCACTCAGGTTGGAGATGTGTGAGAAGGTGATGAGTTTTGTTTTGGGCGTAATCGCTTTTTCAAATGGATCCAACAGTTGCTGTATGGACGTGGGATTGGCGGGCAGCGAAACCTTGACCACCGTAAAGCCCAGCCGCCTAGCCTGGCTCTGCCATACCTCGCGGTTTGAATAATGGTTTTGTTCCCAAATGATTACCTCGTCTCCTGCTTTCAGATCGAGACCATGGGCGATCATGCCATTGCTTTCGCTGGTATTGCGGGTGATGCCGAGCTCCGTTTCTGCTGCTCCCACAAAGGCGGCCAGCATGCTCAGTGATTTCTTTCGCAACCCGGCAAACACCGCGCGGTATTGAAAGGAAACATCGCGTTTTATTGCGTTGGTGTATTCAATCATGCGCTCGCGCACTACATTGGGGCTGGGGCACAGGTTGGCCGCATTCATCATGATGCGATTGGCGGGCACGGTGAACTGTTTTTTTATCTCCACCCAATAGGCTTCGTCTGCCGCGTGAGTCCAGGTGGGCAAGGGGGATTGACTGAACACGGGTGAGGCTAACCCGGTAAGGGAAGCTGCTGCGAGTGTTTGGATGAAGTGTCTTCGGGAGTTTTGTTGCATGGGTTGTGGGATGCGGTAAACAAGGTAAAAAAAATTTGGGCGGGAAAGGAAGGATTGTGTTTGCAGGTTGATGGTCAAGCTGATTGTTTATCTGGAAGAATGGATAGAAAAATAGGAAGCAATTAACACCACCCCCTCACCCCCGCCAGCGGGGGACATGGCTTCGGATGGCACCTTGGTGGTGAGGCGACCAACAAGAACAAAGGGAATGAAAAATATAAAGCGTGTAAGCCACCCCCTAGCCCCCGCCAGCGGGGGACATGGCTTCGGATGACACCTTGGTGGTCAACTTCAGTAGGCAATGGCCAGCAATCAATAAAATAAAAAAGCATTCACCAATAAAGATGAATGCTTAATGAGCCCCCTGCCGGAATCGAACCAGCGACCTACTGATTACAAGTCAGTTGCTCTACCAGCTGAGCTAAGGAGGCGGATGAGCTTAATTAAGGAGTGTTACTTCCTTTTTATAAGGCTGCAAAAATAGCGTAAGTGTTGGTTTTTACAAGGCTCCTATACGGATTTCAACAGTTTTAACTGCTTTTTTAGCTGTAGCAGGTTTTCGCTGGCAACTGCAATCTGATCGTTAAACTCAGCCTTCATCTTTTCGGCATTCTTCGACCGCCCGAAGAACTCGAGATTATTACGCAAAGTAGCCAGGTCATTTTCGGCCTTTGTAATCTGCTTACGCAGCGTTTGCTCTTTGTGAAAGATCTTGCGCTCGGCCTGCGGATCATTCTTCAAGCTATTCAACTGTAGTTCCAGGGCCACCTGATCTTTCTGCGCAGAATTTAATCCCCCAATAGACTCAATATATTTGGAAGTGGCCTCAGAAAAACGACTCTTCAAAGAGGCTACTGCATGCTTGGGCACAAAACCAATTTCATTAAAGCGCGCCTGTAGCTCCTGTAAGGATTCAAGGCTTCCACTTTTATCAACTGTTGCCTTCGTTAACTCATCCAGTATCGCTTCTTTCTTTTTCAGATTTTCTTCCTGCTCGCTGTCGGCTTTCTCTTGTGTGCCTCTGCGTTGCTCAAAGAAAAAGTCGCAGGCTTCTTTAAACTCTTTATAGATTTTATCGCGAAACTTTTCTGGCACCGGGCCAATGTCTTTCCATTTTTGTTGCAGGTCTTTCAGTTCTTGCGAAGTGCGGGCCCAATCATCGCTGGCTTTGAGCTCGAGGGCACGGGCTACCAATTCCTGTTTTGCCTTCAGGTTGCGATCGCGCTCTTCATCTAGTTTTTTAAAGAACTGATTCTTGTTATGAAAGAAGGATTTGAATGCCGACCAGAATTTTTTATTTAAGTCTTTAGACTTTGAACGGGGCACACCCCCCACCGCATCCCAGCGCTTTTGCACGTCCAGAATTTCCTGGGTCTTCTGATTCCAGTCTTTGATCCTGTCGGAGGTAAAGGTTGCAAAGGCAGTAACCTCCTCACCTACTTTTAGTTTGGCATCAAGGTTCGTTTTTAATTCTTGCTGCAGGTTGTTCACGAAAGCATCCCGCTTGGCATATACGGCATCGGAAGCTGCTTTAAAGCGTTGCCATACAGTTTCCTGTTCTTCCTTCGGTACGGGACCTAAATGTTTAAATTCATGATGGAGTTCATTTAACTCGCGCACGGCATCTTTGATGCGCTCTTTGATGATCAGTTGCTCGGCCTTGAAGCACAAGTCATTTTTTAACTCAAGATTCTTTTTACGATCTAACTCCTTGAGTTCAAAATAAATATTGCGATGATCGTAGAAACGATCAACCAGTGCATTGTAATTAGCCCACAACGTTTTAAGCTGGGCCATGGGCACAGGCCCCACGTTTTTCCAATCGTGTTGTAGTTGTTTAAAAATCTGGAATGACTGTGATGAATCTTCACCATCTACCAGCGCTCTGAGTTTTTCAAGAATCTCGTTCTTCCTGGCTAAGTTCTCCGACTTCTTTTCTTCAATATTTTTGAAGTGTTGATTTTTGCGATCTCGGATTAATTTAACCGTAGCATCAAAGGCATGATCTAATTCATCCAACCGGTATTCAAAGTCATCTTCAACACCACCTTCTTTCTTAAATTTTTCTAAGGCAAGAATCTTTTCAGCATTTCTGTTTTCATCAAACAAATGTTTGAGTTCTTTCAGTACCGAATCAACTTTACGAAAATCATCCTCTTTGGAGAGTTCTTTTACCCGCGCAACAAAATCAGCTTTGGTGTAGTTGGAATAATCCTCTACCGGATGGTCGGCCTCTGTTTCGGTATCAATCACCTCGCCCAGCTCTTCTGTGAAACCATTCTTGATTAATACAGGATCAGAAACTTCCTCAGCTGCATCTCTTACTTGCTCTTCTTGCACCACTTTACCGTTTTCCATCATCATCAACGCCCTCGTCTGAGGAACTGTAAAAATACTAAAATCATTTAATTCATGCGGGGGTCTTCCGGGTAATTGGAATAAATTGAGAACCTGCCACCCAGCCCGCGCATGGCCGTTTTCCACATTTGTTCAGGGTCTGTTTCAAATACCAATTCTTCCGAAACCTGATCACTTACAATCCAGGAATCAATCTTCAATTCTTCCTCCAACTGGCCGGGCGACCAGCCACTATAGCCCAGGAAAAACTTAATATCGGTAGCTGCAATCTTTTGAGTATCAACCAGTGCGACCAATTGATCGAAATTACCGCCCCAATAGAGACCGGGAGCAATTTCAATGGCATCGGTTAATGTTCCAATACGATGAACAAAGTGCAGGGTATCCTGCTGCACCGGTCCACCGATAAATACGCGTGAATCAAATTCTTTTAAATCGTCCATTATTTCACTTACCCGCGAGTCGGAAGGCTTGTTTAATATAAATCCAACGGAACCTTCTTCATTATGTTCGGTTAATAAAATAGTGGTGCGTTCAAAGTTGGGGTCGGCCAAATAAGGTTCGGATAATAGTAGCCCCCCCTTTTGCGGGAGTATTTTGTTATTGTATTTGAAAAATTCCATCATTTATTACCTGATTAACGCGTTTTTGAGTGCATCATTAGCTTGCTAAAATATATCTTAATAAAAGGAGAGAAATCATAAGATGCAACCTATGGTTTTGTTAATTTTTCAAAAAAAGTTATGACACCGATTTCTGAAATCCGCAAAGAGTACACGATGGCTTCGCTGGAATTAAAAACAATCGATAAAAATCCGATCGTGCAGTTTGAAAAGTGGTTTAAGGAAGCCATGCAAGCGGAGGTATTGGAACCTACTGCTATGACACTCTCTACGGTAACAGAGGCCGGCAGGCCTACCGCAAGAGTTGTGCTGTTGAAAGGTGTTGAAAAGAATAAATTTTCATTTTACACAAACTACCAAAGTAAGAAAGGAAAAGAACTTGAACATAATCCTGCCTGTGCACTTACTTTTTTCTGGCCCGAACTTGAACGGCAGGTAAGAATTGAAGGCGTGAGTGAACGATTGGAAACAGCCGTATCGGAAGCGTACTTTCAAAGCAGACCCAGAGGTAGTCAGGTGGGCGCGTGGGCTTCGCCACAAAGTAGCATTATTAAAGACCGCGAATTGTTGGAAGCGCGCGTGAAAGAAATAGAAAAACGATTTGAAGGAAAAGACGTTTTACCCAAGCCGCACCAATGGGGTGGCTATGCAGTAGAACCTTTTGAGATAGAATTCTGGCAAGGCCGGGCAAGCCGTTTGCATGACCGGATTGTGTATTATAAAAACGATGGTGAGTGGGTTATCCATCGCCTCGCTCCGTGATGAAGATTAACGAATTGAAAGGATATCGTTAACACCGATTACCCTGCGCACGGTAAAGCCTTCGCCATACATTGCACCAATGGCATGACCTAATTCCTGGGCGCGGGATTCAAGAAATTTTATAAAAGCCGGACTGGATATAAAAGTCTCGGGCTCATTGCTTTCGGGATTATGAAACTGTGTTTTATAGGCCCGGATAGATTTCATTTTGGTTTCCCAGAAATCGGAAACATCCACTACAAAATCCGGTTGAATATATTGACTTTGGATGAAGTGATATACATGCTTTGGTCGCCAGGCTTTTTGATTCACACCGTTGTCATTCGTTTCAATCTTTGCCAGTCCTGAATAGAAACAGGCTTCAAATGCTAACCCTGCTCCTTTGCCATGATCGGGATGACGATCGTACGTTGCATTGGCGAGAACAATTTCAGGTTGATATTTTCTTATCACCCGAATTACTTCGCGTTGATGTTCTTCATCGTTCTTAAAAAAGCCATCACGGAAGTTCAGATTTTCCCGAACTGAAATGCCAAGAATTTGTGCGGAGTCTTTCGCTTCCTGATCACGGGTTTGCACCGTGCCGCGGGTTCCTAGTTCACCGCGGGTAAAGTCTATGATGCCTACTTTATTTCCCAATGCTACTTGCCTGGCGATGGTGCCACCGCAGCCCAGTTCAGCATCATCCGGATGTGCGGCTAAAACAAGTATGTCGAGTTTCATCGGTTGAGATTAATGAGCAACTTCCATTTCTTTAGCAGCCAGAAACTTCTCGGCATCGAGGGCGCCCATACAACCACTACCGGCAGCAGTAATAGCCTGTCGATAGACTCTATCAGCCACATCGCCAACGGCAAACACACCTTCTACATTAGTTTTAGTCGTTCCGGGAATCACCTTCACATATCCTGATTCGTCCATGTCTAGTTGTCCTTTGAAAACATCGGTGCTGGGTTTATGACCAATGGCAAGGAAGAAACCCTGGATAGGAATTACTTTCTTCACGCCTGTTGTATTGTTCAAAATGCGAACACCCGTTACACCATTATCATCGCCCAATATCTCATCCGTTTCCGAGTTCCAATGAATCTCGATATTCGGTGTGTTGATTACGCGTTGTTGCATGATTTTAGAAGCGCGCATCTCATCTCTGCGTACAATCAAATGCACCTTGGTACATAACTTGGATAGATACGTAGATTCTTCTGCAGCCGAATCACCGGCACCAACCACGGCAACTTCTTTGCCTCTGTAAAAATAACCATCGCATACTGCACAGGCAGATACACCACGGTTTGCATAAACTTCTTCTGAAGGAATACCTAAATATTTTGCGGAAGCTCCGGTTGCAACGATGACTGTCTCTGCGAGCAGTGTATCTTTTTCATCAATAGTAACTTTTAATGGATACGATGAAAAGTCTACACTGGTCACCAATCCAAAACTAACCTTGGTACCAAAGCGCTCGGCTTGCTTCTGCAGGTCCATCATCATCTGCGGGCCATTGATTCCTTCCGGGTAGCCGGGAAAGTTCTCAACATCATTGGTTGTGGTAAGCTGTCCACCGGGTTGTCCACCGGTATAAAGAACGGGGGTAAGTCCTGCGCGGGCAGCATAAATGGCTGCTGTATAACCAGCCGGACCCGATCCGATAATCAACACTTTTACTTTTTCCATTTGATGATTTGTAATTTGAATTAATGAAAGAGGCTGTTTCAAAAGTCGAATTTGGAATGTCATTCCGGCCTTTGAGCCGGAATCTCGTTTGTCCTTCTTTAATCTGGGATCGCGGGTCAATGCCTATGATGACTGGACTACTCTTGAAACAGCCTTTATTAAAGCGCTTTAAATTAACATTATTAACCGAGGTAAGGCTTTAAAGCCTTGCTTCTGGAGGTATGACGCAGTCTGCGAATAGCCTTTTCCTTTATCTGGCGCACGCGTTCTCGGGTCAGGTTAAACTTCTCACCGATCTCTTCCAGCGTCATGGCATGCTCGCCATTAAGACCAAAGTAAAGGGTGATTACATCCGACTCGCGCTGTGTTAACGTTGACAAAGCACGTTGCACTTCTCTGCGCAATGAGTCTGTCATTAAACCGGAGTCAGGAGTCTCTTCACTGTCGTTCTCCAACACATCCAGTAAACTGTTTTCTTCACCTTGTACAAACGGTGCATCCATAGAAACATGACGACCGGAAATCTTCATGGTGTCTACCACTTCAGCCGTAGTTACTTCCAACACTTCCGCAAGTTCTTCCGGTGATGGTTCACGTTCAAACTTTTGCTCCAGTTCGGAAAACGTTTTGGAAATTTTATTCAGCGAACCTACACGGTTAAGTGGAAGACGAACAATACGTGATTGTTCTGCCAACGCCTGCAAAATGGATTGACGAATCCACCATACAGCATACGAGATGAATTTAAATCCGCGGGTCTCATCAAAACGTTGTGCTGCTTTAATCAAACCCAGATTTCCCTCGTTGATTAAATCACCTAACGATAAGCCCTGGTTTTGATATTGCTTGGCAACCGAAACAACGAAACGCAAATTGGCTTTCGTTAATTTCTCCAATGCGATCTGATCCCCCTCTTTGATTCGCTTGGCGAGTTCTACTTCCTCATCCGGTGTGAGTAAGTCAACCTTTCCAATCTCCTGAAGATATTTATCAAGCGACTGGCTTTCGCGATTCGTAATCTGCTTACTGATCTTTAGCTGTCTCATCGAACTTGGTGGTCGTTTAAATCAAACACGAAAAAACGAAAATTTAGTTCCAAAAACATTACTTGATAAAAAAATTAAGCGCTTGGAGCTTCTTCTTTTCTGGGTGGTTTAGGAAGCAACACCTTGCGGGATAACCTGAATTTACCAGTTTTCTTATCCACCTCAACGAGTTTTACCTTTACTTGTTCTCCTACTTCCATCACACCCTCCATAGTTTCCAGACGCTCCCACTTGATTTCGGAGATATGCAATAAGCCATCTTTGCCCGGCATAAATTCAACGAATGCACCAAAAGGCATAATTGATTTTACAACCCCATCGTATACCTGATCTACTTCAGGAATAGCAACGATATTTTTAACACGCTTCACGGCAGCATCCATTACCTCCTGATTGGTTGCGAAGATGTTTACGATGCCCTTGTTTCCAACTTCTTCAATAACAACCGTAGCACCCGTAGTCTTCTGGATTTCCTGAATAACTTTTCCACCGGGCCCGATTACGGCACCGATCATATCTTTGTCGATCATGATGGTTACTGCACGTGGTGCATGTGGTTTGAGATCTGGTTTTGGTGAGGAGATCGTTTTCTTCATCTCATTCAAAATATGAAGACGACCTTCTTTGGCTTGATCAAGAGCCTCTTTAAGAACATCGTATGTTAAGCCGTCAACCTTGAGGTCCATCTGGCATGCCGTGATACCTTTTTCAGTACCGGTAACTTTAAAATCCATATCACCTAAGTGATCTTCATCGCCCAGGATGTCGGAGAGAATTGCATATTTTTTAGTAGCGCTATCTGAGATCATACCCATAGCAATACCTGATACCGGAGAGGTTATTTTGATACCGGCATCCATCAATGCTAATGATCCTGCACACACAGTTGCCATGGATGACGAACCATTTGATTCCAGAATATCAGATACAACCCGGATGGTGTAGGGCCCTTCTGCCAGATTAGGAAGCACTTGCTTCAAAGCCCGCATAGCAAGATTGCCATGACCAACTTCTCTTCGGCCCGGACCACGATTGGGTTTTACTTCACCCGTGGAAAAGCCTGGGAAATTATAGTGCAGAATAAATTTGTTGTAGCCATCAAACATTGCACCATCCACCATCTGCTCGTCCATTTTGGTACCGAGCGTTACAGTTGTCAAAGACTGGGTTTCTCCGCGCGTAAAGACAGAAGAACCATGTGCCGAAGGAAGGTAATCAATTTCCGATGTTATCTGTCTGATTTCGTTCGTCTTACGACCATCCAGGCGAACTTTTTCATTAAGAACTAAATTGCGACAGGCAGCTTTTTGAATGTCCTTGTAATACTTTTTAACAAGATCCTTATTGACTGTTGTATCTTCCGGTAACGAAGCAAGATACTCTTCTACTATCTTCCCGAATAATTCCGAGCGGGTATGTTTGTTGGCCAATTGCTGACGCGCCACATCATAAACTTTATCATAAAGAAGTTTGAAAAGCTCAGCCTTGAAAGCTTCATCTTTCACCTCATGGCTATACACGCGCTTCTCAGTTTTACCGGCAGCTTGGGCAAGATCTAACTGCACCTGGCATTGCACCTTGATAGCATCATGTGCCAGCTTAAGGGCAACCAGCATGTCTTCCTCATTGATCTCTTTGCATTCACCTTCCACCATTAAAATGTTATCGATGGAAGCGGCAACGATAAAGTCTAAATCAGCCTTTTCTTTTTGCTCTAACGTAGGATTTATAATGTACTGACCCTCAAGCCGTATAACCCTTACTTCTGAAATTGGTCCTTGAAATGGAATATCAGATACAGCAAGTGCTGCAGAAGCTGCAAAAGCGGCTAATGCATCGGGCAATGCTTTGTGATCACCTGAGATAAGCTGGATTGCAATTTGAGTTTCAGCATGATAATCAACAGGGAACAACGGACGAATGGCACGATCCACTAAACGACTGATCAAGACTTCATAGTCTGAAAGTTTTCCCTCACGTTTTAAGAATCCGCCAGGTATCTTACCCGTTGAAGCGAATCGCTCCTGGTAATCGACAGACATGGGTAAAAAGTCAACGCCATCCTTTGCCGTTTGAGCGGCAACTGCGGTAGCGAGGATCATCGTATCGCCCATGCGAAGCACGACAGCACCGTCAGCCTGACGAGCTAACTTTCCGGTTTCAAGTGTAATGGTACGTCCATCAGGAAGCGTACAAGATTTTGTGATAATAGTTGATTTCATAAGGTAGAATTATTGGAAAGACCTATAATTCACAGCCCTTCCATGGTTTATTAAAAAAGAGAATAGGGAACCAGATTCCGGTTCCCTATTCGTAAAACTTCTATTATTTTCTGAGATCCAGATCGCTGAGAACAGCTCTGTATCGTTCGATATTTGTGTTCTGGAGATAATTAAGGAGCTTCTTGCGCTTTCCAACAAGTTTTAAAAGTCCTTGTTGCGTTGAAAAGTCCTTCTTCTGGCCTTTCAAATGCTCGGTTAGGTGGCCAATGCGGTGGGTAAACAACGCGATTTGAGACTCCGCAGAGCCTGTATCGGTCTTCTTTTTAGCAAAACCATGCTTGCTGAACAATTCTTGCTTCTTTTCTGAATTGAGGTACATCTGTTCTAAAATTTAACTTTTCTATATTTTTAACGCGCAAAAGTATGTCAATGCCTTCATAATACCAAACCAGAGATAATTTTTAGGCCTTTTTAAGGAAACGTCTTGAAATCTTATCCCAAATCACATTGTAGAAATCAGAATCAAACAGACGCGCATCTACCCGCGCTTGTCGCAGGAAGATTAACCCAATGGAAACCAGGACTGCATTGGCCAGCCACATGCCAACCGGAACGGGAATAAGTTCTTGTTTGGCCCACTTTTCTCCCATCAGTGTTAACACATAGAAAATAATGAAAAACACAATTGACATGAGAACAGGAATTCCAAGGCCACCCTTTTTTATGATGGCACCTAGCGGAGCGCCTATCAAAAACATAGCGATGCAGGCGATGGCCTGCGCCAGAATTTTATGCCATTGAATCTGAAAGGTACGGTGCTCTAATGCATAAGATTTTACGTTGCTGTTATGGCTTAGAAACTGAGATTTAATCATGCGGACTTGTGAAAGAGCGGCTGAGATCTCGAGGCCGGTATAAGGTTTCTGGAAAATACTATCCGATACTTTTTTATGTTTATCCGTTATGTTGAGCGAGTCTACGTTCAACAAGATTTGAGGTTTACTTACTGTGGCCGTAATGGTGGTAGTTGATGCAATGGGTCTGGTTGCCGCTATAAGTGAGTCTTTTTTTCTTTTGAGAATCAAAATATCTTCAGGCCAGGTGATTGAGTCTTTCTTGTAATGATAGCTGAATAGATTTTCGGCAGTTGTGTAGATGGCTATTTTCTCTTTTTTGATTACGGTGTCTACCGAATCGATATCCTTTTCTAGCTCGCTCATATTGCGCATAATCCGGTTGCTCTGAAACCACTTTTTGTCGGTGCGGTTAAGCACAAAAGAGGAGAGATCAAAAACGATCTGTGATTTTGAAAATTGAGTTTTGCGATAACTATCCTCTACGTTGCCTTGTCTTCCAGAAATTTCATTATCCCCACCCGACCCTTCTCTGTAATTGTAGCCATTGAATAATTCGAGCTTCAGGTATTGATCATTTAATATCGTATACATTTTTCCGGAGTCGGCAACTATCACTTCCTTATTACCCGACCGGCCTCTATGATCATAAATGATAACGCCTTTTAATATTCCACTCTCTGGATCTTTCTCATTTACCTTGATGCTGATATCGGGTATGGAATTATAAAAGGCCCCTTGTCGCAGGTCCAGCGCTGGTTTCTTCTGTTTTATATCATACAGCAAACTATAGGCTTCGAGGGCAGCTTTGGGAACCAGATAATTACCTACCAGAAACGCACCGTAGGTGAGCACAAGAACAAAGGCGAAAATAGGAAGCAGACTTCTTACAAGAGAAATTCCCAAACTTTTGATGGCCGTTAACTCAAAGTGTTCTCCTAAATTTCCAAACGTAATTAGCGATGATAATAATACAGCGAGCGGTAGCGCCACTGGGGTATTGAAGATTGCGAAGTAGAAGAGTAATTGTCCTATGACATCCCAACCTAAATCTTTACCAATAATATCATCGAAGTATTTTAGCATGTGAATGTTTAACAGAATAAACACCACCACCAAAAAGGTAAGAATGAAGGGACCCAAAAACGATGTGAGAATCAGCTTATCAATTTTTTTCATGGGCGCGGCAAAGATAATGTCAAAAACAAGGCCAATAATTTTATTTCGGCATTTTGTTGAATTACGTGTTGCCGCTTTCTTATGGAATATGAGAAAAGTTTGTATGTTTGCGCTCCGAAAAACGGAGGTTCTTATAAAATTAAATGGCGCGGTAGCTCAGGTGGTTAGAGCACAGGATTCATCCGCCAGAAGTCGGACAAGTATCCGCCAGTTGGCGGACGGGGGTTCAACTAAAGGAATAGAAAATTAAATGGCGCGGTAGCTCAGGTGGTTAGAGCACAGGATTCATATCCGCCAGTTGGCGGACGGGGGTTCAACTAAAGGAATAGAAAATTAAATGGCGCGGTAGCTCAGGTGGTTAGAGCACAGGATTCATATCCGCCAGTTGGCGGACGGGGGTTCAACTAAAGGAATAGAAAATTAAATGGCGCGGTAGCTCAGGTGGTTAGAGCACAGGATTCATAACCCTGAGGTCGGGGGTTCAACTCTCCCCCGCGCTACTTTAAAATTAACTCATTGTTCACTGTATACGTTCTTTACAGCGAGTCATTTCAAAAAATCTACATCGGATATTCCTCCGATTTAAAATCCCGTCTTGAATCTCATAATTCTTTAAGCGATAAAGGCTATACCAAAAGATACAGGCCATGGAAAGTTGTTTATACAGAAGAGTTTAATGCAAAAGCTGAGGCAATGAAACGAGAAAGGCAACTCAAATCGGCAAAAGGCAGAGAATTTATCTGGAACTTGATTAAGAGTTCCTAGTAGGATTCACGGTTCAAGATAGAAATATATGGAGCGGCAGCTCTGGGTGGTTTATTACAGGATTCATATCCGCCAGTTGGCGGACGGGGGTTTCCGCCAAAAGGCGGACAAGCAACTCTCCCCCGCGCTACTTTAAAACCAAACTCTGATTGTTCACTGTATACGTACTTTACAGCGAAGCATTTCAAAAAATCTACATAGGCTATTCGTCTAATTTGCAAGCACGCCTGGAATCTCATAATTCTTTAAGTGATAAAGGCTATACCAAAAGATACAGGCCTTGGAAAGTTGTTTATACAGAAAAGTTCAACACAAAAGCTGAGGCTCTGAAAAGGGAAAAGCAACTTAAATCTGCAAAGGGACGGGAGTTTATCTGGAACTTGATTGAGAGTTTTTGAACTGGATTTTATTTGCCTATTATTAACCGAAAATCAGTACTTCAATATAATTATTCTCTAATTTGTTGTTAATCAGATTTTCTTTAACTTAAAATCGATTCTAAGGGCATAAGCATGGCAACCGCAACAAAAAAACTATTTACTCAAGATTTTGAAGTTCATGCTTCAATAAAAATGCTCTACCCCTACATTCAGACAGCGAGTGGTCTTGCAGAATGGTTTGCTGATAATGTCAACATTAACCCTGAGAAAATTTTCACTTTTGTTTGGGACCACGAAGAGCATAAGGCCATCATGACGGCACACCGGGCTAATCACTTTGTTCGCTTTGAGTATCTGCCCGAATCGAAGGAAGATGAAAAAGATCCCTCCTACTTCGAACTGCGCCTTGAGGTGAATGAATTGACTCAAACTACTTTCATCAAAGTAGTGGACTACTCTGATTTTGATGACCTCGAAGAATTGAATGATCTCTGGGAAGGTCTTATTGACAACCTTCGAAGTGTTGTGGGTGGTTAAGTAATTTATTTTACCTTACAATACAAACAATTTCTTTCAACATCTATTTTTGTCCGGTTAACCAAGGACGGAACACCAACCCAATTTACTATGCTTCCACAAATTAATCCCACCGAGACGATCGCCTGGCAAAAACTTACTGCACACTTTTTAATGATGCAGGCAAATCATCTTCGTGAATTATTTCAGGAGGATCCAAACCGATTTGAAAAGTTTACATTGTCCCTCAATGACATCCTGGTTGACTATTCAAAAAATATCATCACCGAAGAAACCATACAAATCTTACTTGAACTCGCTGATGAAGTTGAGCTAAAACAATCCATTGACTCGATGTTTCGTGGTGAGAAAATCAATCAAACAGAACATCGCTCCGTGCTTCACATCGCCTTGCGCAACCGAACCAACAATCCTATTCATGTGGATGGCGAAGATGTGATGCCTTTGGTCAACAACGTACTGAATCAGATCAAGATCTTTTCGGATAATTTACTCAGTGGCCAATGGAAAGGATATAGTGGCAAAGCGATCACGGATATTGTTAATATAGGAATCGGTGGATCTGACCTCGGTCCCTTGATGGTAACGGAAGCGTTGCGACCTTATCACTCCACCATCACACCTCATTTTGTTTCGAATGTAGATGGCACCCATATTTCTGAAACCCTGAAACATCTGAATCCAGAAACCACACTGTTTATTATTGCTTCCAAAACATTCACTACTCAGGAAACAATGACCAACGCTGAGTCAGCAAAGAATTGGTTTAAGGAAAAAACACAAGGCAAAGGCGAAGTAGCTAAACACTTTGTTGCTGTTTCAACCAATACAAAATCCGTTACTGCATTTGGTATTGCACCCGAGAACATGTTTGTTTTCTGGGATTGGGTGGGTGGTCGTTATTCGCTCTGGTCTTCCATCGGATTATCCATTGCCTGTACCATCGGTTTTGAAAATTTTAAACAACTCCTCGAAGGTGCACACGAAGCCGACAAGCACTTTAGGGATCAACCCTTTGAAAAAAACATCCCGGTAGTACTCGCTTTGTTGGGTGTTTGGTATGGTAACTTCTTTGATGCTCATTCGGAGGCAATTTTACCCTACGATCAATACCTTCACCGTTTTGCTGCCTACTTTCAACAAGGCAATATGGAAAGTAATGGTAAGTCTGTAGATAGAAACGGAGATACTGTATTATACCAAACTGGCCCGATCATTTGGGGTGAACCTGGCACCAACGGTCAACATGCGTTTTATCAATTAATTCATCAAGGCACAAGACTTATTCCCTGCGACTTCATCGCTCCTGCTCAATCTCAAAATCCAGTTGGCGATCATCATGCAAAATTACTCTCCAATTTCTTTGCGCAGACAGAAGCCCTCATGCTTGGCAAAACTCCGGAAGTAGCGGAAGAAGAACTTAAGGCCAGTGGCATGAGTTCGGAAGAGATAAAATTCCATTTACCGTATCGTGTGTTTGCCGGAAACAAACCGACTAACTCAATCATTTTTAAAAAGCTAACGCCAGCAACGCTTGGTGCCTTGATTGCCATCTATGAGCATAAGATTTTTGTGCAAGGTGTAATCTGGAATGTTTTTAGTTTTGATCAATGGGGTGTGGAGTTAGGAAAAGTACTTGCAAAGAAAATCCTACCGGAGCTAACTTCAACTGAAACCGTCTCTTCTCATGACTCTTCAACAAACGGGCTGATTAATTATTTCAAACGTTTGAAATCCGAATAACTTTAGAATGCTTGCAAAACCCCTTCGATAGCGTATTTTTGACCCTTCGCATTATTGAATGGATTCAAAAATCTTAAAGATCGGAGTCTTCACATCAGGTGGTGATGCTCCCGGAATGAATGCTGCGCTTCGTGCTGTTGTTCGCGCTTCCATCTATTACAAGAAGGAAGTATATGGAATCATGCAAGGGTATGAAGGAATGATTAGTGGTGATATTGTTAAGCTTGGAGCCCGCTCCGTAGGCAATATCATTCAACGGGGTGGAACTATTTTAAAGACAGCCCGCAGTCAGGAGTTTCGCACAAAGGAAGGTAGAGAGAAGGCATTCCTTAATCTGAAAAAAAATGGCATAGATGCATTGGTGGCTATAGGAGGTGATGGCACATTCACAGGACTGCATAAGTTTTACGAAGAGTTCCAGATTCCTTCCGTCTGCATGCCTGGTACTATTGATAATGATTTGGCGGGAACAGACTATACCATCGGTTTTGATACAGCAACCAATACCGCAGTAGAGGCAATTGATAAAATCAGAGATACAGCTATTTCGCACAATCGACTTTTCTTTATCGAGGTGATGGGTCGCAACTCAGGGTATATAGCATTAAATTGTGGAATTGCGGGGGGCGCTGTTGCTACCATTATACCCGAAGAATCCATGACCCTGGAGGAGCTTTTTAACAGGCTTGATGAAGGTGGGAAAACAAATAAGAAATCAAGTCTGATCGTTGTCGCTGAAGGTAGCAAGCTAGGAGGCGCCATGGAACTCGCCAAGAAATTCTCAGAGAGAAATAATTATTTTGATATTAAGGTTACGATCCTGGGCCACCTTCAACGTGGCGGAACACCCACCTATTTTGACAGAGTGCTTGCCAGTAAAATGGGCGTAGCAGCAGTAGAGGGTCTACTCAACGGAGAGAAAGATGTGATGGTTGGAATTCGTAACAACCAAATTGTTTATAACGACTTTACTAGCATTATCAATAGCCATCATGAAATTGATAGTGAGTCGCTACGAATAGCAAAAATCCTTTCCATTTAATTGCGCTTCATGAAAGACTTAACCATCGGCATAGACATCGGAGGCACCAACACAAAATATGGTATCGTAGATCGTCAGGGAAATGTTATTCATCAAGGCAATATCCCGACAACGCAATACGAAGAATTTCAAGCATACTTTGATGCGATGGCGGATGCTCTTAAAAAGGGAATTCAGGAATTACCTTCAGATACACGCATTGTAGGAATTGGTGTAGGTGCAGCTAATGGTAATTATTATACAGGTAATATCGAGCGAGCTACTAACCTAAAGTGGAAAGGTGTATTGCCCTTGGCACGCATGTTTAACGATGAATTTGGAGTGCCCTGTATTCTTACCAACGATGCCAATGCAGCAGCTGTGGGTGAAATGATCTATGGCAATGCCAAAAACATGAAAGATTTTGTGGTAATCACTCTCGGCACGGGCTTAGGCAGTGGATTTGTATGTGGTGGTGTTTTATTGAATGGCCATCATGGTATTGCCGGTGAGGTGGGACATACCTCAGTAAATCCAAATGGAAGATATTGTAATTGTGGCAAACGTGGTTGTCTTGAAACATATGTATCGGCAACAGGTATTAAAAGAACTGTTTACAAATTGTTAGCCGATCATCTGGAACCAAGTGAACTGCGTGGAATCAGTTTTGAAGATCTGAATACAAAAATGATTAGTGAAGCAGCGCACCGCGGTGATGTTGTCGCGATAGAAGCATTCGAATATACCGGTCGCATCCTGGGTATGAAACTGGCAGAAACTGTAGTTCATACTGACCCGGAAGCCATCTTTCTGTTTGGAGGATTGTCGATGGCCGGAGATTTAATCTTCCGACCTACCATCAAACATATGGAAGCTAACCTGATGCCCTTGTTTAGGGGTAAAATAAAAGTGTTGCCCTCTGCGATGTCCAACCAGGCAGCTCCTATTTTAGGAGCAAGTAGCCTTGTATGGGATTATCTGGATAAAATGCATGCTAAAGCCGAATTGGCCTAAGCTATTCCAGTTTAACGCCAAGATTTTTTCCCAACAGTTTAAATTGTTCCATCCACTCCGTATCAACAAGTTCATGATTGTTGCGGGTCTTGTTCTCCATAAAGATTTCGAAGTACAGATTCTGGCTCTTATGAAAATTGGGTTCAAGTTTAAACTTTTCTAACAAGGGGAACATTCTGTTCAAACGTTGCACACGCTTTACATTTTCCCTTTCACTGCCAATGCGTTTCAATTCCTTAAAAATACTTTCTCCTGCGAGTCGCGAAAGTTTGCGTGGGTCATCAATTTTTAAATTCCATCGGGCCAGTTCTGCCACAATGCGCTCCATCTCTTTGATATTAATCTTATCCGAAAGAAATATCTTCACCAGATCTGCATTGAGTACATACTCAAACGTTGTTCTATACGTGTTCGGTATGGGAATATTATTATTGGCCAATGCGTTGATAAGCGGGTAATCGCGGTTGTAACTTTTTCGAAGTGAGTGTTCCAGGTCAGCCATGCTCTCTTGCGAAATCATGTCGAGAATTTTTCTCTTCTCGTCCTGAAACAAGTGCCAGATGGTATATTTTTCCGGTCCAAAATAGGTTTGCATAAGCCCGATTACATCGCCTAACCTACCCTCTTCAAATGACTTTACCATTTTCAGTTGCATACTGGCAAATCTATCGGGTTCCATGTCAATGGAGATGTTACCGATAATATTGTGCTTGCCTAAATAAATAACAGCAAAGGCAAATTTCTTTTCCGATCGTGTTACCAATGATTTTACCTTGGTGATTCCCAGCACAAGTTTTTGCTCTCCGGCCTCCTTCTTGATGAAGAATTCATTGGATGTGCTATAATTAAAAATGGTTAACGACTCGGGTTCGTCTTCAAAAATTGAGGAAACTGCAAAATGGATACCTACCCGCTGCAAATTGGTTCGGGAAGGAAGTACTGTTTTATTATATACCACCGCTCCATTCTTATACGTGTCCACGTTGCTTGGAGCAGCTTCGAGTCTCGTAACAAATTCTGTCTCCAGATTTACCTCACCAATCTGATTCGCTAACTGGATAACACGACACGCATACTGCATAACCTGAGCGGTCTCGATCCCTGATATCTCGTCAAAGAACCAACCGCAGCTCGTGTACATGAGCATAGCATGACGCTGCATTTCCATGATTCGCAAAATCCGATTGGGTGCCGCATCACTCAATGCATGATCTTTTAAAAATTTCTTTATGTTATCATCCGAGCGTTTGAGTATGATATTAATATACTCGTTGCGCGCTTTCCACGGATCCTTCACCACCTTGCCAGCCTCACGTTCAAAAATGATTTCTACATGATCGCGAAGCCAATCCAATGATTCACGGAGTGGCTTTCGCCACAATTGGTGATAGCCAGGCTTACCGGTATTGCACCCACAATTCTCCCGCCACCGCTCAACACCATGTACGCAACTCCATGAACTATTTTCAATTATCTGAGCTTCCTCTTCGGGAGGACATAACGCGAGAAATTGTCCGTAGTTGGTGAGTTCTGCCTTACCATCCTTTTCAATATAGTCAAGGCAAAAGGCAAGAGCCATTTCTCCGTGTTTGTGATGATGGCCATAAGTCTCGCCATCTGTTGCCACGTGTACCAATTGAGGTGCCTTGTCTTCCTTGTCGATGGTACTGAGCAACCGATCTGCAAATCTTTTACCATCATTTAACAATCCATTAAATGCTATTGCCTGTGAGATATCACCTTCGTAAAAAAATACGATAATCGATTTTTCGTTGGGAAGAGAATAACGATACGCTTTTGTTGTGTTCACCGACCGGTCGTTCACCGGGGTCCAATCAACATCACCCATTTTTCTAACTGCTTTTGCCTGCCGGGGTGCCAAAACGGTGTACTTGATATTGTGATCTGCTAATATCTCGAGTGTCTCTGTGTCCACTGCAGTTTCGGCAAGCCACATTCCCTCAGGCTTTCTTTTAAACCGATGTTCAAAATCCCGAATGCCCCAAACAATCTGAGTCTCTTTATCCCGCCTGTTTGCCAATGGCATAATGATATGATTATACACTTGCGCTATAGCAGAACCATGACCATTAAAATTACCAAGGCTTTGTCGATCAGCTTCCATGATGGCTTCATAGGTTTCCGGAGCATACAACTCCATCCACGAAAGCAATGTGGGGCCAAAATTGAAACTGATACGTGCGTAATTGTTGACAATATTTTTGATTACCCCTTCTTCATCTAGAATACGGGAAGTGCCATTGGGTTCATAACACTCGGCCGTTATTCGTTCATTCCAATCATGGTAAGGATGGGCGGAATCCTGCAACTCAATAACCTCCAGCCAGGCATTTTCGCGAGGCGGTTGATAAAAATGACCGTGAATACAAACGTATTTATTTGACTTTGCTGACATCTACAGACAGATAAAATTTTAATTATGTATAAAGGCTTTACTCCAGATCAAACTCTGTTTTTTCTTCTTTAAGCTTTAATACGGATACAGCCGAGGGTGGCAACGTAATCGAAATCGAATAATCCTTGCCATGAAACTTAACAGGGCTTGTCAATAGGTTTCCCCGATTTAACACACCACTTCCACCATACTTTAAATCATCTGAATTAAACACCTCATGCCAGGTGCCGCGCGAAGGAACCCCTACCCGGTATAATTGACGTGCTTCCGGAGTGAAATTACAGATCACTATAAATAAGTCTTCTTTGTTTTCTCCCTTGCGCATAAAAATCATCACACTATTTTCACGGTCTGAATAGTCAACCCATTCAAAGCCACGATTTTCAAATTGATACTGATAACACGCTGGCTCAGTCTTATAAAATGCATTCAGATCCTTGATTAAGGTAAGCACCCCTCTATGATATCCCTGATCTAGTAAATGCCAATCAAGACTCCGGTCGTGATTCCACTCGGCACTTTGACCGAACTCTCCACCCATAAATAATAACTTTGTGCCCGGATGCGTAAACATGTACGCATACATCAATCGAAGATTAGCAAACCGTCTCCATTCATCGCCCGGCATCCGGCCCATCAACGAACCTTTACCATGCACTACTTCATCATGCGACAGCGGCAACATGAAATTTTCTGTAAAGGCATAAATAACGCTGAAGGTAATTTCGTCCTGATGATATTTGCGATGAATAGGATCCAACTTAAAGTAATGGAGCGTATCGTGCATCCAACCCATCATCCACTTCTGGCCAAAACCCAAGCCCCCCAGGTAGGTTGGCTTTGAGACACCCGGCCAGGCTGTTGATTCTTCGGCAATGGTGATTACATCTGGATACGTGCCGTAAACAACTTCATTAAATTCTTTTAAGAAATTAATCGCCTCAATATTTTCATTACCACCGTATTCGTTTGGAATCCACTCCCCTGCTTTACGAGAATAATCGAGGTACAGCATAGAAGCAACAGCATCCACCCGCAGACCATCAATATGAAAAAGTTCCAGCCAAAAGAGTGCGTTGCTTATCAGGAAAGATCGAACTTCCTCCCGACCATAATTATAAATGTAACTGCTCCAATCCGGATGAAAACCCTTGCGGGGATCGGCATGTTCATACAAATGCGTTCCATCAAACTTATAAAGGCCATGTGCATCGCCTGGAAAATGTGAAGGAACCCAATCCAGGATGACTCCGATCTCGGCATCATGAAAGGCGTCAACCAGTTCCATAAATTCCTGAGGAGTGCCAAATCGGCTGGTGGGTGCAAAGTATCCAGTAAGCTGATAACCCCACGACCCAAAGAAAGGATGTTCCATGATTGGAAGAAACTCCACATGGGTAAACCCGCTTTCTTTTACATAGGTCACCAATTCGTCAGCAAGCTCTTTATAGCTGAGGGATCGGTTGCCATCTTCAGGTTTCCGTTTCCAACTTCCGGCATGCACTTCATAAACTGAATATGGCTGTGTTTTTCCGGCTAGTTTCTTACGCTCGTTAAGCCATGGTTTATCTTTCCAGGTATAATCATGATCCCACACGATAGAGGCTGTCTTCGGAGCAATCTCGGCATAGAATGCAAATGGATCTGCTTTTTCAAGATACTCGCCTGTGTTAGAGTGGATCGCATACTTGTATACTTCACCTTTTCCAATGCCAGGAAAAAATCCTTCCCAGATGCCAGACTCATCCCAACGAGGAGAAAGTTTATGATCATTGCTATTCCAGCTATTGAA
Source organism: Cyclobacteriaceae bacterium (assembly GCA_022841475.1). Lineage (GTDB taxonomy): Bacteria > Bacteroidota > Bacteroidia > Cytophagales > Cyclobacteriaceae > ELB16-189. Next base: position 108,416 of record JALHRJ010000004.1, on the reverse strand, counting down.
ATTACCAATCACAGATACCGCACGAGCATTCGGAGCCCAGACAGCAAAATAAGTTCCCGCTTGTTTTTTAAATGTAGCCAGGTGTGCTCCTAATTTTTCATAAAGTTTAAAGTGTTTACCACTTCTGAATAAATGAATGTCGAAGTCTGATAAAAGGCTAAAGCTATCAGGCTCTTCAGATTTACTTTTTGAAACCGTTTTCTTGCTCATAGTTTTAGTTTTTCTTTTTTCGATCCTCCTTGGCCTGATGATATCGATTCATCAGGTATTCAATGCCCCGTAAAGGAATGTTTACCCAATCAGGCCTTCCATTTAACTCATATCCCAATTCATAAATTGCTTTCTCGATCAGATAGGTGCGAATTAATATCTCGTCTTGTTCCGAGAGTTTATTATCCAGGCCTAAACGCTCCAGGTAAGCATCCAGATAAAATCTACTTACATAGTGCTGCCATTGCTCAGCCCATTGAACTAAAAACTCAATGTCCTTTTCACGATAGTTTTCGTTCAATAGAATTTTACCAAAGGCTGCATAATGAAATGAACGCATCATACCCGCCACATCTTTCATCGGGTTCTTTTTAAGCCTTCGTTCGCTGAAGCTAAAACCAGGTTCACCTTCAAAATCAATGATCACAAAATCCTTTCCGGTAAATAATACCTGGCCTAAATGATAATCACCGTGTATGCGGGTTTTAATGGCCGTTATTTTGTGTTGATAAATTTCACTAAAACATTCCAACACCTGATCCTCCATGGCCAGAACCCTTTTCGCTAGTGCCTGGGTTTCATCATTCAACTTACTCATAGATTGCTCTAGCAACCTAAATCTATCGCGGGTTAGTTTACGAAGTGCAGAGTACAAGGAGCGCTGATAGTTTCCATTAAAATACTCAGGTACAAAAGCAGGATTCGTCTTATCGGATGCCAATGCCATATGCATTTCGGCAGTGCGTTGACCTAACCGGACTACGCGTTCGTAAAAACCACGGCCAATAAATTCCTGAATCAACTCTGGCGCATCTTCAAATTTGATGGCAGCTCTGTTAATCAGGGTAGGCATTTTTTCCTTTTTGGCTTTAGCCATTACCCGTTCATAAAACCGACCCACAGAGTCAATCGTCATCACCCAGGCGTCACCTTGGTTCTCTACCTTCTCTTGTAAAAGTCCGAATACAGTTGTCTTTCCATCGTTATCGCGATATTCCACACTGCCAGCATACTTTGGCGCATTGCGAAACGAAGTATTCTCCGAAAGAAAACGAACGATTTCAAGATCGGGATTGATCTCTTGTTCAATCTTACGATAGAACTTAAAGAAATATTGATCATTATAAATAATCGCTGTATTGCTTTGGTCAGCTTTCAAAATTTTTGACTCGACAGTATCTGCATTGAGTTTAGTGAATACACTGCTATTAAATTCCAGTGTGCCTTCATCATCCTTAACACGAACTTTACGGTCCATGCTGGTAAATAAAAAATCGCGAAAGCCTCTATGAAAACTACTGTCCAGTATAAATCCAACTTTCCCTTGAATTTCAGCTCGACTGATTACACTTTGTGCTGTATACTCTACCTTATCAAAAATACTATCAGAAGGAACAAAACACATCGGTAAAAAATACAATTCAGGTAAACGCTGCACGTAATGCACTTCAATGATGGTGAGGTAATGAGTCTCCCCTTCCACTTTAAGAGGAATTATCTTATGAACACTCATCTTACTGATGGCGCGGGCCTTACCGCCAAACCACCGGCACTTCTTCATAAAGGGTTGAAGAATTTTTCGCTCCAGCACTCTTACTTCATTGTAGTTAGAGAAGAAACGTTCCCACGAGAGATCGGTTTTATATAGGAACAGTTCGTTGGTGTTTCCTGTGTGATCTTTTTTCTCAGAGGCATCGGCCTGAAACCAGAAATAGCCATACGGCCCAATAGTAATTGTATAGTCTCCTTCGCCCACACTCATAAAGCGATTCTGACTGAAAACTTCGGTAATGTCGCAATCCCGGAAGGCTTTCAAGTCAAGTGTAGTTGATTGCGAGAACTGAGAAAGATTGGCCACCACGATAATGCTTTGCTTTTCATAGCCGCGAGCAAAACTTAATACCTTCGAGTTCGAGCTATCTATAAATTTTATATCACCACGACCAAAAAGATTTAACCGCTTACGCATGGCCAGCACATTTTTAATCCACCACATAAGCGAAGATGGATTTTCTTCCTGCGTGGCTACATTGACAGATTCATAGCGATATACCGGATCACTGATCACCGGTAGATATAGCTTTTGTGGATTCGCCACTGAGAACCCGGCATTGATGTTCATATTCCATTGCATGGGTGTGCGAACACCATAGCGATCGCCCAGATAAATATTATCACCCATCCCTATTTCATCGCCATAATATAAAACTGGCGTGCCGGGCAGTGAGAATAAAATAGTATATAATAATTCTATTTTCCGTCTGTCGTTATTTAATAGTGGTGCCAGTCTTCTGCGAATTCCGAGATTGTGTTTTGTGTTGGGATCTGTTGCATACGCTTTAAAGAGATAATCTTTCTCTTCTTCAGTCACCATTTCCAAACCTATCTCGTCATGGTTTCGTAAAAACAGCGCCCATTGACTATTGGGTGGTGTGGATGGTGTTTGCTCCAGAATATCAATGATAGGATAAGCATCTTCTGTTCGTAACCCAAGATACAACCGAGGCATCAGTGGATAATGGAAATTCATGTGACACTCCTGCCCTTCGCCAAAGTATTGCGCTGCATCCTCCGGCCAAAGATTTGCCTCTGCAATCAGAATTCTTTCATCGTAATGTTTATCAATGTGACTTCTAAGTCGCTTTAAGAATGCATGAGTCTGCGGAAGATTTTCGCAGTTCGTTCCCTCCTCTTCAAACAAAAACGGAACAGAAGGTAATCTGAATCCATCGACACCCATCTTAAGCCAGAAGTCAACCACTTTTATCATCTCCAATTGAACTTCTGAGTTATCGAAGTTTAATTCAGGCTGGTGTCGATAAAAGCGATGCCAGAAATACGCCTTCGCTTCGTTGTCCCACGACCAGTTCGATGACTCATCATCGCTAAACATCACCCGTGCCTCTTTGTATTTCTCTGGCGTGTCACTCCATACAAAATAATCCTTATAGCGAGAACCGGGTCTGGCTTTTCGTGATTTCTGAAACCAAGGGTGTTGATCTGATGTGTGATTGAGAATGAGTTCAGTAATCACCCGAATACTTCTGCGGTGCGCTTCTTTCAGAAAGAGTTTAAAGTCAGCTAGTGTTCCGTAATCAGGGTGAATATCGCAATACTCTGTTACATCAAACCCATCGTCCTTTAGAGGTGATGGAAAAAAGGGCAGTAACCAAATCGTGTTGATCCCAAGATCTTCCAGGTAATCGAGTTTCTGAATCAGCCCTTGAAAGTCACCAATGCCATCACCATTGCTATCGTAAAAGGCACGAACACTTACCTCATAGATTATCGCGTCTTTAAACCAAAGAGGTTCAGTATTTTTCGAAGATGGGGCCATGGTTACATGTTTGACTCGTGAATTTCCAACTTAAATAAATGAAAAGGCATTTTAAAAGGGTTAAGATCGACAAAATTCCATTCTTGTGTCCATGTAAAATGCTCGTCTGTAATCAGATCATGTAGTTTTATGTTAATCTTGTCCGTTAATTTTAGTCTGTCTTTGGGTAGTTGGATATATCCACTTTGTCCACTGTTCGAATCCAAATTAGCTACCACCAATATAATGTTAGAGAGATCGTCAGTTGCTTTCAGATAGGCAATAATATGGGTGTTTTCAATCGGACAAAACTGCACATTCCAGGTAGAATGTAAGGCTTCATTTTCTTTGCGAATTTTATTCAACAAACTCATGATGTCGGTCATTCTATTGGTTCGTTTCCAATCGTAATGCCGAATCTCATACTTTTCGGAATTGAAATATTCTTCCCTTCCTTCCATGGGGGTATTCTCGTAAAAATCATACGAGGGTCCATATACACCATAGTTGGAAGAAAGTGTAGCGGCCAATGCATAGCGAAGGATAAAACTATTTTCGCCTTGATTTTGCAAATGAAACGGTAAGATATCCGGAGTGTTAGGCCAGAAATTTGGACGGAAATAATTTCTGGAAGCGCCATACACAAGATCATTCACATAGTCAATCAATTCTTGCTTGGAAACACGCCAGGTAAAATAGGTGTATGACTGAGTGAACCCGACCTTAGCCAGAGCGGCCATTACCTTGGGGCGCGTAAAGGCTTCGGAAAGAAATATAACATCAGGATATTCCTTTTGCACTTCGGCTATTACCCAATGCCAGAATGGAATTGGCTTTGTATGCGGATTGTCGATGCGGAAAATAACAACTCCTTGTTCAATCCAAAAAAAGAAAACAGACCTCAATTCTTCCCATAACTCTTTCCAGTTATCACTTTCGAAATTAAAGGGATAGATATCCTGATATTTTTTTGGTGGGTTCTCTGCATATTGGATAGAACCATCGGGCCGCTGCTTAAACCATTCAGGATGCTCTGTTACATAAGGATGATCGGGTGCACACTGAAACGCAATGTCCATGGCTACATCAATGCCTAGTTTTTTTGCTTCCGTAATTAATTTCTTAAAATCATCCATAGTGCCGAGAGCTGGCAGTATCGACTTATGTCCTCCTTCATCACTCCCGATGGCCCAGGGAGAACCTGGTTCACCCGATTTTGAAGTAACACTATTATTCTTGCCCTTTCGATTATTCTTGCCGATAGGATGAATGGGCGGAAAATACAAAACATCAAAGCCCATAGCCGAAATGCGTGGAAGCAGCCGGATACAATCGTGAAAAGTTCCGTGTTTGCCAGATTCGAGTGAAGCTGAACGTGGGAAAAATTCATACCAGGCACTAAAGTTTGCTTTTGTATGCTCAACCTTGATTTTTATCTCCTGTTCTAATTTTGTTTCATTCTCCCTTAGTGGATTGGCATGAACAACATCAGCAAATTCTTTACTCAACACAAGATCAATAGCGGCCTGATAGCGTTCCGTGTCTTCCAACTTTCGTGCATAGGGTAACACTTTCTGATTCGTTTCACCAAGTTTCTTTAACAGAATAGCCCCCTCCATCAACTCAACCTTAACATCCAGTTTGGCGGCAGCCTTTTTCCTGAAGCCATCATACCACGTGTCAAAATGATCTACCCATGCTTGAATGGTATAGAGATACGTTCCCTGCTCGGGCACATAAAAGGAGGCTTTCCATTCATCGTTGTAGGTGGCAACTAACTCAACACGTTCCCAGTTTTTAGCGCCTTCTTTTTTATACAATACTTCAGCCCGAATGTGATCGTGGCCATCTCCAAATATAGAAGCAGTAACATCTACGCGCTCACCCACCGTACGCTTAGCGGGATACAATCCTCCGTCCACCAGGGGTTGCACGTTTTCAATTATTACTCGTGTCTTTTGCTGTATCATTATTCAAAAATAATTTACTGAATTACTTAACTATCACCGTTGCATAGGCTGGAATACTCCATTCACTTCCTGCCTTTTTTACTTCCCCTAAAGAAATAAAATCAATTTCCATGAATCGTGATAGTGCACCTTCCATCTTCACAGTTACTTCCACATCCGAAACATTATTGATTACAAATACCTCCTCATTGTCATGCTTTCTAATAAAACTCACCAACTCATTAATTTTCAAAGGAGAATGTTCGACACTTCCATAAGTTAATACAGAACTTGAGTTGCGATATGCAATAAATTTCTTATAAAAGTTATAGAGTGAAGTAGGATCTTCTTTTTGACGGGCTAGCGGTACTACTGTCTCCTGCGTACTGTATTTTGGAACTTCCCACGATGTTTGTTTCTTATCATTCGGATCCCACAAGAAGGGTTCGCGGATATATTCATCCGGCTTTACACCCAGCATACCAATTTCCTCACCATAATAAATATAAGGCGTGCCGGGTAAGGTTAACAAAATCCCTGCAGCCACACGAGCTTTGTTTACGTTATTATCGAGCTCACTTAAAATTCTATTTTGATCATGGTTCTTCAAAAAGGTAGCATCAATATATTCACTTGTGCTCTTAGAATAGAAATCAATAATCTCCTTATACTTATTGATCAGGTCAATTGTATCTTGACCTGCCCGCACAACAGAGGTAATTGAATAGCCGAGGTCGAAATTAAAAAGTGCAGGAAGTCCTTTTAAATAGGGCGCTACATCCTCAGCGCCCGACCATACTTCGCCCACCAAATAAACTTCAGGTTTTATTTTTTGCATTTCTTCCCTGAACCAGATCCAGAAACCATGATTGTCTTCGGCCCGATCGGTTGGATAGATATGTTTGGCCGCATCCAAACGAAATCCATCCACGTTCATATCGGCTAACCAATACTTTCCTATCGCAACAAATTCTTCTTTTACTTTTGCATTATCAAAATTAAGATCGGGCATTCCACCCCAGAAAAATCCATAATAATGTTCTGACAGGGTATCCCCACTTACCGGGTGCCATTGGGTAATATTATCCGAATCAAGGGAGGTAGTCTTCTTTGAAATCTGCTGGCGAATGGAGTCTTTCTTTGCCCACACATAGTAATTACGATAGGGATTATTTTTTTCCTTGATTGCTTCTTTGAACCAGGGATGATCAGAGCCTGTGTGATTTAATATCAAGTCGACAAGAATTTTGATATCTCTTTTGTGTGCTTCAGTTACCAGTTTTTTGAAATCAGCCTCGGTACCATATTCAGGATCAATTGCCTTGTAATCGGTAACATCATATTTATGGTATGTAGGGGAAGGCATGATTGGCATCAACCAGATTCCACCAACACCCAGATCTTTCAAATAATCTAATTGAGCTGTAATTCCATTGAGGTCACCGATTCCATCGCCATTGCTGTCGGCAAACGACCGAACAAAAATTTCATAGTTGACACCGTAAGGCCATTTTGTAACCGTATCGGTTTGCTGACCACACGAAAAAAGAATAAGAATCAAAAGGACTGAAAAAATTCTATGCATCCGTTCTATTTAATTTTAAATATGTACGATACATAGGGCGGCAGATCCACTTCGAAGGTAGCCGACTTATCCAATCCGATATCCATACCACTTCTCAATAAATCCCTGCCAACATAATCGTTGTTTTGATCCATATCAAAGGCCTGAATCACCTCTTCTGTTAGCTTAATCTTAACCCGTAGTGGTTTATCATTAAATCCTGAAAGTATAACCAGCCGTTCTTCTTGCGCCACCCTGGCAAAAACATGAACCTGAGCCGGTATATTACCTTGTTGCAAATTGAATTCAGTAAGATCATAATAATCGCCACCTGCAATAGCCTTATTGTTCGAAGCAAACGTTAGAATGTCTGCATAAAATTGGCGCAGCGCTTTGTGTTCATCGCTCAGGGCTCCTCCATCATATTTTCCACCATTCACCCACTTTTGGTGTTGTGGCACCCCCCAATAGTCAAAAATCGTTGTGCGTCCATCTTCGGTTGAAAAGCCTTCATTACCTGCACCGGGTTCGCCAACCTCTTGTCCGAAATAAATCATGATGGGAGCCTTATCCAGGGTAGCGCTAATCACCATGGCCGGAACTGCTTTCCAGAAATCACCGGCAAAAGAGGGCGAGGCAATTCTTTGCTCATCATGGTTTTCCAAAAAGTGGAGCATCTTATCGTTGATACCCTCCAGACTTTTCTGAATCGCTGCTATATCCGCGGTGTTGGATTTGCCATTCACCAGCAAACGCAGCGTATCATATAACTGAACCTTATCATACAGGAAATCAAACTTTCCAGTTTCAATATAATTTCTGTATTGCGATGGATTATAAATCTCTGCAATGAAAATTATTTCAGGGTTAATGGCTTTTACTTGCGGAATCGCCCAGTTCCAAAACTCAACCGGAACCATCTCAGCCATATCACAACGAAATCCATCCACATTTTTATTCGCCCAATACACCAATATGTCCCGCATTTTCTCCCACGTATTAGGAATTGGATCAAAGAAATTTTTTCTTCCACTCTGAATATCGACACCATAATTCAATTTTATGGTTTCATACCATTCGTTAACACCTGGTGATGCGGTGAACTGATCATTGCCAGTCACTTTAGCTGGTGATTCCAGATATTTTTTATCTCCTACCGGAAAAGCATTTGTGCGTACAGGAGGCTTAAAATCCTGTCCGGGCAAATAATAAAAATTATTCGAGGCTCTAAATGCAACTGACGTATCATCTCCTTCTCCTAAATCTTTAACTCCTGCTGGTTTAGCGTCACTCTTGTAAGCCCGTGCTACATGATTGGGTACAAAGTCAATGATCACTTTCATTTCCTGGGAATGTGTGCGGTCTACCAGATTTTCGAACTCATGAATACGATTCCTAATGTCCATGGCAAGGTCTGGATTGACATCATAATAATCCTTAATCGCATAGGGGGACCCCGCTATTCCTTTCACCACATCTGCATCGTCCAAAGGAATTTCAAAGGCGCTGTAGTCTGTTAACAAAGCATGTTCGATCACTCCGGTATACCAAATATGCGTCACTCCCAATTCTTTGATCCCCTTCAAAGCGACTTCATTGATATCAACGAACTTCCCTACGCCATTCTCTTCAACCGTTCCATACTTCTTGTTGGTGGTATTTTGATTTCCAAACAACCGGGTCATCATCTGATAGATGACCATTTTTTTTGAGTTTGTTTGCATGGTAGCGGTCTGCGGTATTTTCTCTTTTGGTGCTGCGCAACCTGATAGAAGGATGACCAGAATTAATTGGCTGATAGGACTGACTTTCATGGGTAGAATTAGGAGCTACAAGATAAAAAATCCCGCCTCGATTCCACAGCGATATTCAAGAAGATTGGTCCTAAAATGAAGTTTTTCCGCAAACGGTTGCTACCGTGCCTCTTATCGCTTTGCGCGAACAAAATGAAGGACAAGTACAGCAATACAAATCACCAAACCAAGAAACTCGCGCGTCTCTTCAATGTAAGGATATTGCATCTTGGCAAGGTCATCAAAAAGTAGTGATCTATCTGGTGATTGCAGCCACTCCCATGCTCCTGGAAACAAAAAGGCAGCGTAGATTAAATACACAACGCCTGTTCCTACAATCCATTTATGGAAGTGAATGTTAAACATGGCCAACACGCTCAGCACAGCCATGTTTCCATAAATCAAGATCCAAAGTAGAGGATCCGGGTCATCCACCTGCACAAAGGCAAAGACCAGGAACAAGAACGCTAAAATAAAATTCAAGATTTTCATTTCTAAAAAATTGCACCTGCAATTGTAGCTGTCATCATGGTGGCGAGCGAGGCGGCAATCATCGCGCGAAGTCCTAACCGAGACAAATCCCCTTGCCTGCCTGGAGCCATGCCGCCTATGCCACCAATTTGAATGGCGATAGAACTAAAGTTTGCAAAACCGCATAATGCATACGTGGCAATACGGATTGACTTTTCGCTCAATACTCCGGAGGCCTTCAGGTTCGCTAAATCAAGGTAAGCAACAAATTCATTGATCACCAGCTTCTGACCTAACAAGCTACCTACATACAAAGATTCGTTCCAACTTACCCCAATACAAAAGGCAACGATCCGGAACACCTGCCCCAGAATATACTGTAAGGAAAATCCCTGATAAACTCCATTCGTGCTTTGGGCAACGAATTCATTGAGTCCGGTAACAGCTCCTATGAAATCAACCAGTATCCAATTGACTGCATAGATAATCGCAATGAAAGCCAACAGCATAGCTCCAATATTTAATGCCAACTTCAATCCATCGGCTGCTCCCGTTGCCATAGCATCCACCAGATTTACACCTATCTGTTCTTTATTTACTTTCAGGGCGCGATCTATTTTCTCAGGTTCGGTTTCAGGCATAAATATCTTTGCCAAAACGATCGCGGCCGGTGCGTTCATAATCGATGCACTCAACAAATACGTTGCAAACTTTGCCTGTTGTGCAGGATCTCCCCCTCCTAAAAAAGAAACGTAAGCACCTAACACACTTCCCGCAATAGTGGCCATACCGCCTACCATTAAGCAGTGAAGCTCAGACTTTGTCATTCCCTTAATAAAGGGTCGTACCAGCAGTGGCGCTTCCGTTTGCCCCATAAAAATATTCGCTGCAGCTGATAAACTTTCAGAGCCTGACAACCGCATAGTGCGCGCCATAATCCAGGCAAAACCGAAAACTATTTTTTGAAGTACACCTAGATAATACAACCCTGCTGTAATAGCGGAAAAAAAGATAACGGTGGGTAATGCCTGAAAGGCAAATAAAAAACCGAGGTTATGCTTTACATCTGGATTTCCTGCACTGTTCTTTGAAAGGTCACCGTATAGAAACTCGGCACCTTTGGCTGCAAAACTTAAGAAGATGACAAATTTTTCGCTGACAAATACAAAAGCTTTTTGAGCTATCTCGACTTTACCGATGATAAGTCCAAAGACGAGTTGAATGGTGATGCCAATCAAAACCAAACGCCAATCTACAGCCCTGCGATTTCCGGACAACACAAACGCTACGGCAACTATAAAGATTAAGCCAAGGAGGCCGCGCAAATAATCCATCTTTTAACTTAGGTTAGCAACTAGATTCAATTACGCTTGCTTAGTTCATCTCTTATTTTGGCTGCTCGTTCGTAGTCCTCCTTATCAATTGCATCTTTCAAAAGATCATTCAACTTTTCAATCGAATAATTTTTATAGTCCTCACTCCCAGAAGACTTGCGAGGCGATTCTTTTTTTACTTTGGCCTTCGGCTCAGCTTTAATTTCCGTTTTCTCTTCCTCCTCTTCCTGATCAGTTAATACAATACCCGCTTCCGCCAAGATATTCTCATACGTATAAATGGGCGAATCAAACCTAAGGCCGATGGCAATGGCATCGGAAGGCCGGGCATCAATATCGGTCTTTTTTAAACCATCGGTACAAACAATCTTGGCAAAGAAAACACCCTCTTTAAGGTCGGAAATCACGATCTCTTCAACATGAAAATGAAATGTGTTGGAAAAAGATTTAAACAAATCATGGGTCATGGGTCGATTGGGAATAATCTTCTCTATCTCGATGGCAATCGCCTGGGCTTCGAACATACCAATGATAATGGGAAGTCTTCTATTGCCTTCGGTTTCTCCTAATACAAGTGCAAATGAACCCGTTTGCGATTGACTGGAGGAAAGTCCAAGTATTTCAAGTTTTATCTTCTTCAACGTAGCCACAGAAAATTGAAATTATAAAAAAAGTTGTGAAACCCCACTAAAAACAAAAAAATGCTTTTCCTCACGCGTTTGCAGCTTTAATAGCTGCTGTCAACTTTGGAACTATATCAAATGCATCACCTACAATTCCATAATCAGCAGCCTTGAAAAATGGTGCATCGGCATCCTTGTTAATCACCACAATGCACTTCGAAGAATTCACGCCCGCCAGATGTTGAATCGCACCTGAAATGCCGATGGCAATGTATAATTGAGGTGCTACTTTTACACCCGTTTGACCTACGTGTTCATGATGCGGTCTCCAGCCCATATCCGACACAGGTTTGCTGCAGCCGGTAGCGGCATGAAGTGTTTTCGCAAGTTCTTCAAGTATGCCCCAGTGCTCAGGCCCTTTCAGTCCGCGGCCGCCCGACACCACTATTTCTGCTTCTGGTAAAAGTACATCACCCGTTGCTTTTTCTGAAGATAAAATGGTCGTGTTAAAATCTGAATCTGCCAGTGATACAGAGAAGTTAACTACCTGGGCAGTGCCTACTACTTCTTTTACCTCGGCTGCATTCTTTTTTATAACTATTACCTTCTTCGGATTCTTTAATTCTACCAGAGAGAAGGCTTTACCTGTATAGATGCTTCGCTTGACAACGAAACCTGCACTCGTATTGGGAAGTTCAATAACATTCGATGCGAAACTGGCACCTATTTTTACAGCCACTTTTGCAGCCACTGGAGTACCTAACGATGAGTTTGCAAGCACAAGAATATCAGCATTCTCATCCTGCATGGCTTTGGTGAGCACTGCCGAATAGGCTTGTATTATTCCCTTTTCCAATTTTGAGTCAGCGGCATGCAGCACTTTTTGTGCACCATACTTTCCTAAAGCTGCTAACTCACTGGCGTCTGCTGATCCTAATGCAATCACCGTTACAGATCCGCCCATGGCATGTGCGTAACAGATGGCTTCCAGGGACGATTTTCTTACTTTACCTTCCGATACTTCTACAAACACAAGTGTTGACATGTCTTCTATTTTAAAATTTTTAATTCATACGATTCAACTTATTAAGAAATTGAATTGCACTTTAATGATTTATAATACTTTTGCTTCGTTCTTTAATTTGGTTACCAGCTCGGCCACATTATCCGCAGCGATCATCTTAACAGCACCTTTAGGCGCTGGCAATTCAAACTTTTGACTTACGGCAGAAGGCTCAATTGCTTTTGGATCTACGACTTTTAATGGTTTTGTTCTGGCCGACATAATTCCACGCATGTTGGGAATCTTCCATTCGGCTATGGGCTCCTGACATCCAGCCACTAATGGCAGGTTTGCTTCAACCTGTTCCTTACCACCTTCAATTTCTACGGTCATCTTTACCTTGGTGCCTTCAATGTCTAGTTTCATAACGGGTGAGATAGATGGCAGGCCCAACATCTCGCCTACCATAGCATGCACAACACCGCTGTTATAGTCAATTGACTCGCGCCCCATAAGGACAAGTTCATATCCTTTAGCATGTTCAGCAATTTGCGAAGCCACGAAGAATGAATCGGTAGGTTCGGCATGGATACGGATGGCATCATCAGCACCTATCGCTAAGGCTTTTCGAATCGTGGGTTCTGTATCAGCCAGGCCAACATTCAACACGGTTACCGTGGTGCCGGGTGTTGCCTCTTTTAATTCAATGGCCCGTGCCAGTGCGTAATCATCATAAGGTCCGATTATGAACTGAACTCCGGTTGTATCAAAGCGGGTATTGTTATCTACAAAATTGATTTTGGAGGTAGTATCGGGCACGTGCGAAATGCAAACAAGTATCTTCATATAATTGACAATAAAATGAGAATCAAAACTTTAGGTAATTCGGTCTAAATTTGGCCTCAAGATAAAGGATATAATCTTAAAATGAGACTTAAAAAGGCGAAAAAGCAATGAATTCGGAACGCATAAAGTTGTTAGAACAATATCTGGAAGACGACCCCAGCGATCCGTTTAATCTTTATGCACTTGCGCTGGAATACCAAAAACAGAATCCCGCACAGGCAGGCAAATTTTTCGAGCTCCTTTTAGCCAAACATCCTGACTACCTGCCCACCTACTACATCGCTGGTAATTTCTATGCTGATCAAACCCAAACCGAAAAGGCGCTGGAAATACTTAGCAGAGGAATGGCATTAGCCAAAAGTAAAGGAGAAAAAACTACTGCCCGCGAACTGCAATCCGCCATAGACCTATTGGATGACTAAACCTGAAACACAATCTTACCTACCTTATTGGGTCGGGTGATGTCAGGGAAAGATTCAACGATTTTTGAAAATGGCCGGATCGAATCAATAAGCGGCCGGAGCTGATGTTTGCTTACGAATGTCAACATCTCACTGAACTCATGATCGCTACCCATGGTGGTACCCAACAACGAAAGTTGATTCCAGAACATCCGGTAAAGATCGAGCTTGGCTGGCAAACCATTGGTGGCACCATAAAACACAATCTTACCCCGTGGCTTTAATATTTTAATGAAGCTATTGATCTGATCTCCACCCGCGCTATCAATCACCAGATCAAATCCGCCTTTGGTCTTCCATAAATCTGTATAGGTAGAATGCTTCTTATAATTGTAAGCACCTTTCGCCCCCAGCTTCAATGCCTTCTCAATTTTTTCATCGCTGCCTGAAGACACGTACACATTGGCGCCTGCGGCCTGCGCAAAGAGAAAAGCAAACTGTGCAACGCCACCGCCAAAACCAGAGATCAAAACATTTTGACCCGCACGTAGCTCGCCTCTTCGAAACAAAGCCCGAAATGCGGTAAGACCACCTAACGGTAAGGTTGATGCCTGTAAAAAATCCAGATGAAAAGGCTTATGATGCAAACGGTCAATGGGTACACAAACATATTCTGCAAAGGTGCCGTCTACCGGCATCCCTAGAATGGTGTACCTGCTGGATTGAACTTCAAGATCAGATCCCCATTCAATATTGGGGTTGATCACCACTTCCTGCCCTACCCAGGGCAAATCATTTTCGTCACCAACTTCTTCAACAATTCCAGAACCATCCGAACCCATGGTAACACCAAATTTGATGTTGGGATATTTACCCTCGCGAATCCAATCATCTCTGCGATTAAGGGCCGCTGCTTTGATGCGCACCAATGCCTTTCCTGTTGTAACCGTTGGTTTGGAAATCTCTCGCAGCTCGATTAATCCTGCATCTTTTAATACTAATGCCTTCATAGAATAAGTTCAGTTTGAAGGTACGAAGCCTGCAACAAAATCTGAAATTAGTTTAAAGAAAATATTCGTATCAGTATAATTTCTTATTTAGATAAGAAATCAAACTAACGCATCAACAACTAGAACGGGGTATCATCATCACCTCCTGGTGGCGGTGGTGGTGGAGAATCACGGAATGTATTCAGTCGGCTTTCGCGGGTAATGCTGCTCATCGGTGTAAGTCCTTCGGGAGAATCATAATCGGCAAACTTGGTGTACTTACCAATGAACTTCAGCTTTACATTTTCAAGCGATCCATTCCGGTGCTTGGCAATAATAACTTCGGCCATACCTTGTGTAGGCATACCCTCTTCATCAACTGTAATTTTATAGTACTCAGGACGATACAGGAACATAACAATATCAGCATCCTGTTCGATAGAGCCCGATTCACGTAAGTCAGAAAGCTGAGGTCGCTTGTCTCCACCACGCGTTTCAACGCCACGACTTAACTGCGATAATGCAATCACCGGTACGTTGAGTTCTTTAGCAATACCTTTTAACGCACGGGAGATCGAAGCGATTTCCTGCTCTCGGTTACCACTTGCTTCACCCTTCATCAACTGCAAATAATCAATTACTACCAATTGAATATTGTGTTCGGCTTTGAGCCTGCGGCATTTAGCCCGCAACTCCAAAATTGAAAGTGCTGGAGTGTCGTCAATAAAAATCGGAGCACTGGAGAGACGATTGGTTTTATGAACCATCTGTTGCCATTCGAAGTCGGCCAGGTTTCCTTTCTTGATTTTTTCAGAATCCAATTCTGCTTCTGCGGAGATAAGTCGGTTCACCAATTGTAGCGAGGCCATCTCTAATGAGAATATCGCCACTGGAAAATTAAAATCTACCGCGGCATTGCGCAGAGCCGAAACAACAAATGCCGTTTTACCCATACCGGGTCTGGCCGCAATAATAACAAGTTCTGATTTCTGCCAGCCTGATGTAACCCTGTCGAGTCGTGAGAAGCCACTCGGTATTCCTGTTAGGCCATCTTTATGGTTGCGCTTTTCCTGAATCTCTTTGGTAGCCTGAAACATCAGGGTCTTCATCGAGTCATAATTTTTGCGCAGGTTCGAATCCGAGATTTTGAAAATATTCTGCTCTGTCTTATCTAACAACTCAAAGACATCGGTTGTGTCCTCATAGGCATCCGAATGAATCTGGGAGGCAATCTGAATTAAATCACGCTTGATGGCCATCTCAATGATAATACGCGCGTGATACTCAATGTTGGCTGCAGAACTTACTTTGGAAGTCAACTCTGCGATGTAATAGGCACCGCCCACCAATTCAAGCTTGGCACTCTTCCGCAATTGAGCTACCACCGTGCGCATGTCCACCGGCTCAGAAGCTTTGAACAAGTCGATGATAGCTGTATAAATCTCTTTGTGTTGCTCAGAATAAAAATGATCGGGCCGGAGAAATTCCACGACAGCTGTTAAAGCATTCTTCTCGAGCATGAGTGCACCCAGAATTGCTTCTTCCAAATCAAGCGCCTGAGGTGGAAGCTTACCTAAACTTTCAGAGATGTCTCTCACTAAAAGTTTTGATTTGCTTCCGGCTCCGCTCATCACGGAACTTAACCTCACGGGCGTTGATCGCTGCTCCATACTTTGTGGTTGTTGGGCGTAGTTTCTTTTAAAGGCAACAAACGTAACGCTAAGAAATCTACTACGTTCAACAAGTTATCTACATTTAAACGTGTGTAATTGTTAATAAATTCAATAGGTGAAAATTCATAAATTTTTATCAGCATTGGAAACTTCCTTTACCCGATAAACATTTTACTATATATTTAGGCAATAATAAAACCAGTACCTTGACGGCAGAAAGTATTTACCAACAAAGCCTTGATAAACAACGCATAGTGATTGTTGGCGAAGGCAGTGGTTTAATAACATCTCTTGTTATCCATACCCTCACTTTTTTTAACAGGAAATTTGATTTCGTGCTTCCTGATAAACCTCCTGTGTTTGACAAGGACGCACCCATAATCCTTATCCATGCTACTGATCAACTACTTGACTACAAACACCATATAGCTATTCTTACCAACCTAGGTTCAGGTGATTCTGCAAGTGCCTTTGAACACCTGGCCGATGCTACTCCAAAAGGAGGAACTTTATTATATCCTGAATTAACAGAATCCCTCAAAAAAATAGGTGCCAAAGAACGAACCGATGTTCAATCCATTGGCTACAGCCGATATAAGCATGAACTCAAAGATGGTAAAACCGTGTTAATCAGCAGCAAAGGCGAACGATTCCCCGTACCTGTTAGCGGTGACAAAAACCTGGAGTACATTAGCGCTGCCAAAGAACTACTTAAAAAAATAGGTATCACCAGCGGACAATTTTATAAAGCTATCAGCACCTACCTTCCTGCTTAATATTTTCTTTTACTTTCAGATTCCTGCTTCATGACCCTAAACCTTAAAATACCGCTTTGCTTTTTTGACCTCGAAACCACAGGCATCAATATTACTCAAGACCGGATCATTGAAATTGCGGTCATTAAAGTGATGCCCAATGGAGAGGTAATCAAGAAGAGTAATGTAGTTAATCCAACCATACCCATTGCGTCAGAATCAACTGCTATTCATGGTATTTCGAATGAAGATGTAAAAGACAAACCAACTTTTAAAGAAGTAGCCAAAGACTATGCTCGGTTCTTTGAAGGTTCGGATCTGGCAGGCTTTAACATTTTAAAGTTTGACGTACCTATGCTGGTGGAAGAATTTCTTCGGGCCGGAGTTGAATTTGACTATAGTCGTAAAAAACTGATTGACGCGCAGAAAATTTTTCACATGATGGAAAAACGAACGCTCAGTGCGGCATTTAAATTCTATTGCGAAAAAGATATGGTCGATGCGCACTCTGCCGAAGCAGATACACAGGCTACTATGGATGTTTTGTACGCGCAATTGAAACGTTATGAAAATCAGGAAGTGACTGACGGACTTGGAAAAAAAATTGGCGTCATCAAGAATGACATGGACGTTCTTAATAAACTCTTTTCCTCCGAATTGATCGACTTAGCCGGACGCATGACTCGTAATAATAAAGGTGAGCCCGTATTCAATTTTGGAAAACATAAAAACAAACCGGTGTTGGAGGTTTTTAAAATTGAACCCTCCTACTACGACTGGATGATGAATGGAGATTTCCCATTAGATACCAAACGGAGACTCACGGAAATTAAGTTAAGCGGACTCATGAAGAAGTAACGTTATTGTTGGCCTTGTAGTACTCACAAACTTCACTCATTACACACTCAGAACATTTAGGATTTTTTGGTCTGCAGATTTCCCTTCCTAAAAAGGAAATGGCCATCCCAGCTTCGCCCCAATCTTTTGGATCGAGCAATTCCATCATTTGTTTTTCTAGCTTCTTGGGATCAGTACCCTGAGCAATACCAAGTCGGGGTGCTACACGCACAACATGAAGGTCTACAATGATGCCCTCAGCTTTGGCACTCAACTCGCGCATGATAACATTGGCCGACTTTCTTCCAATACCCGGTAGTTGTGTTAAGGCCTCTAACGTGGTTGGAATACTTTTATCTTCCTTGATTTGTCCTGATAATTCAAGTAACCACTTAGTTTTATTTCGATTATTCCGAATCTTACTTACAAAGGGATAAATGGATTCGGCATTAGCCTGTGAGAGTGCCTTCATATCAGGAAATACTTTAAAAAGTTCGGGCGCCAGCTTATTAATGTTGCGATCCGAATCCTGGGCAGAAAGTACCACCGCCACGAGGAGTTCATAGGCATTTGTATAATTTAACGGATGCTTTTTGCCTCTATATTTTTTTATAAGTGGTTGGATTTCCTTCTGCCAGTTATGCGAGGCCATGAGCGTTAAATTTGGTAGATAAATATAAGTATTAACACTATACCTTTTGTAATTTAAAGTCCTTAAAGTCATCTAAATTTTCATGCATGAAATCCTTTAATATCAATCGCAGACATTTTCTGAAAGGTGCCACAGCCACATTTATGCTAGGTGCTTTAAGTACACAGGGGATGGATTTTTTCGATCTTCAAAAAACATGGCGAGTAGCATTGATAGGCACGGGTTGGTATGGAAAGAGCGATCTGTTCAAATTGATTCAGGTGGCTCCTGTCGAGATTGTAGCATTGTGTGATGTTGACAAAAATTTACTTACTGAAGCTGGTAAACTAGTGAGTCAACGTCAAAAGTCTGGCAAAACCCCGCGACTTTATAATAACTATCAGAAAATGCTTTCCGAAAATGAATTGGACATAGTGTTGATTGGTTCACCCGATCATTGGCATGCCTTGCAATGTATTGATGCAATAAAGGCTGGGGCACATGTATATGTTCAGAAACCCATCAGTGTTGATGTCATGGAAGGCGAAGCCATGGTAGCCGCTGCGAGAAAATATAAACGCACTGTTCAGGTAGGATTGCAGCGCAGAAGCACTCCCCATTTAATCGAAGCAAAGAAAAATATTGTGGAAGCTGGTCTGCTTGGAAAAATCTCGCACGTAGAAATGTTCTGCTATTACCACATGCGTAACAACAGCCATCCATCCATACAAACAATACCCGATTATCTCGACTATGAATTATGGACGGGTCCTGCTCCGCTCCGCCCCTACGATGGACTTCCACACCGTGGTTGGTGGCGCGCATTTATGGAATATGGCAATGGCATCATGGGCGATATGTGTGTGCATATGCTGGATGCGGTGCGATGGACGCTGGGTCTGGGATGGCCGACAAAGATTTCGTCATCCGGAGGAATTTATGTTTTTAAAGAAGGCAAATCAAATATAGCCGATACCCAGTCTGCTATTTTTGAATTCGATAATCTTACTGCAGTCTGGCAACATCGTGCGTGGGGTTCACCGGTTGATCCTGAGTATCCGTGGGGTTTTAAGATTTATGGCGAGAAGGGTGTACTATCAGGTAGTCCCTATCAATATGATTTCGTTCCACATGAAAAAGGAAATAAAATCCATAAAGATGTTGCCTACGAAAGAGAAAAGTATCCGGAAGATTTGAAAGAGAAAGATATTGAATTGCATAC
This sequence comes from Cyclobacteriaceae bacterium, assembly GCA_022841475.1. GTDB lineage: Bacteria > Bacteroidota > Bacteroidia > Cytophagales > Cyclobacteriaceae > ELB16-189. Next base: position 88,799 of record JALHRJ010000004.1, on the reverse strand, counting down.
CGCACCGGCTACACGCGGACAGATGCTCAACTTTTTAAAATCGATTGAAGAGGGAAGTAAACCTGTGGCCGACATTGAAGAAGGTCATATCTCAACGGCTAGTTGTATTTTAGCAAATCTTGCTATGAAAACCGGGCGAACCCTTCGGTATGATCCGAATAAAAGAGTTGTGATGAATGATGATGAAGCAACCCAACTGTTAACACGATCGTATCGCGGGTCATGGGTACATCCTCATCCTGACATCCTATAGGGAATCCGCAGGATATCTAATGTAATTATAACAATCCGCAACAGTACGGTACCGTACCTTTATAGTCATTTAGTGGCGTATGGTAAGCGTGGTAATCCCTGTCTTGAATGAAGAAGCGACTATTGGCTCCGTAATTCGTTATGCCAAATCGTGTAATTACGTAACGGAAGTGTTGGTGGTGGATGACAAATCTGTTGACAATACAGTAAGAGAAGCCGAAGCTGCGGGCGCACATGTTATCACCAGCACCAAATTGGGGAAAGGCGCCTCCATGCGAGATGGCGTTATGATGGCTCAAAATGAGATCATTGTTTTTCTGGATGGAGATATTGATCCCTATCCAACTGAAACGATTCCATTATTATTACAACCGCTTATTGATGACGAAGCAGATTTCTGTAAAGCAACCTTTAGTCGCCAGGCAGGCAGGGTAACTGAATTAGTTGCCAAACCTTTGCTCTCCATACTTTTTCCGGAATTATCGGATTTTAAGCAACCCCTCAGTGGGATGGTCGCCTCAAAAAAAAGTGTGCTCAGTAAAGTTCGTTTTCAAGATGACTATGGAGTTGATATCGGGCTATTGATTGATGTATTTAAGGCTGACGCCCGGGTAAAAGAAATTTTTATTGGTGAGATTGCCAACAAAATGAAGCCTTGGCAAGAGTTGGGTAAGATGAGTAAGGAAGTCTCCCAAACCATCCTTGCCAAAGCCCTGAAGCACCCCGATAAATTGTTCTCCCTGGAAGAGGCCGAAACGATTCAGATTATCCGCAATCAAATGGATTTTGCCATGAAGGAAAAAATTCGCGACTTCAATAAAGCGGTAATTTTTGATATGGATAATACCTTATTGAAAGGCCGTTTTATCGATAGCTGTGGGCAGATATTCGGGTTTTCAAATCTGCTCATGGAGATCCGTTCTTCCGTGAACGATGCAGTTTCAAGAACCAAAAAAATCGCCACATTGCTCAAGGGGCTTACTATTTCTCAATTGCTAAAAGTGGCCGATACAATACCCTTGGTGGATGATATCATGGAAACAATAAAAATATTGCATCAGCGTGGATATATGATTGGTATTATCAGCGATAGTTACGATTTTGTAACTACCCACATTAAAAATAAAATCAAAGCCGACTTTGCATTATCCAACGAATTGGAATTTTCCAATAGTGTCGCAACTGGTGAAGTAAAAATACCCTCGTTCTTTTTTCCTGGTGATCATAGTATCTGTGTTCATACCTTATGTAAGACACATGCCATGATTCGGGTTTTGGAAAAGAATGCAATTTTATTATCAAATACAATTGCCATAGGTGATAGCTCCAATGATTTGTGTATGGTTAAAGAGGCTGGTATCGGTGTGTCATTCTGTTCTTCGCACGAACTGCTAAACTACAGTGCCGATAAGGTAATATCTACCCAACAATTCACACCGATTCTTGAATTTGCCAATTAACAAGCGCGTCAGATACAGGTTATCAACAAATTCTACCAATTCTATAGAATTAAGTATACCTTTGCGCGAATAAAGACTACCGATACTTGAGCGCAAACGTTGGTTTTATAACAAATTCGCTGACTTCCCTTTCAGCATCGGAAGGTTTGCGTTGGATTTCTTCGCAGTTCCCCGGTTCGGCCCGATTTTCTTCAGCCCTCGGATTGGAAGATCAGGTGATCACTCATTTAATCGGCACGCAAAAACTTGAGATCAAAATTTTCACGCTTGATACAGGTCGGCTCTTTCAGGAATCGTACGACTTATTGGATCTCACCCAGAAAACTTATAATCAAACTATTCATACTTATTTTCCACACGCTGCTGCTGTCGAAAAACTTGTTACTGAAAAAGGCCCTAATAGTTTTTATGATTCGGTTGACAACCGGAAAGAATGTTGCCACATCCGAAAAGTAGAACCATTAAAGCGTGCATTGAACGGAGCAAAAGTTTGGATAACGGGTGTACGTGCCGATCAATCAGCTAACCGGGGCACAATGCAACTGGTTGAGTGGGATGAACAACATCAGGTTATCAAATACAATCCATTGCTAACCTGGACTGAGAAAAATGTTGCTGAATTTATCGAGATCAATAAAATACCTGTAAACACTTTACATAAAAAAGGATATCCCAGTATCGGGTGTGCTCCTTGCACCCGCGCAGTTTTACCGGGCGAAGATTTTCGGGCCGGTCGCTGGTGGTGGGAAAGTTCCAATAAAGAATGTGGGTTGCACGAAAGCAAAGCTGTACTGACAAAGTAATCTTATGTCATCAAATAAGAAAGAATTTCCCCGAGCATTAGAAGACGAAGCGATCTATATACTGCGCGAAGCAGCCGCTCAGTTTGAGCGCCCTGCTATTTTGTTTTCCGGTGGCAAGGATTCTATCACCTTAGTGCGTCTGGCACAAAAAGCATTTTATCCGGGTAAGATTCCATTTCCCCTACTGCACGTTGATACAGCTCATAATTTTCCTGAGACCATTGAGTTTCGTGATTGGCTGGTTGCAAAAACGGGTGTTGATTTGGTTGTTGGTTATGTGCAGGATGATATTGATGCCAAACGGGTAGCCGAAGAAAAAGGAAAGTTTGCAAGTCGCAACACGTTACAAACCGTAACGCTGTTGCGGATGATTGAAGAACAAAAGTTTGATGCTTGTATTGGTGGAGCGCGCAGAGATGAAGAGAAAGCCCGCGCCAAAGAAAGAATCTTTTCAGTGCGCGATGAATTCGGACAATGGGACGCCAAGAATCAACGGCCAGAGTTGTTTGAATTTCTGAACGGCAGAATTAAACCGGGCGAGAACGTACGGGTCTTCCCGATCTCTAACTGGACAGAACTGGATGTGTGGAATTATATAAAGGAAGAAGAGCTTGATATTCCTTCCATCTACTTTACCCATGAGCGCGATGTCATTATCCGTGACGGAGTACTATGGCCTATCTCAGATTTTATCTATCGCGATGCAGACGAAGAAATAATAAAAAAGAAAGTTCGCTTTCGCACCGTAGGTGATATGTCGTGTACTGCTGCTTTAGCCTCAGAAGCAGATACCCTGGAAACAATCATCGATGAAATTATTTCGGCTACACTTTCAGAGCGCGGTACCCGGCTTGACGATAAGCGTGCCGAAGCCGCCATGGAAATCAGAAAAGTCAGTGGATATTTTTAATTCGTAATTCAAAAATCTAAAATCAAAACGTGGAAGTATTACGCATAGCAACAGCCGGCAGTGTAGATGATGGAAAGAGCACTCTTATCGGGCGACTGTTGTATGAAACAAATTCTATTACTACCGATCGGCTCGAAGCTATTCACAAGGCCAGTCAGCGCAAAGGAATTGACTTTGTTGATTTGTCATTGTTGACGGATGGCTTAATTGCAGAACGCGAGCAAGGGATTACCATTGATGTAGCTCATATCTATTTTCAGACCCCAAAACGAAAATTTATTATTGCCGATTCCCCAGGGCATGTGGAGTATACCCGCAACATGATCACCGGAGCCTCGCATGCTGAAGTGTCTGTCATCCTGGTAGATGCCCGCCTCGGTATCCTTGACCAAACTCATCGTCATTATTATATCGCGCACTTGCTGCGAATTCCGAATGTAATTGTATGCGTGAATAAGATGGATCTGATTGGCTATGAGGAAGAAAAATTCAGGGCTATTGAAAAACAGTTCACTGAGTTTGCCAATCAAATCAAAGCAGCCGACCAGCGTATTCAGTTTATTCCGATCAGTTCGTTGTATGGAGAAAATATCACCAAGCGTTCGGAAAAAATAAATTGGTATAAAGGTCATGCGTTGTTAGAAGTGCTGGAGTCATTGGATGCGAGCCCGAAAGAATCCACAGCCAAGTCGAGGTTTCCGGTGCAATACATTATCCGGCCACGAACAGAAGAGTTTCATGATTTTCGGGGTTATGCCGGGCGCGTTGCCAGCGGCAGGTTTGTTGAAGGCGATTCGGTAACCATTCTGCCCTCCATGCGCACGAGTACGATCGACAAAATATACCAGTACAATCAGGTAATCGCGCAAGCAGACACGAGACAATCCGTTGTAATTACATTAAAGGATGATGTAGATGTAAGTCGTGGGGATATGATTGTAAAAACCGGTGAAGAACCCGAACAGAAAAAAGAACTCGATGCAGATATTTGTTGGTTGAACAACGAGCCGATGAAAGGCACAAAAACGTATTTGATGCAAACCGGAACTTCGCTAACGAAAGCGAAGATTGCGTCTGTTGAGTACGTAAAAATTCCATCCACGCTGGAGCAACTTCCGGCCACCGCTCTGAAGATGAATGAAATTGCGCGCGTAAAAATTAAAACCGCCAAGGGGATAGCCTCCGATGCCTACAAAGAAAATCCCAGTAATGGATCATTCATTTTGATTGATGAGTATTCAAATAATACTGTAGCAGTTGGGTTTTTGAATTAGGTTGCTATATAAACTCCCGCTTTTTGGGCGGTTGCGGAATCATCTTTAAAAATTTATTTGCAGTATATTAAACGTGTATAGGCTATACAGTAACTAGGTTTATCCTCACGGGACTTAAGACTTTTTTTAGTAAATTCGAACTGTGAAACAAAGAATATATATCGACACCTCTGTATTTTGAGGTTACTTTGATGAAGAGTTTGCGGAGCATACAATTCCTTTATTTAACCGCCTTAAAGGCAATGAGTTCACATTGCTATTTTCAACAGTAACTCAAGACGAGCTTGAAAATGCTCCAGAAAAAGTTAAAGAATTAGTAAAAAGTCTTAAAATCGAGTCGACTGAGTTTCTTGACATTACACACGAAGCTGTTGATTTGGCAACAGAATACATATCAGAAAAAGTGGTTGGACAGACCAGTTATACTGACTGCTTGCATATTGCCTTAGCTACCATAAATCGCGCTGACTTTCTAATAAGTTGGAATTTCAAGCATATTGTCAATGTGCAAAGAATACGAGGGTATAACTCAATCAATTTAAAGAATGGGTATAGGCTAATAGAAATACGTTCACCAAGAGAATTTGAAAAATATGAAGACGATTGAAAAAACATTTGATGCTGTAAAATACATGAGACAGCAACGCGACAAAATCAGCGAGAAGTTATCAAAGATGACTAAGACTGAAATCATTGAGTATTTTAAGAGACGTGAAAGAGAGACGACAATCAAGCCCAGTGCATAACATTTTGCATGTGACCAATTGCGGGTGAAGAGATAGGCTGCTATATAAACTCCCGCTCTTGGCGCTGTTGCGGAATCATCTTTATAGATTTATCTTGTAAATTGTGTATTAACCACTGTGCCTATTATAATGGTTTTGTTGAGGGGCCATTCATAAAAGGGTTAAATTGAGTTAAATTTAAGAATATGAAAAGGGACAAGGTAATAGAGACGGTAAGGGAATTTCCTCAGGAATTTGATTTAGAGGAACTTATTGAAAGACTTGTTTTTGTGGAAAAAGTTGAAAAAGGACTAGAGCAAATAAACGAAGGAAAAACATTACCGCATGAGCAGGTCAAGGAGATGGTTAAAAAATGGTGAAAGTAATTTGGACCGAAATTGCAATCGAGGATTTAAGATCAATTCATTCATACATTTCACAAGACTCGAAAGTTTATGCAGACAGATTTATTGAGAAAATAATAACAAGAGTTGGTCAACTTGAGATACATCCAAAATCAGAAATTAATATTCCAATAATACTATAGCGATTGGGTATTTTGAATTAATCCCAGTTGTTAAAAAGATCCGATCCGGGAGTTGCGCATGAAATTTTCATAATTCTACATATCGACATTAAAGATTTGACACGATAACAATGAATATTAATAAGGATATATACTTGGCAGCACATGGAATTTTGGAAATGCTAAGCAAAAAGTCATACAAAGCGACAAGCCTGATAGACGGTACCGAGATTCACAAACCATACGCTTACCAAAGTACCAGCCTACGAGAAATAAATGAGAAATTAAAACAGAAGGACATCTATACAATAAAGTACGCGGTTGAATTGTTATATGAAAGAAAAGAAATCGACAAAATAGATAATTTAGACTGGTATAAAATAGAAATAAAATGTACCAACAAGGGAGAAGAATCATATCGGAGAAAGACTTATCACAAAGAACATAATGACCATAAGGTTTCTTATTATGAAAACTGGGCAAAACGTTACTGGATTCCGATAACACTTTTCTCATTTTTGGTTGGCTCAATTCTAGCACCAATTTCTGTAGAATTTGCAAAACAAAAATTATGGCCAGAATACAGCCCAAATAAGCCGACCGTAGAAGGAATATCATGTAACCGACACTGATGTAGAAAAAATAACATGTACTAAATTTTAAATCAATGAAAAAATATTACATATTTATTTTAATCGCCCTTACTGCTTGTTCAAAAGATGACCCTGAACCAGTTTACACTGACGTTATCGGTTCATGGAGTTTTGAGACAGCCGATATTGCCGGCAAATTTTCAATCGTAAAGTCTGAGACAAGCAATATCTATGGAAATCTATACATGGATAATGTAAATGGGACATTTACAATTAACGGCATCACCAAAGCAATCGGATTTAAATCTCAGATCTATATAGTTGGTTTTTCAGTAAAGCAATTAATCCTTCGTGAACAAGAAAATGGTGGAGATTTTATAGAATTTTATGAGAGTGGCGACCTGAGTTCAGACTACAAGACAATGACGTTTGATGAATATCGAATCAAAGTGGGGACAAGCAGCTATCAAATTATACCGTTGTCACCTCCCTTGGTCATGAAGCGAACTAAATAGGTGGACGAATAACTTATAGCATTTCTTGCAGCCTCCAACAACAACTATAACCCATGCCAGTGTTAAATAAAGATAAAGTAATTTTTGCCGATTAAACTCAAATGTCCTTCCACGTATGATCGGCCAGCAACTTAACAGCTGACACAAAGTTTTTATAAGGAGTTTTTCTGCCCCACTCTTTCGGAGCGATCATAGAAACCAGATAGGATGCATCCTCTTTTTCGTAGAGGTAATACGTTTGACCAATCACAGGCGCAAAACTTATTTGTGCATCATAAATTATCATCGAAAGTTCTTTTCGCTTCTGAATCTCTTTCGCCTGTATTGCGAGCAACTCAATCTGCTGCCGGATCTGCGTAAGCTGCATGTTGGTTTGCTCTTCCATAGCCGACAATGCATGATGTCGGATTACTCCGGCTTCATTGGGTTTAATTACCGCCCCTGAAACCGAGGCTGCGTACGGAAGTACACTTAGCTGCTTGTGATAAATTTCTTCGTTGGTGAATTTCTCACCCGCCTCGTTGTAATGATGATGTGTTACTTTCAAATATCCCTTAGGCGTAATCTCGTGCGTTACTTCCAGCGAAGGCTTTTTATTTTTGCTGAAATGAGTTTGAAAGATAAGTGAAGAGGTAAACTCACTTCGCACGGTATCCCCCACTTCGTGATTCTCAAAAGTATACTCCTCGCCATCAGGCGTTATTGAATATTGCGATGAAAATGCCTGATCTTCCAGCGAGACCCAGTTCATGCTGATGGACAACTGTTTGCCGGTGCCCGCCAATTCTATTCTAAAAATTCCTGATTTTGGTCGGTTACCAAATTCATAGGTTCCCTTTTCAGGAAAGAGTTGCCACGAGGCTAAAAAGTTATACGCATCAACCATAGTAAGAAACAAAACTCAATAACGCAGATAACCAGGAATGGTTATGCCTACCGATTTCTACCTGATTACTTTTTGTAATACGTCATCGCTTCCGGAATCCAGCCTTCAAGGTCTTTGATTCGGGTATCATGCGAAGGGTGCGTGGAAAGGAATTCAGGAGGTTGTTGCCCACCGCTTAATGTTGCCATCCGTTCCCAAAACTTTGGTGCCGTGGCCGGGTCATAACCAGCCATTGCCATGAAGATCAAACCCATATGATCGGCTTCCGATTCGTGACTTCTCGAAAACTTCAACATACCCACGTTGGTGCCCATACCCACGGCTTGCATAAAAATCTGTTGCGTGGCGGACGGGTTCTGCCCCATCGCTGCACCCACGGTGCTCATCCCAAATTCAGCCAACATTCCCTGACTCATACGCTCTGCACCATGATTGGCAATCGCGTGCGCTACTTCATGCCCCATCACTACTGCAATACCTGCCTCATCCTTGCAGATGGGTAGTATGGCCGTATAGAAGGCCACTTTACCACCGGGCATACACCATGCATTAACTGTCTTATCATCTTGAATGAGGTTAAATTCCCACGCAAAACCCTGAAGTTGGTTGCTGGCGCCCTTCTGTTGCATGTATTGTTCTACTGCCTTCTGAATTCGCACCCCCACTTTTCTAACCAATTGAGTTTGTTCCTGATTGGTAGACAGAGGTCCTTTGGCAATCACTTCCCGATATTGCTGGGCAGCCATCTGATTAATTTCAGGCGCTGAGACAAGGCTTAATTGTTTACGGCCAGTAACGGGTACTGTGGCGCATGCATAGAGGAAGGTGAGAATAAGTGTCGATGTAAGAATCCTGGTAAACATTTGGTTTTTTATTTTGACAGGCAAAGATAAAGCCATTATCGATATGGAATCAAAATTGACGGTGAATTTGCCGGATTGGCTGAGATTGTTTCTAAATTTGCACAATCAAAGAATAAATAACCCCATGCGAATCTTTGCCATTGGCAGAAACTATGCTGAACATATCCAGGAACTCAACAACGAGCGCCCGGATGAGCCTGTAATTTTTACAAAGCCAGATACTGCTATTATCAGAAACAATGTCCCGTTCTACTATCCAGACTTTTCTAAAGATATCCATCACGAAGTGGAGCTTGTTTTAAGAATTTGTAAAGAAGGAAAAAACATTGAAGAGAAATTTGCCAGCAAATATTACGATGCCATTGGCGTAGGTATTGATTTTACGGCTCGGGATATTCAGCAAAAACTAAAAGAGAAGGGATTACCGTGGGACATTGCCAAGGGATTCAATGGGTCTGCTCCTATCTCAGATAAATTCATTCCGGTTAACGAGTTTAAAGACCTTAAAAACATCAATTTTAAACTGGAAGTGAACGGACAATTAAAGCAACAAGGAAATACCAGTCTGTTACTTTTTCCGTTTGATTATATCATATCCTATTTGTCAAAATTTTTTACGTTACGCACAGGTGATTTAATTTTTACCGGAACTCCGAAGGGAGTCGGGCCTGTGGCGATTGGAAATAAACTATCCGCCTACATTGAAGATGAGAAGCTGTTGGAATTTGAAGTTAAGTGAGTTAGTATTTTTTAGTCTATTTCTTTTTTGCGGCAATGCACTGGCACAGTTCAGTCCTGATAAAGCCATTTTACCCCGCAAGGCAGAAAGAAGCAATTACCTGTTTCCGATAAAACCCGGAAACACGACCATACTCACGGGCACCATGGGTGAATTGCGTAATACGCATTTTCATGCCGGTCTTGATATTGATACACCCGGCATTGGTGTGCCGGTATTGTGCGCTGACGAGGGGTATATTGCAAGGGCAACAGCCACCACGGGCGGTTATGGCAATGTGTTGCACGTTACGCATCCGGATGGCAACACCACCGTGTATGCACACCTTGATCAGTTTAAAGGAGCCGTTGGTGATTTTATCCGGAAGGAACGTTATGCGCGCAAGGTTTCCGAGATCGATCTGACTTTTGCACCCAATCAATTCCCGGTAAGTAAAGGTGAACTGATTGGTTTATCCGGTAACACGGGCGGTTCGGGCGGACCCCATCTTCACTTCGAAGTTCGCAATGAAAATAATGAGGCCATCAATCCGCTGACCTATGAGTTTACGGAAGTGAAAGACAACATGGCGCCAGTCGTTTTTAAGGTAGCGTTGAAAACGATGAACAATCAATCCCGGATTAATGATCAGTTTGGTCGCTTCGAATTCTCAGTAGTAAAGAATGGAAATCGGTACTCATTGCCCTATCCTATTCTTGCGCATGGCCAAATCGGTATTGAAGTTTTGGCCCATGATAAAATGGAAAACTCCCGGTTCCGCTATGGTATTAATTATATCGACATGCAGGTGGATAGTCAGGTGGTGTTTACACAAACTATTGATAAAGTTAATTTCAGTGAGTCGCGAAGAATACTTACGTTGATGGATTTCAGAACGCTGGAGTTAACGGGTGCACGATACAACAAACTTTATATTGATGATGGCAACCGGCTGGATTATTACCCGCACGTGTTAACAAAAACCGGTATTGTTATCAACAACAAAGAAACATCAATCGACATCCGGCTAAAGGACTACAATGGCAACGAAGCTAAAGTTCACTTTATGCTCATGCCCAATCCGGTGGTTAAAACCAGCCCTATCCTGACCTCTCAGAACAAACCTTATGATACCGAGATTCAGGAAAATACGCTTAAGGTATCCGTTAAAAAATGTAGTGCAGATTCCACGATAACTATTTGGCAACAAAGGAAATCAACCACAGTTTCCAGCACCTATCAGGGTGAGCATCAACGCGTGTATTTGATTGATCTGTCTAAGACTTTACCCGACTCTATCCAAACTTGCCAGGGGTCCATCCGATATAATTTCAAAGACAGAATTCCTTCTGAAACCGATTACAAATATTACAGCGATCTGGTCGATATAGAATTTTCAAACCAGTCCTTATATGATACGGCCTATCTGATAATGAATTATGATACGCTGAACAATCAGGAAGTTTTCTCGATCGGCAGCCGAACCGTTCCCTTACACAAAAGCATTTTGATCACGTTGAAACCACGGTTAAACTACTTTCAATCGCACGACCTGGGCCTATACCGAAAGGAAGGCCGTGGATTTATTTATGTACCCAGCGAATGGAATAATAATCGTGTAAAGTTTAGTACCCGTGATTTTGGAGACTTCACGCTTATGCGCGACACCATCCCGCCTACGATTACTAAAATCGGATTATCGACAGCGGCCGCAAGATTTAAGATTAGAGACAACCTGTCTGGAATCTCCTACTTTGAAGCCAACATTAATGGCGAGTGGTTGTTAATGGTATATGATTATAAAACCGGTATTTTAAAATCTGAAAAACTGGACAATTCAAAACTTCTTAAAGGAGACTTTGAACTGAAAGTGGTAGACCAGGCCGGCAACGAAAATATTTTCAAACAAAAAATTTAGCATCTATGGCTCTCACGGTTGGCTCCAAAGCACCTGACTTTAAAACCAAAGATCAGGATGGGAACGAAGTAAGTCTATCTTCCTTTAAAGGAAAAAAAGTTGTGTTGTACTTCTATCCCAAAGATATGACACCGGGCTGCACAGCCGAATCGTGTAACCTGCGTGATAATTACAAAGCGTTACAAAAAGCCGGCTACGAAGTTTTTGGTATTAGCTCGGACAATGAAAAATCGCACAAGAAATTTATTGAAAAGGAGAAACTTCCCTTCAGCCTGCTGGCAGATGAGGACAAATCTGTTCATGCAAAGTTTGGCACGTGGGTAGAGAAATCGATGTATGGAAGAAAGTATATGGGTACGGCCCGGGTTACCTATATTATTGATGAAAAGGGGATTATCAGCGAAGTGATTGATAAGGTAGATACTAAAAATCATGCAAGTCAGATTTTAGGGGGCTCTCAACCCGCACCACCACCTGTTAAGACCAAAAAGTTAACTAAGCCGGTTAAGAAGGCTGTGAAGAAAGTTGTGAAGGCTGCAATAAAGAAAAAGTAAATTCGTGATAGGAAGAAAGTGCTAGCCCGATTTCAAGTCGGGCTTTTGTTTTTATCTACCTTCAAGGAGTTTTAATATCCTCGAATGTCTGGTTATATTCGGGCAAATTTTCAGCTTCATGGCACAACCCGATTTAGCCCAATTAAAGAAACTAAGTAGTCAAATACGCAGAGATATCGTTCGCATGGTGCATGCATGCCAGAGCGGTCATCCTGGCGGTTCATTGGGGTGCACGGACTTTTTCGTGGCTTTATATTTCCATATTCTGAAGCACAACCCAAAATTCAACATGGATGGTAAAGGTGAGGACCTCTTCTTTCTTTCGAATGGTCATATCTCCCCGGTTTGGTATGCAACCCTCGCACGTGCCGGCTACTTTGATGCGAAAGAATTGTCCACCTTTCGTTTTTTAAATACACGGCTTCAAGGCCACCCTGCTACGCATGAACACTTACCCGGTATCCGGGTTGCCTCCGGGTCCTTAGGTCAGGGATTATCGGTAGCCATTGGGGCTGCACAAGCAAAGAGATTAAATGGCGACAACAATCTGGTATACGTACTGATGGGTGATGGTGAACAACAGGAAGGCCAGGTGTGGGAAGCAGCGATGTATGCGGCTCACAATAAAATGAATAATATTATTGCCACCATTGACTACAACGGTCAGCAAATCGATGGCCCTGTAGATAAAATACTTTCCCTCCTGAATTTAAAAGCCAAGTGGGAATCATTCGGCTGGACAGTACAGGAATTTAATGGCAACAAACTAGCAGACGTGCTGTCGGGTCTGGAAAACGCGAAAAGATTATTGACGCAGGGTAAGCCCGTCATGAACCTAATGACAACCGAAATGGGATTTGGAGTGGATTACATGATGGGCTCGCACAAATGGCATGGCGTGGCTCCCAATGATGAAGAACTAAAGAAGGCATTGGCTCAGTTGGAGGAAACGTTGGGGGACTATTGATCGGGTTGTTAATAATGTAGAGCTCAGGCGTAATAGCTTCAAAAAAATGAAACCTCCGATCGTTTATCACAACCGGAGGTTTAACTAACAAAACAAGTCATGTCACATGGGTTTTAGGCTGCCAATCGAAGTTTGCTTAATTCTTTAGCGGGTTCACTCGTTACCCCAAACACAGATCGGATATAATCCTTCACTGCATTCCCGGTTTCAAACAAACCACCCTTTCCAATCAGGTAGCTGTTGCGTTGTATGCGGGCATTAGCCAATGCATTGGCAGTGCGTGCTACGGCCAGCGATGCATTTCGCAAGTCAGCAACCATCTTTTTTAAGGTGGCCAGTTGCAGGTCGGTTTCATTGGGTGCATACGAAGGTATCCGCTCGACTAACTGCACAAGGTTGGCGAAGGCTTCCGCCCGACCTGCGTAATCCATGTACGAGAGGCGGCCAGGCGATGAAGCAGGATTTTCCGCACCTGTATTCACAACTTTACCCTTTCTCACCGTGGGTTGCGGGGCCAGCTTTCGTCTGATCATGCGGGCATCGAGAATGTGTTCGGTCGAACTTTCTGATGCCTGCAATGCACGAACGATGCGTGCTGCCAGTTTGTAAACTCCCGCGTAAAGATCCTGCCGGCTGTTGATCGCCAACACGTAGTTTACACGGGCAACGTTCACTGCCTCTAAACTCTGCTGTGCCTGTTCAAGCAAGGTGGCTAAGGCAGTGGGCGTAAGTGCTGCCTTGCTTGGGTTGTAACGGGCACCAAGATCGTTGCAGATGCCTACGAGCTTCCCGAAGGCTGCAACCTGGTTAACATTACCATTTTTCATAAATGCGCTCTTTATTGTGAGCTTGTGAATTTCAACGCAGCCGCTCGTACACCGTTGTGTTTTTTTATCGTGTTTATGAAATATAAATATTTTGAAAAACGACAACGCTTTCATAGGCAAAACGTTTTTGGTCTTTCATTTTTTCTGTTCGCTTGCACGGGAATATACAGGCCGTTACATCACCTAGCTACTTCAAAAAATGTTTGTCGCGTTACCATTCTGCTGGGCGATAAAAACAACTTTCTTCTTTTGTAAAAATCACTACGCTCCCACTCCCTTTACTGAAATTTTTATCGGTTGCCACCGAACAGGCTGACCTTACAGGCTGGGGAGTGCAAGACTAAACCCGGGGAGTACAAGATTAAAGGTGGAGAGTACTATACTAAACATGGGGAGTGCTATACTAAAGCCGGAGAGTGCAAGGCTAAACATGGGGAGTTCGATATTAAACCCGGAGAGTGCAAGACTAAACGCGGGGAGTACAATACCAGGCTTGGGGAGTGAGAGACTAAACCCGGGGAGTACGAGACTAAACGTGGGGAGTGCAAGACTAAACGTGGAGAGTACGATAATAAACCTGGGCGAGACCAGGGATTGCGCTTATTAAAGATCCGATGGGATCAAGCCCATTTTTCCAAACCTGCCGGGCTATGCAAACCAAGACTATAAGGCGCAGCCTTATCATTATCCGTTGGATAATTTGTTGTATAGCTCTACCTTAGATTACAATAAGGAAATAGGCAATACCTAAGCACAATTGTTATCGGGTTATTTTGTTGGACAACATGAGAACTCGAAATATATTTGGACATGACGACACCATTCTTAGTTACGAAATCAACTAAAAGTGTAGGAATTGCAATACTTCTGACTTTTCTATTTGGCCCTATCGGACTATTCTACGCAAGTGTTACAGGTGGACTTATAATGACTTTTACACCAATAATTCTTGTCTTACTTGCACTTGTTGGACTTTTTCAAGAAAACTCACTCTTATTTGGATGGTCTTTTGGACTGCTAATTATTTTTGCGGTGACATTTTGGTTGATTAATATTATTTGGGCAACTATAAGTGTATTAAGCTATAACCAAGAAATTGAAGAAGATTCCAAGAGACAACTTGCCATGTGGAATAGACACAATCAAGCAAACCCAAATCAATTTGTAGTTAACATTACTCAAAAGACATCTGATTTAAATACATCCGGACGAGAAACAATTGAAGTGTCGACTAAACCCAATCTCCAAGACTGGTTAAGAAGTAATCCTGGTAAGTCAATCAATGACTACTTTACAAAATTTGGGAGATAGCTTAATTCGCAGCGGAGTCTTTGCCAACTTGACCGAAATCAAAGCACGCAAGTTTAATTTCGCAGTACTAACTCGCGGAGTCCGAGGCGTGACTCCGCGCGGAAGGAGATTGCCTGACGGCAAGATAAAGCCCAAAGCAGTTTTGCAATTGATAAACAGCATTCGGAGAATTCTAAAAAAAGAATTTTCTGCTGATACTGATTATCATTACAAAGAAGTTTTCATTTATCCGGTATTACTTACTCATGACCATCAATATGATACTCCTGGCTTCAATGAACTTATTGATTTTTGGTTTCAGGATGCTTTATTAGAGTTAGCAGAAGAAGGGCTTTTTATTTATCATGTTAAGCCGTTATCAGTAGTAAACATAGATTCCCTTATCTACAATCAGGTCGGACTATGCACTAGCATTCCATTACATGAAATGTTGAATCTCTATCTACAAAACAAAAAATTAGTGAAGGAAAAAAAGCGAAATTTTAAATCTCAAAAGGAGTATGACATGTATTTAGAAGAATACAAACAAATGCGAATGTATAAACTCATTCCATTTTCAATATTTATTGATAAGTATTTTTATAAAAAAGGATTGTGGAAACTACCTCCTTTGCTGGAAACGGTAGGCCTCGCACTTTTCAAGGATGAATATGAAGCCAAAGAAGCCATTAAGTCTTAACTTAGGCGATTAATGTAATATAAAGGAAGATTCAGAATAAATGGCCAAACAAAACGGAAACGGAGAGAATCCGCCAAAAGGACGGACAAGCGTAAAATCCATGGAATCATGGATTTGGGATGCCGCTTGTAGCATACGCGGTGCTGCCGATGCAGCTAAATACAAAGACTATATTTTACCCCTCATATTCGTAAAGCGTTTGTGCGATGTTTTTGACGATGAGATAGACCGCATTGCTGAGAAAACAAAGAAGACAAGAACCTTCGCCCTCACAATGGTGAAGCGCGACAAATCCCTCGTTCGCTTTTACATGCCCATCATCCCCAAAGACCCTGAAAAGGAAACGACCTGGGATGTAATCAGAACATTGAGTACTAAAATTGGTCAGGAGCTTACCAACATTTTGCGTTCGGTGGCAAAAGAAAACACAAGCCTTCAGGGAATTATTGACCGCATTGATTTTAACGCCACCACGCACGGACAGCGCGACATTGATGATGACCGTCTGAGTAAACTCATCGAGAAAATTGCCGAGAAGCGTTTAGGCTTAAAAGATGTTGAGGCCGATATTATTGGAAGAAGCTATGAGTATCTGATAAGAAAGTTTGCAGAAGGCAGCGGACAAAGCGCAGGGGAATTCTATACGCCTGCCGAAGTGGGTTTCATCATGGCAAAAATTATGGATGCCGAGCCGGGCATGGAAATCTACGACCCCTGTTGTGGCAGTGGCGGACTTTTAGTGAAGTGCGAGTTGGTGATGGAAGAAAAGATGAAATTGAAATCCAAAACCAAGTATGCACCGCTAAAACTTTACGGACAAGAATTTACTCCCGCCACGTGGGCCATGAGTAAAATGAACATGGTTATCCATGACATGGAAGGCGAAATTGAAATTGGCGATACACTCAAAAGCCCCAAGTTTAAAAACCGGAACAAACTCAAAACGTTCGACCGCATTGTAGCCAACCCAATGTGGAACCAAGGCAAAGACAGCCTATCCTACATCAGCGATGATTTTTTTATCAATGATGAAATGGAGCGCTTCCCTGCTGGTAGTTGTGGTGGCAAAATAGATTGGGGTTGGATGCAGCATGTATTGAGCAGCTTAAATGATAAAGGACAAGCAGCCGTAATTCTCGACACAGGAGCAGCCAGCCGAGGCAGTGGCAACCAAGGCAACAACAAAGAAAAAGATTGCCGCAAATGGTTTGTGGACAATGACCTGATTGAAGGTGTAATCTATTTGCCTGAAAACCTGTTTTACAATACCTCTGCACCGGGCATTGTTATCTTCATTAACAAAACCAAAAAGCACAAAGGCAAAGTGTATTTGTTACACGCAGGCAAAGAATTTGAAAAAGGCGACCCGAAAAACTATATCACTGAAACAGGTATTGATAAGATTGCTAACTATTACAAGTCATTTAAGGAGGAAGATAAATTCGCACGACTCGTAAATAAGGATGAGATAGTAAAAAATGACTACAACATCTCTCCCAGCCGCTACATACAGATTACAGATGCAGAAACTTACCGCCCAATTGGTGAACTGATTGAAGAGTTAAAGGCTTTGGAGGAAGAATCTATTAACATTGACTCGGAATTGAAAACCATATTTGAAAAGTTGGGGATATGATGGAGAGCTGGAGAAATATTGAGATAGATAAGGTTGTACTTAAAACAAAACTGAAAGACCCAACAAAGGAACCTGACAAGCATTTCTATTATGTTGATGTTTCAAGTGTTTCGAATACGCTCTTCAAAATTGAAGAACCGAACTATTTGACCGGAAAAGAAGCTCCAAGCAGAGCAAGAAAATTAATTCAATCGGAAGACATACTTTTTGCAACAGTAAGGCCTACACTAAAAAGAATTGCCTTTATTCCAAATGAACTTGATGGACAAATATGCAGCACAGGATACTGTGTGTTAAAGGCTGATAAAACACAAGTTGACCCCTTGTTTCTTTACTTCTCAATGCTTCCAGATTATTTCATGGAAAGAATTGAGAAACTTCAAAGAGGTGCGAGCTACCCTGCAATCCGGGACTCTGATTTAAAGTCACAAAAAATACTTCTCCCTCCGCTCCTAGAACAACGCAAAATCGCTTATGTATTAAGCACTGTGCAAAAAGCCCTAGAGCAACAAGGCAAACTAATACAGCATACAACCGAACTCAAAAAAGCCTTGATGCAAAAACTTTTTACCGAAGGCACAAAAGATGAAAAACAAAAGCAAACTGAAATTGGATTAGTACCGGAAAGTTGGGAGGTGGTGAAATTGGGAAATGCGGTTAAAATAAAAGGAGGATTTGCATTCAAAAGTGAAGAAGGCATTCCCGACTCAAACACTCAGTTAGTTCGAATGGGTAATCTCTATCAAAATAAATTGGATTTAAAAAGAGCGCCCATTTTTTATCCAGATAATTATCCCAAAGAGTTTTCAAACTATGTGCTTAGCGAGGGTGATTTGATTATGTCACTGACTGGAACAATGGGGAAAGAAGATTACGGCTTCACTGTAAAAGTCCCTAAAACAAATAAAACGCTTTTACTAAATCAGCGAATAGCTAAGTTTGAAATAATTGATGATACAATAAACAAGGATTATTTGAAGCAATACTTTCTTTCAAGAGTATTTCTTAACAGGCTTTACAAAACTGCTAAGGGAACAAAGCAGGCTAATTTATCATCAAATGAAATGAAGTCTCTGTTTCTACTCAAACCGCAACCTAAGGAGCAAATTGAAATATCAAATACATTAGGCTTATTGGAATGCAAGATTGAAATATATGAGCAGAAAAAACAAACCCTTTCCAACCTTTTCAAAACCCTGTTGCATGAATTGATGACAGGCGAAAGAAGGGTGAATGAAATTGAATTTAAAGCATTGAACAAGGAATATAAAATTAAGGAAATGCCATTGAGGATGGCGGCAGAAGACTAACGACCATGGAATATAAAAGCTGCTTTATATTAATGCCATTTTCTAAAACTGAGACCCTTGCTCAGGAGGATTTGGATTATATCTATTTACATATTTTAAAAAAGGCTATTGAGGAATATGAGGTCAACGGAAAAAAATACTTTGAAAGAGTGGAAAGATTTAGCAGTAAAATCGGCTCGATAGTTTCAGGCATTGTGAATAATTTGAATACTGCTGATTTGGTTATTGCCGATCTAACAGGCTTAAACCATAATGTAATGTATGAGCTGGGTGTAAGACATTCCCTTAAGAGAGGAACAATTATTATTTCTCAAAATTTAAATAATCTTCCTTCTGACTTGAGAGATTACTTGACAGTGGGTTACAATTATTCACAGAAAACAACAGAACAGCCGGGTAATTATGAGAAATTTAAAATTGAATTACATAAAAGTATTAATGAGGTACTGACTACTAACAAGTATGATTCCCCTGTATTAAGTTATCTTCAGCAAAAGCAGCGCTTCCGGAATGAGGAGGAAGTGGAAAAGCTTAAAGCAAATGCAATAATAGTAAAGGCGATCCATGATGAATGTTATATAATTCAGGACATGATCAAGGCATTGGAGGAAAAGAATTATGAGGGGCTTGGAGAATTGCTTACGCTTCAGCTTTTTATTTTAAAGCTAAATAATCTGAGCACTGCACTGAATGAATTAAGAATAGCATATACCTCTAGTGTCTTATACGAAAATATCACTAATTCAAGGACCATCTTAGCTGAACTAAATAAAATGTTTGGATTGAATGAATATTTTAGCTCTGTCAAAACACTACCTTATTGGCCAAACGAAGCTTTTAGGGCAACTGATGTAAAAGGTTGTATTGAAAGACCCTTTGTAAATGTATTTGCTTTGTCTAATGAAGAAGGGCTTAGCTATGTTAATATGAAGGATCTTTTTAAAGTAGGAGGTGTTTTGGAATGTGAGTTATTGACTTATTTAACCGAATATATTGAAGAAAAGGCGAGAGAACTTGGGGTTGTCGAAAATGAAATAAAAATAATGCTTGAGTCTTAATTTTGATGTTAGTAACTAACTAATGGCTAAGCCAACCGAACATAAAAGCGTTCAAGCCCGCATATTAAAATATGCGAGTGAAATCGGCTGGCATATTGTTTCGCAAAGTGAAGCAGCAAGCCGCAGGGGTTTTGACAATACCGCAGCGTCACCACGCGAGAAGGCAAAGAATGCGAGTCGCTTTTTCACGGATACAGTATTTGAAAAAGTTAAACAATTCAATCCCAAGTTTAAAGACAGCAAAGAAGACTTGTTGCGCATATTAGATTTGCCCTTGCCAACTATTCATGGTAATCGCGATTTCTTAAACTACCTGCAAGGTGAAAAAACATTTTTTAGTAAAGCAGAAAACCGGGAGTTCAATCTAAACCTGATTGATTTTGAAAACCCAGCTAACAATACTTTTGAGGTAACCGAAGAATACTACTTGTTCAACGGACAGTATGCCAATCGGGAAGATGTTGTTTTTCTAATCAACGGCATTCCCGTTCTGGTGATTGAATGTAAGAATGCAACAAAAGATGAAGCCATTGCAATAGGCGTTGACCAATTGCGGAGATACCACCGCGAAACACCGGAGCTAATGGTTCCGCAACAATTGTTTACCGCTACTGAAAGCATTGGTTTCTCCTATGGCGTAACATGGAACACCATTCGCAGAAATATCTTCAACTGGAAAAGTGAAGAAATTGGCAACCTTGAAGCCAAAATAAAATCCTTTTGCGAAATCCAGCACGTTTTGGATTTGCTTAAGAAGTTCATCCTCTTTGCCGAGCAGAATGAAGAACTCAACAAATTCATTTTAAGGCAACATCAAAAGACAGCCGTGGATAAAGTGGTAGCGCGAGCATTAGACCCAACCAAGTCGAGAGGTTTGGTTTGGCATACGCAGGGAAGCGGCAAGACTTACACCATGATTAAAACAGCCGAGTTGTTATTCAAAGCACCGCAGGCAGAGAAGCCAACAATTTTGCTGATGATTGACCGCAACGAGTTGGAAGACCAGATGCTTAAAAATCTGAGTTCTATTGGCGTAAACAATGTAGAGCAGGCCGAGAGCATTCAGGACTTACAAAAACTATTAAAGAAAGATTATCGCGGCATCATCGTAAGCATGGTTCACAAGTTCAGAGACATGCCTGCCAATGTCAGTTTACGCAAAAACATTTACGTGCTAATTGACGAAGCGCACCGCACCACAGGCGGAGACCTTGGAAATTTTTTAATGGCTGCCATTCCCAACGCAACATTTATTGGCTTTACCGGAACTCCGGTTGATAAAACCGTTTATGGTCGCGGAACATTTAAAACCTTTGGTATTGAAGATGACCAAGGCTACTTGCACAAGTACTCTATTTCAGACAGCATTGAAGACGGAACCACACTGCCGCTTTTCTACGGCATGGCTCCGAATGAATTGTTAGTGCCTAAAGAAATACTGGAAAAAGAATTTTTAAATCTGGCCGAGGCATACGGAGTAAATGACATTGAAGAACTCAATAAAATATTAGAGCGGGCAGTCAACACTAAGAATTTTCTGAAAGGCAATGAACGAGTTGACAAAGTCGCTGAGTACGTGGCAAAGCATTACAAAGAAAATGTTGAGCCTTTAGGATACAAAGCCTTTCTGGTAGGAGTTGACCGTCCTGCTTGTGCCATGTACAAAAAAGCGTTGGACAAGTATCTGCCGAAAGAATATTCAGAAGTTGTTTATACAGGGAACAACAATGATACCGAAGCTTTAAAGGCGTTCCATAATGACACCAAGCGTGAAAAGGAAATCCGGAAGAAGTTTACTAAGTTGGATGAGCAGCCTAAAATATTAATCGTTACAGAAAAACTTCTCACAGGCTTTGATGCTCCCATTCTGTATGCCATGTATTTGGACAAGCCCATGCGCGACCATACTCTTTTGCAAGCAATTGCAAGGGTAAACAGGCCTTATGAGAATGAAGAACTAGAAATGGTGAAGCCGCATGGCTTTGTATTGGACTTTGTGGGCATATTTGAAAATCTTGAAAAAGCATTGGCATTCGACAGCGATGAAATCAATGCCATAGTTAAAGACATTCAGTTGTTGAAATATCTTTTTCAATCCAAGATCGAAAAAGATGTTCCGTCCTACTTGGAATTAATCAAACACAACTTCAACGACAAAGACACTGATAATCTAATTTCCTACTTCCGCGATAAATCAAAACGCAAAGAGTTCTTTAAACTTTTCAAAGAAATAGAAATGCTCTACGAAATCATTTCACCAGACAAATTTCTAAGGCCATATATTGACACATACGCAACACTTTCAGCCATTTACCAAGTGGTGAGAAACGCTTATTCAAAACGCGTTCAGGTGGACAGGGAATTTCAGAGAAAGACAAATGAATTAATTCAGAGTAAAATCGCAGGCACCTATCCTAAGTTCAAAGATGATTTTTTCGAGATTAATGAAGATGCTATTGAATATATTAAGAAGAAAAATGAGAACGACAACACCAAAGTCATTAACCTTATTAGAAGTATAGAAAAAATTGCCGATGAAAACTCTGATGACCCTTTCTTAATTGGTATTCGCGAACGGGCAGAAGAGGTTGAATCAAGCTATGAGAATAGACAGCTATCCACCCAGGAAGCCCTTGATGAAATAAGAAAAATATACGAGTCGGACATTGAGCGAAAAAAAGAGCAAGCTGAAAAAGGATTCGATGGTCTTACATTTTTCATTTATAGAACGTTATTGGACAAGGAGGTAAACAACGCGGAGGAAATTACGAAACAAGTAAAGGCAGAATTTGTAAATCATCCGAATTGGAAAACGAGTGAAAAAGAATTAAGGGAACTAAGGCAGGCTATTTACTTCGCCTTGCTTTCAGAAGAAGACAACATTGAAAAGGCCGCTACACTCATAGATGAATTGTTCAATCATCTGTTTATTGCATTCAAACTATAGTCATGGCAAAGTGGAAAGACAAAGAGGAATTTAAGGCTACTGTTAAAAAGTATGCTGGTGAAATGAACATCAAAGTAAAGGCACTTGCCATTCGCCCTATGTCAAATAAATGGGCATCCTGCTCAACAGATGGTAACTTGAATTTCAGCAAAGAATTACTCACCCTTGACAAAAGCCTCGGCAAATATGTAATCGTTCATGAACTGTTGCATTTTAATGTTCCCAATCATGGCAAACTCTGGAAGAGTTTAATGATGGCCTATCTAGGAGATTATGAAAAGTTAGAAAAACGATTAAATAGAATAGCAGTAAAATCAAATTAACCGCAAAACCCAAGGATAAACAGAACCTTCGGCACTTTCACGAAGTTTGACATGTTAAAACGCGATAGAAGATGGAAGTTATTCTACGGAGATATTTCAATTGAGGATTCCGAAAATTTTCCTTAATGAAGGAGGTCAATCAAGAGATTAAAGAATCTTTTGAGATTGTCTATAAGCTTCTAACCCACCCCTACTTGGAATATACCTTTGAGCCTGCCCGCTATTTAATACACTCTGTCAGTTCTTCTTCAACCCCTGTATCACAACATTCCCTGTTCCATACGGATCGCAGGGATATTGAAATTCATTTTTCAGTTTTTTTGGATCGTTGATCATTTTATAAAAATCATCCAGGTACTTCAGGGTTGATTTAAGGTAACTTTCTTCTAAGAGCGTGGAGCTTGTATACACCTTATACAAATCTTCTTTTCGCTCCTTAAACCTGTTGATCACTTCTGTAAACTGATTCATATCCTGAATACAAAATCCCCGATACCGTCTTTCGCGGGTTGAACTCAACAACAATTCTGCAGCCGGGTGTGCATAGGGTGCGGATACCAGACCCGAATGATCAAAGTCGTAAGGTACTGTAGATAGGATTGAAGAATCATTAGTGGCAATCAGCTTTACATTTTGCATATACTGAACCGACCAATCCGTATTGCCAATCAGATATTCAAAAACAGCCATGTTCAAAAAATCATCCCGCTGGGTTTGTTCTGGTCTGATAAGTTTTCCTTCTACCGGAACTGCATTATTTCTCATTGCCATGTGCTCTTCTTCTTCGATGAGCATACCATACAACGGCTCAGCCTTTTTTGCTTTTGAATTGGGGTCCTCAAAGGTCACTTTCACAAGGCGCACGTTAAAACTTTTGGGGGTGATCTGATTGTAGAGTTTGTACACGAGGTATTCGCGCACTACATATTTATCTCCACGACAAGGAGTAACCAATTTCAATTTGGTTTGTCCGGCAAACAGTGTGGTCCCTGTTTCATTATCAAAATTCAACAACATGGGCGGGTAGGTACAATTCTCTTTCAACTTACGAAAGTGGCCCCGGGTCTTGATTTTAACAGGAATGGATACCTGACTGCCCTCATTTTTATAAGAAAGGGTGAAAGAATGGTATTGAGGGTCGTTGCCCCGATCCTTCATCAGGTCTCCAAATTCTCCCGAAATAGTAAGCTCGAGCACGTCCTCGATGTCAAATAGCTGTGTGGGTTGGGCGAATAAAACCCCTGAAAAACAGGCGAAAAACAATGTCAGGCAACTCAAAACTACTATTCGGCCTGCATGCATATCAATGAATTTTAGATGGAATTGAAGCATTTTATTCTAAAATACCAGCCAAACTAACAATTGTGTCGGCAAGTAGTTACTTTGGTAAAGTTTTCCTTATCTATTACTATATTACACACTTATTACATTGGGTCAGATTTGTTTATATTATTTTCTTCTTTGAACCGCTTAAACCTCCCCCTTTACAGTTATGAGAAAGCTTGTAATGAATCCTGCAAAGCCCGATAATGAATTCTCAGGTTCGGGACAATTTCTACACCTGTCCGTCCTGTGCCCATCAACAACTCAATATTATATAGGTAATTTGTCTTTTAATTGAAATCACTTACACGATTCTTACATAAACTTTTGCTGTTCTTCCAAAAAATGTTCTTAAACTCAATCTCAATGAAAAAGGTAATCTCTAGTTGGCTAAGTGAAGATATTCATTTTCACAAACTAGGTATGTTGCTTCTCTTCTTACTTCCAACCCTCGTGCTGGCCCAGCAAACCCAGCAACTCCAAATGTCTGATTTTGTGTTGTTTTCAGGAGCCGGGGGGCCGGGATCTGTGCAAATGGCAAGCGCTTCTAACGTTAATGGCGGAAGCGTTGGCAGTTTAAATCTTGTTAAAACAACCGGAACTGTAAGTATTACAGGAAACGTGTATAGTAAAGGAACAATTGAACTTACCAATAGCAATAGCGTAACCGGCAAAATTGCAGCCTCAAATTCAACGTTGAAAACAGGAACTATTCTATCTGTTGGCTCTAACGCAAACCTGGCAGGCTCGATAGATGTCAATGGAAATATTGTGGTTGGAGGAGGAGTTGTAACGGGACGAGTAACCACCAATACAAGCTATACAGGCCCTACTCCAGCGGGCGGTAAAGTGATTGGCGCTCCCTCTCTCCCAACATTTCCCGTCCTGCCTTCAGTGACACCATTGCCCCCGTATGCTCCAGGGCCAGATATAACAAAAACCAGGGGCATTGCACCCGGAGCGTACGGAAGTATTAAACTTTCCGGTAACCAGACGCTTACTTTCCAGGGTGCAGGAGATTATTATTTTAACCTTATTGACAATAAGAGTAGCAACACGTTTGTGTTCGATTTTGGATCTAATCCAAACGGAGTGTTTCGCATTTACATTTACAACAATGCCGTTTTGCAAAAACTCAAGGTCAATACTATTGGTGGAAGCGCTTCAAGGATTTACACGGAAGTACAAGGCACGGGTTTAGGTACTGAAAAATATGCCTTTGATATTGCCAATGGATCTACAGGCTCAAAATCAAAATGGCTGGGAACTGTATGGGCACCCTATGCTGCTATTAACATAGGCTCAGGAACAGGCGCTACAGATGTTAACGGAGCACTGTGGAGCGGCACGCAGGTAAATATTCAAAGTGGTGTCACCATTGTTCATGCTCCATTTCAAACCTGCACTACTCCTGCTGTGAATGCAGGATCCGACAAAGTGATTACGTGTTCAGCAACAACAGTACAACTCAATGGCTCTTCTGCAACACCTGGCGTAACGTACACCTGGGCAGCCAGCAATGGTGGAAACATTTTATCGGGTGCGAATACCGCCACACCGACTGTGAATGCAGCGGGAACATACACCCTCACTGTAACAAGCGGAACTTGCTCAGCAACTGATGTTGCTTTAGTTACTTTGAATAATACACCGGTAACGGTGAATGCCGGCACGGATGTAAATGTTTGTGCCGATTCAAATTCGGTTACCCTCACGGCTATGGCAACGGGTGGCGGACCTTACTCCTATCTCTGGAATACAGGAGAGACAACTCAGTCAATTACAGTAGTACCAGCAGACACAACTTCTTATACGGTAACTGCTACGAGTTTAAATGGATCGAATTGCTCGGCCAGTGATGAGGTAGTTGTCAATGTAAACCCGCTGCCCGTGATTACAGTAAACGATGTGGTTGCCTGCAGCACCGATGCCGGAGGCAATACTGCCGTGCTCGATCTTACACAATTTGCTACCGTAGATGCAGGAACCCTTTCCTTCAGCAGTTCGATAAGTGGCGCAATAACGAATCCCACAGCCTATGCAGGAACCCAGGGGGAAATCGTAACCTTATCAGCTTCCATCAGTGCTACAACATGCTCAAGCACAGCTACGCTATCCATCACGGTAAATGATCGTCAGACGTTTGGTGTGTGTGCACCCATAAGTGGAAAAACCAATAATATCATCGGGTCTGAATTGACGATGTTGAATAATATCGTTGCCCAGGGCGGACAAGTAAACACAAACGAACTATTCTATATCAGTGACAATATGGTGTTGATTGAGATAATTGTGTTTTCTCAATTGACAGGATCTCAGCAATCCCAGCTTCAGGGAATTCTTACCAACCTTGGATTTGAGACCGATGAAGACATCAGTGACCTGGCCAACTCCCTCATTTTAACGGGTTTCATTCCGGTTGAAAACCTGGATGATTTAAATGAAGTTAATGAAACTAATAATGTTGAGTTGATCAATTATGTGCGGCCTGCCATTCCACCCGTTGGAAATGTAATCACAACACAAGGCGACCGTGTAATGCGCTCAAACCTTGCCCGGCTTGGGTATAATCTCGATGGTCAGGGAATAAAAATTGGGGTGTTGTCCGATAGTTACAATACGTTACCGAATAATCCAGCAGCACTCGATGTGGCCAGTGGTGAACTTCCAGCAGTTACGGTTGTTAAAGATCTTCCCGCACGCTATGGACAAGGTTCGGACGAAGGTCGGGCCATGCTGCAAATCATTCATGATGTTGCTCCTGCTTCTGCGTTGTTCTTCCGCACCGGGTTTATAACTGCCGGAGATTTCGCAAAAGGTATTCGGGATCTAAATCAGATTTCAAATGTCGACATCATGGTGGATGACATTACCTATATCACCGAACCTTTCTATACCAATGGCCGGGTAGCTCAGGCAGTAAATGATGTCGCTCAATCAGGTGTTTCTTACTTCACAGCAGCCGGTAATTTTGGAAGCAAGTCTTATGAATCTGTATTTAACCCTGTAGACGCACCTGCCAATTTACCAGGTCAACAAGCCCACAATTTCAGCGGTGGGGATATTCGCCAAAGTGTAACGATTAGTGCTTCCGATAAGCCAACCATTTATACCATTGTGCTGCAATGGGATGACCCGGTTTACTCGATCGGATCACTCGGTCAGATTATCTCTGGCTCTGAAAACGATCTTGATATTTACCTCGCTGATTTTCAGGATGCCCCGCTCTTTGGTTTTAACCGAAATAATATTGGTGGCGATCCGATTGAAATACTCTCCTTCTCTGTTCCCGCCAACACTACGGTGAATACAGATATCATCATTGCTCGCGCGCAAGGAACCGGGAATGTTAAATTCAAGTATGTAATTTTCCGAGGCGATAACCTTACGGTGAATGAATACTTCACCGGTAGCTCAACCATTGTTGGCCAGGCGAATGCCACCGGAGCTATGACGGTGGGTGCCATCTTATATAGTAATACTGCTATATACAATTATACTCCAGTACCCGAAGGGACTATACCTAACACAGTTGCTACTTTTTCATCAAGAGGAACAGAACCAGTTGGTGAAGTAGGCGGTAAACCTGATTTCGTTGCGCCTAACGGTGTAAACACAACCGTTTTTCTCAATGGCACGGATATAGAAAATGATGGCGATCCTAATTTCTTTGGTACTTCGGCAGCGGCACCGCATGCAGCAGCGGTAGCAGCCCTGATTATGCAGGCCAGAACCAAGTACTATCCTGACAACAACCCGAAACATACCGATGGAACTGACTGGTTAGCCGGCAATACACCTTTTGATATTCGAAAAGTAATTCAGAGTACAGCCGAAGATTTGCATAGCCCCGGCTTTGATATTAATTCCGGGTACGGACTTGTTCGAAGTGACGCTGCATTGCTTACCCTGGCAACCCCTTTACCTAAGATTACCCGACTACTGATTCCTGAGGATGCAGACGCAGGAATAGAAGAATTCACATTAGTGATCGAAGGAACCAACTTCTACTATGATTCTAAAGTATTTTTGCGGGGTGTTGAAGTGGATGCGGATTTTAATCCCGTGACTACGAATCTCGAAGTTACCATCCCTCCTTTTCAAGGAAATCCGCCTGTACAGGTTACGAATATTGCCCTCACCAATAACCAGGATGGTGGTAGTTCGGAAGCGGTTCCCATCTTAGATATCCCAAAACAAAAAGTTGTTATTAAGGCAAATGATATTACCAAGAAGTTTGGTCAGATGATTGAACCCTTCAGCGCCACTATTCTAAAACTTGCCGATGACGCGAATGGAAATCAAACCTGGCAAGTTGCTGATCTGAGTCTGGAGGAAGTAGGATTAACTCTTGATCCAAATAATACAACACTTGTTCCATTGCAGTTTACCAGTACGATCTCGGATTTTGGTGGAGCCTTGGCTCCGGTGGCAAATAGTTATGTGATTACACCTTTCCACGCAACAACTGATGTTATCTTCCGTGAACTTTATGATTATGCCGGTATTCTTCAGCCCAATGGAACCTTGTTGTATGATGGACGGGATGAAACGTTTGGTGATTATGGAACGGGATCCATCAAAGTTGATCCCTTACCGATTACCATTAAACCCATCGATCTGAGTTTGGAATATGGACAATCCATCAGTGAAGAAATTGATTATGACATCAATATTCCAACAGTTTATGCTTCTACAATTCAAGATGTAAATGCGCTTAAAAACTCTATCGAAAGCGAGTATCGGGCAGATCTGGAAAAAGCCAAACTAGCAGGAAACGATGCGCTTCCGCTTGCTATCTTCGACACTCAGCAATTCAATGGCCGTACTCTGATCAATTCAGATGCCACCAACCTGAGCTTTATGGTGAGTGGAAGAACCCTGATCAACGGACGTACGCTGATCAATGGTCGGACACTCATTAACGGAAGAACATTAATCAATTCCGTATTTGATGTTCCAATGAATTCTTTTGAGAATTATAAAGGCACACCGACCGATGAACTAGATCAAACTTTAATCAATCCGGAGTTAAATGGAAGAACACTCATCAACGGCCGCACGCTGATCAATGGCAGGACGCTGATTAATGGAAGAACACTCATTAACGGTCGTACGCTGATTAACGGCCGCACGTTGATTAATGGTCGCACCCTGATAAATGGTCGCACGCTGATCAATGGATCGGAAGGTCCCGAGACCGATGCACCAGAACTTCAGAACATGTTGATCCTTTTTGGGGAGAAAGATCTGGAGCCAGCTACCGAAGTGGAAGCCAATGGCATAGACTATTATGACTTCGGTGAAGATATTGACAATGAAGCCGATTATATTCTTGAGTTTTATTCTGTCAACTTAGTCAGTGGCACAGGTGTAACTGCTGCGGGCGCACCCCATGTAATAGTGCCCGGAACATTCTTATCTGTTAACTACGAAGTAACTTATCAACCGGGAGCTTTGGAAATTACTCCTGCCACCCTAACAGTTAGTACGTCAGCAACTCCTGCAGCAATAACGTATGGAGACCCTGCTCCTGAATATGCATCCGCGTTCGAAGGGTTTGCCTACTCAACCGCATTCTTTGAGGCCGGTAATCCAGAGAAAGTACTATTAGCAGAAACCGCGGCCAGCGAAGTTCAATCGATCAGCTACTCTCTGCTAAAAAATGATGAATCCTTTGAAAGTACTGGATTGATCACGGTTGGAACGTATCAAATTGTTCCCACGGTAAATCTGATTCCTCCAGCTAACTACCGGATTGAAATCGGAACACAAGGTGAACTTAAAGTAAATACAAAAGTAGCCTCGGTAACCCCGCAACCAGCTTTCAAAACGTATGGAAATCCTGATGTGCTATTAGAAGGTACGCTAACAGGTTTCCTGGAGACGGATGGAATAACCGCCACCTATTCAAGAACCTCGGGCGAGCGCGCGGGAGAAATTTATACAATCAATGCTGTATTAAGCCCGGTCAATGTTTTGAGTAACTATTCGGTAACTTATAACACAGCTAACTTTACGATTGATAAGCGAGTAGCAAGCGTAACTCCAGATAATGAAACAAAAACATACGGAAGCCCTGATCCAACCTTTACCGGAACGCTTGCTGGATTTCTGGCTACTGATAATGTGATAGCAATCTATAGTCGTACTGAAGGTGAAAATGTAGTAGGATCACCCTATACCATCCAAGCTGCATTAAGTCCTGTCTCGGTACTCGATAATTATATCATTACCTATAACACTGCTTCGTTTAGCATCACCAAGGCCAACTCGACTGTAAGCGTGAGTGGTGGTTTATTTGATTATGATGGAACGGCTAAAGAAGGTACTGGTTTTGCCTATGGCGTTGGAGGAGTTTCCGATGTCTTAAGTCCATCAGTAAACTTTGTGTATTCTAGCGGATCGGCACCCGTTGAAATCGGAGTCTATGAAGTTACTGCCAATTTTATCGGTAATAGTAATTATTTCCCCTCTTCGGGAAGTGCAACGATCTCTATTGTTTGCCCCGCCCCACCCGTAATTACAGAATATGAAACTGCCGTGGGTGGAGGTTCCAGTACGCCAACCGTTGCCAAGCCAGCCAACACAGTTGAAGGAGATTTGATGATTGTAGGCTTAACGTATGAAAGAGGTTCTGGATCTGTAATTACACCACCTGCAGGATGGACTTTAATTAGAATAGATAATCAGGGAAACCAGGTAGGTTTAGCTACCTACTATAAGGTTGCAGGCGGCAATGAACCTACCTCTTATTCATTCAGCCTTTCAAGTAGTCCAAAATGGTCGATCGGTATTTCACGTGTAGAGGGGGCAGATCCGAATAATCCGATAGATGCTCATAGTGGCGCCTCTGGTAACAAATCTTATACAGCCACGGCTCCATCCATCACCACTACCACTTGTAATGTAACGATCATGACGTTCTACACCAACAAAACAGATGCTACCTGGATGGGTGATTCCGGTACAACTGAAGTGTATGACAATCCTAACTCTCAACAAGGGTTAACTTCAAACATGATGGCTTTTTATATTCAGTCTGAAGCAGGACCCACCGGATCGAAAACTGCCACGGCTTCAAAAAGAGATAATTGGGTAGCTCAGCAAATAGCAATAAGACCAGGCCCCAATCGTTCGGCATCATCGGCCCGGAGTAGTGAACCAACTGTCGCATTTGTAACTCATAAAGACATAGCATCCTTTCCGGAAAAACAGCCGTCTTTGGAATTAAGTACGTATCCAAATCCTGTGATTGACTGGGTAACTGTTACCGGAATCGTTGATCAACCCAAGGCTTCTGATCTTATGGTCTTTGATCAGCTTGGCAGGTCGTACCCAGTTAAAGCAAGTTGGGAAAAGCAGCATGGTACGATACAAATTGATTTCACAAATTTGAATAAGGGGCTTTACCTGCTTAAGCTAATCTCAGCCAGTGGAATTCATATCTTTAAAGTTTATAAAGAGTAAACCCATCTTTACGTAAACATTAATAAAGAGGAATGGATATTTTCATTCCTCTTTTGTTTTCAGACTTGGATAGTTCTGAATTTATAAAATCATTTGTAACTTTATGGATTAGGATTTGAATCGTGCGGATAAACTCTTACTTGTGCTTATGCTTTCTTTTGATGGCCTTCCCCGGGCCTGCGCAAAACTACGAACTCGAAAAACTTCAGAAAGAAATTGCCAGCCAGCCGGATGACTCTTTAAAGGTGAACAACCTAATTTTATTGAGTAACAAGTACCTGGGGGAAGATCCCAAAGAAGCAGTACGCTATGCAATCGAAGCTCAGCAACTTGCAAAAAGACTTCATTATAAAGGGGAAGCCTATGCATACAAAGCAATAGGGCTTGGGTATTTTTATTTATCAGACAACCGGAATGCCGCGCTTCAATTTCAAAATTCTCTAAGGTTATTTGATTCTCTTGGCTTAAAAGTGGGTGTTGCTAATATTTTAAGTACTTTGGGATCAACCTACTTTAATGCAGGCGAAGGCACAAAGGCAATTGATTTTTTTCTTCGTTCCTTAAAACTATCTGAGGAATTAAACGACTCGCTTCGTATAGGAACCGCTCTTTCTGGCATTGGTGTTGTCTATCTTAATAAGGTTGAGACGTTAGATAAGGCTCTTGAATATTTCTTTCAAGCATTGCCCATATTTCGTAAAATAAATTACGAAGACGGAGTGGGTAATGTAGCTATGAATATTGGTGAGATCTATAAGAAGAAAAAACTTTATGACTCGGCTATTCTTTACCTTGATGAATCTCTGGATGTTTATCGGAACACAATTGATGCCACATTCCCACTCAATTTATTGGGCGAAATTTATGTAGAACAAGGCGATTTTGAACAAGGGCTTACGTATCACCACAGAG
The DNA here is from genome assembly GCA_022841475.1 of Cyclobacteriaceae bacterium. Taxonomy (GTDB): domain Bacteria; phylum Bacteroidota; class Bacteroidia; order Cytophagales; family Cyclobacteriaceae; genus ELB16-189. Next base: position 56,039 of record JALHRJ010000004.1, on the reverse strand, counting down.
CCCTTGAAATAGCCGAGAAACTAGAGGGAAAACTTGAACTAACGCAAAGCTTACTGGGGATTGCTTTAGCTCATTATAAGAAAGGTGGTTATAAACTTTCTATTGAATCCTATCGTCAGGCGGCAACGATCGCCCGTCAAATCGATGCAAAGCCGCAATTAAAAGACGCTTATAATGGGCTAGCCAAGGCGTATGCAAAAACGGGGGATTTCAAGAAAGCCTATAGCTATGACACCTTATACAGTAGCATAAAGGATACCCTCTACATTGCCGATGATGACAAAAAAAATCAACAGCTTCAATTTACGTTTGACCTGGGAAAAAAGGAAGCTGAGATCAGTTTATTAACCGCAGACCAAGCTTTGAAAGAGGCAACTATTCAACGGCAAAAGATTGTGAATTATGCGGCCGGTATAACCGGATTTCTGTTGATTCTGGTTTTGTTGGGATTTTACAATCGGTATCGATATGTGCGTAAGACCAATAAGATTATCAAAGACGAGCGCGATCGTTCACAGGATCTGCTGCTCAATATTTTACCGGAAGAAACAGCTCGTGAATTAGAATCGAACGGACATGCCAAAACAAGATTCTATGATAGCGTAACGGTTCTGTTTACAGACTTTAAAGGATTCTCTACGATTGCCGGCAAACTTACACCGATAGAACTGGTAGCTGAGTTAAACGACTACTTTATGGCGTTTGATGAAATTATGGGCAAGTATAATCTGGAAAAGATTAAAACTATTGGAGATGCCTACATGTGTGCCGGGGGTATACCTTCAGTAAACGACACACACCCCTTGGATGCCGTGAAAGCAGCGTTGGCCATGCAAGCCTATATGGAGAAAAGAAAACTCGAAAAAGATCTTACCGGAGTTGCAGGATGGGAACTGAGAATTGGCATCCATACCGGACCTGTTGTAGCGGGAGTCGTTGGTAAAAAGAAATATGCTTATGATATCTGGGGTGACACGGTTAACATCGCCAGCAGAATGGAATCCAATGGGGAACCGGGTAAAGTAAATATTTCTGCTTCCACATATCATCAGATCAGCGAACATTTTCAATGCATTTACAGAGGAAAGATCTCCGCCAAGAATATTGGTGAAGTCGATATGTACTTCGTGGAGAGCAAAATTAATAAGCCTGCATTACAACCAGCTTAACATTTCTTTCCTCACCTCCTGAATTTCGCTTCTATTTCTTCCAGGTGTTGTTGCTTTTTGCTTTCGCGTGTCTCTTTGCTAAACTTGGTATGATAACGGTGCGATTGCAGAAAAGTCTTTTGTATCAGATTCCATTCTCGTTCAGTTTCTACAACTCCCTGCGATTTTAATTCTTCGAGCAATCGCCCTCCGATTTCATAAAAATCATCGCGGCCGAGATAATCCAGATCTGCATCACACAAAATTTTATCAAGTTGAGTTGCCGGAGATTGCGGGATGCGGGTAGCTTTAATCATATTGCAGATTGTTTCCACTTGCCCTGCATTCAATCCGAAGGCCGGCAAAATTTCTTTGGCCATCTCCGCTCCTTTTTCTTCATGGTTTTTAGGCGATTGGATAAAACCGGCATCATGAAGAAGTGCCGCCAATTTAAGCAGTTGAATCTCATCGTCTTTCAGTCGCTCTGTTTTGCCAATAACCAGTGCCGCATTAAGTACATCGTAAATGTGATCAACATTATGATATTGAAGTTTCGGCATCTCCTTTTCCAACAAACTTATAATGTGACTTTCAGCGCCTTCAAAATCAGGAGCTGTTGAGCGTAAGCTTCTGTTGGGTAACGATTCTCTGAGTTCTTGCAATAAGGGATCAACATCCCACCAAATAAGATCGATATCATTGGTTCTCCATGCCTTTACTAACCATTGTTTAGCAGAAGAAATATCACCCATGCACTGAAATATATGAACCACATAGATATTAACGCCCTTTTCATTCGCTTCACTCCGTTTAATCAATTCATCTAGTAATTCATTTGCCTTCTCACTTTTTTCCATACGCACATACGCACAGGCCAAATACGCCAGCATCGAGGGTGGTCGTAGTTTTGAGGTGCGTAATCCGGCAAGCAACGAATCAATGGCAACTTCATACTTGCCAATAGTCAAATTAATTCTACCCAGAAAATCATAAAGTCGTAATACGGTTGGATATAATTGAAGCGCTTCAGTTAGCATGGCCAGTGCTTCATCGTACCGTTTAAGCAGGTATAAACTAATTATCTGGTAGTTGAAATAGGCGACCGTTAACGGATCAATTATTTTTGCCTTATTGACAATCTTACTTGCCTCTTCGTGCCGCCCCATGGTATTGAGTAGGTAGCTATACGTATAAAGTATATTGGCATTGTTTGGACTTACTTCCATTGCCTGGAGCAATAATTGTTCTGTGGCCAGAAAATCTTTGCCAATGAAAAATTCAATAAAGGCCTTTGTTAAATAATCGTTATCGGATGGCCCGCGCTTCCAGGCTTCCGTCAAGTAAATTTCAATGTTCTTTTTTGCTTCTTCCGGAGATAGATCCCCATTCCATGACATTCGTGCCGAATAGGAACTAGCCAGGTACGAGTAAGCCTGCCTGAATTCAGGATCCTTAGCGATAGACTGTTTAAAATATTCTGATGCTGTTCGATAGCCATCGACACTCCATTGATTAAAGGCATGGCGGCCCTTCAGAAAGAGATCATAGGCCTCCAGGTTTTTCGTTGGAATCTCTTTCAATTTTTCAGTATGCTTCGAGCTAAATGATGAGAGTAATTCTTTTGCTGCCACCTCCGCCACGTTGTTCTGAATCTCGAAAATATCATCCATGCTCTCAACAAACACTTTCGACCAGAGGTGTTGATCTTTAAGGGCATCTATTAGCTGCACATTGATTCTTACTTTGTTGCCATGCGCCTGAGCACTTCCTTCCAGAATAAATTTAACGCCTAATTCAGCCGCTATTTCAGGAGCTGATTTAGTAGTCTTTTTGTAACGCATTACGGACGTTCTTGAGATAACCCGAAGCTGTGGAAGTCCAGCCAGTTGAATGAGAATATTTTCCGTAATTCCATCGGCAAAATACTCCTGCGAGGCATCGTGTGATAGACTAACAAAAGGCAATACTGCTAAAGACTTTTCCAATAACTCCCGATCAACCGTAACTTTCTGATCATCGGGTGGCTTGATTTCAGGCCGATCACTGATCGAAGCTTCTAATCCTTCCGATATTCGTTCCGGGTATTTAATGGCTGTAATAATCTCTTTGATGGCGTTGGCAACTTTATTGATCTGATCCCGGTAAGATAGATTATTGATATTATCCTGTCTGTTATCGTCTGGGCGAAGAGGACGATTGACTCCCGGTGATCTAAAAATAAAATCTATGGATCGTAACTTAGATTGTAATTCCGTTTCAAAAAGATGCTGATCCTCCCGATCAAGCTGGTGGATCACTACCGGAAGTATCCGACTTGCCACATTACCATTGTTGAGTTTAATATCCCGACCTACTCCATCCTGCTGAGCCATTTTGTTAAAAGCGCAAAATTCATTTTGCCAGGCAAAGCATTTTGGATCACAATAAATCTGGGAAAGTATGGGTATAAAAATTACTGTCTTCAATTTTCCTTCCAGGCTCTTGTCGACATGGTGTGTCTCTAACAATCCATCATGTGGATTGGAGTCAAAATAGATGGATAAATCTTCCTTGAAGGTGCTTTCGAGTTCTTTGTGCAAATCGCCAATAAAGTCAGTTACCCATCCGTTGCTGACCTGATATCCCTGACCTTTGAAGGAAGGACCTGTGTTCCTATTATCCTTGTGGCGATATGAGACAAAAACATCATACTCAAATCCCGAAATCACAGATGGCATAGCCTCAAATATACTAACTTGAACGTCTATAGACAACCAAAGAGGAATTGTGTTGTTGAATTAGAAAAAGTTCTCTGACCTTTGATATAATTTACCTTTTTAGGTACCTGGAGTCCTGATCAATGGCATACTTTTTTCTTATAGTTGGTATATTGGTGTTCAATAATTTCAACCCTATTACAATGACCAGAATATTCATCCTTCTACTGGCCCTGGTAAACATTTCGGCCTATAGCCAATCGGTACTTGTTCAGCCCTATCTGCAGCCTGGCAACAGCCCATCCTTATCCAAGGAACAAAAGGTATTAATCTGGCAAACGGATAGTATCCCGGGCAAATACAAAGTAGAATTTTCTTTAGTGGCTCCCGAAAGCAAAGTCTCGGTGGCGAAAATATCAGTAACCACACTGAAATTAAGTAACAAAACAACCCTGTTATACAGAGCCTCTCTCAACGGTCTTAAATTTGATTCAAAGTACTTCTATAGGGTTACGTTAAATCAAGATAAAATTGCCGAGGGCATTTTTGAATCCCGTACTAAAAAACAACAAACAAAATTTGCCGTGTTCGGTGATTGTGGTGCAGGAACTCCACAGCAAGCTGAAATAGCCTATCAAGTATACCAGCAGAATCCACAGTTCGTTTTAGTGACTGGAGACAATGTTTACAGAAGTGGGCTTGAACATGAATACCGTAAGAATTTCTTTCCTTACTATTCGGCCAGTGAGGCTACACCAGATACGGGTGCACCGCTGATGAAAGAAATTCCTTTTTATATGCTTCTGGGTAATCACGATGTTTTTGGTTTTGACTTTGACAAAACGCCTGACGGTCTCGCCTATTTTTATTATAATGATTTACCCTTGAATGGCCCCGTTTCACCGTATGTTGTTAAGCCTGTTGGCAATGATGCCTTACTTAAAGCCTTTCGATCCAATACGGGTTCGCGTTTTCCACGTATGTCTAATTTCTCCTTCGACTATGGCAATGTGCATATTACCTGTCTTGATGCAAATCCACATGCGAACCCTTTGGATCCGATGTTCGTTCAGTGGCTTGCCGAAGATTTGAGAAACAGTAAGGCAGACTGGAAGATAGTATCCTACCATCATCCGGGATTCAATTCAAGCAAAGCGCATTATGATTATCAAACCATGAGATTGTTATCTCCAATTCTTGAAGAATTAGGTGTTGATCTCGTACTCACAGGTCATGTGCACAATTATCAACGGACAGTGCCACTAACATTCGAACCCAAAAGGGATAAAACGGGAACTCAATATGTAATCTCTGATGAAGGAAGAGTAGATGGCAAATTTACACTTGACGAAACCTATGATGGTATTACAAAAACGAAGCCAAAAGGCATCATCTATATTGTGACCGGTGCCGGAGGCGCTCCTCTTTACGATGTAACCTTAAGTGGCAAACCGGATCTCTGGAAACACGATCCGCAGGATAATTGGGTTCCCTTCACGACCAAAATTGTTTCAGATATTCATTCGTTTACCATGATCGAAACCATCGGAAAGAGCTTAGTGCTAAAACAACTCGATGCCAAGGGTGTAGTCTTCGATGAAATAAAAATTACAAAGTAATTATTTGGTTGCAAGAAAGTTTAGGGCTTTAAACCAACCTGAAATAATCCGCTGCTTTCAGATTCATCCGGAAGTTGGATAACGCCTACGTAATCCAGTTGGAATTTTTTCGGATATAATGCAAGTACGGCAGCAAAACCAATGCTTGAACATATGCTGCCTTGGGGTGCATATTGACTAATCGCACGAAGCATTTTAATGTTGGTATCATCAGCTGTAGAATTGATATATACAGGTGCCGCATGTAAGCCAATGCGGATTGGTTTTTCTGGTTTGAAGGGCGCAGTGCTATTCCATACAGACCGAATTATATCCATCAGGCCAATTTCAGTTTCCAACCCTAACACATAAGAATCTTCCGTCTCTTCAAAAATTTTAAACGCAAGTTGTTCTTCGCCTGCCAATGACTTTATCAATTTTTCTATGCGCTCACGCTCCATCGGCAATACATCAACCAACTCAATGCATGCGGTATACAATACCGGTCGATTTGGAATTATGGTTTGCTCATGCCGGGTTGCCGATGCCTCAGATTTTATAAGTTCACTTGTACTATATAAAACATCGGGATTGATGTTGGTATGCCGTTGAGGAAAAGGCCAGAGTTGTATCGTATCGCGGGTTCCGCCCTCCCTGCGTTTCATATCATATTCAGAAAGTACGGTCAGGAGATATGGCTCCTGATAGTACGTTAAGCTTCGTAGAATGGCAGCCCCAAAAATCACTTTCCCTAATAAGGAGAATAAATCATCGTTGCCACCGTAATGATCATGGGTGATGTAGGTATTCGGGTACTTGCTATGTAATGCATCAAATCGGGTCACCCATTCATCGCCTGCAAATGATAAACTTGTGTTGATAAAATCAGTCTTGCTAAAAGGCATCAAAATATGAACTTCGCCACCCTCCTCGGCCATGGCTTCTGCAAAAAGTATATCAGCCCCGCACGCAAGCGAACAATATCCAATGCTGGCATTCAATGTTCGGATTGCACTTTTAATCGAGTCCTTTATCTTTCCTTCTATGGCTGCAGGAAACCGGGGTGTTGCCCGATTGGGGGCATCGATCATATGACCCGCAAAGGCCACAACATTGGGTGGCGCGAAAATTCGCATTACCTCTTTGGGCACAGCTATATAATGATTTAGTAACCATAACTGATTGTGTATACTCAATACTTTACCCCAATCATTGCCTGCTAACTTCCGGGCTTTTATATAGTATTCAACAGAACGATCCCGGTTCTTCGTCAACAAATAGGCTTCCCCTAACGTAGCCATTTCCCATAAGGTTGTTGCTTTGTCTTCAATCAAAGAAATGATGGTAGTAGCTATTTCCCGTCCCTGCACTGCCCTACCCGCAATGGCAGACATGGTAGCGGCATTGATGCCTGTGTAATAATTTTGGGATATAGAAAAATTCTTCACATACGTGTCCCGGGAAAGAATAGCATATTTTGAATCTTGATGCTTTTTGAAAAGTGCTTTGTAGATGCCGCCCAAAATTCCGGCCGTTTCGGCATCCTCAGGATTTCTGCGGTAGGCTAAATCAAGTTGAGCCAATGCTTGTTCAGGTGAACCGGATTTCGACAGACTTAATGCCAGCAACTGATCAGCCCGCACGTGATCTATCAATGGATCATCCTTAATACGCAACGCAAGTTCACGGGCCTCCAGGTATCGGCCGTGATTGACTAAGCTTTCAAGGTGCAAAAGAGGCTCTGTCACTTAACTTAAATTCAGGAGTTGCTCAATTATTTACAATAAGGATTCAAGGTAAATATTTTATATCAAATGGAGCACTGACTATTTACCCTCTAAAAATGTTTTATAGGCTTGCTCAAAATCCTGTGGATTAGTTTTACTCTTGTCTTTCTGCCAGTCGCGCACTACTTGTTGATGTGCATTGGGCATAGAACCCACATAGAGCGGTGGAAGTATATTTAAAGAGCTGAGTAAATAATAGGCAGTGACAAGACCCAAGATAATTAACTGAATACCCGATTTATTTTTATAACGTACCACACGTTGCATGGCGGTAACCTCATCACCTTCTATCAACACACTACCACGCCACCAGCCAACAACAAGAAAGGCGGCAATTAAAATGAGGGCCAACCATGAGCTTACAACATGCAACGATGCGGGCATGTAAGTGGAAACATATAAAAGTACAATTGCTATAAAGTAACAGGCAATAGCAACTTTGAGTTTTACTGGTGAATTGCGCTCAGTCGTCCACAATTGATAAAAGTGATAAATATTGATGAGTATCAATAAAATCACCAAAATTACTAAGAACACATAAGCGTAAGGAATTCTTGCATCCATGCCCAGCATAAAATATATCAGGCATACCAAGGCTAGGAGTAGCAGTTCAACCCCTAACATACGTTTATCCTTCTTAAGTATACTTTGTTGCTTTGGTAAGACAAAAAATAAATCAATTAAAAAAGCAAAAGCAAAGCCGAGCATCGTATAAGCCATCAATACTACACCATAACTATTCAGCGCCATCGATGCAAAGGCACCCATCACAAGAAGCATCAGCAGGATATAATAAAAAATTATATTTCGATTCATCAGATTGCTATTAAGAGAAAATATTGATAATCCCACAAGATCACATCATCCATGCCTGCCCACTCCGGTTGATTAAATTTTTCATGGGCCACCAAGGCCAGAATGCCATTATAGGAATCTAACTCCTGATCTTGTGTAAACGTATCGGGCACGATGCTCATGGCTTTATAATAACTACCATCAGTAGCGGTGCCTTGTATCATCGCCTGAATACTCAATCCTTTGGCAAACTCAACTAATTCTCTGATGTAGTTTCGTGCTATTTGTGCTGGCTTTTCACCACCTACTTTACCGAGCATATATACTAACATCCGCCTTGAATCATTTCTTGGTGCATTCGCTACTGGTAAACTTGTAAAGTCTATTCGGTTGGCAATAGCATAGGCAGAATCCAGATAGGTGAAGGCTTGGGGATGATAGGCCTGATATAACTGATCCGCTGCCTTTACATAGGCAAATACCTGGTGATTGGGTTCCATAAATTTAGTGAGCGCTATGGCCTCGCGATGATGTTGATGAGTAGCTAAATATCCGCCTAAGGTCATGACCTGATTTAGGAAATACATCTGATTCAGGTATTCATACCGGTTTGACGAAGCGAGCAACCCGGCATGATCCAGCTGATGAAAGTACTGCATAGCCTGTGTTGTATCTCCATTCGAAAAATAATAGTTGGTAAGTAGTAATACCGGTAAGTTTTTATCGAAGTTACTTTTGGCAGGCGATTGATCTACGGCTGTTAAAATTTCTTTCAATAATGTATCAGACAGGTCAAAAGGGTTGTTAAAAATACCTGTCGCTTCCATGATCACTTTACGGGGAAACACTTCTTTGGAAGAAGAAATCCAATCGTGCACTAATGCTAGTGTAGGAGGAGTAGTATAATACTGAGCAAATAACTTTTTACGTAAAATATATTGCATGAATACATCGGTGTTGTATTTATGCGCAAACCAACCATCGCGGTAGTCGGGGTATAAAAAAACATGTTTGCGGGAACTTTGTATGGTGCGGGTACCATCGCTGTAATAGCGATAATTTACCGCAACGTTTCCTGATAGATGCTGTTCACTTACCTGATTGAAATGTTCCCATGCCTTATCCAGCCAGGCATCCATTTGTGTTTGATCTACCGGTAAACCGCGATCAAAAAGATATTTACTATATAATACAGCAACCCGCTTATAGTGCATCGCTAAAAGGTAATTACGTTCATTGGGTTCCTTTACTTCCTTTACTAATCGTTCGTACTCACCCGCCAATGTAAAGAACTGTTTACGGGTAGACAGACCGAGATTAGGATGAAAATATCCGCTGTTACTACGCGTCCAGTTCTTTACCAGGTTAATAGGATATAGACCGGGTAAATAAGCCGAACGAATTAATGTATTTCGATATACAGTCAGAGGATCATCGGACGGATAATGCTCTACCAGCCATTTTCCAATCCTGGCAGCTTGATCTTCTTGATTGTACTGATACAGATAACCTAATATATTATTGTAATTATTAAATAAACTACTCCGAAAATAGCTTTCAGGCAACATTTCAAAAGCTCTCAGAACACCATCGGAATCTCCAGCCGCTGCATACAACGATGCTACCGTATGGTATCCCCCATTGTAGTCACTGGAGATGCGACCATTGGGTTCATAGTTTCCCTTTACAAAATACAAGTCAAAAGTTTTTTTCGATTCTTCGGTAAAAGGAGTCAGCAACGAAATTATTTTCTTAATATCTTCCTCATTGGGATTTACAAACGTAAGCCAACATTGAATGGCAAGGTTTAGCTCAGTTGGAACAATTTGTTTGTAGGGATTACGATTATTCAGGAAGAATAAAATAATTTCCTGCTGCCACGCCAATACACCCGGTATAATTTCCGTAGCAATCCGCGCAGTGGGATTATAATATTCATCATAAGCCAGTAACAACACAAATTGATTTTGTTGCTCCAGTAACAAGGTAGCATCCGATGGATTGTCCCGTTTATAGGTTCTCAGTTGATCCACAATAGAATCAATCAATTCTGATTTTAAGGGTAGCGTGGCATGCTTATCGTAATATAGGATAAGCCGATAGGCCGCAATGGATAATTCAAGTTTCTGTTGTGGAGCGGAAACGGATGATAAATAAGCCATCAGGCTTCCATTTTTAAGTCGCTCTTCGACCAACAGAAAGGTTGCTTTGTTTATATCACTTACCTCAATGGATTGCAATAGTACATGCGCTTTTGCTATCACTTGCTTCTCAACTTGTTGATTGGTTTTGCGCTGCGCATCATACCAATAAAACAAGGTTAACAGCACCATTGCGCTAATGGCTACACCGGTTGCAATTTTTCGGGCGCCATATTTCATGAAGGCACGGGTTAGCCATACCTTGTTGGCACTGCTCTTGATAAACTCATTCGTGTCAGCTAGCAATATTTCTGATTGTTTAAGCGACTCAACAGGATCGGCCTTTAGCTCTGAATATCGATCTATCCAATATACATTCGGCTTACACTCGCTATACCAATTTTCAAAAAACGTGAGGGGCCCGAGCGGCAATAGAAAACCAGAGCTCTTTCCGCTGTCCTTCCATCGTTTCAATTGTTTTTTAAAGTCAAGGAAAGTTGTATAAAACTCAAATTCCTGACTGGCCCATTTATTCAATAAGGCCCAGTTGCGAATTAAACTCTCGTGAGTAATATCCAGCACACTATGTGGTGCTAACTGATAAGTGTGATTATCTTCTGTTTTATAGGGACGAATAAATGAGTTGCTGCTTTCTCGGAAAAGATTTAAAACACCACCTACTACTTCGGTAGTGATGGTTGGTTGATTAATGATGTTAGTGATTTCTGTTAACGTCATGCGATTGCGCACCGCCCTGCTATCATCAATTTTAGTGAGACAAGCAAAAGTCAATGCGATAATTCGCTTGGCATCTTTTTGCGTGATGGATTGACCCGGATGACTTTCATTGTAATACATCCAGGCACCTTCATATAAACGACTTGCATGAATTTCGATGACCTTGTTTAAACCCGGCTCTGTATAAAATTTCTTTTGATTGTCGGGCAGTTTCGTAAACCATGATGTATATCGCGATTGATCTGCATCCGGTAAATCTTCAGCCGGCATTCCCCCCACCATCGCATAGTGGATCAGATCCATTTCTTCGCGGCCTTCGTCAGCCGCCAACCATACCTGGCGCAAAGCATGCTGTAAAATCGGGAGTTGATCAATACCCTCCGCAAGATCATACACCAGCCGCTCTACTAATCTGCGTGTGATGCGGTTGCCACTGAGCACCGCTGGCTCTTCAATTACCTGCTTGATTTCTTTGCGCTTTAGTCGCGGAACAAAAAATTGTGAAAATCCTATGTATTCGGGCAAACCGCGAAACGCAGAGCATTGACCGATATAATCCGAACGCATTGTGCACACCACATACACTGGCAGGTTTCGCTGCAATGCGATGCGCGCTGTTTCAAGCGCCAGGTTTACAACAATCTGCGAATCCTGTGAAGGAGTTTCGTTCAGATAATTTTCCGGGTTGGTGAAGAACTCCTCAAACTGATCGACAATAATTAATAAGTTGGCCGACTTTCTGATTTTGCTTTTCCGTTCACCTTCATCCAAGGCAATCCAGCTTTCGTCCTGTTCATCCGCATAGAAAGAGGAATTAACATACAAATCAATCAACGATGAAAAGCCCCTGCGCAATTCGGTTTCTATTGTAGCCGGTTGGGCACCAAATGTCTCCGCAACAGCCGAAGCCATATTTTTTACCGGGCTACGCTCCGGCCGGAAATCCGTGACCACCCAATTCGTGTATTTGGCTTTAAAGAAACCAGCCCGGGCATTTGGGATCAGGCCGGCATAAATCAATGACGACTTTCCTTCACCCGAAGCCCCGGTAAGCATCAGAAATTTATTCTGCTCTAATAACCGCGCAACCTGGTCAATCTGTTCATCGCGGCCTTTAAAATAAAGCGATTCTTCTTCCGTGAATGAACGAAGGCCGGTGTATGGACAAATGGTTGGCTCGTTAATTGGTTTCATCTACGTAATTCAGATAATCAATGCGATTAAAAAGTCCAGAGTTGCTATTATAGATTTGCCATTCTTTTTTACTTTCAGTTCCTTCCTGATAACCTTTCAAAATAAACCATAGAAAAAATAACCGATCGCTATCAGAAAGATTATCAGGCATCACTTGAGTTGCTTTGTAGAGTTCGCCTTTATAGCTGAGCACACGGGCCAGAAACTGTAATACAAAAAATTTAAAGGGCTGATTCTTGATCAGTGCTTTGGCGGAGTTAATCGAATTATCGGTTGGCTCATTCATCACCTTGCCTAGACCTAAGAAGGCCCGGTTAGGCTGCACAGAGTTCACATTTTCCACCCGCATCATTTCCACCCGTGAAGAGTCGAACATAGGTTGAATTCGGTTCTGATCAAGACCTTTCTGCACAAACTCGCGCGCAGCAAACGCATAGAGCGAAGAACGATTCGCTTCCTTTTTGAAGAAGTTTAATAAGTGGTCTGCTTCTTGAAGTTTATTATTCTCTGTTAAACAAGTAAATGCCTTGCCCACCAGAATAAAAGAAGATGATTTAATGATGTCAACAAATATTCGGTAATTAAATATGTTACCAAGATTTTCCGGTTTTACTTTCAGATAGTAAGTAAGAGCAAGGGGCTGATCATTTCTTTCCAATGCGTAATACCCTGTGTAGAGATACAACAGATTCAGATCCATATTGGCAGATGCCTGCATCGTTGCCAGCGCTTTTTCCAACTTGATCATAAACTCTAATGTAGCATGGCTCCGGAGAAAGACCTCAGCGGAAAAGACATGAAAATGATAATCGGTCAACCAACTTTCCAGATACTTCTGTTCAGTTGCTCCGACATATAATTTATTAAAAATATTTACATCAATCAGGTACTCTATAAAAGCAGATGACATGTGCGAAAAGTGAAAGTCTCGGCCACCATGCGGCATAAAGGTTGAATTAATATCCGGGTATAAATACAAACTACTGAGTGGAGAAGTGAGTATTTCAGAAGTTGCAACGCCTACCCGCTCAATTGGCTGGTTGAGATAAGCAGGACTAACCTGCTGATACGATTTAAGACTCTTATCAAATAGATCTTTCAACTTTTGTTCATCATATTTCTTATTGACCACTTCGGCCCGGTGCGCGGTAAAAATGCCCTCGTCTTTGTAGCTTATTGCCAGCAAGAAATTACGCTCATCGGCATCATTACTTTTCTGAATAGCCTCACGCAGCATCTCAAAGAAGAAACTAATTTCTTCCTGATCGCCATATTGCAGGTTAAGGTTTTGAGACTCAACCCAAAAATCAAAAAACTTCACATTCCGGGTTAATTGATAAGGCTTCATGCGAGCCTGCAAGCGTTGGTAAAACGCGATCTCTGTGATCTTTTTACGGGCGCAATACCCCTGCACAAATTCATCCAGGCTATTAGCCTGATTGCTCCGGTAAAAAACAGAAGCAACGTTGGCGGCATTATCCAACATGGTGGCATAGTCGCTCATGAAATACGTGCTATTATACTTCAACACGGTATCCATGGCCTGCAATGCCTTTACCGGATTGCCGGTAGCCGCATAGAGGTAAGCCAATTTCTGATATAGTCCATTGTAGTTGAGCGAATATCCCTGATAGCCAATAGCACGCAATACATCCCGGGTGTATCTGCTAGTCACCCATTCACTCCTTTCATTGCCATCAAAGGGAGAAAGAGCCTTTATTAAATCTTGCAACTGTTGTTGGGTAAATGCATTAAAATTGATAGCATCTTCCAACATGATTGAAAAATTAGCGATATCTGTAAAGTCGCGTGGCTCCTGTTGAAGAATAGTAAGCACCGTGTGTGCGCCACGTTGCGCATTTTTAATCTGTAGTTGAAAAATATCGTTAGAGGGATTGTAATAATGTGCAAGCCCGAGTGTCGCGCGCCAATCATTGGCAATAGAAATGTAATCGGATAGTTGCTTTGCATTCCCGAAAGGAACCGAGTATTGCGAAAATAAACTATCGGTGATTGCGAATGATTTGGAAATCTCTATAGCGGGTTCCGTTCTTCCCTGCACAACCAATGCTACCGCGATGCCATTGGCCACTTTTATTTTTTCAAGGGGATCTTTTACGCGGTCAACTATTTCGGGTATGGTGGTCAGCTTAAGTTGTAAATTATTAACTGCCAGCCAGCCCCGGTCGCCAAAGCGAAGTTTAGGATTATTAAGTATTTGGATACTTTGCTGTTTGATGCTCTCCAATACCGCAGTATCTCGCCTGTCGAGATAGGTTTTCAAACCAAAAGAACTTAGCACCATGACTAACACGATACCTATCCCCGCGGCAATCCTGCGTGGTCCGTATTTCATCACTGCCCGGGTGATAGCATGCTTGCTGGCGCTGCGCTGTAAAAACTCTTGTGCATTGCTGAGAATGGAAGCCGCCTTGGTTTTCCGCTGATCATGTTCAAGTTCCTCACCCAAATACCGGGCAATCCATTCTACATTGGGTTTATTTTTTTCAAACCAGTTTTCGAAAAAAGTAAGCGGACCGATATAGAGTAAGAATGAATTTGATTTTCCACTCTCCACCCAACGGTTTAGCTGTTGACTGAAATCCAGGTAGGTCGTGTAGCTGTCAAATTCATCCTTTGCCCACTGCGCCAGATTACCCCAGTTGCGAATTAAACTTTCGTGGGTAATATCAAGCACTGAATTTTCATGTAGCTCTGGCACTTTCTCGGTGAATGGTCTCAACAATGTATTACCCGGTTCGCGGAAAATACTCAACACTTTACCTACCTTCTTAAAATCCAAATGCGGCTGATTAATAATAGCCGTAATTTCGCCCAGCGTCATGCGGTTGCGCACAGCCCGACTGCTATCAATTTTTGTCAGACATTTAAATGCAGATTCTATAATCCGGGCGGCATCTTGATCACTAATTACATCTTTATGTTGTTGCCGGTATGAATCAGCGGCAAACTGATATAGTTTATTTGCATGACTGTTCAGTACATTTTGCAAATCAGGTTGATCATAACAAGCCTGTATTTTTGCTGGTAATCCCGCGAACCAATTTTTAAATCGGTCCATATCTGCTGCAGGCAGTTCCGTGCCGTTCATCCCGCCCACCATTGCATAATGGAGCAGATCCATTTCAGCAGCGCCTTCATCAGCCATCTTCCAGATCTGATTCAGAGCATGTTGCAGGATGGGTAACTGATCCGTACCCTCTACCATATCATGAATCAGTCGCTCGGTTAGTCTGCGTGAGATGCGGTTACCGCTGAGAACAGCTGGCTCTTCTATTACTTCCTGCAATTGGGCACGATTCAAGCGCGGCACAAAAAATTGTGAGAACCCGATCGCCTCCGGTAATCCACGAAAAGAAGCACACTGCCCGATAAAGTCCGACCGCATCGTGATGATGATGTAGATCGGAAGTTTTTCCTCCAGGGCAATTCTGGCTGTTTCCAGTAAGAGGTTCGTCACTAAATCCGCTTCCTGAGAAGGGACACCTTTATGAAAATTTTCAGGATTGGTGAAAAATTCTTCAAACTGATCCGCCACAATAATCAGATTGGCAGAGCTGCGTTTGCGAATAGTTTTATTGTTGTCGTCCAACTCACTCCACTCCACATCGGAAGTGTTCGTATAAAGTGAAGATGCCTTATAGATATCGACTAATGCAGAGAATCCATGGCTTAATTCTGTGCGGACAGTACTTTCATTTGCAATGCCTAGTTGTCGCGCCAGCACACGGCATAAGTTGCCTAATGGATTTCGCTCAGGGCGGAAATCAACCAATACCCAATTTGAAAATTGTGATTTTAAAAATCCTGCTTTGGCATTGGGCACTATGCCTGCATATACCAGTGAGGATTTTCCATCCCCCGAAGCCCCCGTAAGCATGATGAACTTATTTTTTTCAAGCTGCTTGGTAGCTTGATTGATATGTTCATCGCGTCCTTTAAAATAAAGTGATTCGTCCTCCGTAAAAGGTCGAAGGCCAGTATAGGGGCAGATGGGAGATTCTTCGATCATGAAGGCCTACTAGAGTTTTACGACTTTAACATAAACCTTCTTCACCTCTTCGGGCACCTCTTCCTTAGACACAATGGTAGATACAACTTTGGGAGCTTTAAATACCCGTGAAGCATTACTGATTGGATCATTCTCACCCACCAACATAATTTGAGTTGGCGAAGAGGCCCCTCCTATTTCTTTCCAGATTTGCTTTACAAAGGGAATAGCCCAATCGGCCGCATATTTAAAATAAACAACGGCCAGCTTGCTTCTTGGAATCTGCTGGGCTGATTTTTCGCGATACGATTCATCTCCATCGGGCATGATGTTCAACGTCTCAATCGGGTAATATTCACTGATCAGATCGGTGATGCGCCCGGCATCACTTTCGTCTTGCTGATTAAAGATAAAAAATATGTCTGTGTCCTTGGAGTCAAATAACTGGACCTCCTCCTTCATCATCACTACACGAATATCGTCTACCAGTTGCATCGCTCCGAGGCTATTACTGAACATCATGTTACGCGTGATGTTGTTGCGAATGTGGCGGAGAAAATCCTGTTGAGCCGGATTAACAGGTCGTGAAGGATTATTTACATTCCAGACAAAACATTGAAAATCGGAGGTAGCCGTTTCAACTAATTTTCTTACTTCGTCAAATTGATATTGCGGAAATGATTTATCGCTTTCAATCTCGAATCTTCTGCCAAATTCATTACCCAAAATATGAAGCGAGCATGAGCATTTGGCCAACTCTTCCTGCACTTTTGTTTTGAACTCTTCGTCATCAGCCGGGCAATCGGTTGAAGGCAATACAGCGAAGCCAGCTTTTTGCAATACCAACGCAATCTCTTCACGTTGGGCTTTTAGTTCGCTGGACGTCCAGGCAAGAAAAATGGAAGGCTTACTTCTATCAATAACATGCACTTTAATACCCGCGGGTAAGGACGTAGAGAAACTTGATGTTGTTAACGGCTTGTCAATGGTTAATGAGTGTGCACTGACCGGAGCCGTTTCACCTCTATTCACCATCTTTATTCCGGCTACTAACTCTTTGATCGAATTAGCAACTTTATTAATCTGATTGCGAAACAATAAGCGGGTTTGTGCTCCGGAAAGTTCATCATCTTTAGAACGCAAGGGTCTGTTAACTCCGGCATCCTGGTATATAAAATCAATGGAGCGAAGAATTCCACCCAACTCACGTTCAAGAAGGCGAACATCATCAGATTCAATTTCATGAATTTTAATCGGGAGTACCCGATTGATTACGTTGCCGGTGGCGGTACGTACTACTTTACCAATACTGTCGCGGTCTGCTTCTGATATAAACCGGAGAAATTCATCCTTCCAGGCGAAAGAGTTAAGATCACAATAAGTCTGTGATACAATGGGAATAAAAATCAGGGATTTGATTTTACCCTGCAGCGATTCATGAACCTGGTGTGTTTCCAGCAGACCTTCCTGGGGATTCTTATCAAAATAAACAGAAAGTTTATCTTTTAAAGTCGCGTCTAATTCTTGTTTAAGCTTTTCTACAAACTCCGTTACCCAACCATCATATTTATTGTCATTGTGCCGGTAACTGATAAAAATATCATATTCATAACCCGGTACGATAGAAGGCATAGGCAATACATTAGATTAGACCCTAATAATAGGAAGAATACTCCGTACTATCAACAAAACAGTGGTCTTATGGCGGATGAAAAAGGTATAAAATTGTGCGAATGGATGAAATCTTTATCAGCCATGAGTTTCAGTTCGAATTACTCAAGCCATCGGTGCATTACAACGTCCGCATACCCTTGAGCAGAACCTCCCGCATCCCGGCACCCATCGGAATAGTTTGCTCTGCAATCTTTACACTGCCTTCCAAAACTTCTTCGATGTGAGTTAGATTGACGATATAGGATCGATGAATTCGTAAAAATAGTTTTGCAGGAAGCTTCTCTTCAATTGCCTTCAGGGTAACAGCTAATACGTAGTCTTTTTCTTTCGTAAACAGATGGCTATAATTCCTGTCCGCCTGCAGATAAAGAAGGTCTGCCAACATGATCTTTACCATTTTCTCTTTATGCCGAACAAAGATTCGATCGTTTAATACAAAAGTAGAATCCTCGTCTTTGTCGGCAACGATAAGTCCATTTACATCCTCTGCCATGCGGCTGATGGTGAGCTCAATGGCACGCTGCAAATCTAATTGTTTATAAGGCTTGGCAATAAAAGCAAACGGCCTGGTGGCTTTGGCCCGGTTAAAGGTAGGCTCATCTGCATTGGCGGTAAGATAAATGATAGGAACATTAACGAGTTGCTGCAATTGCGTTGCTGTTTCGATGCCATCCATACTCCCCTTCAAGTTTATATCCATCAATACAAGATCCGGTTTACTTTCCTGCACATGAACAATAGCATCCTCCCCGCGGGGCAGTATGCCGGTAACCTCGTAACCAAGATTCGAAAGTTGCATCGAAATCCTGGCACCAATAATCATTTCATCTTCTACGATCAGAATCTTAATCGAGTCCATTATACCTGTGGGTATTTAAAGTTAATAGTGATGGTTGTTCCTTCGTTTGTGTCAAGCCTAAGTTTGCCATCCAGTTGTTTCACCAGCAAGGTAACAAGTTCTGTCCCAAAGCCTGTTCCTTTGGAAATCGCTTGAGCGGGCTTACCCACACCATTGTCTTTGACTTGAAACATCAATTCATTTTCAACCATTGTTTTTACCAGTCGAATCTGAATTTCTCCGGATCGATTTTCTGTAAAAGCATATTTTAATGCATTCGTGATGAGCTCATTAGCAATAAGGCCAATGGGCACCGCTGTGTCAACATCCAGTTCGAGAGGTTCCATATCACAATGGATGTTGATGCGATTCAACTCATTAAACGAATCGAGAATGCTCTCGCCCAAATTTTGAAAATAATCCTTCATCTCAATGGCTGCGAGGTTATCTTTTTGATACAGCTTTTGGTGAATAATGCCCATTGACAATACCCGGTTTTGGCTGGAGAGCATAACAGCTTGAGCGGATGGGTTTTCAATTTGCGCAGCCTGCAGGGACAGCAACCCCGAAACGATTTCCAGATTATTTTTTACCCGATGATGTATTTCGCGTAACAATAATTCATTTTCTGAATTTCGTTTATCGAGTTGCTGATTTTTATGCGCCAGGCTTTCGTTCAAGCTATTTAGTTGCGCATTTACCCGAAGTTTGTTGCGATAGGTTCGGTATAAAATCAACACCATCAGGCCTAACAAAACCACACCTATCAGAAATAAAATTTGCACTCGCTTTTGTTGAGAAATAAGTTGCTCCTGGACTTTAATGGTAGATTCCTTCTGTGCCACTTCAAATTCCGTTTGAAGGAGTGCTATGCGCTGATCTGCTTCAGCGGTAAAAACACTGTCCTTAAGCTGATCATACGTTACCAAAGCGGCATGTGCATTTTTATAATCACCCAGTTGAGCATAGGCTGTACCTAATTCTTTATAGGCAATGTGTAAAAAATAGGTGTCATTAAAATTTTC
The DNA here is from genome assembly GCA_022841475.1 of Cyclobacteriaceae bacterium. GTDB lineage: Bacteria > Bacteroidota > Bacteroidia > Cytophagales > Cyclobacteriaceae > ELB16-189. Next base: position 36,393 of record JALHRJ010000004.1, on the reverse strand, counting down.
GGTTCCTACCTGTAAGCATTTTTTCAGACTTTCAATAGCCAGCGAAGACTGCTGCATCAGGTTTTGTAGTTTCCCAAGTTCCAGCCAGGACCGCATTTGCATGAAATTATTATTCAATAAAGCAGAATAACGAATGGCATTTCTGGCAGCAACTTCAGCCTGCATGTAGCGTTGGGTTAGCGTATACAGTTCAGCTAGCGAAATATAAATATCTGCCAGGTTGTTATAAAACTGATATCGCTCACTGATTGCAAGCGCCTTATCAAAATATTCCTGAGCGACTGCATACTCATTTATTTTCAAGTAGTTGTTTCCGATCACATAAAGAGTAAAGCTATAATCCAGATCGTTGATATTTCGTTGCTTAAAAAGAGATTCTGCTTCCAAACCATATTCAATACCCTTTTCAAACTTTGATTGTTTCCAAAAAAGATTGCTTAAGTCGCTATAAGCCATCGCGCGAGCCTTTAAATCCCGGATGCTATCCCCTATTTGTAATCCCTGCAGTGCATAATCAGCAGCTTTACTCAACAAGCCTTGGCGTTCCATCACATACCCCATCTGTGTAAACAAATGCGGCCAATCCTGTATAGGTAATTTCATTTTGGCTGATTCCAACACGGCCATGGCTGTATCCAATTTATCCTTCCGTAATAATATTCCACCGAGTGTAGTTTGCAGTCGGCCTTGCCAAAGGATGTTCTGTCTGGATACTGCCAAACGATAAACAGTATCTGCCCACGCCTGCGCTTTATCCAGATTTCGTGTGTGCCAGTAGTAAGCTAAATCATTGCCGATAGCGAGCTTAAGGGAATCTGGAAGTGGCATCCTGAATGTGTTTTCCAGAACCGCCAAATAAGAAGAGTCGAAGTCATCAGTAGCAACAAATACTGCTCGATATGGGTCGGTTCGTGAGTTGTCAAAGATCTGGCCCTGAACAATTCCGGTTACAACCAGAATACCTAATGTTAAACATATTCTACTCAAAGGTTGCCAACACATAAACTATAGACCCACTTTCAAAGATAGAATTTTTAACTAATAAGATGAATCGGTCATTTTAAGACACCACTCACGATACCTGAAAGCAACTCCTGTGATGAAAGTCATTGGATCAAAAACAAAAAGAGATAATATTTGCGCTATTGCTGTCCGAGCGTATGAATCTTGAATTATCAGAATTATCTCAACCTTCCATTTCACTATTAGGTATTCGGGTAGACGAACCCATGAATACCCTCACCGATCTGCTTGTATCGGCCGTATGCTTTTACGCATTCTATCAGTTGAAGAAAGAAGAATTTGGTAGCAAAACTCACCTTTACTTCCGAATGTATTTTCTCCTGCTTGGCTTTGCTACATTGTTCGGTGGGATCATCGGCCATGGCTTTTTGTATGCCTTTTCCTTCGCGTGGAAGTTACCCGGCTGGATCGTTAGTATGCTTTCGGTTGCTTTCATTGAACGATCTGCAATTGAATATGCCCGGCCGTTAATCGACCCACGATTGGGTAAGTTCTTTTTGATTCTCAACATCGTTGAGTTACTCACCATTATGTCGATCACGATCTTCACGTTAAACTTTGAATGGGTTGAGTTTCACTCAGGGTATGGCTTGCTGGCTATTGTATTGCCCTTTCATGGTTACACCTATCTAAAGACACGCGACTCTGGAAGTAAGATTATATTAATTGCTGTCATGGTTGCCTGCCTCGCAGCCCTGGTATTTATGAATCACTTTTCAATTCATACCTGGTTTAATTATATCGACCTGAGTCATGTACTGATGGCTATTGCTGCATTTATATTTTATAAGGGTGCCACCCGACTAAAAGTCTACAACGAAAGGTAACGTAAAGCTGCTTGCTTACAGCTACCTTTGTGCGATGCAACAAAACCTGAACGTAACCCATGCCGGATTCTTAAAGAATTTATCCATTGCTCAATTCAATGAAATGCAACTTACGTTCATTGAAAAGGCAGCATCCACTCACAATCTCACGCTACTGGCACCCACAGGTTCTGGCAAGACCCTTGCCTTTCTGATCCCGCTGGTGAATAAACTTAATCCGGATACAGCGGGTGTGCAATCATTGATCATAACACCTTCGCGCGAACTGGCGCTGCAGATTGAACAGGTATTCAGAGCGATGAAGACCTCCTGCAAAGTAAGTGTTTGTTATGGTGGTCATTCCATGAAGATTGAACAAAATAGTTTAAGCGAAGCCCCCGCTGTTATCATTGCCACACCGGGTCGACTAAGTGAGCATATTTTTAAAAAATCTTTTGATCCCCGAGCCGTGAAGATGGTGGTATTGGACGAGTTTGATAAATCATTGCAGTTGGGTTTCCATGAACAACTCACTATAATTTTTAAAGCCCTTACCGGGAAACAACAACATATCCTAACTTCAGCAACCCGGCTGGACGTATGGCCTGATTTTTTGCCATTTAAAAATCCTGAGACGATCAACTTCTTGAAAGACAATGCTGATTCAAAATTAACCTTGAAGGTCGTACACACAAAAAGTGCAGAAAAGGTTGAGACACTGTTGAAATTGGTAGCTGGATTTAATCAGGAAGTGTGTCTGGTGTTTTGCAACCATCGAGAAGCTGTTGAACGTATCAGCGCACTCTTCACCAAAAATAAATTTGAACACGGCATCTTGCACGGGGCTATGGAACAAATAGATCGTGAAAAAAATCTGATCCGATTTCGCGGTGGTGCCCACAATGTTCTAATTGCCACCGATCTCGCTGCGCGCGGACTGGATATTCCTGAAATCAAACATGTGACCCATTATCAATTACCGCCACAAGAAGAAGCCTTCATCCATCGCAACGGGCGCACAGCACGCATGCATGCCGAAGGTCAGGCTTACCTCGTCTTGGCCGATGATGAAACCTTGCCACAGTATATAGACAAAACAGTAACAGAACTTAAGATCGGCAGCAAATTACAACTTCCACCACCACCCCATTTTGTCTGCCTATACATCAGTGCTGGTAAAAAGGACAAAATCAGTAAGGGTGATATTGTAGGACTGCTAACTAAAAAGGGTGGCTTAACCAGTGAGGACATCGGATTAATTACAACCCTTGATTTTGCTTCTTATGTTTCTGTGAAACGCGAGCGGGTGACTAAGATGCTATCCAACATAAAGAATGAAAAACTCAAAAAGCTGAAAGTGAAAATTGAAGTGGCGAGTTAGAATTTTCGGCATAATTATTAAATTTGAATAGACACCCGATCAACTTAAAGAAGCAGTTCTGAAAATGGCATCGCCCCTACCTGAGTTGGAGATCTTAAACAAACCCTTTCAGCTTACTGATGATCAAATCCTCTTCTTTCAAAAAAATGGATTTATCAAAATAAAGAATGTGCTACCCGCAGATACGATTCACTACATGAATGAAACGATCTCGGCCGAGGTAAAGCGACTTAACACACAGCACTTGCCCATCGAACAGCGCGATACGTATGGCAGAGCATTTTTGCAGATCATGAACCTCTGGCCAAAATCCGATCGGGTAAAAGAAATTGTGTTTAGCAGGCGACTGGCAAAAATGGCTTCCGATTTAATAGGTGTTCATGGAGTGAGGATGTATCACGATCAGGCATTGTTTAAAGAACCCAGGGGCGGACATACACCCTGGCATGCCGATCAATACTATTGGCCATTAAGTACAGACAAAACGGTAACGGTTTGGATCCCTTTACAAAAGACCGGGCTTGAGTTAGGACCTTTAGAATTTAGTGCCGGCAGTCAACGCCTAACAGAAGGCAGAAATCTTAAAATCAGCGATGAGAGTGAAAAAGAGCTGCAGAAGAAATTAACCTTGCGAGATTTTAAACAAATGGTAGAACCTTTCGACATCGGTGAAGTGAGTTTTCACATGGGCTGGGTTTTCCATCGGGCGGGGCCCAACAAAACGGATACGATGCGCAAAGTGATGACTGTAATTTATATGGATAAAGACATGCGACTTCAAGAGCCTGTCAATGAAAATCAAATTCAGGATTGGAAAACCTGGTGCCCGGGAGCTTCGGTAGGCGAGATAATAGATAGTCCGCTTAATCCAATCTTGTATTCGCGATAATTTGCTTTTCAAACTCGCTTCTTTCCTAGCAAATCAAACATGTGGGTGTACTTGACAGTGAAGCTCCTGTTGTTAGGTGCTCCTTCAGTATATATGTCGTTGTACACAACAAACAATCCCGTATTAGCTTGTTCCAAAATACTGAAGCGTAAATTAAACGACCACAAATCAATAGTGCTGTTATACTGAACAAAGCCTTGGAAGTTAATACGGGGTGTAAACAGGTAGTTGATTCGGGCGCCAATTAAACTAGACACGGTGCTGCCATTGGGTAATCGTAAATCGTTGATTGCAAAACTACATTCAGAATTAAACTTATCGCCTGCACGAAATCCAATGGCTCCTGAATTTAAGTACCGGGTACCACCAAAGGACCCACCCAGGATGGATCGCGTATTTATATAAAACTTTTTGCTGGGATTGGTGATTAGTACGAGCTGGGCCTCCTCATGGTTATATGTACCAGGATCAACTGTGATGCCAGAGACGGTAAACGGATTAACTACACCTTCCGTGGTGAAATTTATTCCGGTATGAATTTCCAATCCGTTCACCCACACCCAATGATTATCAACATGCAGAAAACTCGTCTCCAAAAAATTATCATAATTCCAGTAACTCCTATAGCTCACATGAGGTCTTACTTCCAGTAAACCTAACTTGCCATTCATCCGCACTTGTTTAAAAATCAAGGCCTCCGGTTTGCGAAATCCGGCACGGAATAAATAGCCCACTTCCGGATTAAAGCCTTCCCCTACTTCGGTATAGGCCAAGGTTGCGCGAAGTCCGTTCCACTCATAGTTGCCAGCCAGTTTGAAAGACTGTGTATTGAGACTATCGCTTGGTGATTGCGTTTTTGCATAATATCCTGAGAGTGTTGCAATTTTACGAAGGCCCCATTTTCCATCGATACCGTAAGCACGATTGTAATCATTGCTAGACTCAAGTCCATTCCGGTTTACATAAATCCCACCGAGTGATGAACGTTGACCAATCTGTTGGTTAATGCGCCCCACGTTGAAGTTATTTTTCTCTATCCCCAACGATTCATCCTGATCGGTAAACATGCTGAGAAAGCCAATATTGGTGTTGTTTATTTTACCAGAGAGACGGGCGCCTCCAATGATAGGAACAATTTCTCCATTGGGACCGATGCCAATTCTTCGACTAAAAAACAAGTCTACTTCCCCCGGGCTACCGACTGTAAACTGGCCAGCATTCTCCAGGAAGAATGGTCGTTTCTCAGGAAAAAAAAGATTGAATCGATCCAGGTTAATTTGTTGCTGGTCTACTTCCACCTGAGCAAAGTCTGTATTGTAAGTAAGGTCGAGCGTGACCGAAGATGTTATGCTGTATTTTAAGTCCGCTCCGAATGCGGGTTTATAAGTAGCTTCTGCGGGTGGGGTTAAGAAATCTTTGCTTGCCTTGCCGAGCACATAGGGAATTAATTTTAAGTTACCCGGACTTTGAAGATTAAGACCCGTTAATGTTCCTTCCAGTGACAAACGCTTCAAATCAAACTGAATGGGTAGTGCCGCCCAATAAGCAATTTCATTGGTCTTGCGAATGTTGCGTTGAAAATTTACACCCCAAACCTGATCATTACCGGATGCAAACCGTAGGGTGCGCAACGGGATGGCGAATTCTGCGCTCCAGCCAAAGTCACCTACCATGGATTTGACAATAAAAGGTGCATCCCAATTCAGGTTGAAGCCACCGATGGTTCCCTGCTGCTGGCGATTTTGGGATTGATTTCCCTGACCTTCATTATCAACCTGTCCATCGTATTCTATGCCAATTGGGTTGGTACCAAAAACAAAACCATTTTGTCGATCATGAAACGTGTCGAGGATAAATAAAAAACTATCCGTGTTGTCAAGGGTGGCATCTCTGCGGGCATCAGACACCACTAGTTTGGAAGGTTCACGATCATAACAAACAACTGAGAGATAAAAGGTTGTAGCTGTATAGCCAATCCGGATTTCTGTTTTCTCGGTAGCCGGGAAACCTGCATTCGGTTTGGTTTGAATCAATTGGTCAATCGGAATTAGATTTTTCCAAACCTCATCACCCAATACATTACCATCTAGTACCGGTTCCAGTGATAAACTGGTTGCGGCAGCGCTGGGTCGCTCTGTAACATCGGGCATGTTTACAATTTCCTGAGCAAATACCCGTGCAGAAAATGCACAAACCAAGATCAGAAAATAAAGTGCGCGCATATATCCAGGTTCCAACAAGCGAATGAATTTCTATTTGGATATTAAGGTATGAATTCATCACAAAAATACGTGGGATACTATACAAACGGCTTAAAGGCTGAGAAATAATTAAAGTTTACGGGGAGATTAGGGAAGTTCCAAAGGGCTATTCCAGGGGTGAGACAATTCAAATTGCCAAAAGAATAACCAGCATTTTTTAAAGCATTCATTAACCTACTTCATAGCCTGTAAGTTTAGTATCTTTGATGCTACGCTGGGCATATAAATTCAATCTATGCGCAGACCTAAATAAATCTCATTACGCATGGATACAATTGCTGTTGCTACTCCCGAAACCAAAATCCGGACTGAAATTTCCAGAATCTTTGCCCTTCAAAAAGACAATCAACAAAAAGTTGCAGGCTCCACTGCCCGGGATCGTATCAATAAATTAGATCGATTACACGAAGCTGTCTTAAACTATCGCACCGAAATCCAGCAAGCTTTATACAATGATTTTCGAAAACATCCCAGTGAAGTGGATCTGATCGAAATCTATAAAGTAACGTCCGATATTAAACATACAAAGGCACATTTATCACGGTGGATGAAGCCGCACACGGTAGCCACACCCCTATCTCAATTGGGTACGAAGTCATACATCCACTATGAGCCCAAAGGTGTAGTTCTCATTATCTCGCCCTGGAATTTTCCAATCAATCTTACTTTTGGGCCCCTGGTTTCTGCCATAGCAGCCGGAAACTGTGTAATGATAAAACCGTCCGAGCACACCCCACATGCCTCCGCCATCATGAAAAAAATTATTGGCGAATTGTTCCAGGAGCAGGAAGTTGCCTTGATGGAAGGTGATGCCGAAATTTCTACCGAATTATTGAAGTTACCTTTTCATCATATTTATTTTACAGGTTCACCCGAGGTTGGCAAAGTAGTGATGAAAGCGGCCGCTGAGAATCTTACGTCAGTAACGCTGGAGCTTGGCGGAAAATCACCCACTATTGTAGATGAAACGGCAAACCTGAAGATAGCCGCACAACGTCTTGCTGTAAGTAAATGGTTAAATAATGGACAGGTCTGCATTGCACCCGATCATGTCTTTGTGCATCAGTCGGTCGCTGATGCATTTCTTGCCAGGCTGAAGGAAACTACCAATCAATATTATGGTGAAGATGCGTCTCAATCTGAATCCTATAATCGCATCGTTAATAACCGGCATTTTAAAAGGATTGAAGGATATTTACATGATGCCTTGGCAAAAGGAGCCAATGTTGCCTATGGCGGCAAAACTGATTCGTCCAAGAATTATTTCGGACCAACCATCATGACTAACGTTTCGGAAGATGCTGATTTATGGACAAAAGAAATTTTCGGGCCGATACTGCCGTTTATTGTTTACAGTGACTTGCAGGAGGTTATTGATAAAATCAATGCGAAAGAAAAACCATTGGCACTCTATATTTATAGTACGAACAAACAACATGTAAATCGAATCATTACCAACACACGGGCCGGGGCCACCGTAATCAATCATGGTGGTATCCATTTCTTTAATAACAACTTACCCTTTGGTGGATCAAACAACAGTGGTATTGGCAAGGGAAATGGATTCTATGGCTTTGAAGCGTTCTCGAATGCCCGTGCCATTGTAAAGCAGTGGGCACCCCTCAGCGCACTGGACAAATTGTTACCACCTTATAATGTCCAAAAGCAAAAGCTGATTGATCTGACGATCAAGTGGTTTTAGTTTATCCTAACCATCCGTAACGCTTATCTTTCGGAAAATACTTCACCTTATGAAAATTACTTTCTTCTCGGCCAAACCTTATGATCGTGAAACATTTGATAAACTCAACGAGTCATTTGGATTTGAACTGGAGTATTTTGAAACACATCTTGGGCCACACATCATTAATGCCGTAGAGCAAACAGATGCGGTTTGTGTGTTCGTTAATGACAAACTGGATGCACTGGTGCTGGGTGAACTCTCATTGAAAGGTGTGAAAGTGATTGCTTTGCGCTGTGCCGGCTTTAATAATGTAGATCTTGAATCTGCCAAAATGCTTGGAATAAAAGTCTGCCGGGTACCCGCCTATTCGCCTGAAGCCGTTGCCGAACATGCCGTGGCCATGTTACTCACGTTGAATCGCAAAACACACAAAGCATACAATCGTGTAAGAGAACAAAACTTTTCGCTGAATGGCCTAATAGGATTTAATGTGAATGGAAAGACAGTAGGAGTATTAGGAACAGGAAATATTGGAACCTCCTTTTGTAAGATTATGATGGGGTTTGGATGTAACGTAGTTGCCTTCGATCTTACCCCTAACCCGGAACTGGTAAACCTCGGTGTGAGCTATCTATCCAAGGAAGATGTATTTAAATGCGCGGATATTTTATCACTGCATTGCCCACTAAATGAAAGCACACACCACATCATTAACAAAGAGGCAATTGACATGATGAAAAAAGGGGTGATGATAATCAATTCCAGCCGCGGTGGATTAATTGATACCAAAGCCGCGATCCATGGATTAAAATTAAAACAGATAGGGTATCTGGCTCTTGATGTGTATGAGCATGAGGGCAAACTTTTCTTTCGCGATCTTTCTTCTAACATTATTGAAGACGACACCATACAACGGTTGATGAGCTTTCCCAATGTATTGATAACAGCCCATCAGGCATTTCTTACAGAAGAGGCTTTGAAACAGATCGCTTCCACCACACTTAAAAATGTTGATGAAACACTCAATGGTAAACATTTGAGTCTGAAATCGGCTTGGGTGGTTTAGTGGATTTATTTAATGATACTATTTAGTACCAATATAAACAGCATAATTCCTCCATTGAACATTAATTCATTGCAGTTAGCTAATCTACTGATTAATTTTAGTTCCTTATTTACAGACTTGACTTGATGAAAACTAACTTAAACCCTGTTCGTGTATTAGTTGTAGGATGTGGAAACATGGGTGCTTCTCATGCTACCGCTTATCACAATATGGATGGCCTCCAGATCTGTGGCATTGTATCCACGGGCAAAAGTAAAGAGGTGCTCAATGCAAAATTAGGGGGCGGATACGCGCTCTATAGCAATTATGATCAGGCCTTGAAAAAAACAAAACCCGATGCAGTTTGTATTTCCACCTATCCGAACACCCATGAAGAGTTTGCAGTGAAAGCATTTGAACACAACTGTCACGTGTTTATTGAAAAGCCCGTAGCCGATACGGTGTCCGGGGCGGAACGCGTAGTAGCTGCTGCAAAAAAATCGAATAAGAAATTGGTAGTCGGATATATTTTACGGCATCATCCCAGCTGGGAAAAGTTTATTGAACTGTCACGCCAGTTGGGTAAGCCCCTGGTGATGCGCATGAACCTCAATCAACAAAGTCATGGTATAATGTGGGATGTGCACAGAAACCTAATGAAGAGCCTCAGCCCGATTGTAGATTGTGGTGTGCACTACATCGATGTGATGTGCCAGATGACCCGCAGTAAACCTTTACAGGTAACTGCTATTGGTGCCCGACTTACGGAAGACATTCCGGCCGGGAATTATAATTACGGCCAACTTCAAATTCGTTTCGAAGATGGCTCGGTCGGTTGGTATGAAGCCGGCTGGGGCCCGATGATCAGCGAAACGGCTTTCTTTGTGAAAGATGTGATTGGTCCTAAAGGATGTGTATCGATTGTAGCGAAAGATGCGGGTGCCAGTGGCAAGTCTGATTCGGTGGAAGCGCATACAAAAACAGAATCCCTACGCTTTCACCATGCCGATATAGATGATAAAAATAACTTTACGAAGAAAGACGAGTGGATCAATCTTCAGGATGAGCCCGATCACCAGGAATTATGCAATCGTGAACAACTCTATTTTCTGAAGGCGATAAAGGAAAACCTTGATCTTACAGATCATATGGATGATGCCGTCAATAGCTTGCGCATTGCCTTTGCGTGTGATGAATCCGTGCGTACAGGAAAGGTAGTTTTACTTTAAACTCTTTTGAAAGGACTGTCGTAAAAATTCTAAAAGTAGTAAGTAAGTCATAGACTAATCATTCTCTTACAGAATTGAGTCCAGCTTTCATTACTGGGATGTGAATAAAGTATTGGATTTTTGCCGTAGTAAGTTATGTTTTCTACACCAACCGCATCTGCCCGCTGCTTTAACTCTCTCGCATGAAAAGCATGATGAGTTGATATTTCTGGTGCTGAATAAGGGTGTACTACATCCCTAAGTGTATTATCAACCCAAATGGCTGGGTCGTCAGCTGTCATCAGAGATAACATATCAACTTCTGCCCTGTAGACATCAATAGCAGCTGATTCATATTCTGCAGTTGAAGAGACACCGTATATCTTTGAAATATTACCTGCTTCGTTAGCTAATATTTCTGTCCAGGTAAGGTTATAGTCGACAAAGACATCATTAACCCATCTATCCTCGATGTTATAACTGGATTGAGCTTCTCTGGCAACTACCCCACGTACTCTTGAAGACTCCCGTAAAACAGGGTCAGTATTTTGAACGTCTGCCAGTTCGTTATTGAATGCTATCCATAGTGAAGTACCTGCACCTGCTGAATTGCCGGCAAGAATAATTTTATTTTTATCGATGTTAAAATCACTTGCTTTATGCCTGATATATTGTAACGCTCGCCTGACATCCGACATTGATTTTTTAATACCCTCCTTTTCTCCGGTTGGGCTTAATAGCGTATAGCGAATTGTAGCGAAAGCAATATTGTTTTGTAGCAAAAACCTTATGTCAGAAGGGAAATCCCAAGCCCCACCTTGTTGCGTGGCATATACATAGTCCTTATCACCACTTGTGAATCCACCCCCGTGTGTGTATATCACCAATCCTGTTGGGGTAGTTGCATCGGGTAACCAAATATCAAATTGAGTTCGTTGTTTGTTGTCATAAGAGATATCCTTTGAAAATTTTGCAGCTATACCATTCAATGGAAATGGAGATTCCGAAAAAATTAAATCTGAAGTTTTATCTATTGAATCATCCTTTTCGCAGGACGTTATAAAAACAAGAAATGCAAAGAAAATCAAGGGAGTTTTCATCATGATTCAATTTTTGAATAATCAAATAAACAATCTAATTTGGAAGAAGTTTAAATATTACCATTCTTAATTGAATTTAGGTAATGCCAAATTATATGTTAACTCATAAATACTTTGCGCGATCATAAGGTGTAAGTCTGGGGTTCTCTCCTTCTGCCACAGAGGGGACACACTGAGAAGGCTATTTTGCGTAGCATAACATAGGTAAAATCACCTATTAACCGTACATCCATTATTTGCAGGCTTCTGCGCCTATTTTTTATACTTTTCAAGTTGATTAACAACTCTAACCAAGAACTATGAAGATCGTTTACCAACTTATCAAGAAGAGCAGGTTCATTTTTGCTCTCATGCTACTGATTTTCAGTGGTAGCTCCTTTGCGCAGGAGACTTTTCCGCGAAATGATGTGAAAGACAACCGCGCTGGCTTATATGCCTTCACCAATGCGACTATTGTTGTCGATCCGCAAACCACAATTCAAAATGCCACCTTGTTGATAAAGGGCAGCAAAATAGAGCAAGTAGGTGCAAACCTTACCATCCCGAAAGGATATACTACTATCGATTTAAAAGGAAAGTATATCTACCCTTCTTTAGTTGATCTCTTCACTAGCTACGGTTTACCCGATGTGGAAAGAACCCGCGGTGGTGGCTTTGGTGGTGCAGAACAAATGGAATCCAGAACGAAAGGTGCTTACAATGCAAACCAGGCTATCCGTTCGCACTACAATGCAGCCGAAGAATTTACCATCAATACAAAAACAGCTGACGAACTACGTAAGGTGGGCTTTGGTGCCGTGCTTACTTCAAAACCAGATGGTTTGGCTCGTGGAACTTCCGCCTTTGTTACCCTTAATGAGAAAAACGACAACACTGCCTTGGTGAGACAGAAGGTTGCCGCCAACTACTCTCTTGAAAAGGGAACCTCTACCCAAACTTATCCAACATCCTTAATGGGCTTTATCGCTGTTTTGCGGCAAACCTATTTAGATGCCGAATGGTATAACAGTCAAAACCCAAAACCATTTGCTGATCAGTCGCTGGAAGGCTGGATTCAAAACCAACGATTGCCACAAATCTTTGCTGCCACCAGTTGGGCCAACGTGCTTCGCGCTGATAAAATTGGCGATGAATTCGGGGTGCAATACATTATCAAAGGCGCTGGTGATGAATACAAACGTATCAATGAAATCAAAGCCACCAAAGCTTCTCTTATCATTCCTGTTAATTTCCCTGACGCCATGGATGTGGAAGATCCCTTCGATGCTGAACGTGTTTCACTGGCTGATCTGAAACATTGGGAACTCGCTCCTACCAATCTGGCAACGTTGGAAAAAAATGGAGTTGCCTTTGCCATTACAACTTCTGGCCTCAGAAAAACTTCTGACTTCTTATCCAATGTTAGAAAAGCTATTGAAAACGGACTCACCGAAACGGCCGCGTTGAAAGCATTAACCACAACGCCTGCTCAACTTTTAAATGTTGCCGATCAGGTGGGTAGTTTAAAGAAAGGCCTGCTTGCCAACTTCATTGTTACATCTGGAAAACTCTTTGATGAGAAAACGATCATCCACCAAAACTGGGTACAAGGCGAACCGTATTCTATCAAGGCATTGGATACAAAAGACTTCAGTGGAAATTACAATTTGACTGTAGGCCCTCAATCGTATAAACTGGAAGTAAGTGGCGAAGCGGGAAGTCATAAAACAAAAGTTGGAACTACAGATTCTACCATGGTGGATGGCGCGGCCACATTTGGTAGCGACCTGATCACGTTAAGTTTCAAACCTACTAAACAAAGCACAAGCAGTATCCGACTCTCTGGTTGGAGTGAAGGAACCGGCTGGAAAGGAAAAGGTCAGTTAGCCGATGGCACATGGATTACCTGGTCTGCAAACCGAACAAGCGATCTTGCAGCCAAAGCCGCTGCTAAACCTGCTGCAAGCGATAAGAAAGAAGAGCTTGGTAAAGTTACTTATCCTTTTGGCGCACACGGTTACTCAGCGCTTCCTGTTGCTGAAACTTTGTTAGTTAAGAATGCAACCGTATGGACCAATGAAGGCGAAGGAATTCTTCAAGGCACTGATGTGCTTATTAAAGATGGAAAGATTTCAAAAGTTGGTAAGAACCTGAGCGATGCGACCGCAAAAGTAATTGATGGCACAGGCAAACATCTTACTGCTGGTATCATTGACGAACACTCGCACATTGGTGCAGCCAGCATCAACGATGTGGCAAGCAATTCAGGCATGGTGCGAATTGGCGACAACCTCGATGCTGAAGCAATCAACATCTACCGCGCTTTAGCCGGTGGCGTTGTGGCCGTACAAGTATTGCACGGTTCGGCCAACCCGATTGGTGGCCAGTCTGCGTTGATCAAATTGCGCTGGGGCGAATCGCCAGAGAATTTAAAAATTGCAGGTGCTGATGGATTTATCAAATTTGCCCTTGGTGAAAACGTAAAACGTACCAGCAACCCAAGTTCAATTCGTTTTCCGCAAACCCGTATGGGTGTTGAGCAGGTGTATGTAGATGCTTTCACCAGTGCAAAAGAATACGAAAAGAAATGGAATGCTTACAATTCTGTTCCCACCAAGGAAAAAGCCGCTGCTGTTAAGCCACGCAGAGACCTGGCCGATGAAACCATGCTGGAGATTTTAAATAAGAAAAGATTTATTTCCTGCCACTCGTATGTGCAATCAGAAATCAACATGTTGATGAAAGTAGCCGAGCGTTTCAACTTCCGCGTTAATACATTTACACACATTCTGGAAGGTTATAAAGTGGCTGATAAGATGGCGCAACATGGCGTTGCCGCTTCAACCTTCTCAGACTGGTGGAATTACAAGTGGGAAGTTCGCTATGCCATTCCTTACAATGCAGCGATCATGCATCGTGCGGGTGTGCTTACCGCGATTAACTCTGACGATGCTGAGATGGGCCGCAGGTTAAATCAGGAAGCTGCCAAGACAATAAAGTACGGAGAAATCTCGGAAGAGGATGCATGGAAGATGGTTACACTAAATCCAGCCAAGATGCTTCACCTCGACAACCAGATGGGAAGTATTAAAGTTGGTAAGTCGGCAGACATCGTTTTGTGGACAGACCATCCCCTATCTGTCTATGCAAAACCTGAGAAGACCATCATCGATGGAAAAGTTTATTTCGATCTTGAAAAAGACGCTGCCAACAACAAAGAATTGGCTGCCGATCGTGCTCGTCTTATCCAGAAAATGAAAAATGCCAAGAAAGCAGGTATGCCCGTGCAACGAGCAGAGTCGCGTATGCAAGTAGATTTCCATTGCGATGATGTATTGGGTTTTGAAAAAACGGAAGACTAATCTTTAAATGAACTACGACATGAAAAAATCACTATACATTTTAGTCTTGACTATCTTCACGATGAATATTGTCTCGGCCCAAACTCCGGTACCGGCAAAACCACAAGCTAAACCCATTGCATTAACCGGTGGTGTTGCCCATATTGGCAACGGTCAGGTAATACAAAACTCACTCATCACATTCGATAAGGGTAAACTAACAGGGGTGGCTGATGCTACCGTTGTCAAAATGGACCTTGCAGGTTATGAGGTAATCAACATCAGTGGCAAGCATGTGTATCCGGGCTTCATCCTACCCAACTCGCAAGTTGGTTTGCAGGAAGTGAGTTCTATACGCGCCATGAACGATAATGCCGAACGCGGTCAGATGAATCCGAACGTGAGATCTCAGATTTCCTATAACACGGATACGGAGTACACACCAACCTTCCGCTTCAATGGAGTGTTGCTGGCTGAATCAACGCCAACAGGCGGAACAATTTCAGGATCTTCATCCTTGATGGAAATGGATGGCTGGAATTGGGAAGATGCAACCGTGGCGGCTGATATCGCCATTCACATGAACTGGCCTTCAATCATGAGCCGGCAGTTTGATTTCAACACCTTTAGCTTCAATGAATCGGCCAATGCAAATTATGAAAAGCAGGTAACGGAAATCACGCAATTCTTCACAGAGGCTTTGTCCTATGGCGTTTTAACTTCTAAAGAAACGAATCTGAAATTCGAAGCGATGCAAGGATTGTTTGATGGTAAAAAGACACTGATGCTCCATGCCAATAATCCCAAGGAAATAGTGGAGTCCGTTCGCTTTGCACAACGTAGCGGAGTAAAACGCATGACCCTTGTAGGTGGCACGGGCGCGTACTGGGTAGCCGATTTCCTGAAGGAGAATAAAATACCTGTGATACTTCCCTCTACCCATAACCTTCCCAATCGTGCCGATGAAGATGTGGATATGCCTTATAAATTACCACATCTTTTAACACAGGCTGGCGTAACTGTATCCCTGATGGATGATGGTGCATTGCACGGTGGTCGCAACCTGGGCTTCTATGCTGGCACAGCTGCCGCCTATGGTATGAGTAAGGAAGACGCGTTGAAAACAATTACTTCAAACACCGCCAAAGCATTAGGCATTGATAGCCGTGTAGGAACCTTAGAAGTTGGAAAGGATGCAACGCTCTTTGTTTCCAATGGCGATGCACTTGATTACCGAGGTAACATATTGACTCATGCCTTTATCAGCGGTAAGCTGATGACTTTGCCGGGTAACCAGCAGGAGTTGTATGAGCGCTACTCAAGAAAATATGGACAGATGGAGTAGTCCCTTAGTTAAACACCCCTATTAACGGCAGCCCTTCAACTTGAAGGGCTGCTTTTTTTGTTATAGCCAATTCCCTATTTTTAGTAGAGTTAATAGAAAGAGACCATTGAGCCCGATAGACAATACTACTAAAACAGCCACATCTCAACCCTTGCTTGATCATTTCAACAAACTCATTCCACTGAATCAATCAGAGAGAGAGTTGGTCAATGCAAAGTTTCATCCACACTTGTTTTTGAAAAAACAGTTCGCGCTTCAGCATGGAGATGTTTGTCAATATTTTGATTTTATTGTGCGAGGTTGCCTGAGGCTTTATAAAGTAGATGAAAAAGGTGTCTATCACATCTTGCAATTTGCAACAGAGAATCATTGGATATCTGATCTTTCTAGCTTTCATAAAAGGACAAAGTCTGGCTTTGATATTGATGCACTTGAAGACACGGTGGTTTTAAGAATCACTTACCATGATTTAATTGACTTATATGTAAAGGCACCAAAGTTTGACCGCATTTTCAGAGTACTCCTGGAAAACCATTTTATGCAACAACAAGATCGAATTGGACAATTGTTTAGTTCTACTGCTGAAGAGCGATACCAATCATTTTTGGAAACTTATCCTCATCTTCTCAATCGTCTGTCGCAGGTACAGATTGCTGCCTATCTGGGTGTGACCCCGGAATTTCTAAGTCGCATAAGAGGTCGTATCGCCAAAAACGACTCCCGTTAGCTAACGATCCCGTTAATTATCTATCCCGGTAGCTATCGGGATTAAACTAGATCAATGCTCTTTCTTAAACCAGGTCATGGGTGTAGCCCATGTGTTTGATGTTCCTTTGCATCAACAAAACAAAAAATATATGTCAACTAACAAATTAAAAGTAGCCGTAATCGGCTTAGGAAACATCGGAAAAGCCGTTGCTTCGAACCTTGTGAAAGGTAATCGTGAGGTAATTCTCGCCAGTCATAAAATTGAAGACGCTAATGCGCTCGCTTCAGAGCTAGGTGCGCTCGCAAAACCGGTTGATGTAAAAACCGCTATCAAAGAAGCCGATATCGTTATCATGTCGGTGTGGTTTAGCACTATTCAGGAGCTATTCAAACAATACACAACTGAACTTCAGGGCAAGATTATCATCGATCCATCAAACCCAATTGCACCGGATGGCAACGGTGGTTTTAAGAAAATCATTGGTGCTGATGAATCAGCTGGGTTAATTCTTAAAGGGCTTGTACCAAGTGGTGCAAAACTTGTTAAAGCACTTGGATCATTAGGGGCTGGATCACTAGCCTTAGAAGGTTTTCAAAATCCTGCCAAAGTATTGTTTTATGCCTCCGATGATAAGAACTTAAATAATACGGTTGAAACGTTGATAAAGGACAATGGATTTGAACCAGTGAATATCGGTGGCATTGATCAATCCATTAAGATGGAGGTTTTTGGCGAATTGCACGAGTTTGGTGCGCTGGGCAAAGCCGTTACCAAATCTGAATTGAAACAAACAGTTTGATCACACTGGCCATGAGAATTTCTCATGGTCTTTTTTACTTTATGCTATGAATACAAAAAATCATTTCAATAACAGCATTGCAACACTAATGGTCGTGTTAGCATTTGTTCCATGTATTTTGTTCGGACAAATTCCCAAGGATGGTAACATTTTCATTCATCCAGAATTCGGAAATAACGAAAATGCAGGCACCAAGGAGAATCCAATCAAGTCTTTATTTGAAGCCGCTACCAGGGTCAATCAGGCCAATGGTAAAGGAGTTATTACGATCTATTTATCTGAAGGAATTTATGGATTGGATGCAACAGTTACATTTCATCCGGTCAATTGGCATTTTACCAGAGAGGCACGGTTGACTATAAGAGGTGAACTTTTACCAGACGACCCGGAATGGAATCCCGGAAAGATGCCAGTGATTGTATCGACCATGCCTCTCAATTTCAAACCTTACGGCAATGAAGACCCCCTTAAAGGGGCATCATACGGTATACAAATTGAAACGAGTCATGTCACCATCCAAGGATTGAGAGCTGTTGGCACGCCCGTTCATGAGCGACCTGCGGATGGATATGTCAGAAGAAACTATCCCATTGTTCGGGAAGGTCGCGACTTGGATGATTTGCGCGTAACGCAGTGTCTATTCCTAGGCGATAAACATGCTATACCAAATCATTTGGCAATTCTTGCAAGTGGTCAGGGTGTTGTAGTAGATCATTGTGTGTTTTATAATGTGAAGGATGCGGTTGTCTTATGGAATTCTGACCGTCCAGCGGAGGGATGCGAAATGCACCATAACCTTGTGGTAGGCAACTATGGTGCGGCTGTGTGGACATGGTCTGCAGCTGAAGATTTTAAGTATTACAACAATGTGGTAGCGAATGCAAACGTCTTTTGGATTTTAAATAAAGATGAGAAGAACACCTTCCACCTTTCAAACTCCATGGTGATTGGATACAATGAGTTGGTGAACAAAGGTGGTGGTCCAAAAGATTTTGGAACCAAATCTGACCCTAATAAATTAAAATTGGGTGAAGGTGTGATTATTAAGAAGGATGGAAAAATAGAACTGGAAGAGGATCAAACGAAACGAGACTATCTTCATTTGAAGCCCGGTTCGTTAGGTTCAAATCTGGGAGCGGGATTGTTTATAAAATAATTTTAATAAGTGTTTCAATAACATGTATCAAAAAAATACACCGCCCTAAGCGGTGTATTTCAATTTACAACTGAATACTTTCTACTATACCTTCAGGGTATCTTTTAAGTAGTCAATGCTTGACTTACCCTCACCGGCAAAGGCTTCAACTTTTTTGTTATACGCCTTTTTTACATCGTCAAAAGAATCGGTCATCTTGTTTTTAAGATCTTTCGATTTTCCCAACAATTGTTCTCTTGTTTTTTTTCCACTGTTCGGAGCTATGAGAATTCCTGTTAGTAATCCTACTGTAGCGCCTGCTAAAACTCCTACCATTACTTTTCCCGCGGTATTCATATAGGTACTTGTTTTGGTTAAACCGTTCTGAAGTTTTCAGAACATTCTTTGTAATCGTTTTATGATTACATTTCTGTAACGGCTGCACCCGGTGTATCGTTCACCTGCTGAAGGAAATTTTTAAGAGTTTTTGAATTAATTTATGATCCTGACTTTCATCATAATAATTATGAAACTTAACGATATCTTTTAGCTGACCAAACTCACTTCAGAGTCGCGGCTGATTTCTTTCTCAGGAACAAAAAAGAAAAAGTAGGACAAAAGACTCTTACACAAACCAGGGGATTAAGGCGAGACCAAGAAAAAGAATAAACCAAATTAATAGCTTGCGATCCGTCTTTGACATAGGGAGAGTTTTCTGCCTTTACGGATCACCTTAGCGATTGGTCATCTCCATGCAATCTTTAACAAAACCTTAACAGGGCGGCAGGAAGTTACCCGCAGAATGCCTAAACTTGTGGCGTAATTTTTTACCATGACCAAATACACCTTTACTGAAAAGAAAGACACCCGCTCAGGCTTTGGCGTTGGCCTCCATGAACTGGGAAAATCGAACCCACATGTAGTGGCCCTTTGTGCTGACCTTACTGGCTCGCTCAAGATGGATGCCTTTAAGAAGGATTTCCCCGAAAGGTTTTTTCAAACAGGTATTGCCGAGGCCAATATGATAGGCATGGCAGCTGGTTTAACCATCGGTGGCAAGATTCCTTTTACAGGAACATTCGCCAACTTTTCCACTGGCCGCGTGTATGATCAGATCCGTCAATCAATCGCATACTCCGGTAAAAATGTTAAGATATGTGCTTCCCATGCAGGTTTAACTCTCGGGGAGGATGGCGCTACTCATCAGATACTTGAGGACATTGGAATGATGAAAATGTTGCCGGGTATGACGGTAATTGTTCCTTGTGACTATAATCAGACTAAGGCTGCCACCATTGCTTTGGGTAGTCACGAAGGTCCGGCATACCTGCGCTTTGGACGCCCCAGCTGGCCGATCTTTATGGCCCCCGACCGGCCCTTTGCCATCGGTAAAGCAGACATGCTACTTTCCGGAAATCAGGTTTCGATTTTTGCTACCGGCCACATGGTTTGGCAGGCGATTGAAGCAGAGGCAATGCTTGCCGAAAAAGGTATCTCTGCGGAGGTTATTAATATTCATACCATCAAACCCTTGGATGTTGAAGCAATCCTGGCCAGCGTTGAAAAAACCGGTTGTGCTGTAACCTGCGAAGAACACCAGATCAATGGTGGTCTAGGCGACAGCGTGGCTCAGGTTCTTTCCCGCTTCCTTCCTTCACCGCTCGAAATGGTAGCGGTGAATGACTCCTTTGGTGAAAGCGGTACTCCCACCCAACTATTAAAGAAGTATGGGTTAAGTCCGGAGAATATAGTGAGTGCCGTTGAAAAGGTTCTGAAGAGAAAGTAGTCAAAGTACTCACAACATAGTAGCCTTAATTACAGGCACTACCTGCAAAATCTCTTCATATCGTAGATTAAATTCTACACGCTAGTCTTAAATAAAAGGACTGCAGGGTTAAACAAGGTCTTTAATAACTGGCATCATAATGCTGGCATGTATGGTATCCCTGACTATCCATGCTAAAATTTATAGGTCTCCTATTCTTTGCATTTCCCCTAACAGTCTGCTCTCAATCCATAACCTTATGGAAATCCTATTACGATAGTGCCCAATTATTCTGGAAAGAAAATCCTGAAAAATCACTGGCACTCTATACGCAGGCCGAGCGAATTGCGCTGCTTGATCTGGGCATGTATGATGAAAACTATCTCACCATTCTGAATGATCTTGGGCTAGCCTACGGTCATATGAATAACCTATCCCAAGCCGAAGCGTACCTGTCAAAAAATCTCACCATTCATAAGGAGCTTTATAAGAGTGCAGATCCTCCCTTATTGATCGCCAAATTCAACTTAGCCACTCTCCTACAAAAATCAGAATCTGAAGAAAAAGCAAAAGATATTTTTTACGAAATTCTCATTGAGTCTTTGCGGGGAAATGTAAAATCGACCTATGTATCTACTGTAACAGCCTTGATTCGGTTATACGAGAGTAATGATCAATATGATTTCGCTTTGAATATTGTTAACCAGGCGCTGTCCACCAACTTTTTCTTTATAAATGATCACAACAACTATGAACTAAGGTTAGCCGAAGGAAGACTTCTCAGAAAAGAGAAAAAACACAATGAAGCAATAGAGAAATTAGGACTTCTCCAAAAGGATCTTTTCACTAATTCAGTTTCCTATAGTGTAATGGCTTCCGAAATTAAACTCGAATTAAACCTGAATGATATTGAAACAGGTTTATATCCAAAAGCTGAAAAGAATCTTCTTGAATTATACCGATCACTTAAAAATTCATCATCGACAGAAGATATCTTGTTAGTGGAAATAACCAGTGCGTTGGGTTTCATCTACGAAAAGTTGGGTGTCTTTGACAAGGCAATCATTTTTTACCATGAAGCATTGACACGTTGTATTTTAACTCATGGCTACCACGCTACCGCATCTTTAATTCTTCAAAACAATATTACCAGCATCTATCTGAAGCAAGGATTTGTTAAAAAAGCGATACAGGAATACGAATTCACCCTGGAAAGATTTACATCTGCATCGGACTATAAAAATCCCACCTATTTAACCACTCTTAATAATCTTGCCTCGGCTTACCGGCAAAATGGGCAATATGTGCTGGCTCTGCAATACTTTCTCGAC
Organism: Cyclobacteriaceae bacterium; assembly: GCA_022841475.1. Classification (GTDB taxonomy): domain Bacteria; phylum Bacteroidota; class Bacteroidia; order Cytophagales; family Cyclobacteriaceae; genus ELB16-189. The sequence continues at coordinate 14,592 of JALHRJ010000004.1, read as the reverse complement.
CTCTATAATCATTTGGATCAAAGGGATCTTTTGAAAAATGATCGGGCAGCAGCTCTCATGAATAATATAGCTGTTACGTATACCCTTATGGGCAAGTATGAGAGGGCGGTGATGTATTACGAAAAAGTACTTTTTATTAAGGAGAGTTTATATGGTTACCACTCTCCGGCACTGGTTGATGTTATAGACAATTTGGGGGTAACGTATTGGGCGTTAAACAATCCCGAACTTGCTCTACCTCTGTTTCACCGCTCTTTGGCGATAGCAGTCCGGCAAGTAAAATATATTTTTCCGCACCTTACCGAAACGGAACAAATTCAATTTTATAAACAACAGAAACAAAATTTTGAACGCTACAATACAATTTCCATTAAATCCAATAAAACTCATCCTGAATTATTGGTGCACATGTTTAATAACCAATTACTACTTAAATCATTGTTTTTTTTCACTGATAAAAAGCGCACACAAAAAGTTCAGGATAAAAAGGATTCAGAGCTTAATTTGCTGGTTGAGGCGACAAACAATATAAGTACTCAACTAGGACAATATTACCAGATGACCTTGGGCGAACTTGAGGGTTTAGGAGTATCTATATCTAAAGTCGAGCATGAACTTGATAGTCTTGAGAAGAATATTCGACACTCGTTACAAACAAACTCTACACAAGATACGCAGGTAACGTGGCCCGAAATACAACAATCGCTAAAATCAGACGAGGCACTGGTTGAGATAATCCGATTTAGAAAATATGATATTTTATATAGTGAATCTGAACTGGTGAGTAAAAAAAGTAGTATTGGATTTACCGATAGTGTTTATTATGCAGCACTTATTACGTCAAAGGAAACCCTTGACTTCCCAAAACTTATCGTATTAAAGAATGGCAACCAACTTGAGAAACGATACTTAAGCTATTACAGAAATACAGTGCGCTATGATTTTAATGATACTATTTCATACGATCAATTCTGGAGACCCTTTGAAGATCAGTTGGAAGGAAAGAGAAAAATCTTCGTTTCGGCAGATGGTGCATTCCATCAAATCAACCTGAATGCACTTCTTGATCGCAATGGAAAATACATTCTTGAAAAATATGACTTACAATTAGTATTAAATTCAAGTCAACTCGTTAACAGAACTCCAGCTCAGGGAATTGATTTCACCAAAGCTGTATTTTTTGGTAATCCCAGCTTTAAAGAGTTTACACCACTTCCTGGAACATTAGAAGAAGTTACGAGCATCTCAAAAGTTCTAAAAATTACCCCATCAAATAAATCTCAGTTTCTTGGGCTAGCCGCGACAGAGGAAAATCTTAAAATGATTAAATCCCCCTCCATTCTGCATATAGCTACCCATGGATTCTTTTCACCAGGCTTTGTCTTCAAAAATGAATTGGCGAGAAATGATCATCTATTTCATTCGGGCCTTGTGCTCTCCACTGGTTTGCAAGCAGTTAATAACAAAGGAATTTCTTTCGATCACGATGGAATTATTACAGCCTATGAAGTCATGAACCTTGACCTTTCTCACACCAGGTTAGTTGTGCTCTCCGCCTGCGAAACAGGCTTAGGAAAGATTGAAAACAGCGAGGGAGTTTATGGATTGCAACGTTCATTTATGCAAGCTGGTGCTAGTGATATTATGTTAAGTCTATGGAAAGTAGACGATGAAGAAACCAAAGAACTGATGGTCAAATTTTATTCCTACCTGAACAAAGAATTCTCAACCCGCCAAGCCCTTAAGCAAGCACAATTAGAAATGCTGAGTAAAGTTAAAAATCCCAGGCTTTGGGCAGGATTTGTTATGATTGGAAATGGAGATTAGCCCACCTTTACTTCTAACCCATCCTAGTTTGAAACATAAAGATAACACTCTACTCTTCTGTTGAATTGCCTTTCTCTATCAGGATCAGAATAGGAACCACCTTGCTTGCCTTTTGCCACTACAGCTAACGAAGTTTGGTCTGTTCCCTGATTAACCAGATAATCCAGTACAGATTGACCTCGTTGTTGACTCAACCTCAGATTGTAACTTTCTGTTCCCTGATCATCCGCATAGCCATATATTTCCACTTGCACAGACGGATATTTCTTAAGGTAAGTAGCAAGATCATTTAAGACCACTTTTGCTTCTTTACGTAAGTCATACTGATCAAAATCAAAAAAGATATTCTCAAAGTTAAAGCTGCTCTGATTGGGGATCCCGAGCACTCTTAATTCCGTTATGCGCGCGTTATTCAAAACCTGATCGGATATATTTTCCATGCGCAGGTAAACGTAACTACCGGGAGTCATGTTGGTGAATCGAAACCTTCCCTTATCATTGGTTGTGGTTGTCTTGATGACTTCACCCGACTCATCCATTAACACCACTTTGAATTCAACAAGCGCTTCATCAGACAACGAGTCTACCAGCATTCCTGTTATAGAATAAGGCAGTGCGGAATATTCTGGTGAACTTACCCGCGTCAGAAATGCATCAGAAAATTTTGTAGTGAGTTCATAAATTTTATACTGCGTGTCGGCTATACGTTGCAACTCTAAATAGTCTTCTTTAGATGCTAGTTTAAAATCTTCGATTCTGTTTTCTAAACCATTTCGCAGATTAAGCACCAACTTATCCACTATTTTGCGCTTCGTATACGACAGATTTTCGTATTCAATTCGATCTTCATTCCGGGCTGTTAATAATGTCAAATTATTCTGATTTTCTGAACGTGTAAGAAGCTTAACATCATGGCGCGCATCTTTATTCTTGAGACTAAGTTTAGAAATAAAAGAAATCACGGATGGAATCACAGCAGAATAAATATCAAACCCTCCTACTCCACCTTCCCGATTAGAACTGAAGTAAATACTCCTTTCAGAAAAACTAATAAAGCAATCGTCACGGCTGGAATTAAAAGGATAATCCAGATTGTACAACCCCTTCGTGCCGTCTGACATCATCTTTACCATATATAAATCCAGACCACCATAACTTTGGTGGCCGTCTGAAGCCATAAAAAAAACGTGCGAGAAGGTAGTGAATGATGGGGCTAGTTCATTCAATTTAGTATTGATTTCACTTCCCAGGTTCATGGCAGGACCCCAATTTTCATTTCCTGAATTGATGCTCATCCAGATGTCAAAACTGCCAAATCCTCCGGCTCTATTAGAAGCATACAAAAGCGTATCGCCCCCTTTCGATACGGCCGGATGTTTAGCTTCCGCATTCATATAATTTATGTTATCGTTGAGTGGTTTAGGTTCTGTCCATTGGTTATTTCTAAATTCAGATAAGAAGATCCTGCATCGTGAAACACCTTTACCACATACGGTGAAATAATATTTATCTCCCAGACCATTAAAACTTCCACTTCCATCATTGGCACGGGTATTTGTAATGGCAAAAATTTCTTTGGTTCTATTTTTCCAGGCATCTTCATTTTTTTCGAAGTAGAAATTATTCGTAAATGCTTCTCCATACCGCTCATCGATTGTCACACTCTTTGATTCCACCCTGCCACTGGTTATTACCAGGGTGGCACTGTCCCGCAAAGCCGGAGCATAATCATTGAATGCAGTATTGACGGTCTCTGATCTTAACTCATAGACTTCCCTATTCTTTAGAAGTTCGGCTTTGGCCATCTCGCATCCGGCAATTTCAATTCTGGCCTGCTCTACGTGGTCATTTAATTCCTTGACACCTTGCACTTTGGAAATAAAGGTATTAAAAGAAGTTATGGACTCATCAAATTTACCATTGAGCTTTAGCATTAAGCCACTGAAATACGTAGTAAGGGGAAACCCGGCTGCTGCCTGATTGTATACTTTTAAATAAAGTCTCTCTGCGTCCTGATATAAGAATGATTTTCGATAGCTTTCAGCTAACTGATAATTGACTTCAACATTTTGATCGGTAAGCTCGGTGAATTTCAGATAATACTGTATCGCAAGATTATATTGTTCCTGTTCATAATATAAATCTGCTTGTCGTTTAAGGTTCTCACTCTGTTGCGCCTTCAACGATAAGCAAACACTCAAAGCAAATATTCCGGCCAGTAATATTCGCATCAGATTAAGGGTGACGAAAATCTTTTATAACCATTTTTGCTCACAATTTTGTAGGCCATGGACAATTCATATGCGCTTCCATACCCAAAAGCTTTGCTGAACGAAAATACGTTGCTATCATAGCTAAATCCGAGATTCCAATTTGCATTACTTAAACCAACTGACAGAATGATAGCATCCTCATATCGATACCAGGCACCGACAATAGCTTTCATGCCAGCGGAGACATCGCGCGAGTTGGAAATAGTATAGCCTACATACATGCCAAGGTTTACCTGAATACGTTCATCTTGAAGTTGAACAAGGTAGTTTGGTGAGAGTTCCAATTTACGACTTACCGCTGAGGTAAATCCACCATGCACCTTATATAACAGTGAAAGTGCATCTTTACTGTTCAAGTAAAAACCATCGGGCCTAATAATATTTGACACTGCAACTCCGTGAAAGCTGGATGTGCTCTTATAGGATAAATTCTTTGGTCTCGGATTGTAATACCACATCACCCCTGCATTCAATATAGGATTGAAGACACGTTCGTTGGTTAATGTTGATTCTCCTGGCAATGATTGATCAAATCCTGTAAAGGCAGAATATTGTGATGACCATCTGAGGTCATTATAATTTATTCGCTGCTGACTAGCACCAGCCTGAAGGGATATTGCCAGAATATTATCTCCACTACGATTTAAATGAAAATTGCGGGCCAGAGCCAAAGAAACGCCTTGTGTTATAAATTCTTTATTTGAACCAGCCACATCATTCAAAAAAGATAAACCAAGACCTCCCACATGCCTCTTAGGCGAACCATTCCTCGAAATGGGTTGAATGTAACTAAATTGAAAGGTTGTAAATGGCAAGTTTAGATTGCCCCACTGCGATCGGTAATTCATGCCGAGATAAATATCCTTTTCGAGACCGGCTAATGCAGGGTTCAAATACAAACCACTTGAATAATACTGGGAGAAAACCGGGGACTGACTAACAGCAAAAAAAGGAAGAATTATTAGTAAACAAAAAGCAGTTACGCAAGTAAGGTATCTCATCACTGAACAATCGTTATGAACCCGGTTTGCTGAATCAATTTGCCCGAACTCTCCTTATATTTAATACTATACGGATAAACACCCGATGGCAACACATTACCATTTTGTCTACCGTCCCAACCTTGGGAAGACATGCTTATAAAGGATTGGGTTTCATAAACAGATTGTCCCCACCGATTAAATACCTGAAAATAAAAATCACTGGGACCCGTACTGTCTCCGAACACTTTAACAAAGCGGTTGTCCGCGTTCATTGCGTTTGGAGAAAGTGTAGTACTAAAAAAGTACGGACGAGGCGCTTCTCCGGGCAATAGGCCTAACACAAAATAATTTGCACTAATGGGTAGTACCGAGTTGATAATCGTCAGTTCATTTTCCGAACGGATTGTAACGTTTTCTGTTACCAAAAATTCATCCAGGAGATTATCTGAAGAAGCAATAACCCATTGTAATGGATTTTCACCTTGCAGATCAAGACCTAACGTAATCGGAGAGTTTTCAAAAGTCCCCGAAATTGTCTTACGAGTCCAATAGATTTCCCGATTGATATCAACGGGCATTGAAGTGATAACAACGGGCAAATTTTCTACAGCCTCAACTTCAATGGTTGGCTCAAAACCTCTGATATCCACCAACTCAACAGGATAATACTTTCCATTGATGCCTATTGGATAAAATTTATAGCCACCTCCTTGAGAGGTTAATGCTCCATCTACATAACTCAGCTCAGATCCATTTTTCACAATACAATTTGTTCCCATCATCAGCGTATCGCTGTCATTAATCAGCACTACCCCTAGGCGGAAGTCCAATTCATTCGTGATAAATAGTTTACCCGGTATAAATTTAATACCCTCACCATCAATAATTAATTGCGCAACGGGTTGAGTCAGATTAGAAAATAGTTGATTGCCGCCTATCAATGAAACACTACCTGAACCCTGATAAATGGCAAGATTTGTCCAGTCGCCCGATAAAGAAAAACTTCCATTGTTCTGGAGAAATCCGGTATTGGTTAGATTGCCCCCGGTAAAAACATTTACTCCATCAGCAATAAAAAGATTGGCGCCATTATTAATGTTTTGGGCAAATATGGGTGTTGTTACAATAAACAACACAAATGATAAAGAAATTAGAAGCCAATTCCTTAGCACATACACATAGGTATAATTTTTCATAGGTAAGGGACCACCAATTCATAGGAAATTTCATTCCAATAATTTTTAAGCTTAATCAACTGAAAAACATTAATACTTGTGGAATTTATTCCCCAACGAAAGAATAGTAATACCCTCACTCAAGCCAGGATGTAGATATTTCTTCCGGCATAGATACATTATCGATTGAAAACAAAGGTTTTATCAGATTTACTCTTGGCATAATCTTTCTGTATCAACCAACTACCACAGCCAATTAGACCTAATTGAAAGATAACCCCGATGAAAAAAAAATCCATGTCACTAAATATTAGTACGATATCTAATGTACTTGTTAGTGTAATTATTCTGCTGATCTTATCGTTCCAGGCACAAAGTCAACCCAGCAAAAGTGTTGCCATTGGCACCCTGGTTGATCGTCCCAATGCAATACTTATTCTAAATCCACCCAATCATGATCAAGGTATACTGATTCCACAACTCACCACTGCGCAGCGTCTTGCAATGGCTGCTATTTCACCCGCGGACGATGGCCTTCTGGTATTTGACAACACCTTAAAAGGATTTTATTACTGGCGTGCGAACCAATGGACTGCCATGACGGGAGGTGCCTCCAATCAGGACCTTTCTCTGGCTGGAAATACATTGGCAATTACAAATGGTACTTCCGTGAATTTAAATTCCGTTACTACTGCGGGTCAGATCTTGGGGCCATTAAATAATCTGGTTCTTTCTCCCAACTCCGTTTCATCTCCAACAATTCTGGATGGTACGATTCAAACATTGGATCTTGCTAACCTTGCCGTTACTGAAAGTAAAATTGATAACGGAGCAGTTACTTCATTGAAGTTGGCGACTACGGGAGTTACACCCAACACCTATGGTAGCGCTACCGAAAGTGCCCGAATCACGGTAGACGCACAAGGAAGAATTACCAGCGCTACAAATATTATTTCCTCTGGCGGCTCGCTCACAGGAATCGCAGGTGGTGACCTTACAGGAGATTATCCAAACCCGGTTGTCGCTAATGGTGCCATTACAACAAGCAAGATTTTAGATGGTGCTGTAACCGGCACTAAGCTTGAGAACACATCGGTAGTCCCGAATACCTATGGATCTGCGACTACATCGCCTCAATTTGTTGTCGATGCTAAAGGGAGAATTACAAGCGCAACGAATGTCACTATTTCCGGTGGCGCACTCACAGGCATTGCAGGGGGCGACCTTACAGGAAATTATCCAGACCCGGTTGTCGCTAATGATGCCATTACTACAACGAAGATTTCAGATGGTGCGGTTACTGATTTAAAACTTTCAAATACTGCCGTATTACCTGGTACCTATGGATCTCCGACTACATCACCTCAATTTGTTGTCGATGCCAAAGGAAGAATCACAAGTGCAACGAATGTTACTATTTCCGGTGGTGCACTCACAGGAATTGCGGGGGGCGACCTTACAGGAAATTATCCAGACCCGGTTGTCGCTAATGATGCTATTACTACAACGAAGATTTCAGATGGTGCGGTTACTGATTTAAAACTTTCAAATACTGCCGTATTAC